>NZ_JBBKZU010000014.1:0-191031 GCF_037889935.1 Variovorax ureilyticus
TACGATCAGCGTGAAATGCCGGCTACGTTCGTCTGAAACGCCGACTACGCTCGTTTGAAACGGCGGCTACGTTCGCCTGAAATGCCCGGCTACGATGGCCTGAAATACGCATCCCACGATGGAGGCCAAGTTCGCCGAGCTGAAAGATCAGAGCTCCGCCGAGCTCGTATAGCCGACTTTTGCGGGCCGCAACCGGGGCAGATGCTCGCTAAGACGGGGTGCACCAGACCATCAACGGCGCTTGGAACGATGAACGACGTCAATGGCATGCTGGCTTGCTGCTCGACATCACGGTAGTTGGCTGGCCGTCCTCATGGGGCCGCAGAGCCTCAGTACCCATCTCGCAGGCGGCAGTCCTTTTTCCTGTTCCGGGTCTGTTTTTTCGTCACCTTTTTCAAGACAGCCGAGTTTTCCCTGTAACGTGTCATGCGGTACGGAGGAGTTCATGAGCGCTGAAAAGACAGAGGCCCTCAATTTGAGGGTTACGCCCCAGTTCAAGCAGCTGCTGCGCGACGCAGCGGCTGCCAAACACCGCAGTCAGACCAATCTCCTGGAGAAGCTCGTGCGCGATCATTGCGCGAGTTTGGGAGTCGCCGCGCCTGGGACGGGCCTCGCCGGCCCAAGTCCCACACAATGGGCAACTCCCCAAGGGAGCGCCTAGAAGATGGCAGGACGGAAGAAGCCATCCTCCTCATCCACGGGGGCCCTCATCTTCGGTGGCATTGTGCTGATGCTGGCCTTGGTGCCGCTCAAGGCTTGGCTCGCAATCGGCTTTCTGGCTCTCGTAGGCATCGGTTTTTTTGTCTATCAGCGAAATCGCCCCACGAATAGTGCTCCCGAGCGACCCGGCCTGCGAGACCTTGAACCCCTGGAGTTCACAGCCACGTCGCAGACCGCCCCTTCCGGCCCGACTCGCTCGGAATTTCCACGAGGCGCATCCTTCGTGCAGCCGGTTGAGGACGAACTCGTCGAGGTCGTGGCGCCTCGTCACACCTTCGACGCCAGGATTCCCGCCGCGCCGAAGTCCTACGGCCCGGGTACATGGATCCCGGCAGGAACACCGTGCGTTGTCGGCTCGCTCACCATCCCGGGCGGAATGGTCTACGTTGGCACCTCACTGCGAGCAAGTTCCGGTGCCGTCGACCCTTGTCTTATTAATCCAAGTCTTAGCATCGCGAAGCGCGGGAACTACACCACCCGGGACATGGGCTACTGGCCCAGCTACTCGGACATCTCGCCCAACGCGCGTCGCTCATATCTCGAGTGGCTCGCCGACGGGCGGAAGGACCCCGAGGCCGACATCGGATACGTGTTCCTGTTCTTCTATGGTCTCGAGCGGCGCGCCATCCTTGATGCACGCTTGGATGCAGCCGCGCAGGAAGAATGGCCTGTCATCGCGCAGGAGCTGCGCCGCCTCCTCGACGTCTACGGCGAGAAGTCGCACTCGTTCAAGCGCTATGCAAGCGAGCTCCTCAACTGGATGGCCGCCTCCAACTACCCCGCTGACCTCTACAACCACCTCCTACCGGACCTACCGAAGGGATTGGAACTGCCGGTCTATGTGCGCTTGGCACTGGGGCGCGCCGCAGTCGATGACGCCCCCGTCCCTGCCCATCTGGCGCTGGGATGGGCGAAGCTCGACCCGTCGACGTACCTGCGCACTGCCGCGGAACGCTGCGCTCCGGAGTTCGACCGGTTGTTCACCCAGAAATACGCCGAACAGTACGGCGCCGGCATCATTCTGCCGCGCAACCGCACCAAGCTGCACCTCGTCTACCAAGCCGCGTCAGCTGGCTTTCGGGGCATGGACGTCAAGCTCAGCTTCGGAGACACCCCGGACGTGACCGCGCTGACGGGACCAATCCAGAAGGTGAGGGCGCTGGTCGAAGAGACGACCGCTGCCCTCGACTCGTACAGCCGCTTCGTCGGCAGAAATCCCAACGCCCGTTCGGCGTTGGAGGGCCTCCTGCATTTGCCAGCCACGCTGTGGCCGCAGAGCGCCCAGGACGTTTTGTCCGAGCTCAAGCAGCGCATGGGCGACGGCATGCTCGCCATGTCCTTCCAGGAGTTGCTCTCCAAACTCGATGCACAGTCAAAGCTCACTAAGGAAAAGACGCATGCGCTCGCCAGAGCGCTCGAATCGCTCAACATCGGAATCGAGCCCGACGTGCTCGCCGGGGCCAAGCTCCCTAAGCCGGACGAGAAAGTGGTTCTATTCGCCGTCCCTCCGGGCGAGCCGGTGTCCCGTGCGACGCCCGCCTACCAAGCGGCGGCGCTCACGCTCCAACTTGCTTCCGCCGTCGCAACGGTCGATGGTGATTTCAGCGCACGCGAGATGTCGCACCTGCGCCAGCAAGTCCTCTCCTGGACTCACCTCACACCCAATCACATCCGCCGGCTGTTGGCCCACCTGCGGCTTCTCATGGTGACGCCTGCTTCGCTGCCCGCGCTCAAGAAGAAGCTCGAACCACTGGACGCGCACGCGAAGGAGGTTCTCGCCACTTTCATGGCAACGGTGGCCCAGTCTGATGGCGAAATCGCTCCGGCCGAGGTCAGGATGCTCGAGAGCATCTACAAGGCGCTCGGCGTAGACTCGAAAAAGGTGTTCTCCGATGTGCATGCTGTCGCGGCTAATGCGCCATCCCCGACAACGCCTTCGGGCTTCGCACAGCCGGTGCCACCTTCCACCCCGGCAACAGCGCCTGCGAAAGCCGCTGGATTCAAGCTCGACGCCGCCCGAATTGCAGAGTTGCAGCGGGAGAGCCAGGAGGTCTCCGCGCTTCTGGCCAATATTTTCGTGGACGAGGAGGCGGCTGCACCGTCTGTTCCTGTGACCGAGCAGGCTCCAGCCCTAGCTGAGCCATCCGGTGTCGCCGGCCTGATGGGGCTTGACGAGGCGCACAGCGCGCTCGCGCGCCTCCTGCTGCAAAGACCCACGTGGCCTCGTTCGGATCTCGCCGACGCTGCTGCGGACCTCGAACTCATGCTCGAAGGTGCACTGCTATCCATCAACGAAGCCGCTTTCGATGCCTACGACATCTCGTTCACCGAAGGCGATGACCCCATCGAAGTAAACACAGAGATCCTGGAGAAGCTTGAAGCATGACCGCCATCGCTATTCGCCCCAAAGACCGAGACGCCGTCCTGCAGTCCCTGCGTTCGGGTGTCGTGCCGCGTGCAGGCCAGCACCTTATCCAGGTAGGGCGCACCCGTGAAATCAAGACGCTCGATGGCGACATCGACCGAATTGCCGACGGTGGCTCGACATTCCGGCTCGTCATCGGCGAATACGGGGCAGGCAAGACCTTCTTCCTGAATCTCATTCGCTCCATCGCCATGGAGAAGAAGCTGGTCGTCGCGAGCGCAGACCTCAATCCCGACCGACGGCTTCACGCAAGCGGCGGCCAGGCGCGCTCGCTCTATGCCGAACTGATGCGCAATCTCGCAACCCGTACGAAGCCCGAGGGCGGGGCGCTGGCAGGCATCGTGGAAAAGTTCGTTTCGACGAGCAAGGCCGAGGCGAAAGCCTCGGGCGCCACAACTGAGTCGGTCATTCGGCAGAAGCTCGACCACCTCACGGAACTGGTCAACGGCTACGACTTCGCCGATGTCATCGCAGCGTACTACCGGGGCGCGGAGGAGGGCAACGAGCAACTCAAGTCAGACGCCATCCGATGGCTGCGCGGAGAGTTTGGGACCAGGACTGACGCCCGTCAGGCGCTCGGCGTCCGCTCCATCGTCGATGATGCAGCGGTCTACGACCAACTCAAGCTCATGGCGCGCTTTGTGCGGCTCGCGGGGTTCGGTGGTCTCCTGGTCAATCTCGACGAACTGGTGAACCTCTACAAGCTTGCCAACACGCAGGCCCGCAATGCGAACTACGAGCAGTTGTTGCGCATCCTGAACGACTCGCTGCAGGGGAATGCCGTCGGGCTGGGCTTCATCCTCGGCGGCACGCCCGAGTTCCTGCTGGACACCCGACGCGGCCTTTACAGCTATCCGGCGCTACAGAGCCGCCTCACGCAGAACACCTTCGCAACCAATGGCCTGGTGGACTTCAGTGGCCCTGTGGTGCGCCTGGCCGCCCTCGCTCCGGAGGACTTCTATGTTCTCCTGCAGAAGGTGCGACATGTCCAAGCCAGCGGCGACACGTCCAAATACCTGCTGCCGGACCAAGGCATTGCGAGCTTCATGGAGCATTGTTCCAAGCGGATTGGTGACTCGTACTTCCGCACGCCGCGTACGACCATCACGTCCTTTGTCAATCTCCTGGCAGTTCTGGAGCAAAACCCCGCGGCCGCTTGGCAGGATCTGCTCGGCGGCCTGGCTGTGAGTCCGGACACCGAGGGGGCGAAGGACCTCGAAGTCGACGCGGCGGCCGACGACGAGCTCGTGAACTTCCAGATGTCTTCTTCGAAGAGCTGACTTCCAGTGGAGAGCGGCGCCTTTCACCTCCTGGACGAGCGCATCCAGCGCTTCATTTGGGCGGAGGGCTGGGAGAGCCTGCGGGACATCCAGGAGCAGGCCGGGCCGGTCGTGCTCGCCGCCGACAAGGATGTGGTCATCGCGGCCGCCACCGCCTCGGGCAAGACTGAGGCGGCTTTCCTTCCCGCACTGACCCGCCTGTTGCAAGAAGAGGGCAGCATGGGGCTCATCGTTTACGTGAGCCCCCTCAAGGCCCTCATCAACGACCAGTTCGGGCGGCTGGACAAGCTCTGCGAACAGCTGGAGGTGCCGGTCTGGCCCTGGCACGGCGACATCAGCTCCACATCCAAGACAAAGTTCCTATCGAAGCGCTGCGGGGTGCTGCTCATCACGCCCGAGTCGCTCGAGGCCCTGCTCTGCAATCGAGGGACATCCGTCGGCGCGATTTTCGAGCGTGCTGCCTATTTCATCGTCGACGAACTGCACGCGTTCATCGGCTCGGAACGGGGCAAGCAGCTGCAATCGCTTATGCATCGCGTCGAGCACGCCATTGGCCGCAAGGTGCCGCGGATTGGCCTGTCAGCAACCTTGGGCGACATGGGCCTTGCCGCACAGTTCCTCCGCCCGGGTGGCGACGCGGTAGTGCTGCAGTCGTCTGAGGCGGGCAATGGCCTGAGCCTCATCATCAAGGGATTCGAGGAGCCCCTGGTGCGGGGCGCAGGTGAAACCGCGCCAGCGGCAAACCAAGAGGAGCGCGATGGCGGTGTGGTTCTGGCGGAGTCCAGCGGGGCCGATCAACTTGACGAGGCACAGGGGCCTCCTGAGCCGGTCGGCCCGGGTCGCATTGCCGCTCACCTGTTTCGAGTGCTTCGGGGCTCGAACAACCTCATCTTTCCGAACTCCCGCCGAGAGGTGGAGCGCTACACCCATCTGCTCAACACGATGTGCGAGCGCCACCAGGTGCCGGCGGAGTTCTGGCCGCACCACGGCAGCCTGTCCAAGGAGATTCGAATCGAGACGGAAGTCGCGCTGAAGCAGAGGGAGGTGCCCGCGACGGCCATTTGCACGAGCACGCTCGAACTGGGAATCGACATCGGTGCCGTCAAGAGCGTTGCCCAGATCGGTAGCCCGCCCTCAGTGGCAAGCCTGCGGCAGCGCCTGGGTCGCTCAGGGCGCCGAAAGGGCGAGCCGGCCATCCTGCGTGCCTACGTCCAAGAGCAACAGATTGGACCAAAGTCGAACTGGAGCTCCGAACTTCGCCTCGAGACCGTCGAGACCCTGGCGATGGTGGACCTTCTTACGCGAGACTGGTTCGAGCCGCCGCGCGCCGGTGGTGCCCATTTTTCCACGCTGGTTCAGCAGGTGCTCTCGGTCATTGCGCAGCAGGGCGGGGCCTCGGCCACCGAGTTGTACCAACTGCTATGCGCCCCCGCCGCGCCGTTCGGCGGGACTTCAAAGAAAGAGTTCGTTGAACTTGTGCGCCACCTGGGGGAGCGGGAGCTGTTAGTGCAGGACTCCTCCGGCGACCTGCTGCACGGTCGCTTGGGCGAAAAGCTCGTCAACCACTATTCGTTCTACGCTGCTTTTGCGGCCGACGAGGAATTCCGCATCGTGGCTGGGACGAGCACCCTCGGCTCGATGCCCATCAATCAAATGCTTACTGTGGGTCAACGGATTCTGTTTGCGGGCAAGACTTGGAAGGTCGAGAACGTCGACGAAGAACAAAAAACCGTATATGTGCACCGGACAGGCGGCGGGGCACCTCCGCTCTTCGCTGGCGGCGGTGGACGCACGCACACGCGGGTCAGGGAGCGTATGCGCGAGTTTTATGAGGCGCAGGAAGTGCCCTCCTACCTGGACGCGCAGGCCAAGGCATTTCTGGCAGAAGGAAGAGCGGCGTACGGCCGCCGCAAACTGGCTGCGGAGTTCCTCATTGAGCAAGGCCGCCAAGTCCATCTCGTGACCTGGCTGGGCGATGCGCCCAATGAGGCGTTGGCCTGCCTCTTGACCCGACGTGGCTTCGAAGCGACCCCCGGCGGACCGGCTGTGGAGGTGCAGCTGGGCACGCGGCGGATCAGCGATGTCCTCGACGCGCTGGGAGACGCCGCCGTAGACGAGGCACCTCCGCTAGACATGTTGCTGGAGGACGCGAAGAACCTTCAGCGTGAGAAGTGGGACTGGGCGCTGCCGCCGAACCTCCTTCGCCGGACCTACGCGAGTCTTAATCTCGACTTGGATGAGGCGCTGGCTTGGACTCGTCAAGTCAGTCGACGGCAATAGCCCTCGTCATAGCGGCGCAGCGCCACTGCCCAGTGATGCGCTGCGCGGCCTCGGAGAACCAAGCATCGACATGTCGCGACACCAAGGGGCATGCCACTCGCACTGCGAATCCACCGCGATGTGACTCACAAAATACTGCGACTCGGCGTGTGCGACTGCCAACCAGCCGATCGGCCGGTGCCTAAATCATGTTAGCAATCTGCCGAAACCAGCCGGCTACTTCGCCATGAGGATCACGTTCGCTCACTCGGTCGGCCGTCATCAACGGGAACGCCTTCGCAGCCAGCTTCTTCTTCGAACTGCTTGAATTCATTGGCGCGCCGACAGAATTGGCGGCGTGGTAGGCAGCGCTAAAGAGCTCCGGCACTCCTTGTCCGTTCACGGCATGGTCTGCAACGGCGACTTCCACGTCGAATGCGTCCTTAATCGCATCTGAGTGCAGATAGTTCTCGATCTCATACTTTGCCGTCATCTTTGCCCATGAGCCGTCGGCCCGAGCGTTGACGTGCTCAACAGACTGTGCATATTTCTGGACGTCGTTGTCGTAGATATGTACTTCCGGAGTCTTCAATGCCTTGAGGTAGTGCGAAGCGACCCAATGCTGAAGTGTCGAGCCGCCGAGTGGTACGAAGGCAACGGACTTGCTGGTGGAGAGGTCCGGCAAGGTGGGGTCTTTCAGATGCAGAGCACGACTAAGGCACTTAAAAGCCTCAACATCAGTCGGTCCCTCCACGCAGAACAGAACTTTGACCCTGCTGTCGGCGACCACACCGAGCGTCTCTGCAACTTTCTCAAAGACATCCACGCCGGATTGAATGCTTGGCTTTCCGGCGGCGTCCCGAGTCACAAAGCGTATACCGTCGGTCGGCAGGTCGGCGGCAAAACCCGGGCTATGTGAAGTCAAGATGACCTGATAGCCGCTTTCCCCAGCCAGCGCCTTGAAGGAATCAATCAAGATCTTCTGATTGTTGGGGTGCTGAGCGGTTTCAGGCTCCTCGATCGCATAGATGATGCTGCGCTTCTTGCCCGTTGCTAGTCTTCGTTCCGCGGCCGCTTTGAAGAAGCTCACCAAAATCAATCGTCGAATACCACTTCCTCTTTTGTTGAGAGGAATGCCGTCATCAGTGTCCATGTTTACAGCAAACAGTCCCGTCCACTTCGCCGTGGACGGGGGACTAAATTGCGGCGTCAGTTCTTTCGCAAGATTTGGATCGATAGTTTTTAGAGCCTCATGCGTCCCGCGTGCAATTTCTTCGGCCTTCTCCTTGACTTTCTGTTGAATCGCATCAATCTCGTCCTGCACCTCGGCAATGGCGGCAGCTACGGCTGCCTTCATTGGCGTTTGAACTTCACCATCCGAATCACGGCTGCTCCGGTCGCTTTGAAACAGAGCGAACATGGGTAGATAGCTGTCGAGCTGCTCCCAGATTCGCTTGCCGTCTTCCTTCGCCTTGGTGAGTGGGATCGAGATCTCATTGATCTTCAGATCATCCACGGCGTTCCACAGTGCTCGCCGCATTCCAGGGTTACCCTTCAGAGGCACGTCTAGTCCTTTGGCCTTGACGAGCTTCTGGAGTTCCGACTCCTTCATCTCAATCAAGCCCGTGACGCCATCGGCCGTTGGGTGACGTGCAATCACGCAAACTTCTAAGCTTGGAGCTTTTGCCTTGCAATCGAAGACCTTCTGGATCCTGAGGGTTCCAGTCTGGGTCAACAGGTACTCATCCGCCAGCGTAGTCTCCGCCCCGGCATCGAGCGTCAATGAGGCGGGCAGTTCCGAGAACTCGCAAGTGATCGTTACCTTGGTGTCACCGCTATAGACATTGGCGTCCCCCTGCTCAATCTTGACCGTCTCATTGTTGAAGAAGATCTCCATCGCTTCAAGGACGGTTGACTTGCCGATGTCATTTTTTCCGATGAAGGTTGTCAAGTCATCTATCGGGATTGTGATCTCATCGCTATAGCACCGAAAGTTTTTGATTGAGATGGATACGAGCCGCACGAAAACTCCTCATTTTCTTGTTGGTGCGGTAAGCATACCTTCCATTCTTGGGCGAAATCGGCAAGGGCCGACCAAAGTGGAGGCTGCACGGCGATCTCGGGCGTGTCGGTGTAGAAGAACACGCCGCCCTCCTGATGGACACCGTACTCGCGACCGCGAATCTCGAAGCGATGAAGGTGCATGTCCTGCCAGCCGAACGCGACCTGCAGAACCTGGTGAAGCCGCGCGACACTGGTATCGCCACGCACCAGAAGGCGCCGCCAGATCAGCGGGCTGATGCCGCGCAGGACGGCGCACAGCTGCAGGACCTCCCGTCCAGAAGATGCCCCGGGTTTCATTCCTGAAGCTTTCTTTGCTGCATTGCACACCCCAGGAAATGGATGGACTCCTACGTCGGCATGCAGCCGAAGGGGCCGGCTTCCAGGTCCGCGGGCCGGCCCACCAGGCCGATACAACCCACAGGTCTACGAGAGGCGCACTTCCGTGATGTCCTCCACAGGCGCGGGCGCCCAGGTGACGAGCGGCGCTCGCTCGCGTCATATAGTGCGCCGCAACACAACAACACCTGAGGGTAAAAGATGAGGGCATTGGGTACCGCGGTTCTGTTCGCGAGCTTGTTTCTGGTTGGGTGCGATGGCAGCGACGTCAAGGCGGCGAAATCGCTGAAGACTCCCAACAAGAACTACACCCTGGGCGAAATGCTCGACATGAGAAAGTTCTGTGACGTCGAGTGGTCCACCTCGACGAACGACCGCGGCGACAAGCTCGTTCAGATGAGCTGCAAGTGGAAGCTCAAGGGCGACGACATCCAAACCGCCAAAGCCAATCTGCGTCAACGAATTCTTGAGCTTCAAGGCACGAAGCGATCTGAGCTTTTGATCATCAGCCCCAAGAGCGACTCCGAAGTGCAGGCGGCACAACGATTTCTCAAGCTGCACAAAGACGACATTGACCGGCTAGCGGACAAAGTCACCCGGCTTGAGGCCAGCGCTCCCGACCCAAGCCAGGGACAACAACGGGTCACTTCTTACCAGTTGGAGCTAGAGGCGGTGCAGGGCGCTCTAGAGAGAGAGCGCGCTGCCATCCCCAAGCTGGAGGAGCAGGTGGAGTTTGAGAAGACCCAGCTTGTCATTGCCGCTCAGGCGCCAGAGCTTCTCAAGCCGATGCTGGACGAGGCGGGGAAGGTGGACCTTGCCGCGATGGAAAAGGAGCTTGAGAGCCCCACCTTTGAGCAGCGGCTGACCTACATGGTGGATGGCGATCGGGTCAGCCGAGAAACCCTGCAGTGGTTCTTCAACGGGAAACGGTTCACGCCGGACTGGAGGATGGGGCTCTTCAGTGGCACCGAGCTCGATTCGCCCAAGAGCGACAAGGTCACCCCGGAATGGAACAAGTACTGGGCAGCCAATGTGCCGTTCAACCTGGCTGCTTTGGGCGCGGTCGATCCCCGTTGCGCGCTCAAGCGCAAGGAGTGCCGCTCCGCAGCCTCGTAGCCGAAGACATCTGCGCGTCCGAGGCGGATTCAAGCCCGACATCGCGGCGCTGCGCCTCGCCGCCGGCTTCAGGAACATCGTTGCGCCGGCCGAAATCTCGTACCACCTCTGAATGACGGTGGGATCCGTGTGTTGCCGGGAAGGTCCGTGCGGAAGATGTGAAGCCGGTGGTCGGATCGGCCGCCGAGGAATTGGAGGACTGGCTCAAGGCCAGAAGAAGTTCGGCGACCTGGGCGTGACGAAGCTCAAGCGCCTGAAGATGCTCGAGGACGAGAACGCGCGGCTGAAATCGCCCGATCCGACACGAGGTTCGTCGTTCGGAGATATCTGGCGGTGGATCAACTGCCTCATCGATCAAGGAACAACAGCGAAGCAGAGGTTGGCTCCTTTCCCTTCGGAACTTCATTCGCCTTGATGCGTTTGCGGAACACGCCAAGCGATGCCGGACGGAACCTCAGCGAGGCGTAAATCGCTCGCAGGTCCACGCCCACGGCCTCGCAGTACCGAAGCCACCAGCGTTGCGGTGCTGCGTGCAGCAGGGCCAGCATCGAAGTGAAGCTGCGCAGTGTCGACTCCGTCGACTGCTCGCCGATCCAGGCCGCCCGGTTCCAGGCCTCGATCAGGTCCTCAGATAGCGTGACGTCGGTTCGTGGGAAGTCTGCGGCGGTCTGATTCGGTACAGGCATGGCCGCGGCAGACTACGCGCAATTCCTGCCTGCCGCAATGCAGAGGGCGGTGATGACGACCTTCGTCACCAGCGTGCTCTGTACAGGTCGCATGCTTTACGTGGACGCGCCATCGCAAGGGTTCTCGATAGGAGTCCAGACCGATGCAGCCACCTCATCTCTGATAGCCATAACGAAGGTAGGGGGCCGGCTTCAAGCCGCGGCCGATGATCTCCGGTGGCATCAACAGTCTGAAGGACGACAGATGCGGTCGCGGGCCCTAACAATGGCGCGAGCAATGGGATCCCGTCTGCCTCGGCCTTACAGTAGAAGGAGGAAAGATGAGCGGTAAGTCTCTCCGCGTCAAGGCCGTCGCGCGCGCCCAGCGCGTCCATCGAATCGACAAGCCGCTGGTGATCGACACGGCGCGTGCGGTCGACCCGGCGACGGGCCTTGAACTTCATCGCTACCGGATCGTCAGCGCGGACGACGCCAATGACGCCGTCACGACGCTACTACTGGATGCGCGGGGCGCCGCGCAGGAGAACAGCGACGAGGCGCTGCTCCTGTTCCCGGCCGCCTCGTCGAGAGTGCTGATGGGCGGCAACGGGTCGGCGCCGGGGCCCCTGTACATCGGCATCCTGGAGATCACCAGCACGAAGGAGTCGCGCGTCACCGCTGTCTACACGGCATCGGAGGGCAACGACGGATCGCCGGCGGCGATGGTGCGGGCAACAACACGACGGGTAGTACTATTCCAATGATATACCGCTCTTCAACCAACAATGACAGTTATGTAAAACGCCGTCGCGTGCACTAGCGCTACTGTTCAAGACCAATACAGTCGTAAACGAGCCAATAAGGTCGTAAACACGCTAATAGAGTCGTAAACGATTCCAGAAGGCACGAGGGCTAGTTCCATCGACGTGCTCACTTCTTGTAGCCGGCTCTTTGATGGCCCAGGGGATATCGCGAAAGGCCGGATCAGACCGTCGAGGTATCTAGCTGCCTGCGTCCTGTTCTAGGTAAATAAATGCGCAAACAACCTATTAAATGCGCAAACAGCTCAATAAATGCGCAAACACGGGGCAAGAAGAGAGCACTTGCCTCGGCAGGTTGCAGGTTGGTTGAATGACGATAAGACGGTTCGTAGAGCTCGCGCTCATGAGTCTGGTGGCGTACTTGCCTCCCTCACAAGCGGGAACGAACAGGTGCTATGGAGCGAGCCCTATACCCAAGAAAATCAACGGCGCGTGAGGCATCGATGACCGCGCTCGCTGCACCGCCGACTTTGCGAGACGGCATCCTTCTGCGGCACCTGAGGTCGTCGAATGACATCGAAGATTTCGAGGTCCAGGGCGCGGAGAGCAAGGACCTCGTCCAAGGCAGCCGATGTGCTTGCTAGCCGTGGGGCGGGCAAGAAATGTATCGTCGCCGCCACGAGAGGGGATGTTGCGCACCCAACCGATCCGCTTCGGACGCGCGAGGGCGTGCGTGCGAACGTGGACTGTCTAACACGTCTCGTACCAAGGGCTTTCGTATGTGATGAGAACGCAGAACATGCTGGGCGAGCCAAAGCTGACCTATCTACCCGACGAGACGGTGTTCAGCCTGATCGGCAGGCAACATAGGCTCTGGGGATTCTCGAGTAACCGAAAGCGGGTCACCAACTCCTCGAACACCGACTGCGGATCCAGATTCTCCTCGGGCTGGTCGATGATGAGCGGCCGGTCGTCCTCCGCATCGATCGAGAGGTACAGCAGCAGCAAGACAATGCCTTGCGTGCCTGGCGATAGTTGCTCGATCTCGACGCCGTCGTACTGCAGGCTGTAGGCCTTGCAGCCGCTGAAGTCATCGGTGACGAGCTTGCCCTGCCACCCCGGCTTGGCACTGGTTGCGCTCAGCTTGAGGAACTCACGCACGTGCTGTCCACCTCGACTGTCGGCGAAGTCGAACACGACGCCCTGGACCGGGGTTGAACTGCGTCGTGCAGTAGCTCCACAGGTAGGCCCGGTGCGTCTTGCCGGCGCCGGGTTTGAGCATCGCCACAGGGGTCTCGTCGGCATGCAGCGCGTCGTGTCGCAGGAGCTCCGCTGCCAGGCGCTGACTTCCAGAGGGCGATGGCGGCCGACGGCTTGTCGGTCCATGGCTCATCGTCTGCGCAGATCTACCTGAAGTCCCGGCTCGATACGCGCAGTTCCTCGGCCGTGCGAATCCCCAGCTCGGCCATCCGCCGACCGCCCGAGCGGGAGTTGGGCGATGAGGCCGTGCCCACTTCGAGGTGGTCGAAGGGCACTTCGGGTTGCTGCCGGGTTTCGCCAAGGACGCCAAGTTGGGCTTGAAGACGTACAACGCCCGCAGCGAGACGGTCCGCGAGTTGGCGAGCTTCAAGGGCGCCTGGGCCAAGCCGCGCCACTGCATCGTGCCCTGCAAAGCGATCTACGAGCCGGACTGGCGCGCGGGCAAGTTCATCCCAACCCGGTTCACGGCAGCCAACGACGAGACGTTGGGAGTGGCCGGCCTGTGGTTACCCTGGAAGAACCCGGAAACCGCCGAGTGGGAGCTGAGCTTCACGATGCTCACGATCAATGCGGACGAGCACCCGCTCTTCAAGCTGATGCACAGGCCCGGCCTGAAACGCCCACCGGACAAGCAGGACAAGCGGATGGTCGCAATCCTGCCGGAGGCGCAGTACGGCGAGTGGCTCGATGCGCCCCCGGAACGCTCGATGGATTTCCTGCTGCAGTTCCTACCGAGCGACTTGCGATGGTGGCCGAGCCTGCGCCGCCAAAGGGGCCCAAGCCGCCCAGGTGACGGGGGAATCAGGGCGGGGAAGGGCCGCTCGTCCCCCACGGGCCGGGGCCGTGTCATCGCGCGACAGTTGGAGGCGCTGAGATGGCTCCAGGAACTTGTCGCGCAGGACCCTCGACCGCGCGATCGCGTCGGGGCTGGCTCAATCCCCGGCTCGCGGGGCACCTCGAGCGCGCAAAGTTGGTCACGCTGTTCGATCTGGGGGAGCGCCTGACGGCACCGGCGCGCTGGTGGGTTCAGGTGGCCGGCGTGGAGGAGGGCAAGGCACGAACGGCTTCGGCTTGGCTTTGTCGATGTCTTCGGCTGTTTTCGACCACCACGATGCCCCCAATTGAGGGATGCGGCGCACTCATGGCATTAGGACTTCAAATGCATTGGCCAGCAACTTAGCGGATACCTAGACTTCTTTCCTGAGAGCCATCCCATTCCAAGGGGCAGGCAGCAAACAGCAAAGGGGTCACGCTTGAAATCTGAAGTCATCGATCAGTTCGTCGAGAGCCACGGCGAGCAATACGCCGCGATTTCCGACACTATCTGGCGCTACGCGGAGTTGGGGTACCAGGAGCGCGACTCCTCCCGCATTCATATCGACAACCTGAAGGTGAGCGGATTTTCGGTCCGTGAAGGGGTGGCCGGCATTCCCACGGCGTTCATTGCCGAAGCCGGCAGCGGCGGTCCGGTGATCGGCATCCTCGGTGAATTCGATGCGCTCTCGGGCCTGAGCCAGAGCAGCATGGCCGTGAGCTGTATGCCGTCGGTTGAGATCGCCAACGGCAACGGGCACGGATGCGGTCACCATCTGCTTGGCGTGAGCGCGCACCTGGCCGCCGTCACCGTGAAAAACCTGCTGGAATCGTACGGCTTGCCTGGGACGGTCCGCTTTTATGGCTGTCCCGCAGAAGAAGGCGGGTGGGGCAAGAGCTTCATGGCTCGAGAAGGGGTCTTTGACGATCTGGACGCAGCGCTGACCTGGCATCCTTGGACAGTGAACGCAATCTGGAACAAGCACACTTTGGCTGTGAAGCAGGCCTACTTCCGCTTCAGCGGCATCTCGGCCCACGCCGGCTATTCGCCGCATCTCGGCCGAAGCGCTCTGGATGCAGTCGAGCTGATGAACGTGGGGAGCAACTATCTTCGCGAACACATCATCCCGTCGGCGCGCGTTCACTACGCGGTGACCAACGCCGGCGGAGTCGCCCCCAACGTGGTTCAGCCGAAGGCGGAGGTGCTCTACATGATCCGTGCGCCGCGTAACAGCGACGTGAATGAAGTCTTCGAAAGGGTCTGCAACGTGGCCCGTGGGGCGGCGTTGATGACCAGCTGCGAGCTGGAGATCAAGGTGCACTCCGCCTGCTCGAACCTCGTTTTCAACGACGTGCTGAACAGGACGATGCAGACAAACCTGGAACGCTTCAGTGGGACGGCCTACCGCGAAGAAGAACTCGCTTTCGCTGCATCTATGCACAGGACGGTGAGGGCTGAGGAACTGGAGGTGGCAGGTCGCGACCTCCTGAGCGTCTGGAAAGATCCGAAGCCGCTGTTTGACGGCGTCGTGCCCCTTAGTGGCGAGCGCGGCCAGATCCACGGGTCCACTGATGTGGGCGATGTCAGCTGGATCACGCCGACAGCGCAATGCTTCACGGCTTGCTTCGCGTACGGTACCTCGGCCCATTCCTGGCAGTGGGTGGCGCAGGGCAAGAGTTCGATTGCCCACAAAGGCATGCTGATTGCGGCGAAGACCATCGCCGGCACGGCCATGGATCTCATGGTCAATCCGAATTTGCTGAAGGAAGCCAGGCGCGAGCTCGAGCGTCAGCGGGGCGGCAAGCCCTATGTCTGTCCGATTCCAGCGAACGTCGAGCCGCCGCTTGCCGCTTTAGTCGCATGAGCGCCGGACGCCCGTCATGTCCGTCGCCTTACATGCACACCACCGTTCCAAGGAGGACCAATTGAAGCTCAGCAAATTTCTTACAGGTTTGCTCGTCATCGGCAGCGTCGTAGCGATGGGCGTGGCCCGAGCCCAGGTTTATCCAAGCAAGCCCATCACCATGGTCGTGCCCTACCCAGCAGGCGGGCCGTCCGACTTTCTCGCCCGCAAGCTGCAGCCGGATGCCGCGGCGAAACTCGGCCAGACGCTGATCATCGAAAACATAGGTGGCGCCGGTGGCGCGATCGGACTGGGCAAGGTCGTAAGTGCGCCGGCAGACGGTCATATGCTAGCGCTTGCCAGCCCGATGGAACTGGTGTTGGCCCCGCTGGCTATCAAAGGGGTCAGGTACACGCCTGAAGATTTCAAGCTGGTGGCTCAAGTTCAAATGACCAGCACGGTCTTGGCTGTGCGCAGTTCGCTGAATGTGAAGACCGTGGAGGAATTGCTTGCCATGGCGCGCAAGAATCCCGGAAAGCCGCTGAGCTACGGCAGCGTGGGTCCTGGATCCCTTTACCACTTGATCGGCGAGAAATTTTCGCAGTTGGCGAAGATCGAGATGCTGCACGTCCCATACAAGGGTATCGCTCCCCTGCTGACGGACCTGATGGGAGGCCAGATCGACATGGCCTTTCTGCCCTTGAGCGGCTCAATCCCCCAAACCCTCGTAGATGGAAAGGTCCAGGGCCTCGCCGTGACCTCCAGGGCACCACACCCTCTGTTCCCCCAGTTCCCTTCCATGACGATGATGAAAGGGCTGGAGCCTATGGAGTTCGACATTTGGGCTGGCGTGCAGGTTCACAAGAACACGCCCGATTCTGTTGTCAATACAATGAACAAGGCCATCTATCTGGCGGCCGAGAATCCGGAAGTTCGGAAGGCACTCGAAGGCACTGGCAACGTAGTCCTGCCCTCGCGTACCCCTGCGGAACTGGCCCGTACTTACCAAAGCGAAATCGAGCGCTATCGCGCAATCGCCAAGTCCATCGGCCTGCAGCCCCAGTAGGGGATCCGAAGGAGAGTACAAGGCCTCAGTCGTGCAGCAGTTGCTCCACCAGCCTTCGCACGACATCCAGCGCCGTTGCTTCGGAACGCCTGGCGAGCGTGACGATGCCGAAGCTCCCACCCGTTTCAAGGGCAGGCGCCAGCGGCAGCTCCGCCAGGTCAGGGGCCGCCGCGCGGACCGCCAGCAACAGGACGTCGCTGTCCCTGGCAACCTCTATGAGGCTTTGAACGTCGTCGCAGCGCAGAGTGATGCAGTCGTCCAGGTGCGCCGTTGGGCCGTAGTGCTCGATGAGCTGGCGGCCAGCTTCTTCGCTCCATGAAGTCGACGCCATCACGTATTGGCGCAGGGCCGCGAAAGGTAGGGCGCCGCCCCGTTGGGTGAGCGGATGGTCAGGGCGGCACATGAAGGCGGCGCGCATGTGGACGAGCCCAGTCACCTTCAGGTCGGGCGCCGCCGGCATCGTCCGAGGGTCGAGGACCAAGGCGTCTAGCGCGCGGTCGCGCAGCGCGCGCAGGAGCCGGTCTGGCGATCCACGCGCAATCTCGACGTGAATGGCAGGGTGGCGAGTGGCCATCGTCTTGAGAAGGGGCACCGTCAGGACGGCGGCCGGGCTCGCGCCCATGCCCAAGCGAATGACGCCCGCTCGCCCGGTCTCCCGGCCGCTCGCCATCAGTTCCTCCGCGTCAAACACGAGCGCGCGCGCTCGCTGTAGCACCTCGTGACCGTACGGCGTCAACTCACTGCGCTGCCCCACCCGGTCGAACAACTTCTGCCCCAGCTCGTCTTCGAGCGCGCGAATGCTGCGGCTGAAGGCTGGTTGAGTGAGGTGTACGAGCTCCGAGGAACGAGTGAAAGAACCGGTCGCTGCCAGTGAGATGAAATGTCGCAGCTGCACGAGCGTCATAGTGTGACCTGCGTAGGATTCATGGACGTGGGACCGGAATGCATTAGACATTATTGGTCCAGCTTTCCCGAGTAGGCTGCCACCCACGCCACCGAACGGGAGCCATTTCTTGGATCGACTTGGAACCCGTCTGACAAGCAAGCGTGAGCCTTGTCCAGGCCCGCAATCGATCCCGAGCCCTTGCGGCGCGCGCGTTCGATGACTTGGCTCTTCTAGGGCACGCATAGGCGAGAACTCCGCTGATCAGGGCGGAAGCAACTTGCGGTGATACCTGGTAGCTTACGAACGTGGTTTGGCTCCCAGCCTACTGGTTGATCAACTAGGTAGCCGACCGGTGCGCTGCCGCGGAAACTCCCGAAATTTAGCTTCCCGGGAGCCGTTATGGCTGCAGCGAGCAGCGACTGCAGGCTCTTGAGTGGGGACCCATGCCCGATCACAACGACATACAAGAGTCCCGACGTCCAGCGGAAATCCTTGACGGGTAGGGCATCGCCTTGAACAGCACAGGGTTCTGCGCCATGGAAGAGCTGCGCCCAATGAAGATCTTGTAGCCATCGGGCTGGGGCCGTCTTCGGCGCCGCGACGCCGATGAAGCCACCCGGCCTGTTCTCGACGACTACCGACTGTGCTTGATGATGCACGATCCCGGCCATGGCAGGAAGGCTGGTTGTCAACGCCGATTTAAATCTGACCTCGGTTCTGTCTACGCGGCAACCGGCACGCGCTGTGAATCGACGTAGTCGGATCTCACTTGCGCAGGCTGCTCAATTTGTGACGTATCGCATGGCGCACGCCCACCCGAGTTCGGCCAACGGCCCGGCCTTGCGCCCGGTCTCAACCGCATCGGCGCTGTTCGCATTGCCCGCGGCGGCGCGCTGCGAAATTCCGTGCAAGATGCTGGCCATTCGAAACAGATTGAATGCCAAGTAGAACTCCCAGTGCCTGAAGGGATCCCGGCCAGTGCGCGACGCATAGCGAGTAAGGTATTCCTGCTCGCTCGGGATTCCCAGTGCTTGCAGGTCCAAGCCGCCCACGCCACGCCACAGCTTCGGATCGATGCGCCAACTCATTCCGTGATAGGCGAAGTCGGCGAGGGGATGGCCCAGCGTCGAGAGTTCCCAGTCAAGTACGCCGATGATCCTCGGCTCCGTGTTGTGCAGGATCACATTGTCCAGTCGGTAGTCGCCGTGGATGAGCGTGGTCTCGTCGTCATCCGCGGGAAGGTGCGCGGACAGCCAATCCATCAAGCGCCGTAGGGCATCGGGCACGGGAACGGTGGACTCCAGGATCTGGCGACTCCAACGGGCGATCTGGCGCCCGAAGTAGTTTCCTGGCTTGCCGAATCCTTCCATCCCCACCGAGCGATAGTCAAGTGCGTGCAGCGCTGCGATAACCCGGTTCAGGTCGTCATAGACGGCAGCGCGATCCGCCAACGCCATGCCTGGCAACGACTGATCCACTAGCACCCGTCCCTCAAGAAACTCCATCAAGTAGAACGGCGTGCCGAGCAGCGACGCGTCTTCGCAATAAGCGAGCATGCGGGGCACGGGGACGTCGGTCCCCTGCAATGCCTGCATGACCCGGTACTCACGGTCGATGGCGTGGGCAGATGCGACCAGCGTCCCCGGCGGCTTCCTGCGCAGCACGAACCGCTGCGGGCCGTCGTCGACGATAAAGGTCGGGTTGGACTGACCACCTGACAGTCGCGTCAGGTGCACCTCGTCAGCGCTGGACAATCCTTTCTCACGCAGGTAGCCCGCTACGTGAGTGCCAGCATTTGTCACAGCGAGCTCACCATGTGACCACCGTCGACGACAAGGACTGAGCCGGACATGGCACGGCCGGCATCGGACGCCAACAGAAGCATGGGACCGTTCAGGTCGTCCAGCGCGCTGAAGCGACGGCTCGGAATACGCGCCTTGAGCTTTTGGCCAGCTTCGCTGGTCAAAAATTCGTCGTTCAATTCCGTCGCGACGTAACCCGGCGCCAGCGCGTTGACCCTTATGCCGTGCCGCGCGAGCTCCAGCGCCATGGCCTTCGTCGATTGAAGTACCCCGGCCTTGGATACCGCGTAGGGCGCAACCCCGCCGGCCACCCGTTCACCCAGGATCGACCCGACGTTGACAATACAACCTCGCTTTTTCGCGGCCACCATGCGGCGAGCCGCCTCCGTTCCGACCAGCCAACTTCCGCGGAGGTTGGTGTCGAGCACGGCATCCCAGTCTTCGGGACTCTGCTGAAGCAGTGGCTTCGTCAGCGTGACGCCAGCGTTGCTGACCACCACGTCCGGCGTACCCCACTCGCACAAAGCGTCGAAGCATCGAGTCACACTGGCTGCATCTGTGACGTCCAGCGGGTACGCGCGCGCCAAGCCCCCGGCGGCGCCGATACGCGCCACCAGCTCCTCCAGTCTTTCAACACGGCGGGCGGCGAGCGCGACGCGGGCGCCGCACCGGGCAAGCAGTTCGGCGAAGTGCGCACCCAACCCGCCCGAAGCGCCGGTAACCAGCGCTAGCTGACCCTCCAGGCGGAAGGTATCGATTGGATTTCCCGTCATTGAATCGCTCCGGACCTCTGCACAATCTTCCGCGCCATGCTCCAGCGGTGGACCTCGCTCGGACCATCGTAGATTCGGAAGGCGCGCATATCGCAAAAAATGCGCATCACAACGGATTCGCCAGTCACACCGCGCCCGCCCAGAATCTGCACACAGCGGTCCACGACCCGCCACTGCGCTTCTGAACACACGACTTTGGATCGGCTGGATTCGAAATTGCCCTTCTGACCTTGGTCCAGCAGCCACGCGGTGTGCCATATGTGCAGGCGCGCTGTCATCAGGTCCATGTCATTGTCTGCAAGGGAGAAGCCGACTCCTTCATGCTCGGCAAGGGGCTTTCCAAACGCCTGTCGAGTACGGGCATAGGCCACCGCCTCATCGTGGGCACGTCTCGCTTGCCCCAACCATCGCATGCAATGGGTGAGCCGTGCCGGAGCGAGACGGACTTGCGCGTACCGAAAGCCCTTCCCAATCTCGCCGAGGACATCCGTTGCAGGCACGCGCAGATCATCGAAACTCAGCACTCCGTGGCCGCCAGAGAAGCAGCGGTCCATCGCATGCATCGTGCGGAGATAGCGCACGCCGGGCCGGTCCATATCCGACAGAAACATCGTTGCCGTTCCGTCTTCCATTCGCGCCATGATGATTACGTAGTGCGCGCCATCGGCTCCCGTGGTGAGCCATTTGGTGCCGTTGATGAGGTAACTATCCCCATCGCGTACCGCAGTGGTCTCCAGCATGCCAGGGTCCGAACCCGCACCATCAGGTTCTGTCATCGCGAAGCACGAGCGCGTCCTGCCTTCAACTTGCGGCCGTAGCCAGCGCTCTTTCTGGGCTGAACTCGCCACTTCGCCCATCAAGTGGATGTTGCCTTCATCGGGAGCGTGGATGTTCAGCGCCGTGGGGCCGAGCGCCGAATAGCCAGCCTCTTCAAAGACGACGGCCTTCGCCATGTGCGACAGCCCTAGGCCGCCCATCTCTGTCGGAGCGTGCGGTGTGAGCAATCCCGCCGACCGGGCGCGGCGAACGAGTTCGGCCCGCAGCGCCTCGGAAGGGCCGTGCTCGTTAGGCAATTGCTCGCGCTCCAAAGGAATCACCTCTTCGGCAATGAACTCTCTGGTGCGTGCTTGAAGCGAAAGGAGTTGTGGTGACAGGGTGAAGTCCATAGTCAGTTCGCCTTCATCAATGGTTCGAACTCGGGCGCCGCCGCCCGATGCTGAGTGCTGCTGCAAGGGTGCAACACGCGCGGCCGTGCCGACGCGTGTGCGACTGCTCCCTTAGCCTTGCCACAAATGCGGATGGGACTTCAAAGCGGTTGGCACGTCGATTTCGAGATCAAGTAGGATCTCAGCGAATGCCTTGCCGAGAGAGTCGCTTCGAAGGGACGCGGTGCCGCCGCCCGCCAAGCTGTCGTGGAGCATGAAATTGACCGCGTGGATGCCGGGCACGTCGTAACGTTCTACCCTGCCGTTGACCAGGTGGGACAAGTAGTTCGCCACCGCATCGATGGTGACAACGTGGCGCAGCAGCGGATAGAAATCCGGACTCCGGGCGATCACGGCTAAGTGAGAGATATCGGCTTTGTCGCCGCTGCGCGCCACAGCGAGGGACCGAAGCGTCATGCGGACCGTGGACTGCGCCACATTGGCAAACTCCGGGGTTTGGCTTGCGGCCGGAGCTTGCCACGACGCCGGAGGTGAGGGCGCAATGCGGCTGCTCTCCTGATCCACACTTGCACTGACTTCCACCGAGCGCTTCGGCACCAGAAAGGAAAACAGACGATAGACCGGGGTGGGCTTCGGCCGCCCGCTGAACCCTGTCGTACCAGGGGTTCCCGAGGTCCCAAAGGGCGCAAGCTCGCGACCGAATATTTGAAGGGCCGCCTCATCACGATGCCGGACGGCGATTCGCAAGACAACTTCCCGAGACTGAAGCTGACGCGCATTCAACCCAAAGGTGGCTTCCTCCGTCCCTAGCAGCTCGATGTTGGTTTCCGAATAGTCGCCAAGGCCGTCTTGAGTCATGAGGGCGCGAGTTCGATTCAGGATGGCGTTTCCTATGAGCCTTGCCTTGCCGGCCGCACCGCGACCGATCATGGTGAGGGTGGCCGTGGCACGGTAGCCATCCAAGTATGTTGCGCTCACTTTGTACGTGTCGGTCGGCGGGCGCCCACGCAAGCCGGCGAGTCGCACGCGATTCGGTCCGCACTGCTTAAGGGTCACGTGGCGCAGGTCGACAGTAACATCAGGCAAAAGGTAGTTGGCTGGGTCGCCCACTTCATACAGCAGTTGTTCGGCGACCACCAGTGGCGTGATCAGCCCGCCGGTCCCCTCAGGTTTCGTGATGTCGAAGACACCGTCAGGGTTGCATTCAACGATAGGAAACCCGAGCTCCTCTCGCCCGGGAACCTGCTCCCAATCGGTGAAGAGGCCGCCGGTCGTTTGAGTGCCACATTCAAGGATATGGCCAACCATGCTCCCTGCAGCGAGCCGATCGTAGTCATCAGGCGCCCAGCCGAACTCGTGGATCAATGGCCCCAGCGCCAACGCGCTGTCAGCGCAGCGGCCGGTGATCACCACATCCGCTCCCATCTCGAGTGCCTTGGCGATCGGGAATGCGCCGAGGTAGGCGTTCATGCTCGTCACCTGCGCCGGAATCGGCTGACCGGTGAACATCTCCACGGTCCCGGCGGCTCGGAGTTCGGCGGCACGCGCCATCAAGTCATCGCCTTCAACCACACCGATCTTGAGAGGTACCTCAAGGTTCGCGGCGAGCGCCCGTAAGGCTTCCGCACAACCTTGCGGGTTCATCCCACCTGCGTTTACAACGATGCGGATCCCGCGGCGCACTACCTCCCGCAGCACGGGCTTCAGTGACAAAGACACGAAGTCCGTGGCGAATCCTGCCGACGCGTTGCGATCCTTCTGCTTGGCCAGAATAGCCATGGTCAGTTCCGCAAGGTAGTCAGACATGATGTAGTCGACGTCGCTGCGCAGGACTAGCTGTTCCAGAGCGGCTACGCTGTCACCCCAGAACCCGCCGGCCCCACCGATGCGGATGGTCTCTTTCATACTGGTTTCTCCGATGTGGGCCACGTGGCCCGGTTTTTCGTCTTCCGACCAGCTCGCGGGCGTCCGATCACACGAGCCTGAGCACTCGGGGCTTAAGGTCCCTTGCACGACTCGAAGTGCGTCCGTTCAAACGCCGGGGCTTCCATCCGAATGGCTCGCTTGGTGCAACTGGTTCTCCTCAGCCTCATACTGATCGATGGCATCGCACCACAAGCAAGTGGTGCTGTTCTGGTCGCTGGGCGTTATGCACTGAGAACTTGGCCGAACGACTTCCAGTCACCCTTTTCAATATGAGTCAGCTGCAACTGCTTGATCGGGTAGTAGTCTGTCGGAGAAGTGTTCAACGTGATGCCTGGCAGGAGCAACGGCAGCTGAACGCTCTTGAGGTTGCGTGCCACATTCAGAATGTTCTCGCTACGCAGGTCATTGCCGCAAGACTTCAGCACGTGAAACATGGCCTGCGCATAGCAGGTGGATAGAACGCAGTTCGGCTCACTCGCATCACCCTCCGGATAGTACTTTTTCATAAATCCCTTCCACTCGACCATCGCTGGGTCATTCGCCCAGGCAGGGTCTACGGGACTCTTGTGCCAGATACTTGTGAGCGATCCCTCCGGGAGGCCGCTCCCGGACTCCTTCAGGACCTTGTTGACGGCGGAGGTCGTGTTCAGGGTAAAGATCGTGGGTTGCCAGCCGACCTCTTGCGCTTTTTTAACGGCCATTGCGCAGTGCTTCAGCGTCGCTGAGTTGTAGAAAATCTCGGCGCCAGAGGCCTTGAGGTTCAACACTTGAGAATCGACAGTCGTATCTGAAGGCTGATATGACTGCTCGCTGACGATGAGTTTTTCGTTGCCAGCGCCGAGCCCTTCGCGCAGACCTTGGCGAACGCTCGCTCCGATCTCGTCCTGCTGGTACAGAATGCCGATCTTCTTCCCCTTCAGGTCCTGCAGCATGTACTTGCCGAAAATCTGGGCTTCAATGCGTGCCGTGGGTTGAAACGGCATGGTGTACGGCTGTGTCTTGGGATCTGCGAAGCCATCCCCGCTGGTTCCGCAGAAGATCTGTGGAATCTTTTTCGTATTTAAATAGCGGACGACCGCTCTATTAGGCGCCGTCCCGAAGATGTGAAGAACCGCCGCGATTCCATCGCTCTCCACCAGCTTGCGCACTTGCTCGACGGTTCGTGGCGGCTGGTAACCATCGTCATAGCTAAGCAACTTGATCTTTCGACCGTTGATGCCACCCTGGTCGTTGACGAAATTGCAGTAGGCAAGTTGCACCTTGCCGAACCACGCTGCGTACGCCGACAATGGTCCGCTGTACGGATTGGTTTGACCAAGCCGGATCTCTGTGTCAGTCACGCCGGGACTTTCCTTTGACTGGGCGCGTAGGAACGGCGGAAAGGACATGGCGGCGCCGGCCGCGCCGGCCACGAGCAGTTGACGTCTTTGCATCTCTTTGTCTCCTGATTTGGTGCCAGCAACGCCGGCGGTGTCGACTGAAGGTGTCACTATGTTCGCGAAAGCCCGATCGGTGGAGGCTTTCCGTCTGGCGGAAAAGCACGTCGATTGACCGCACCGATGAGGTCGCTGTATTCAGGAGGATGAGTGGGCAATAGCTCCGCCTCAGCCTGTCGATGTTGCGCGGCGGCAGCGCTTCGGGGTGAGCACGATCGGGACAGATCCTGAACGCCGGATTTTCATCTTGAGCAAGCTGGGCAATGCAGCCCTGATACCTAGCAAAACTCCCGTGAAATTGACATCGCACATCCGGTGCTAATCGGGAAAGGAGGCCTCTTGGATGCCTTTACCTATGAGGACGGCCGCGTTGTTGACCTGAACGTCAATGTGGCCGAATCTGGATATTGTTCGGCGAACCTCCGCCGCCCGCTCGGCCTCACGTGTGACGTCGAGGTGGACATAAAGTGCCTTTGCGCCTTGAGTCTGAATGGTCTCGGCAAACCTCCGAACCCTCGGATTCAAGGATGTCGCATGTGACGCCGGTTGCATCTTCATCTGAGAGTGACATTGCCGCTGCCGCTGCCGCTGCCGCTGCCGCTCCGATTTCTCTGGCCGCACCGGTGAACAATACAGCTTTTCCGTGCAATCGCTACAGACCATCTCCCCGGTTCTGTTGACTCCAAAGGAGAGCCCTTCATTGGAAGCTTGGTTTCCGGCCTTCCCAAGCATTTGGAAGGGCATGCCGCTTCGCTCTTGGTGGTGTTGCAGGGTCCGTTCAGAGGGTCGACAAGCCGAACTAGCAGCCCTGTCGCTGCCTCTTAATCTCTTGCCTGCTGATTTGGCCAGCTGCGCCGGCGATGTTGATAGCGGAGGCCACTATGTGCGCGAGGCGGGTGATCGGCCGCACAACCCGACGACGGGCTGCCTGCGCCACTTCACCGTCTTTGTGGCAAGAACTCGGTCGCTGGCGGGTCACGTGCGTTCCAGCACCGCAGCTATGCCTTGGCCGCCGCCGATGCACATTGTCACCAACGCATATCGTCCGCTTACCCGATGAAGTTCGTAGATTGCCTTGATCGTGATGACTACGCCGGTGGCGCCAACGGGATGGCCTAGCGATATACCGGACCCGTTAGGGTTTACCTTCGCCGGGTCCAGGCCAAGCGCACGGGTGACGGCGCACGCCTGAGCAGCAAATGCCTCGTTCGATTCGATGACGTCAAGGTCCCTTGAGGCCAGGCCCGCTCTCTTGAGTGCGAGCCGGCTAGCTGGTACTGGTCCCAAGCCCATGATTTTGGGATCCAGCGCGGCATGGGCATAGCTCACCAGGCGCGCCAACGGCTTGAGGTTGCCACGTCGGACTCCATCTTCACTTGCCATCACCAATGCAGCCGCGCCGTCATTGATTCCGGATGAATTGCCCGCTGTCACCGTTCCCGAACTATCGCGCCTGAACGATGGCTTCATTTTCGCCAGCTGGTCGAGCGTGACTTCGGGTCGCACATGTTCATCGACCTCGAATGAGATTGTGCCGCTACGGACCGGCAGTTCGATTGGCACGATTTGCGATTTAAAGCGACCTTCCGCGATGGCCCGACCGGCGCGCTGCTGGCTCTCCCAAGCCAGTTGGTCTTGCATCTCGCGTGTAATACCGTCGCGTGTTGCCACGTTTTCCGCAGTGATCCCCATGTGGATGCGATGAAAGGGATCATGCAGGACACCGAGCATGTAGTCCGTGGCTGTCATGTCCCCCATTCGTCCGCCCCAGCGAGCGGATGGCATCAGGTATGGTGCTCGGCTCATCGATTCCGCGCCGGCGCCGATTGCAACATCGCAATCACCAAGCATCAGGGTCTGTGCGGCGGAAACAATCGCCTGTAGTCCCGAACCACACAAGCGGTTGACGTTCATGGCTGGCGTTTCCTGCGGAACGCCCGCATTGACGGCAGCGACACGGGACAAGTACGCATCCCGCACATCCGTCGGTATCACGTTCCCCATGACTAAGTGCCCCACGGTCGCTGGTTCCGCGCCACTTCGCTGAAGAGCGGCTCTTACCGTCTCTGTAGCCAGTTGCGTGAGTGGCACGTCCTTCAGGGCGCCGCCGAATGCACCGATCGCGGCTCGCGCCGCGCCGACGAAGAAGATGTCGCGTTTTGTTTTCGAAGTCATTCTGTCTTACTTGGGAGGTTTTCTTGCATTGCTAGGCCTGGATGTTGGCCTGCAGTGAAGCCGCCGTCCACGACGTGGTCCTGACCCGAGATGCCAGCGGCCATCTCCGAGGCCAGGAAAACAACAACGTCTGCTACATGCTCCGGAGTGACAAGGTGACCAAGAGGAGTTGCCTTTCGGAACATGTCTAGCGAAGGACTTTGCCGAGAGAGCTCCGTAGGAATAGCTCCCGGCAAGACCGCGTTGACGCGAATATTCCATCTGCCGTACTCGAAGGCGGCTGATCGCGTCAGCCCGCGCACCGCCCACTTAGATGTACCGTAGGCGACGTTCGGTGTGGCTCCAAGCGCGGAGATTGAAGCGATATTCACGATCGATCCACCCGCACGTCTTTTCATCGAAGGTGTCGTTGCCTTGATGCCAAATAGGGCGCCGTTCAGGTTGATGGAAAAGACGCGATTCCACTCCGCAATCTCCATGTCAGCTATCCGCCGTCGAAGCTGGATGCCTGCGTTGTTGACCAATATGTCCACACCCCCGTCGAGTTCTTCCGCTTCGGCGACCACCCGCAGCCAAGCTTCGTAGTCAGACACGTCCAACGGTGTGAAGCGCGCGCGGTAGCCCATGGAGCGAAGCTGATCTGCCATCGCCTCTCCCTCCTCGATGAGTACATCGGTAAGGATCACGTTGGCTCCTTCCCTCGCGAGCGCGGTGGCGATTGCAGCGCCGATGCCGCGCGCTGCTCCAGTGACGATTGCGACTTTGTCAACCATAGTCATGTGGAGGTTTCTTTGCAGTCGAAATCTCAAACGCTACCCCTCAATGCACGATCCAGCGCGAGATCATCACTTCCTTGGGCAACACTTTGCTTTCCAGGCCTAGGCCTGCAGGTCCAGCAACACACGACCAAACACCTCACCGCGCTCTACTGCCTCGTGTGCTTCTGCGACACGTTCAAGTGGCAGGCGCAGTGCGATAGTGTGCTTCAGGCTCTTATTGCGAAGGAAGAAGGCGAGTTCTTCCAGGGCGCCAGCGCGTTCAGGCTCTGTGATGTCGTAGATCCTGAAGAGCGTCAAGGTGATGCCTTTCTGCTTCATCCGCAGTGCCGGCAGGGAAACCTCACTGCCAGTCATGCCGTAGGCGATCACCTTTCCATGAGAAGCGAGCACGCTGGGGTAGCTGACGGCGTTGGCAGCAAGGTCGACTTCGATGATCGAGTCCACGCCGCGCCCTTCTGTAATCTCCTGTATGCCTCCTACGATGTCTTCGCGGCGATAGTCGAGCACTAGATCAGCGCCTGCCGCTCGCGCGTGCGCTGCCTTGCTTGCCGTGCTCGCAGTGGCAATCACGCATGCGCCACGAGCCTTTGCCATCTGAATCGCGTAGTGGCCGACCGAGCCGGCGCCTCCAGCCACCAGCACGGTCTGACCGTGTTGGGCCCCGGCCTTTCGAACTGCGTGCATGGCCGTGAGTGCCGGAATTCCTAGACAGGCTCCTTCTGCCTCGTTCAAGGTCGCCGGTAACGGTACGGCTTGAGCGGCAGGTAAGGCAATCCACTCCGCTGCGGTCCCGAAAGCGCGTTGCCACTGGCCGTTCCAAATCCACACGCGCTCACCCATACGCGACGGATCTACTCCTTGACCGACCGCATCGATCACGCCGGCGCCGTCGCTGTGCGGGATGATCATTGGAGCGAAGAGCTCCCTGCCGCCTCCTCGTCGGCTTTTGCAGTCGGAAGGGTTGACGCCCGAAAAGCGCACGCAGACGCACACCTCGCCCGGGCCTGGGTCGGGGATTGGTCGGTCACCCAGATTCAGAACGTCGCGCGCTTCACCCTGCCGTGTGTAAAAGACCACTCTCATGACAGGCTCAGTCTCCCGGCAACTACTGTTGCGCCGCCCGGCCGGTCGCTACGTCGGGCCCGGTCCAGGAAGAGCCGGTTCGCGGGTGACGCATTGCCTCGAGCGCGGGCTTCCGAGGCCTCAACAGCTTCCGGCATGGTTCCACGAGACGCCAGACGTTCCGTGCTGCCCGCAAGGGGCTCACCCCAATGTTTGAGGGGAACTCTGTCTCGGCCGAGCAGGGCCGGCAGTGTGCTCAATCGTTCCGATTCACGCAGTCGGAGCCGCAGGTTCCGGACGTGCACCTGGCCCGCGAGCGACATGGCTCTCATGAATGACGCGACTTCACGCTTTCTCATCTGTTGTATCCCGGTAGGCGGCAACGCTGGAGCTTTGCCGAGGCGAGACTCCACTATGCGAGGGAAGCCTTGCCTCGCGGCGGCTTTCCGCCTGACGGAAAAGCTCAACGATCGGAATGTCGATCGATATCGTTGCAGCATTCCAAGCAAACGTCGAAGAGCAGGACGTTTGAATGCAACCCGAAAAGGAGACAACGTGAACGTCAAGGATGGCAAGGGTATTCTCAGTGGAGTCAGGGTGCTGGATGTGGCGCATGCCTACTCTGCGGCTTTGTCGGGAGCATTGCTGGCGGACCTCGGGGCAGAGGTTTTGTGCATCGAGCATCCGACTGGCAGCCCGGTGCGCCAGACCACCCCCAAGAGTCAGGGACAGGCCCTCTGGTGGAAAAACATGGCCCGCGGGAAACGCTGCATCACGCTGAACCTGAGCACCCCCAAGGGCCGCGACATGTTCCTTGAACTCGCGCCAAAGTTCGACTTGATGGTGGAGAACTTTCGGCCTGGCACACTCGAGCGTTGGCAGATCGGGCCTGCCGACCTCGAAGCCGCCGGCGCCACTTTGTCCCTGTTGCGCATCAGCGGTTATGGGCAGACCGGCCCGAAGAAGCACCGGCCAGGCTTCGGCACGACCGCGGAAGCTTTTAGTGGCTTTGCCCACTTGAACGGCTTCCCGGACGGACCGCCGGTCTTCCCATCCATCGCGCTGGCTGATGGTGTCGCGGCCACATTTGGAGCGTTCGGCTTGATGGCGTCGATGAACAATCGACTGCGAACCGGGAAGAAGGGCGTCGACGTCATCGACGTGGCGCTCTTCGAGGCTCTATTCCGCTTGAGCCCGGTTCAGGTTATGGCATATGACCAGTTGGGTACAGACATGCTACGCCCTGGCAATTCGCTCGGCGTCTTGGGACTGGTACGCAATCTTTACACCACGATCGATGAGGTCCACTTCGTCGTCAGCACGGTCGGACCGGCAACGATCCGCCGGCTTGTACTCAGTGCCGGGTCACCCGTGCACCTTTTGCAGGCGCTTGATGCCGGGGTGATGGGGCGGTCCAACGAAGAGATTCAGACATTTATCGCCGCGTGCGACCAACACCTTTCACGATGGGCTAAGGAGCGACCTTGGGCGGAGGTCGAGCGATGCCTTGTCGAGGCAGATGCAATCCATGAAAGGGTGTACAGCACTGCAGACATCTTCGAGGACGAACAGTACATCGCAAGGGAAGATGTCGTGAAGGTTGAAGATCCCGACTTAGGTCAGGTGCGCATGTCCGGTGTTGTGCCGAAGTTTCCAGGATATCAGCACGGCATCAGTAGGCCGGGGCCGACGCTCGGTGCGCACAACGACGAAGTCTATGCAGAGTATTTCGGATACGACGCGGCAACGCTCGCCGCGTTGCGCGCGGAAAATGTTGTTTAACCACCAGGGGAAGGCGAATGTCTCAGCAACTGCTCATTGAAGATATCGGCCGCGTCCGCCGTATCACCCTCAACGCGCCTGAGCGGCGCAACCCACTCAGCTTCGTCCAGGCACGCGATCTGCTATCTGCACTAGAACAAGCCGCTGCCGCGCCCGAGGTGTCAGCAGTGATTTTGACCGGGGCCGGCTCAACCTTCTGCGTTGGAGGAGACCAGAAGGATTTCCAGGCGGGATTCAAGAAGCGATCTCCTGAGGTTCTTTCCGACTATCCCCCGCTGGAAATCTTCAGGCTAGCTCGCAACTACCGCAAGCCGCTGATCGCCGCTGTCAACGGCGCAGCGCTCGGTGGTGGCCTCGGGATCACTTGCCTCGCTCATATGGCGGTTGCCTCCGAGACAGCAACGTTTGGCATCCCCGAGATCAAGCTCGGAATTTTCCCGCTCACTGTGGTGCCTGTAGTTCGGCCCGTACTCGGAGATCGTCTGACCTATGAGCTCTCGCTTACCGGTCGGGTTTTGACAGCGCAGGAGGCGCTCCAGCACAACATCGTCAACAAGGTAGTCCCGGCAGCAGAGCTTCAGCAGGCGGCGTTGGATATGGCCGCGAAGGTCAGCGAGTTCAGTCCGTTGGCCCTGAGGCTAGGCATTGAAGGTTTGCAGGTGTCGGCAGACATGGATTTCGAGGCCGCGGTGAATTACCTGAACGCGATGCGCACGATCTTCTTCGATAGCGAGGACTTGCTCGAAGGTGCCACTGCCTTCCTCGAAAAACGCAAACCCGTCTGGCAAGGCCGTTGATCCGACGCCGGCCGAACATCCCCGAGTCTCGCAGAGCCTTGCTGCGAAACCAACAAATTTCAATCCGCGAAGGATGATGAAAATGAACGAAGTAGAGACAAAACCCCGCTCGCCCGCCTCCGAAAAAGCGAACGATTACGACGTAGTCGTCATTGGAGCAGGCATAGCGGGCATCTATCAAGCCTACCGTCTCCGGGAAATGGGCTTGCGATTTCGAGTCCTGGAGGCTGGCAGCGGTGTCGGCGGAACATGGTATTGGAATCGTTATCCGGGGGCGAGGTTCGATTCAGAAAGCTATTCCTACGCCTATTCTTTCTCACAAGAATTGCTTGCGGAGTGGAATTGGACCGAGCATTTCGCAGCGCAACCGGAGACTCTCAGCTACTTGAACTATGTGACAGACAAATTCGAGCTGCGGAGCGATATGCAGTTCAACAGTCGGGTGAAGTCAGCACATTACAACGAGTCAGATTGCAAATGGATCGTGACAATTGAAGACGGATCGGCTTTTAGCTGCCGCTTTTTGATCACCGCCCTCGGACCGCTTTCCGCACCGACCATGCCTAACTATGAAGGTTTAGGCGAGTTCACCGGAGAGTCGTACCAGGCCTCGCTTTGGCCGAAGGAGCCTGTCAGTTTTGCGGGTAAACGAGTAGCCGTCATAGGAACGGGCTCCAGCGGCGTCCAACTGATCCAAGAAATCTCGAAAACTGCCAAGCAGTTGACAGTATTCCAACGGACTCCGAATTGGTGCGTCCCTCTTCGAAATGCGCCAATCACCAAAGAGGAGATGGAAAGTCTTCGCGCCGGCTATCCGGAAATGTTCGAGCGGTGCCAGGCTAGTCCAGGATGCTTCATCCACGCTCCGGATCCTCGTCTGACGATGGAGGTGCCCACGGACGAGCGCGAAGCGTTCTGGGAAAAGCAGTACAACGCACCTGGATTCGGATTGTGGATGGGTAATTTCAGGGATGCGTTCATCAGCGAAGAGGCCAATGCGGTGCTGTCGGACTTTGTCGCTAGAAAAATTCGCCAGCGCGTGAAAAATCCGGCCGTCGCAGAAAAGTTGATCCCCAAGAATCATGGATTCGGCACCCGCCGCGTGCCACTTGAAACCAATTACTACGAAGTCTATAACCAGCCAAATGTGCGGCTGATCGACGTTAACGATTCACCAATTAAACGCGTCACCGCTAATGGACTCATGACCTCGAGTGAGGAGTTCGAGTTCGACATGATAGTGTATGCGACCGGTTTTGATGCTTTGACCGGCAGCTTCGATCGAATCGATATTCGTGGTGAGAACGGCGTTCCTCTTAAAAAGGCCTGGGAGCATGGCCCCGAGACCTTCCTCGGGATCTTTGTGGCTGGCTTCCCGAACTTCATGATGATTGCGGGTCCGCATATGGCCCTGGGAAATGCGCCGCGCGGCATCGAATACGGAAGTGAGTGGATCTCCGGCTTGCTCCGGTTTGCAGCCCAGAAAAATATTACAAGGATTGCCGCACCGTTCGAAGCGATGCAGTCCTGGACGGAATATGTGAGGGGTCTGGGCACAGAATTGCTTGCGACGAAGATTGATTCATGGATGACGGGAGTGAACAAGAACGTCGCTGGAAAAACGCAACGTTGCGTGATCCGGTACAACGGTCCGGCCACAGAGTATCGAAAGAAGTGTGACGAGGTGGCTAAGGCAAACTACCAGCAATTAGATCTCTCGTAAACGGTATTCCAACTCGATTGCCTCAGCGCATCATCTTCAACGGCGCCAGAGCCGCCTCTAAACAGGAAAAAGCCTTATGACCTCTTCAGAACCAAAAGTTTGCCTGATTACAGGCGGTGCCTCCGGTTTGGGCAGAGCCACTTCGCTACGGTTTGCCCGCGACGGCTATAACGTCGTCATCGGCGACCGTGACGCCGCCGGGGGAGAAGAAACAGTGGCCCAGATCGTAGCCGCTGGCGGAAGTGCAGTGTTTCTGCGCACCGACGTAACGGTACCCGCCGAGGTTCAGGCGTTGATCGAGGCGGCGATGGGCGCGCACGGGCGCCTCGACTGCGCCGTGAACAACGCGGCCGTCGAAGGCGCGCGAGGGTTCCTGGTCGATTATTCCGAGGACGAAGCCAGACGGCTGTATGACGTCAACTTCATGGGTGTTTTCACTGCCATGAAGCACGAAATCAAAGCCATGCTTAAGTCCGGAGGTGGCGCGATCGTCAACGTGGGTTCGAGCGCTGGCCTGCGCGGTACGCCGCGCATGGCGGCTTACTGTGCAACAAAGCACGCGCTGGTCGGCTTGACCAAATCGGCCGCCCTCGAGTACGGAGAGCAGGGCATACGCGTCAACATCATTGCGCCAGGCTCGTTTCGTACCCCCATGAGTGAGCGGCTGTACGGGAAGGACATTGATGCCGCGATTTCGTCGGTTACGCCTCTCCGCCGGGTCGGCTCAGCAGCTGAGGTGGCCGAGGCGATCTACTGGCTCGCCTCGCCCGCGTCCTCTTTTGTGACTGGTGCATCCCTCAACGTTGACGGCGGCAAGCTTGCAGGCCCCGTAATGGGTGTCACCGCGCTGTGGAAAGTCGAGTAACTCGGAGCACATGCCATGAAATTCGATGTCGTAACGGATGCAGTTGGATTCTGCGAGGGCCCGGTGCAATGCCGCGATGGGAGCATCGTCATCACGTCACTCAGCGACGGGTGCCTCTACAAAGTCGTCGATGGCCAAGTGAGCACATTTGCCATGCTTGGGGGTGGTCCCAACGGCGCGGTGGAAGGGGAGCACGGCGATCTGTTCGTGGCGCAGAGTGGTGGAGTGTTCTTGACTAAGCCAGACGTGCCACCGGCGAAAGGGGACGTTGTGCTGGTGCGGCCTGATGGCTCTTTCGAGGCGCTTGGCAGTGGACCCCGTTCGCCCAATGATCTGGCCTTTGGACCCGACGGAATGCTCTACGTCACCGATCCCACACGAGGGACCGCGAGGGACGACGGACGACTCTGGCGCTTTGACATTGAAAGCGGTGAATGCGAGCAACTTACCACCATGCCTTGGTACTGCAACGGCATTGCTTTCTCGACAGAGACCGACTGCTTTTATGTTGCAGATACCCTGTCCGGACGGATCCTGCGGTTTCGACTCGATGATCCGCGTACCGAAAAGGCCGAACTCGTCGTTCAAATGACGCGCTGCGTGCCCGATGGGTTCGCGTTCGACGCCACCGGCAATTTCGTCATCGCCACCGTGGGTCGAAGCGAAAGCGAAACAGGCTGTCTGCAGGTCTTTTCGCCCGAAGGCAAGCTCCTTGACATCGTCGAGACCGGAAGTGGTCAGTACTGCACCAACGTCGCCATAGACGCTGAACGAAACATCGTGGTCACTGATTCATCAAAGGGCCGCCTGCTGAAGGGAATTTGGCCGCATCCAGGCCTCCCTCTTCATCCGTTTCGCGGCGCTTAGCCTCCGAGGCATAGTTGAAAGACATGAGGCACCGGCCCAGTGGCTGGATTAAGTAAAGAGTCAAGGCTGTAGAAGCTTCTGCGTTCATCACAAGACTTAGAACAAGAGAGACAAACATGACCTCACGCGAAAGTTCAACATCAAGTCCGGCCCTGAACGAAGCCTTCGCCGGTAGTTTGCCAGCAGCTCGCTGTTGCAAATGGATAAGCCGACTAGGCCTAATGCTCACCGCGTGGTCGGTTGAATCGTACCCGGCGAACCTTTCACATCAGAGGCCGTTCGATGGCTCCTGATGCGATCCTCAAGGTCCAAGACGTTCGCGTCTCGTTTGGCGGCATTGTCGCTCTCGACCAGGTCTCTTTCGAGGTGCCGCGAGGAGGTATTGCCGGCTTGATTGGGCCGAACGGCGCGGGCAAGACGACTCTGTTCAACTGCCTTAGCCGGATCTACACACCCAACGCGGGATCCATCCTGTTTGACGGCAGTGAACTACTCAATCAGCCTCCTCACCGGACCGCCACGTTGGGGATCGGGCGGACCTTCCAGAACGTAGCCCTGTTCAATGATCTCTCCGTTCGCGACAACATCAAGGTCGGCGCCCACTCTCGCTTTCCAAGCAACATCCTGAGTGACACCTTCAGGATTGGCCGCGCGCAGCAAAATGAGCGACGTATCGGAGGGCTGACCGACGAGATGCTCGACTACATGGGCCTAACCGGCGTACAGGACATTATTGTCTCTGACTTGCCCTTCGGGACTAGGAAGCGCGTTGAGATGGCACGTGCTCTCGCAGCGGAGCCAAAGCTCCTGCTTCTTGACGAGCCTGCCTGTGGGCTCAATCATGAGGAGGTAGAGCAACTCGGCGGATTAATCCGACGCGTGCGAGACGAGCGAGGAATCAGCATTCTTTTGGTCGAGCATCACATGCATTTGGTGATGTCCTTGTGCGACAGCATCGTTGCACTTAATTTCGGTCGCCGCATCGCTGCAGGCACGCCTGAAGAAGTGCGGGTCGACCCGGCGGTCGTGGCCGCCTATCTGGGCGCGAGTAAAGCCTCATGAAGAACATCCTCGAAATTCACGGTGTCAACGCCGGGTATGGAAGCACGAACGTGTTGCACAACTTGACCATTGACGTTGCTGAAGGGCAGGTGACGGCCCTACTGGGTGCAAACGGCGCGGGGAAGACGACCACGCTGCGCATGATTAGCGGGATGATCGAGCGAACCGGAGATGTTCGCTTGGCAGGCGAGTCGATCGCCGCGCTGAGCACCGAAGCCATTGTCCGAAAGGGGGTTGCCCACGTGCCTGATGGGCGCGGAACCTTCAAGCGGCAGACAGTCGAAGAGAACCTGCGCCTTGGGGCCATCACCCGGCGTCCTTCCGCAGATGTGAGGCAGGACCAAGAGATGGTCTTCGACTACTTCCCCATCTTGAAGGCCCGGAGGATGCAGCAGGCTGGCCTCTTGTCTGGAGGCGAACAGCAAATGTTGGCTGTCGGACGGGCCTTGATGCTGCGCCCGAAGCTTCTGCTACTTGACGAGCCTTCGTTCGGACTTGCGCCTCTGATCGTGCAGGAGATTTTTGAGATATTCCGCCGACTGAATCGCGAGCAAGGAACGAGCATGTTGCTCGTAGAGCAAAACGCTGAAATCGCACTGAACTTTGCGAACTATGCGTATGTCATCGAGACAGGTCGAGTGGTCCTGGGTGGCACCGCCACCGACATCAAGAAGGATGACCAGGTCGCTCGCGCGTATCTGGGCTACTGAGGGACAAGAAAATGGAGCTCCTGATTCAGCAGATCGCCTCCGGCTTTGCTACCGGCGCCATATACGCATGTGTCGCGTTGTCGGCCGTAATGATCTACCAAGCCATCCATCACATAAATTTCGCGCAAGGCGAGATGGCGATGTTCTCGACTTTTATCGCGCTGCAGCTCATCCTCTGGGGCATCCCCTACTGGCTTGCGTTCGTCATGACCACTGTTATCTCGTTCGCGGGTGGCTTGGCCTTGGAGCGGATCATGATTCGGCCCCTGTTGCGCTCCTCAGCGTTCCTTCAGGTCGTCATGTTCATTGCTTTAATGACTCTATTTAACAGCGGCGCCGGGGCCATTTGGGGGCACACGGTGCGGACGTTTCCGTCGCCCTTTGGCTTCAAGCCGTTCCTAGGCAGCAGCCTCATTAGCAATCATCAAGCGGGGATGCTTGGCATTTCCCTGCTCATCTTGCTGCTGCTGTTCGTATTCTTTCGCTATTCGCGTGTCGGTTTGGCGATGACGGCAGCGGCAGCCGACCCTGTCTCAGCCCGCCTTGTCGGCGTGCGAGTCGGGTGGATGACGGCGCTCGGTTGGGGCTTGGCGTCCGCTATCGGTGCGGTTGCCGGAATGCTTGTAGCACCTGTCGTATACCTCGAGCCGAACATGATGATGGGCATCCTCGTGTACGGTTTCGCGGGCGCAGTGCTGGGTGGCCTGACGAGCCCGTTGGGCGCTGTCGTGGGCGGGATCCTGGTTGGAATCATTGAAAACATGGCCGGGACCTACATACCCGTGATCGGCACCGAACTCCGATTGACGATCGCTCTGCTCGTCATTATCGCCATGCTCCTTATCCGCCCACGTGGGCTCTTCGGCAGGCTTATCGTGGAGCGAGTCTGATGATGAGAGCGTTCAACGAGACACAACGACCCGCTGGAGTCAAAGCCGTGACATTGCACAACAAGCAGACAAAGAGGTCCCGGTGGTTGACTGCGAGCCTCATCGTGCTAGCTGCAGTCGCTCCGTTTCTCTTGCCCAACTTCATTGTCTTTCAGTTGACCTTGGTGCTGGTGTATAGCGTGGCAATCATGGGCCTGATCTTGCTTACGGGCTTTAATGGGCAGTTTTCGCTCGGCCATGTGGCGTTCTTCGCAGCAGGGGCGTACACGGCGGCCATTCTGCTCGACCGCAACTTGGTGTCATACCCTGTCACGCTGCTCATTGCAGGCGCGATCTGCTTCGTCTTCGGCTTCCTATTCGGATTTCCCGCGCTGCGGCTCGAAGGCGTTTATCTGGCTTTGGCTACCTTTGCCTTGTCCGTGGCAACGCCACAAGTGTTAAAGCTCACTCCGCTCATTCCGTTCACCGGGGGTGTCAATGGGATTTCGCTGATCAAACCGGAGGCCCCCTTCGGCCTCACGATGAGCGCCGATGTGTGGATCTATCTGTGCGTGCTGTCCGTAACTCTGCTGATGCTAGCTGCCGCCTTAGGCTTGATGGCAACTCGCAGCGGGCGCGCGCTGGTCGCCATCCGCGACAACCCAATTGCCGCCCGATCGATGGGCGTGAACATCTCTCTGTACAAGACTCTAGCCTTCGGTATCAGCGCCTTGTATGCGGGCGTGGCTGGTGCCATGAGTGCCATCGCGGTCCAGTACGTCTCGCCAGATAGCTTCACGATGAGCGTGTCGATCGCACTTTTTGTAGGCATGGTTCTCGGTGGAATTCGATGGCTGCCGGGAGCGTTCTTCGGCGGGATTTTCATTGTATTTATCCCGCAAGTATCTGAATCCTTTCAGAAGGGCTCAGAGGGGATTGTGTACGCGGTTCTCTTGATTCTGCTCGTGTTCTTGATGCCTGCGGGTTTGGCGGGGTTGCTGGCAACCGGCCGAAAGCGCTTTTCCCGAGGCGGCTCTACGAAGTGACGTGGTGCAGGTTGCGACTCGCGATTTGAGACGAAGGTGAGGGAAGAGGGGAATGACAATGCTTTTAGAGGACAAGGTGGCGCTGGTAACCGGCGCCGGATCTGGCATCGGCCGCTCGATCGCGTTGGCCTACGCAAGGGAGGGTGCCAAGGTACTGATTGCGGACGTAGATCCTGCAGCAGGACAGGAAACCATGACACTTGTTGAACGCGGGGGAGGGCAAGCGGCGTTTCACCTCTTGGACGTGGCACAACCGGATCAACATTTTGCAGCCGTCGACGACGCGATGCACCGATGGGGTTCGCTTCATATCGCTTGCAACAACGCAGGGATCATCCGAGGGCAGCAAAGTGGAAATTTGCTATTGGCCGATGTTGCGCCGGAGCACTGGGCACAGGTCCTGGCGGTTAATCTCTCCGGTGTGTTCTTCGGATTGCGTGCGCAGATACCGGCATTGGTCGCTTCAGGCGGTGGAGGCATCGTCAACATTGCCTCCATCGCCTCACAGGTCGCGCACGCTCCAGGCTTTGCGGCCTATGTCTCATCTAAGCATGGCGTGCTTGGCTTGACGCGCAGCGCTGCAGTGGACTATGGAGAGCAAGGGGTCCGCGTGAACGCCGTGGCGCCGGGGTTTATCAGGACCCCGATGACTGCATGGCGAGGCGAAGACAACCTGCGAGATTTGGGGGCGCAACAACTGCTCAAGCGCCTGGGGGCACCCGAGGAGGTGGCCGAACTGGTGGTGTGGCTTTCCAGTGATCGCGCCAGCTTCGTCACTGGCGGCTTTTACCCTGCCGACGGGGGCTATCTCGCAACATGAGTTATCGATTGCGCATGAAGTTACCCAATTCAGGTTTGTGTGCTCAGCTTGATGCTGGCGGGACTAAAAAAACTTGGCATGCAGGCCGAGGTCCTGCATTCGGTATTTTTTAGTGACTTTCACGAGTTTCAACAAGGAGCCCGTCATTATGGACGTTTCAATGGATAGTGCTGCCGGTGGCGACTTGCTCGTCCGGCGTGAAGGGGCGGTTCTGCGACTGACTCTCAATCGCCCACAACGCCGGAATGCCGTAACGGACGCCTTGTTGCGAGGTTTGCGCGACGCTGTAAAAGCAGCGTCCGAGGACGACTCCGTGCACGTGATCGTGCTGACAGGAGAAGGTGATAAGGCGTTTTGTGCAGGCGCTGACCTCACGCCAGGCGATACGCCATTCAAGCCCGACTACGCGCGCCTCCAAACGCCCTTGGGCGAGCTGTCACGCGCCGTCCATAACTGTCGTATACCGATTGTGGGCCGCATTAACGGCCTTTGTATGGCGGGCGGTATGGGGTTGTTTGGTTTGTGCGATATGGCGGTCGCCGTCGACACAGCCAAATTCGGCCTGCCCGAAGTAAAGATCGGGATCTTCCCGATGCAGATACTCACCACCTTGCGCGACTTAATTCCGCCCCGAATGCTCAACGAGATGTGCATGACTGGGCGGCCTATCGATGCGGCCACCGCCTTTCGCCTGGGCTTGCTTAATCGGGTGGTGCCATTTGCGGAGCTCGATCATGCGGTTGAAGGGCTGATTGCCGAACTTCTGGCGGTGTCTCCGATTGCATTGCGTCGCGGTAAGTATGCGATGCGGGCGGTCGAGTCTATGGACTTCCACCAGATGATGGCCTTCACCGAATCAGCAATCCCATCCATGATCCAGACAGAGGATGCGCGCGAAGGTCTTGCTGCATTCAACGAGCGCCGGACGCCGCAGTGGCGCGGGCGCTGAGCATTGTCATTTCGTTTCATTAATGCAGGGCTTCCAGCACATCACGGCGCCGTTGCGGTTGTTTTATGGCGATCAAAGCTTGCATCAGCTAGGACCAGAGCTTGACCGCCTTGGATGCAATCGGGCCATGGTTATCTGCGGTCGATCGATCTCCAGAGATTCATCCGTCCTGCAACCGGTTCTCGAAAGTCTTGGCTCACGCTGCGCGGGAACCTTCGGCCAAGTGGTCGCCCACAGCCCGCTCCAGACAGTGCGCGCAGCAGCTGCGTCACTGAGGGAAAGCGTCGCCGACGCCGTAGTCGTTGTAGGCGGGGGCTCGGCGATCATCACCGCTCGTGCGGCCAGCATCTTATGCGCGGAAGATGCTGACCTGCGACAGCTGTGTACTCGTAGAGGTGAGGATGGCCGCCTGGTCAGCCCAAAGCTGTCGGCACCCAAGGTTCCGCAGTTTCTCATCCCTACCACGCCGACCACGGCCTGCCTCAAGGCGGGTAGTGCGGTATTCGATCCGACTCACGGGCGCTTGGCCTTGTTTGACCCGAAGACGCGCGCGCAGGCGGTGTTCGTGCACCCGGACTTGGTGGCGACGGCGCCGGCCGGACTGGTTGTGACTGCCAGCCTTAGTACGCTTTCGATGGTGGTTGAGGGGCTCGAATCGGCCAGGGGCGATCTTCTCAGCGATGCGGACCTGATGCAGGCTTTGCGCCTCCTGGAGCGAAATTTGCCGGTGGATCACAACGGTATCGCCGGGCGCGGAGAGCTCATTGTCGCGGCCCTGTTGTGCGGGCGCGGCACCGATATCGCTGGTGGTGGCATAGCTGCTGTACTGGCTCACGCAATCGGCGCGCGCTACCAAATTGCCAATGGCCTTGTGAGCGCAGTGCTGCTGCCGCACACGCTCCGCTTTAACGCCGCGGCAACGGGCGCCCGATTAGGCAAGGTTGCCATGGCGCTAGGCCGCCAATGCGGCGGAAGCCCGGTTGAGGATGGCATTGCGATAGCCGAAGCCTTGCTCATGAGACTCGGCTCCCCGCGCCGCCTGCGCGAACTGGGAGTGCCTAGAGATGCCCTGGCGAGCATCGCGGAAGACGCCATGTCTGATTGGTTCATTCAGAAGAACCCGCGTCGTATCAACCACTCGGGCGAACTCGAAGTTCTTCTGGATGCCGCTTGGTAGCAGAAATCGCCCTCTCGATCCATCCACTCCACTCCGGCATTGGGCCGCCAGCGACCTCCCACGCCCTCATTCCAAGACTTCTATTGACAATCATTGCAGCAGCCTGACACCTTCTGGGCGGCGCAGGCACGCCTGATTGACTGGCATGTCGAGCGTAATCAGATACGCGACAGCGGCAAGCCGCCGTTCGCGCGCTCGTTTATCGGAGGTCAGACCAATCTGTGCCACAACGCGGTGGATCATCACACCTGGACAAGCAAGCCGACGGCCCGGCGCTCATCTGGGTATCCTCTGAGACCAGCCAGGAAGTGTCTACACCTTCGGAGAACTGCACCGCGAAGTAGAGTTGACCGAGCCGAATCAGAAAGGGAGGGTGGTGATCAAGGGCCCCACACCGCCTGGCTTTATGCAGAGCATCTGGGGTGACGATGAGCGTGACGTAATAACTTATTGGTCAACTATCCCCCGCCAACAGGTCTATAGCATCTTTGATTGGTAAATAAGGGACGAAGATGGCTATTCTTACAGGTTGGAGCGCGCTGACGATGTAATCAACGTGGCGGGCACCGTTTGGGCACACGCGAGATTGAGGAAAGCATTTCCAAGCATCCGAGCGTTGCAGAAGTAGCGGTCGTGGGGTCGCTGATTCGCTAAAAGGAAAAGTGGCGATGGCCTTCGCTGTCATTCGGGATTCTGGGACGCCTGATGAGCTTGAAGTAAGGCTGAAATTGGAAAGCGAGATCCTGAAGATGTTTGAGAGCCAGATGAGTGCGGTCGCATGTCCTGCGCGGGTGCGTTTCGTCTCGGTCCTCCCCAAGACCCGTAGCGGCGGGCTGCTGCGCGGGGCAATTCAGGGTGTATGTGAAGGCCGCGACCCGGGGGACCTCACGACGTCGAGGATCCGGGATCAGTGCAGCAAATGAAGGCTGCATAGGGGTGCTCAATGAGTAAGCCCCACCGCTTGTCTTGATGCAGCGCGGTCTCTTTGGCTCGGTGCCTTGCCGGCCGGGTGCTTTTTGCCGCCCACCGGCCAGGTACCTTGGCTCTGGACATCGACGCTCGCCATACATTTCTCGGCGCCGCAGCCGAAGATCCGGCGGTCACCAGTGCATTCTTCGGCCGTCGGTGGTAGTTGATCTAATCTGCGGCCCTTCGCTGTGCCGCGATATATACCATGGTCAAACCACAGGGGGCGCACCAGAAATCTGATAAGTTTGGTTATCCAGAACGGTGATTTTGGTCATCTCCATGTCAAGAAATAAATGCTCGTCAGGAATCATCACCGCTCGATGAACTGGCTCCGCGCGCATCTTTTTATGGTCCTCGACGCTGTCAAACCACACCTCCGAGAAGCCGTCGTACTCGAGCGGCTTTAATCCGGGGAAGATGTCGTTCGGAACAAGATGGTGCTGTACATATCGACGAATGTACTTGGCGATCTCTGGTGTGTTACGAACCAACGGGCCGTGAACCTCGCGCCAGTGTCGTGAGAATTCTTCGTACGTCAAGCCAGGCTTTCGCTTGTAGAAGCCAAGTACTATGATCATCTTCGTCTCCTAATTGCAACAAAATGTGTTGGCGACATTCGCATTCGCACAGTGGGGCCTGTCCGGGAAAGTGCGAGGGCCTCCGGGCGAAGGCGTATCGTATGATTCGAAGCCTTTCCCTATGAAGTTTTCCGCCAGGCGGAACGTGTTGCCAGCATTGAACCTGGTAATGGTGCAGCGCAACACCGCGGTTAGCTCATTGGCGAACGGAACGTTTCGGTCGAGTCGTTCATGTCATGGAGCGTAACTGGAGATCAGTGATGGACAAGGATGGCGATTTTGTCAACTCTCTGGCCAGAGGGTTCCGCATCCTGACTTGCTTCACTGCTAGTGAGGAAGAGCTAGGCAATGGTGTTATCGCCCGCAGGTCTGGGTTAGCGCCAGCGACGGTCGCTCGCCTTACCCACACGCTTACTGAATTAGGGTATCTCCGGAGTGTGCCGTTGCGCCGCACGTACGCTCTCACCCCAAAAGTTCTAGCTATCGCGCACCCTCTGCTTGCCGCCCTGCCGGAGCGCGCACTTCTGAGGCCGCATATTCATCAACTCACGGCCGAGAGTGGCGGGTCAGTTTGCGTTGCCGTGGCCGATCGCCTGAACGTGGTTTATGTAGAGGTTTCGAGGGGAATCAATGCGGAGCAGCTTCCTGATATTGGTACCCAGCGTCACCTGTTTGAATGTTCTTCAGGTCGTGCCTTGTTCGCTAGCAGTAAGGCAGCTGCGCGCGACGCGTTGCTGCACCAGATGTGCCTCGCTGAGCCGGAGCGCTCGGAGCACCTTCGCGACAGTGCCCGGAGCGCAGTAGAGCAGTACGAACGCTATGGAATGTGCCACATGGTGAGTCTTTTGGTGCCCGAGTGGTCAGGGGTTGCCATGCCATTGACCGGCTTTCACGGACGCCAGATCGCAATCAGTATAGGGATGCGTACGAAATCCATTTTGCCAGCGGACCTGATAAGCCAGGTGGGAAGTCAGTTGGCGACAACCGTCTCGCACATCAAGGATTCCATCCATGCGGCAGCGCTTCGCGCCGATCATGTCATTTAATGTCGTGAGGTTGGAAGCTGCGGGCAGAACCTGGCTTCGCTCAAAATGGCGGGGGTTGTCGAGCCGCTCTACGCCGGTGACCGTTCGCCTTGCTCCTCGATGCCTCGGAATGCCCTGGTCAGGAGACGTGAGGGATGTTGTTGGGATTCGCTAAGTTGATGTCCCCGGACGCGGCGTAGGTCTTCTTTTTCACTCGCTGGGCGTTGAAGCTCAAGTGCAATGCCATGGCCGTGTACCAGGTTCTTGTGGACCAGTTCGGCTTCTACAGCGCCGGCCCCCGGGGTGTGCACGCGCTTGCGACGGTATGCGGGAGGGGCACATTGCTGCCAATCGGGCACGCGATCTTCAACGGCCGTCGCGCGACATCGGACGCGCGCGCGCTAGTGTAGTGCGCCACTCAGATATGTACTTATCTTTGGGCCCGTGCCAATGCAGCCTTGGCTCTCGTGACCTTGGCCAGGATGTCGTTCGCGCTCTTGGTCCAGATGAACGGTTTGGGGTTGGCGTTGTGGTGTTCGACATAGAGATCGATCGCCAATTCCAGTTCAGGCACGCTGGTGAAGCTGTCGCGTCGGATGCGGTTCTCCGAGATGTCGCGAAAGAACCGCTCGACCATGTTGAGCCACGACGCGCTCGTGGGCGTGAAGTGCATGACGAAGCGCGGGTGCTTGGCGAGCCACGCTTGCACCTCAGGGTGCGTGTGCGTGCCGTAGTTGTCCACGATCAGATGCAGTTGCAAATGCTTGGGCGTCTTGCGCTGGATCAGGCGCAGGAACTGCAGCCACTCGGCGTGTCGGTGTTGCGGCTGGCACATCGAGATCACGGTGCCGTCCAGGGTGTTCAAGGCGGCGAACAGCGTGGTCGTGCCGTGGCGCTTGTAATCGTGGGTGACGGTGCCGGCGCGGCCCCTCTTCATCGGCAAGCCCGGCTGGGTGCGGTTGAGCGCCTGGATCTGACTTTTTTCGTCGCAGCTGAGCACCAGGGCGCGCTCGGGAGGATTGGTACAGCCCCACGACATCGACCAGCTTGTCCTCGAAGCGCGGGTCGCGCGAGAGCTTGAACGTCTTCTGCCGATGCGGCTTGAGGCCGTTGCGCTTCCACACGCGGCGGATGGTTGTCGGCCCCACCCCGAGCTGCGCGGCCAGCGTGCGCGTGCTCCAGTGCGTGGCGGCGATGGGCTTTTCGTGAAGCGTCTTGTCCACGATGCTCGATTCCAGCTCGGCGGTCACGCTGGGGGTACGCCCGGGGCGCGGCGCATCGTGCATCAGGGCCTGCACCCCGCCTTCCAGGAAGCGCTGGCGCCACAAGGCCACCTGGCGCCGATCGAGATCGACCTCGACGGCGATGTCCTTGTTCTGCCAGCCCTCAGCGGCCAGCAACACGATCTTGGCCCTTTGCTGCACACGGGCCTCGACGCGGCCTCGCCGCGTGAGGGCCGTCAACTCTCGTTGAACAGCGGCATCCAGTTCGATCTTCGGTGCAATGCGCATGGCTGCGACCTCCATCGAGGTCGGAGTGTGCCGCATCTATTAAGTTCCACTATTTCGAGCGCACTGCACTAGTTTGGGCAATTATTAGCAGTTGGCTGCCGTTCGAACCTGCACTGGCGGGCGCTGTTCGGGCATTTGCGTCGGCCACCTAAAGCTCGAGGAGCCTGGCGAGCCGCATGCCACCTGGATCGCCGTTTAGTCATTTATTAGCTCAGAACACGTCCTGTTCTGACCTATTAAATGCGCGAACAACCTATTAAATGCGCAAACAACTTAATAAATGCGCAAACAGTCTCGGGGAAAACGAAGAGAGCACTGCCCTCCGCCGGCTGCGGGTGGGTTGAATGACGATAAGAAGATTCGTAGAGCTTGCGCTCAGGAACTGTGGTGCCTCCTCCTCCCGCTAGCAGAAACGAACAGGCGCTTTGGAGCGAGCCCTACACCCGGTGTGTGCCTGCGAGCAGTCACTGCATGAGAGCATCCCATCCGTCGGGATCGTGCCCATTGCAGACATCTGCGTGAGCTTGTCGAACTAAAGCCGTCGGCCACGAGCGGTCCTTTCCAGGTAGGCCAACAAAGGTTTCCTGACTGCGTGCAGGCGGTCATCAGGCGCGACACAAGCGTTCGCGAATGCGTGCCCAAGGCGGCCTTGGCGGTCGCAGCGACCGGAACTTAATGCCGTCGGACTCATTGCCGATACCCGAACCCAGGGCTAACAATCCACCGGAAACTGTGAGGCGACACGACAAACTGCCGGGGGGGACAATTCCTGATGTCGCTTGAAACACACTCATGACCCGCCCGGAATCCGGCGTGGGCCAAAGCGTCAAAGCGTTCACTTCAGTCCCGCTGCGCATGAAGTGGTTCAGACATTTCAATATCAAATCCCAGGTGCTCGCAGGACAATTTCGGCGAGGTTAAGGCCGGCGCGCGAGTCCCATCAGCGGCTAGCGGAACAAACGCGAGTCGGCGCATCTCCCCCCAATCCGTCTCCAATCGATGGCCAAAACGCAACGTGAATCCTGGAGAGTGAGCATGTCTGAGCAAAGTGCGGGCCATCTTTTGGTTCAGTGTCTGATCGAACAGGGCGTCGAAGTGACGTTCGGTGTTCCGGGGGAGAGTTTTCTGGATGTTCTGGACGGCTTTCACGCGTTCCGCGATCGAATCAAGTTCGTGGCCTGCCGGCAAGAGGGCGGTGCGGCGTTCATGGCGGAAGCGCACGGAAAGCTGACCCGTCGGCCCGGTGTGTGCATCGTGACGCGAGGGCCTGGAGCAACCAATGCATCGATCGGTGTTCATACGGCCTTCCAGGATTCAACACCCATGATTCTTCTCGTGGGTGATGTGGGCGGCGACTTTCGCGATCGAGAGGCTTTTCAAGAAGTCGACTTCGCCGCGATGTTCGGCCCGAACACTAAAGGGATGGCGAAGCTCGTCGAACGGATAGACCGGGCCGACCGCATTCCGGAATACGTTCAACGTGCGTTCTCTACAGCAATGAGCGGGCGCCCCGGCCCGGTTGTACTGGTCATGCCGGAAGACATGCTTACGGAACGCACTGCGGCTTGCCCAGCACCGCGCGTGGAGCCTGTATCTCCAGGCGTTGCAGCCAAAGATGTTCAAAGCCTACTGGCGCTGCTGCGGAAGGCCGAGCGTCCGCTGCTCATTGCTGGAGGCGGCTGGTCTGCTTCGAGCGCGCAGGCTCTTCAGCGCTTCGCTGAACGGTGGCAGCTGCCTGTGGGGAATGCGTTTAGATTTCAGGATTCGTTCGACAACCATCACGGGCTCTACGCGGGCGACATTGGAATCGGGGTCGGCCCGAAGTTGGCCCAAAGAGTTCGCGATAGCGATTTGATCATCGCTGTGGGCGCCAGGCTCGGCGAGATGACGACGAGCGGCTACACGCTGCTGGATGCGCCACGACCGAGGCAGAAACTGGTGCACGTTCATTCTGGCGCGGAAGAACTCTATCGGGTCTACTCCCCCGACCTGGCCATCAACGCTTCAAACGCCTCCCTGATGGACGCACTGGCCGAGCATTCTCCTGTAGGGCAGGTGCCATGGAAGGCTTGGGCCGACCAAGCACATCGGGACTACGAGGCGCACACATCCGACGCTCGGCGCACCTCCGAGCAGATAGATCGCGACGACACGGCGAGAGGTCCGATCGACATGGCCGCAGTCGTCCAAGTCGTGCAGCGTCTGCTTCCGGCAGATGCCGTGGTCACCAATGGCGCTGGGAACTTCGCGAGCTGGATTCATCGCTACTTTCGATTTCACGGTATCGCCAAAGGTGTAAAGACCCAACTTTCGCCGACAGCGGGTGCGATGGGCTATGGGGTGCCCGCCGGGATCGCCGCGAACCTGATTACAGGTCGCGTGGCCTTCACGATCGCCGGAGATGGAGACTTCCTGATGAACGGGCAGGAACTGGCGACTGCCATCCAATATGGCGCGCGATCGATCATCGTCGTCCTCAACAATGGGATTTACGGAACGATCCGCATGCACCAGGAGCGTCACTACCCTGGGCACGTTATCGGAACCGATTTGAGGAATCCGGATTTCGTGATGCTGGCCAAAGCCTACGGCTATGTCGCGGAGAAGGTTGAACGAACGTCGGAGTTCGAGCCGGCACTGCGACGTGCGTTACAGAGTGATCGCGGGACTCTGATCGAGATTCCGCTCTCCCCCCAGATGATAACGACCGGGCCCTCACTGGAGGACATCCGGAAGGACGCGATGAAGCGCCTCTGCCGTTGATTTTCAAAGTCACGCGATGATCCCTCGCCTTGCTTCTCAGGACCAATCGTTGGATTTGGGCGCGGCATTCGTTGCCGAACTGAGGTTGCGAGGTTTCGAGGGAGAAATAGCTCAGTCGCAAGGCGACCGGACTGTTTTCTCGACCGACAACTCGATCTATCAACTCCCGCCTGCAGCCATCGCTTTCCCTCGCAATGAGGCCGATGTAGTCCGCGTAGCGAAGCTCTCGAACGAGCCGCAGTTCAAGTCAATCACTCTTGCGCCGCGTGGTGGCGGTACCGGCACCAACGGGCAATCGCTCACCAATGGCGTACTCGTCGATCTTTCGCGCCACATGAACCAAATCCTCGAAATCAATGTCGAGGAGCGCTGGGCACGGGTACAAGCGGGTGTCGTGAAGGATCAGCTTAATGAGGCGATCAAGCAGCAAGGCCTCTTCTTTGCGCCGGAGCTCTCTCCGTCGAACCGAGCCACGATCGGCGGGATGATTGCGACCGACGCAAGCGGGCAGGGCTCAGTTTTGTATGGGAAGACGCGCAATCACGTCCTCGAGCTCAAGACCGTCCTGATGGATGGAACCCCGTGGCACTGCCGCCCTTTGGACCCGGCCTCGCTGGAGCAGGTCAAGCGCAGGGAAGACCGCATCGGGGCGATCCACCGTCTTCTTGATCAGATCCGGACCCGCGACGCCGATCTCATCGCCGAGCGGTTCCCTCGCCTCAACCGGTGTGTGACCGGCTACGACCTGGCGCATATTTGTGATCATTGCGGAAACTTCAATCTCAGCTCGATCCTCTGCGGTGCGGAAGGCAGCCTGGCTTTCGTGACAGAGGCCAAGGTCAATCTGACGCCCATCCCGGAGTTCACTTCGCTCCTCGTCATCCGCTACGGTACGTTCGACGCGGCTTTGCGTGACGCAGGCAATCTGATGACGCTCGAAGCAGCTTCGAGCGAGACGATCGACGCAAAAGTCCTTGCGCTCGCGAGGCAAGACGCCGTGTGGCATTCGGTCAAGGACTACTTCCCGGAAGATCCGGAAGGACCGGCTGAGGGGGTGAACATCGTCGAGTTCCTTGCCTCAGGCGAATCCGAGCTGGCGACCAAACTGGCGCGCGTGAAGGGTGTGCTTTCTTCCAGCAGGTCGTCTGGTGACCGTCGCGGCTATACCGTGGCGCAGGGCGAAGGAGCCGCGCAGGCGATCTGGTCCATGAGAAAAAAGTCCGTGGGCCTGCTCGGTAACATGCATGGCGAGCGGCGCCCGATGCCGTTTGTCGAGGACACCGTCGTGCCGCCCGAACGACTCGCCGACTACATCGCAGAGTTCAGGGCCATTCTGGATCGCCATGGCCTCGTGTATGGGATGTTCGGGCACGTCGATGCTGGCTGCCTGCATGTCCGTCCCGCGCTCGACATGAAGGATCCCGCGCAAGAAACGCTCGTTCGTGAGATCTCCGATGAGGTGTTCGAGCTCACGCGCAGATACCAAGGCGTGTTTTGGGGAGAACACGGTAAAGGCTTCCGATCTGAATATGCGCCCGAGTTCTTCGGTCCACTATATCCAAGGCTCCAGGAGATCAAAGCAGCGTTCGATCCTGACAATCAACTCAACCCCGGAAAAATTGCTGCTCCGCCCGGCAGGTCGCTCGTGCGACTGGACGAGGTTCCAACGCGGGGTCAATCTGATCGGCGGATCCCGATTTCGATCCGAGAGGAGAACCAGGACTCGTTGCACTGCAATGGGAACGCGGCGTGCTTCAACTACGACCCGGAAGATGCGATGTGTCCTTCGTGGAAGGCCACGCGCGATCGCAAGCATTCGCCCAAAGGTCGTGCGTCGCTGATGCGCGAGTGGCTACTGCGGTTGGCGGACGTCGGTGGCGACCCGAGCGAGGAGTCGAGCAGGCTGCGAGGTCAGCCTCGCTGGCGCCAATGGGTTGACTGGCCTCGGCGTGCGAGAAATACATGGTCGATTCGTCGCGCTTCCGACGACTTTTCGAACGAGGTGAAGCAGGCGATGGATGGATGCCTGGCTTGCAAGTCATGTGTGGGACAGTGCCCGATCAAGGTCGACGTTCCCGCGTTTCGGTCGCGCTTCCTTGAGATCTACCACGGCCGCTATCTGCGGCCTGCCAAGGACGCTCTGGTGTCGGCCCTTGAACGCGTACTGCCGATGGCTGCGAAGTGGCCATTGCTCGCGAATTGGATGGTGACCAGCTTGCTTGGCAAGACCCTGTTGAATCGACTGGGGCTCGTCGAGCTTCCTGCACTCAGCGGTGTTCCGTTAATCCCCAGACTGCGAGAGATGGGAATGCAGATCGCCACACCAAAGGCGCTTGCGGCTCTGACACCTGCACAGAGAGAGGTTTCGGTGGTCGTCGTGCAAGATGCATTCACGAGCTACTACGACACGCAGGTGGTGGTCGACGCCTGTGAGCTGATTCAACGGCTTGGCTTCACCCCCTGGATAGCACCCTATCGTCCAAATGGGAAGCCTGAACATGTCCTCGGCTTTCTTGCGAAATTTCAGCGAACCGCCGCAGCGAACTGCGAGATGCTGTCGGCGCTGTCCGAAACCGGGGTTCCTCTGATAGGAATCGATCCGTCGATGACCTTGGCCTACCGCGCAGAGTACGTGAAGGCGCTTGGCGCGAGCCTCGTTCCGAAGGTGCTCTTGCTGCAGGAGTGGCTGGCGCAGCGCCTGGAACGATTGCCCGAGTTGGCTCCCGACGAATCGCCCCCCTGGAGGCTGCTTCCACACTGCACGGAAAGGACCAATGCGCCGGCTGCGACGATGGATTGGGCCAAGGTCTTCCGCAGACTCGGAACTTCCGTATCGCTGGTGCCGTCGGGCTGTTGCGGAATGGCCGGTCTCTATGGCCATGAGCGAGCACATCGCGAGACTTCGGAGAAGATCTACAAACTCAGTTGGGCGCGGCATATCGTGGACCCACGATACAAAGATAGGACCGTCGCGACCGGATACTCCTGCCGTTGCCAGGTTGCGCTGATCGACGGCAAGGACCTGCAGCATCCGGCACAAGTGCTTCTTGCGCGTATGCGGGCGCTCCACATTCCGGATGTCACGGCGACCGGTGGCATCGTTTCTGCGTAGGCGAATCACCTGCGGGACGATCTGGGTCCACTACCGTTCCGATGGGAAGACCGACGGTCAGGGGATTGCGTGAGGCGACACGTTCTTTAGCTACTCGAAACGCGGGGTAGCAACTGCATGTTGCAGGCGGCACTCGCGAGTAGGCGCAGCAAGCCGTTTCGAAGCGCGCGGATTCAAAGCGATCAAGTTTTTTGCCGGGGAGGATGGATGTCCAATCCGCCGCGGGTGTCGCACGCGCAGCCCAAAACGAAGCACGGGCGAAGTGCTGCCGTTAGCTCAGGGTTTCACCAGTGTTGCGCGCGTTCGGCTTGGTGCAGGATGGCACCGAGTTGGTCGTTCTGTTGCGCCTTTGAATGCGGGGGAAACCCTTATTTCATGAGTTTTGCGCAACACCGATGGTTGCCGAATTTAGCTCGCTGACGAAATGACGAGTTTTTAGGCGGAACGTCGAAAACGAGGCGGCACAATGACGATGTGTCGCCTACAGCCTGACCGACTCCCGTCCTAGACTGTGGCTGCCGGGGAAACGATGTTTCCAAAACCAACATTGGCGAGCTTTTTGCTAGGAGATGCTGTGATTACCAAACGAATTTTCTTCAACGCCTTGCTCGCGCTTGCGTGCCTTGGCACCTCCGGGATCAGCACGGCGCAGGATGCTGCCGAATCCACCATGGCCCGAGTCCAGCGCACAAAGGTGTTGCGCGTCGGAACGGTCGCTGGAGCGGTGCCGTACTTCAACAAGGACCTCGCCAGCGGAAAGTGGGAGGGCTTTGGACCCGATTTCGCCGAGAGCTTGGCCAAGACGTTTGGAGCCAAGGTCGAATATGTTGAAACGACGTGGGGTAATGCGGTCCTGGACCTTCAGTCCAACAAGATCGATGCCATGTTCGGAATGGCGCCCACTCCGGCGCGCAAGGAAGTCGTTAACTTCTCCGAAACCCTCTTCGACAACACCTACACGGTTGTGTGCCGCAAAGGCTTTCCCTCCAAGACCTGGGAAGAGCTGAACTCACCTGCCAACAAGATCGTCGTGGACGTGGGTTCGAGCCACGACCAGCTGGCCACGCGCGTGCTCCCCAAGGCTGAAGTCACGCGTCTGGAAAACAGCGGTTCCGCAACCATGGCTTTGCAGTCCGGGCGTGCGGACTGCCAGATCCTCGTGATCCTGCTGGCCCAGCCGCTGCTCGCGAAGCGTGCATCGCTCGGTACGATGTACATCCCGCAACCGGTTTACACCGCACCTGTGAGCATTGGCCTTCGCAAGGAACCCGATCCGAGCTTCCAGAAGGCAGTGAACGAATGGCTGGCGGGCGTACGCGGCACAGGCGAGGTTCGCAAGGTCATCCTGACGAACATGGAAAAGCTTGCTGGTGTGCCCGCGACCGCATTTCCGTCCGAAATCAAATTCTGAGGTCCGGCCATGCAACACGTGGAGTCAGATTCGCTTGCGAACAATCGCTCTGTATTGGGCGTCGCGGCGGGCGTGCTCATCACCGCCGTTGCCCTGTGGGCTCTGGTTCGACATTTCGGGGGCGGTGCGGCAGCCGCAGGCTACGACTGGGATTTCGGCAGTCTGTGGAAATACCGCACCCTTCTTGCGTCGGGCCTTGGGTACACGATTCTGTTCACTATCGTGTGCGTCGCTCTGGGCTTGATCGTAGGCTTGCTCGCCGGTCTTGGCCGTCTTTCGACGAATCCGGTCATCACGACACCCCTCCGTGCGTACGTGGAGGTCTTCAGGTGCACGCCTGTCCTGGTGCAGCTCGTGTGGTTCTACTACGCGTTGCCGGTACTGACCGGCATCGAATTGTCGGCTGTCGGCGCTGCCACCCTGTGTCTTGCGCTCTACGGCGGAGCGTTCTACTCCGAAATCATCAGGGGCGGCATCATCTCGATCGATCCCGGGCAGACAGAAGCCGCCAAAGCCATCGGTATGACACGCTTTCAGTTGATGCGGCGGATCGTCTTGCCACAGGCTTTCAAGAAGATGACGCCTCCACTGATGAACCAGTCGATCATGCAGCTGAAGAACACGTCGTTGCTGTCTGTTCTGGCCGTTCCGGATCTGCTGTACCAAGGTCAGGTGATCGCCCATGACACGTATCGCCCCTTGGAGGTCTACACCTTCACCGCGATCGCCTACTTTGCTGTCCTGTTTCCCATCACTGTCTGGGTCAAGCGCCTGGAATACGGTACCGGTCCGAAGGAGGCTTGAATGTCCCGTCCCATCATCGAGATCTCCGGACTGAGGAAGTCGTTCGGGAGCAATACGGTCCTGAAGGACATCAACCTTCAGGTCGAACGAGGCCAGGTGGTTGCACTCATTGGCCCATCGGGTTCTGGCAAATCGACGCTCTTGCGCTGCATCAACCTGCTGTCGGTGCCGAACGGCGGCCGTATCACCGTTGGCGAACAAAGTCTCGAGTTCAACGGCCGGCAAACCACACTGCCGAAGGAGAAGAACCTCGCGAAGTTTCGCGCGTCGACCGGCATGGTCTTCCAGCACTTCAATCTCTTCCCCCACATGACGGCGCTTCAGAATGTCATGGAAGGTCCCGTCACGGTACTCAAGACATCGAAGGCAGAAGCCGAGGCGAGAGCGCGCGAACTGCTTGGCAAAGTGGGCCTCTCCGAGCGGGCTGACTATTACCCCGACAAGCTGTCTGGCGGCCAGAAACAGCGGGTGGCCATAGCACGGGCACTTGCGATGAAGCCGGCCGTGATGCTCTTCGACGAAGCGACCTCGGCGCTCGATCCGGAACTCGTGGGCGAAGTCCTCAACGTGATCAAGGGTCTTGTGAAGGAGGGCATGACCATGATTCTCGTGACGCACGAAATCGCCTTTGCGCGCGAAGTCGCAGACCAGGTGATCTTCATGCGTGACGGCGTTGTTGCCGAGTGCGGCCCACCGTCCATCGTGATCGACAATCCTCGTCAGGAATCGACTCGCGCGTTCCTGGGCCGGTTCAAGGCGTCCGAGCAGAATGTGATTCGGATGCCCACTCCGGTAGCCGCCTGATCCTGCCATGACCCCGGTGCCAATCCCTTCGGGGGGCATGGACGCTTTAACTCGACATACCGCCCGATGTCATTGCGGCGCCGTGCGGTTTGCATTCGCATCCAACATCGAGCGCGGCATCCGGTGCAACTGCAGTTACTGCCTGCTCAAGGGCGCTCTGCATCACCGTGTGACCAACGACAACTTTGAACTGCTGGCCGGAGAGGATTCGCTGCGCCTCTATCAGTTCGGCACCTTTCGGGCGCGCCACTATTTCTGCGGCGTCTGTGGGATTCATACCCACTGCAATCCGAGGTCTGCGCCACATCAGGTCAATGTGAACCTGCACTGTGTCGAGGGTATCGCCTCCTTCCTTTCTTCGATCACCCTAGCCGAGTTTGACGGACGTAGTTGGGCGCTTTGAAGGCGCATCGATCGCTGACTGCACAGCCTTGGCTTCTTGAACCAACCAGTCCCGGAAGGCCAATGCGAGCGGATTTTCGCTTCCCGTATCCGGAAGCACGACGTAGTAGGCACGCTTGGTGACCAACACCTCGTTCGAAAGAAGAACCAGACGCTCTGTCTGCAATTCCTCTTCGACCAGGAATCGCGGCACCAGAGCAATTCCGTGGCCGCTTGCAGCCGCCTGGACCAGCATCGAGAACTGCTCATAACGCGGGCCGCGCATCGCGGCCGTTGTGGAGACACCAACTTGATCGAACCATTCGGCCCATTGGGTAGGTCGCGTCGATTGTTGAAGAAGTGTTTCGCCTGGCAAATCGCTCTTCGAGCGTATCCGGTGCCGACGCTTGAACTCCGGGCTGCAGACTGGAAGAACGCGTTCGGCGAGCAGATAGGTACACGAGGCTTCGGGCCAGAAAGCGTCACCGTAGTGGATCGCCGCATCAAAGGGCTCGCGATTGAAATCGAAGGGCTCTGTCTTGCTGGCGTAGTTGACGATGACCTTCGGGTACTGGGCCACAAACCGGCTCATGCGAGGAATCAGCCATCGTGTGGCAAACATCGGTAGCACGGCCAGGTTCAACACCTCGCCAACTCCGCCGAGAGTCATCACCCTCTGTGTCGCCTGGGAAACCGACTCCATGCCTGTGCGCAGTTCGGCTGCGTAAACGCGCCCAGCGTCCGTGAGCACGACCCGCTGGCGAACGCGATGAAAGAGGACTGTCCCGACCTGGTCCTCCAGTTGCTTGATCTGGCGTGAAACCGCGCTTTGCGTGAGGTGCAACTCCTCGGCAGCCCGAGAGATGCTGCCGTGTCGTGCCGCGCACTCGAAGGCCATCAGTACACCCATGGAGGGCAAAAAATCGCGTTTGAACATCTTGCGCCTGACGAATGGAAGGTGAGGCCGGGGAGATGCCTGACCAATTGGACCCCCTTCCTACTTCATTCCATTTGAACATGATTTGGTTCTGAATGAACGATATTCATGCGTCGCGTTCGAGACGATAGTCGAGGCCTTGGCACTCTGCCCACGGGATTCCCACATACCGTTCAACCACTCCACTGCCATGCCCCAAATCAGCTTTGTCAATCCCGATGAATTGCGTGCGATGTTCTCCCGCGCGCTGTCCGCCATGTATCGCGCCGAGGTCCCTTTGTATGGGACCCTGCTTGACCTGGTGGCCGACGTCAACGCGGAATGCTTGCACGAGTCGCCGGCCTTGGCGAAGCAGCTGAATGAGACGGGGCAACTTTCCAGCCTGGACATTGAGCGACATGGAGCGATTCGCTTGGGCACGGCCCAAGAGCTCTCGACGATGGCGCGACTGTTTGCGGCAATGGGCATGGAGCCTGTGGCCTACTACGACCTCGCCTTGGCCGGAATCCCCGTTCATGCGACCGCGTTCCGTCCCACGAATGATGCCGCACTTGCCTACAGCCCATTTCGCGTCTTCACCTCGCTTTTGAGGCTCGACTTGCTCACCAACACGGCGTTGCGCGATGAGGCCGCACGCATTCTGGGCCTTCGTCAGATCTTTACCCCGCGCTGTATCGAACTGATCGAGAAGGCTCAAGTCGAAGGAGGCATGGGCACAGATGTCGCTGAGGAATTCGTCGCGCAAGCACTCGAGACATTCCGTTGGCACGGCGATGCGACGGTCGACATCGAGACCTACAGGAAGCTGCGCGCCGCGCACCCGTTGATTGCGGACGTCGTGTGCTTCAAGGGGCCGCACATCAATCACTTGACGCCGCGCGTTCTGGACATCGACGCCGCTCAATCCGAGATGCGTCGTCGGGCAATCAATGCCAAGGACAAGATTGAGGGTCCGCCCAAGCGCAAACATCCAATTCTGCTGCGCCAAACCAGCTTCCTCGCGCTGGAGGAGCCTATTCGATTTCCCGGGAGGCAAGCCGTAGAAGGCACTCACACGGCCCGCTTTGGAGAGATCGAGCAGCGAGGCATCGCGCTCACTCGGAAGGGTCGTGAGCTATACGACAAAAGCTTGGCCGCCGCCCTCCAGTCCGAACGCGACGGCGTACCCACGGAAAAGGCGCTGGCAGCGGCATTCGCTGGATTCCCGGACGATCTCGAAGCGCTTCGCCGCGAACGCCTGGCGTTCTTCCGCTACAGGATCAGCGCGGTCGCGAACTCTGGTCTGCCGTCGCCAGACATGGATGTTGACGAGCTCCTCTCGCGTGGATGGCTTGCCGTCGAGCCTGTCGTCTATCAGGACTTTTTGCCGGTCAGCGCCGCTGGGATCTTCCGCTCCAATCTCGGCAGCCGTGGCGGCCAGATCGATGTCAGCGGTGGTGACAAGGGCGCGTTCGAAGCCGCGCTGGGCCGTAGGGTGGTGGACGAATTCGCGCTCTATCAGGCTCAGCAGGACCAGTCTCTCGATCAATGCCTTCAGCAACTGCGCCGCTTTCGCGCGGCATCGATCGGCTGAGCACTAAATCTCAAGGATGGCCTCACCATGACTGCTTCGTTCGTCAGCTCGAGATATGCAAACGCCCCTGGCTCGCCGATCCGGGAACTCAAGCGATTTTCCGAGCGGCCCGGGATGATCTCTTTTGCCGGCGGGTATCCCGACCCCAAACTCATGGACGCAGAAGGCCTGCAGGCTTCGCTGGCCCAATTGCAGGCTGAGGAATTCGCAAAGGCGCTCGAATACGGCGGTACGGAAGGCGACCTGTCTTTGCGCGTCGAACTTGCCCTTTTGTCGAACGAGCGGCACCTTGACGCTCGCCCGGAAGACGTTCTGGTGCTCAGTGGTTCACAGCAGGGGATCGATCTGCTCGCTCGAACCTTGCTGAATCCAGGTGACGCAGTGCTTGTTGAGGCGCCTACTTACCCGGCAGCGCTGTCGGCCTTCCGCTTCGCTGGCGCGACAGTCCACCAGATCCCGATGGACCAAGAGGGACTGGACGTTGCGGTCCTCGAATTCGCTCTGGCTACGTACCGGCCAAAGGTGCTCTACACCGTGCCTACATTTGGCAATCCGACCGGCTTGACGCTGGCTGCGAACCGGCGCAGAGCCGTGGTCGAGCTCGCCGTGCGCTATCAGTGCTTGGTGATCGAGGACGATCCCTACGGCGAGCTGTACTTCGACAAGCCTCCGCCCGCTCCCATTCATGCGGCCAGGAACGCCGTCGAAGGCGCGGATGAAGTCTTGATCTATCTGGCGTCTCTGTCCAAAACAATGGCCCCAGGCCTTCGAATCGGTTGGATGCTGGGCCCCCCTGCAATCCGTCGCGCCTGCGTCCTGGCGAAACAAGTGGATGATATGCACGCTTCGACGTTGACCCAGACGGCCGCGGCACGGTACTTGAAGTCCGGCGCCTTCCAGCGGCACCTGCCGATCCTGCGAGAAAGCTATCGCGATCGAGCGATGACGCTCTTTGGGGCGCTGCAGGTGCAATTCGGGAATCGGATCGAGATGCCCGAACCACAGGGCGGCATGTTCATGTGGGGTCGCGCTCCCGGCGTCTCCGCGCAGGAGTGGCTGGCTGCCGCAATCGAACACGGCGTGATGTTCGTTCCCGGTTCCGCATTCTTCGCCGAGGACGCGGACCCCGCCTTCTTCAGGCTCTCCTTCGCAACCCAAGACGTCACTGGTATCCAGGAAGGCGCCGCCCGACTGGCCCGATCGATGCGCCAACTGAAGCTCCGATAGAACATCCAACGCTTCCGCAATGTAAAAATGTGGCTTTCGAATGAGGAGCCGTGAGGCCATGGACCTTCGCCTGGACGACATCGACCGCCATCTTCTGAGCCTGTTGCAAGCCAACGCAAGAGAGCCTGCAGCCAATCTAGCCAGAAAACTGAAGGTGGCACGAACGACCATCGTGGCGCGAATCGCTCGTCTTGAGCGAGAGGGCATCGTGGCGGGCTACGGTGTTCGGCTCGGCCAGCGGATCGAACATGCCGCGGTGCGCGCGTTTTGCGGGATCAGCTGCAACGCGCGCAGTGCCTCAGCGGTCATTCGAGCCCTTGAGCGGTTGCCGGAGGTCGAAGAGGTGTGGGCGGTGAGCGGCCAGTATGACTACATGGTGCTGTTCCGCTGCGAGACACCTGAAAAGCTGGATGCACTGCTCGATCAAATTGGCCTGATCGACGGCATCAGCCAAACCCACACGTCGCTGGTGCTTAGCCGCAAAATTGACCGACGAAGTTCGGTCACTTAGCAACCGTCCACCGCCAGTCGATTCTCATCATGCCTCCATTCACAGAACCAGGCTTCCTCGGTGTCTTGATGCTCGATACGAAGTTCCCACGCCCGCCGGGGGACATCGGGAATCCGGAGACCTTCAAGCGCGCTGGAATCCCCGTTCGCTACTCCGTGGTACGGGGAGCCTCGCCACAGCGCATCGTCCGCGACGCGGACGTGGGATTCCTACGACCTTTCATTGACGCAGCGACCGAACTGGCGAACCAGGGTGCCGCCATGCTGACCACAAGCTGTGGCTTTCTTGCTGCCTACCAGGATGCATTGGCCGACGCTGTGCCAGTCCCTGTGATCACGTCCAGCATCCTCCAGTGCCGTGACCACGCCGCGCCAGGCATCGTCACGTTTGACGCGGCGTCCATGTCTTCATCGATTCTGGCTGCCGCCAGGGTTCCAGCCGAGACGCCCGTGCAGGGGATTGAACCAGGAAGCGAGTTCCACACGCGAATCCTCGGCAATCAGTCGCAACTCGATCTCAAACAAGCGGAAGCCGACGTTGTGAATGCCGCCAAGGCCCTCACGGCGGCGCATCCGGAAGTGGACACCATCGTGCTCGAATGTACAAATATGCCGCCGTACCGCCGCGCCGTCGCAGCAGCGACCGGGCGAAACGTGGTGGACATCGAGACGCTCTTGATCGCGCGATGGAATGCGGAGTTCGGGTCGCGGTAGGGCAGACGAGCGCGCCACCTCCGAGAGGGAACTCAGCGAGGTGCTCGCCTATCTGACAGGATGGCGCTATTTGAGAAACGGTCTTGGCCGATGGGCTCCGTGCATCCAGCTGATAAACGTATTGACATCACAGGCCCCACCGCGACGGTGCGAACGGCGCGGCATCGATAGAACTCTTTTTGTCTGCCATCATGTCCGCCAATAGCATCGCCGTTCCGGGACCGGTACTTAGGCCGATATGCTGGTGACCAAACGCAAACCACAGCGAGCGATCCGACTTGGAGGCGCCAATCACGGGCCGGCTGTCTGGCAATGTGGGTCTGCTCCCGAGCCAAGGCTCGGCATCGCGGCTGTCGGCCAGGGGAAACGCCTCTCGTGCAGCCTTTTCCGCGAGCTCGAGTTGAGCATCGCTTTTCGGTGCGTTCAAGTCGGCAAGCTCCACCCCGGTTGACATTCGCAGGCCCATCTCCATGGGAGTGAGCACATAGCCCCCTCCCGTGTCGTAGACCGGCCGCTCCAACTTGGCGCTGCCTTGCGCGTTGAAGTGTCTGTGGTAGCCGCGCTCGTAGGCCATCGGCACAGATAATCCAAGGCTGTCGCGCAAGAATTCTCGCGACCAAGGGCCAAGCGCGACCACCACATTTTTGGCGCGCAGAGCTTGTTCTTGGCCGATGGAGAGCTGCCAGTCCTCATTGAGACGGGCGAGCTTAGTGACCTGGCCGCGCAAGATGCGGCCGCCCCGGGAAACAAAGAGCTCGGCATAGGCGGTTACCACCGCGCCCGGGTTGTCGACCGACGCGGCATCCTTGATCCAGAGTGCTTTCGCAAAAATGGGCTTCAAGCTCGGTTCCAGCGCCTGGATGTCGACCGGCTGGAGGACCTGTGTCGCAACGCCGAATTTGTCCAGCGTGTCGCGGGTCAGCTGGCTTCTCTCAAACGCCTGTGCAGATCTGTACAGAAAAAACCATCCATTGGTTCTCAGGTGCGCTTGCGCCCCGGCTTCCGGCAACCATTGGCGATGCAGATCTGCGGACAGTCTGATCAGCGAATCAAGAGCGGCCGTCGTCTCTTCGAAGCAGGTCTGTCGAGCGCTGTAAAGAAACCTGGCCATCCAGCGCCCGTTTCGGAGCAGAAACGCCGGGTCATAGCGCAGTTGGGCACTGGTGTTGCGCACCAGCCGGGGCAATGAAGCCCACAGACCCGGATTGTTCATCGGCATGAGGGAACTGCGGGCGAGAACGCCCGCATTCCCATAGGAGGTTTCATGACCGGGTGCGGATTTGTCGAGCAATGCCACATCCCAGCCTCTGCGCTGTAGCTCGAGAGCACAGCTCACGCCGACCATTCCTGCACCGAGCACCGCAACTGTCTTCGTCATATCTCTATTCTCGTTCTTGCAGGGGCTCGGGACCCTCCAGGTCTGTTGCGGTCAACCGAAGTTGATGCCTTGGGCCAGCGGCAACTCTTTCGAGAAATTGATCGTGTTGGTGGTACGGCGCATGTACTGCTTCCACGCATCCGAACCGCTTTCGCGATCTCCCCCCGTCTCTTTCTCACCGCCGAAGGCGCCGCCGATCTCCGCACCATTCGGGCCGATGTTGACGTTGGCCATCCCGCAGTCCGAGCCAGCCTGAGAGATGAAGAGTTCGACTTCCTGCATGTTGGTGGAGAAGATGCAGGACGACAGGCCCTGCGGCACGTCGTTGTTGAGTTCGATGGCCTCTTCGAGATCGTCATAGGTCAGCACGTAGAGGAGCGGAGCGAAGGTTTCGTGCTTCACGATTGCCGTCTGACTCGGCATGTCAACGATCGCGGGTTCGACGAAGAAGCCTTTTGGATATTCCTTTTCGAGCACGCGCTTGCCTCCACGCAGCAGCTTCCCGCCCTCGGCCTGCGCCGTTTCGAGGGACTTTTGCATGGCAGTGAAGGCGCCCTCGTCGATCAACGGTCCCACGAGATTTCCGGGCGTGAGTGGATTTCCGATTCGGAGATTGCCGTATGCCTTCTGGACTCGCTCCAGCAGCGCGTCCTTGACGCTGCGATGCACGATCACGCGGCGCAAGGATGTGCACCGCTGGCCGGCCGTGCCTACAGCCCCGAACAGCACGGCGCGAACGGCCATGTCTAGGTCTGCCGCAGGAGTAACGATCATCGCGTTGTTACCGCCCAGTTCCAATATGCGCTTTCCGAAGCGGCTTGCCACTTTGGGCCCCACGATTCGACCCATGCGGGTCGAACCGGTGGCCGAGACCAGGGGGATCTTGGGGCTTTCGACCAGAGCCTCGGCCAATGGCGTCAGACCTACGACGATCTGCGCCAGCCCTTCGGGCGCACGGTCACCGAACTTGGCTATCGCACGCTCCAATGCCTTGAACGTGGCCAAGCCCGAAAGCGGCGCCTTCTCCGAAGGCTTGAAGATCACGGGATCGCCGCAGACCAGTGCCAGCGCGGCGTTCCAGGCGAACACGGCGCTAGGAAAATTGAACGCTGTGATAACTGCGACCGGGCCCAACGGGTGGAACTGCTCCATGATCCTGTGGCCTGGGCGCTCCGAGGCGATCGTTTTGCCGTGCAGCTGACGCGACAGACCCAGCGCGAACTCGCAAATGTCCACGCCTTCCTGCACCTCGCCCAGGCCTTCCTCAACGATCTTGCCGACTTCCATAGAGACGATGTGGCCAATATCCTGCTTGGCGGCGCGGAGTTCTTCGCCCCACAGCCGCACGAGTTCGCCGCGCACGGGCGCTGGCACCATCCGCCAGGTGAGGAATGCAGCGTGGGAGCGGTTGATGACCGCTTGCATGGAGTCGACAGGTGTCTCCTGGAGCTGAGCCAGGATTGAACCGTCAATGGGCGAGCGCACTGTGAGGCTGCCTTCGGTGAATTCGGCGGTCTTGAATCCGCAGCGTTCCAGCACGGACTTGAATTGAGTCATGGCGATTCTCGAAGAAGCTTGGGAGGGAAAGATGATGTGGCGTTGTGATGGCAAGAATGCCTTGGTCAACGCCACCTGAAATCAGACGTAGGCGACGTCCTCAGGCTTCAGCGCCAGAGGATCGCGACCCTTCTTGTTCAGCCACGAGTACACGGGTGGTACCCGGTCGGCCAACGACTCCACCCGAATATCCATGAGGCATGGGCCGTCGTACGCGAAGGCTTCATCGAGCGCCTTGATCAACTGCTCGGGCGTCTCCACAGTCCAGGATTTGATGTCGAACGCTTCTGCGATGGCTTGACCACGCGGCGGGAGGAAGTCAACGCCAAAGCACTCTTCATGGCCCTTCAGGCGATGCAAGCCTTTGATCCATCCGAAGCAACCGTTGTTGAACAACATCAGCAGTGCAGGCACCTTCTTGCGTACGAGCGTTTCCAGTTCGCCCACTGTCATGTTGAAAGAGCCATCGCCAAACATACCGATCGGACGGCGATTGCGATCTGCGTACCAGGCCCCAACGACGGCCGGAATGGCTGACCCCAGGCCGCCGAAGGCACGCGGGATCACGAAGCGCGTCCGGCGATCGCCGATGCGCAGGAAGCGGGTCATGTAGGGAGTCGGTGTCCCTGCATCCGAAAGGATGTGGACAGCCTTGCCATAGGCATCCAATCGCTTGTTGAATTCCTGCACGACGCGCTCAGGACGCAGCGGAAATTCGTCGGAATTCAGGACCTCCTGCGCGTGTTCCCAGAAATTCGAGCGGTAGCCGTTGAGTTGGTTAACCCACGCCTGGTGACGCGTCTGATCGAAGTCCTTCGGCACCGTCTGCAGGATCTGGTTGAGCACGAGTTGTGCGTCGCCAGCAATAGACAGCAAGTTTTCGTAGTTGTTCGCCAGACGCTCGGGATTGATGTCGATCTGAACCACTCGCTTGTTCAGCGATGATTTGGGGAACGTCCAACCGACCGTAACGACAGAGCCCATGCGCGAGCCAATGAAAATGGTCAGGTCTGATTCCTCGAGCGCGCGATTGGCATGTGGGTGGAAGCCGTTGTCTCCGATCACACCGATGGCGAGGGGATGGTCATCCGGCAGCACGCCCTGACCAGTGATGGTGTTCACAACTGGGATGTTCAGCGCTTGTGCAACTTCGGTGAGCGCGCTGCCCGCGCAAGAGCGATTCACGCCGCCGCCCGCAACAAATAGCGGCTTGCGCGCGGAGGCCAGCAGCTCGAAAAGGCTTTCGAGCTTGCCCGGCGCAGGGCCCATCGGGAAGGCCGGAAAGGTCTTGCATTCTTCTTCTGCGTGCAGCGAGATCTTGGCCGGATCAATCTCGGCCAGCAGCATATCCTCAGGGATTTGCAGATGCACCGCACCAGGGGTGCCAGAGCACGCCACGCGAAACGCGCGGCGGATGATCTCAGGCAGCTTCTCAGCCGACTTGATCTGGACCGACATCTTCGTCACAGGTTCGAAGAGTCGGGCGCAATCCAGCTCGGTGATCATCCCGCGGCCTTCGCCGGGTAGAGGCAGGTCGATCGTCAGCAAGATGACCGGGACGGAAGATGCGTTGGATTCAGCGACCGGGGGCAGCGAATACATTGCTCCAGCCCCCGATGGGCATTCGAAGATGCCCGGTTTGTCCGTGAGGCGAGCATATGCGTCCGCCATGAACCCGGCTGAACGTTCGTCCCGAGCCATCACGTGTTCGATGTCGCCCTTGCGGCGCTGGAGGGCCTCGTAGAACGGAACGTTGGTGTCGCCCGGCACGCCGAACAGTACATCCACATCGTAGTTGATCAACATTTGCACGAGTACGTCGGCGCCAAGCATGATTTTGTTTTCCAGTCGGTTGATATATGCGGTTGAGCGGTTCCAAGAAGCAAGTGCTCCTTGGTCTCTTATGGTTCCAGGGCTCAGGCCAGTGCCTGCTCGCGTTCGGCCGACACGGCGAGGCTGCGGTAGTAGTGGCCGACCTTGGTCTCCAGGAAATCGGTGAGCGACACCTGCTCCTGCCCAACGAATCCGCGCTGTGGCAACTTGCCTTGCTTCAGGAGTTCGAACACGCCGACCACCCCTGCCGCCGTGGTGAGCTCGATGGCCGTGCGCGCTCTGCCGCGCAGCCGCGACCCGAACACACGCGCAACTCGCGTTTGTTGCTCGAACCGGCCATCGCGCATCCCCGATGCGGAAGCGAAAAGAATGACGACATCTTCGCGGCTGTGCGGAACGGCATGCTCCAGGACGTCCCTGAGCAGCTCGCGTCGCTCGATCAGCCGCAGGTCGTGCAGAAGAAAGTTCATCGCGTCACGATGGCCCGGGTAGCGGATCGTCTTGTAGTCGAGGTTGCGTACCTTGCCCTTGAGCGTCTCGCAAAGAGTGCCAAGACCACCCGAAGTATTGAAGGCTTCGAACGATTCCGCGTCCAGCGTGAAGGTCTCATGACCCTCCATGGGCTGGACCGAGACCAACTCCCCATTCACGATTGCGTCGCAAGGGTTGCAGTATTCGTTGATGACGCCGTCGATGCTCCACGTGAAGTTGTAGCGCAGACTGTTGGTTGCGTTGCGCGTCAATGCACCCACCCGCAGGCGAAGGTCGTACAGCTCGTCGAAGCGATTCGCGAGATCGCCGCCGAGCATTCCGATCACGCCGGGCGCTAAGCCGCTTTGCGGCATGAGTGTGGACTCTGCATCCTTACCAAGCTCGCGGATTGCTCGTGTAGCAGCAACATCCTCGGTGAGGTCGAAATAGTGGACCCCTTGCTTGGCAGCGGCCGTTGCCACGCGAGCAGCAAGGAAGTAAGGCAGGGCGTTGATGACGACGGAGTGCTCTGCGATGATGCCGCCGAGCTGCGCTTCATCCTCTACATTCAGCAGAATCCGTTTGACAAGTGGATCCGCACGCATCGGAACCTCGGGCTTTGCATCGCCCAGCGTGACCGGCAGACCATGGTACTCGGCCACCATGTCGGCAACCGTTGCGCCGACTTTTCCAGCACCGAGTACCAGTACGTTTTTCCAGGGATGATTTGCCATTCGTTTCTCCTTGAAGCGATTCGATGCCTGAGAAGAAATGTAGGGTGAGGTGCTGGCAGAATCTACGGACCACATTGACGAGACGGTGCATAAGATCGTCAGAATGACGAGAGGTTTCGCCATCTTGCCTAGAGCGGCGCGATCGATGCGATGCCTTGCTCTGATATGGCGGGCGATCAGTGGGCCTCGACTCGACCGGCACTCCGGCGCAGGCAGAGGCGTGAATCTGCATGACTGCTGCTTGATGCCAGAGATCAGCCGTTGCAGTTGCAGGAACTCTAGGACTGCAGTGGTCCCGGAATTGCTATCGAAAGGCCGAGCTGGAGATTCCGTTGTGCAGCGTGAAGCGTCCTTCGGGAGGGCAGGGTGGATGGGCGGGTTCGTGCCCTAAGCGGTCGGACAACTTGCTCCGAAGCGGTCCAAAGGACACGGGTGCTAGCTATTTCATGGCGAGTCCACACTTGGGCGGCTTGCAATAGTGCATCCGAATCAAGTTCAAACGGCGCAACCGACGTGCCGACCGGCAGCGTGAACCAGTGCGGGGGCGGCATGTCGTAGGCGAACTTGATTGCCTTTCTGTGTGCAACATCCTTCCCGACTGGGCTCGCGCAGAGCAACTGCCACAACGCATCGAAGCGCTCCGAGAAGTCGGACAGTCGGTCAACTCTGATGGCCCCGCTGAACGCCATGCGTTGACGGCGCCGACCTCCGCAAACAGAACATCGCGCCCCAGCGGGTCAAGTTTAGGCAGCCACGCATTCAAACGCACGTCGTGCTGTGTCTTGCGTTGTGCCGCACAACCGTATGCGAAAATGCTGCATCAAAGAATGCTCGAATGCAACCTCTGTCGCCCCGTCGAGGTAGTTGCAAACGTCTTCGAATGACGGAGCTGAGGCGACAGCGAACCCCCACGCCGCTTCCCACTCGCCATCTTTCGCGAACTGCCCAACGTTTGGACGAGCATTGAACGCTGGATGATTGATTACCGATGCCATGGCATGTCATTCCACAGAAGAGAAGCTGAACTACGACGTCAGAAGCCCGTGACGACGCGACCTGCCAAAATCGCAGCCAACATCATCATGGTCAGCCCAATCAGACCGTCCAGCATCTGCCAGGCTCGCGGGCGAGCAAACCAGGGTGCGAGCCAGCGCGCGCCATAGCCAAGAAGTCCGAACCAAAGCATGCTGGCCATGCTCGCGCCGGCGACGAACCACCCGCGCAGCACGCCGGGCTGCTGAGCCCCAATGCTGCCCACCAGAAGCACGGTGTCCAGGTAGACATGCGGATTGAGCAGCGTGAAGGCTGCCGCCTGCGCCACAGCCGCCCCCCGGCCGAGGACCGCATTCCCTTCCGCTGCCCGCAGGTGCTGGGGTGTGCGTGCTCGGCGCAGCGCCCGGACCCCATACGCCGCCAGGAAAACGGCGCCAGCCAGCGCCAGCGCGCGTGCAAGCCCCGGACGCCCACTCAAGGCCTGCGCCATGCCCAGGACACCCGCGGCAATCAGCGCCCCGTCTAGCACCGCGCAGAACAACATTGCAATAGGCGCTCAGAACGCCTTCGTGTTACGCCAGGGGCTGCGTCGCGAGCATGTCGGAACCGATGAGCCCAAAACTCAGGGCCAAGCCCTGCATGAATACCGGAAGCGCAAGTGAAGCGGAGTCTGAAAAGTTCACCATGAGCGAAGCTTGCTTGCGCGTGGCGATGAAGGAAACTAACTTTTCTAAGGCCGATTTAGGGACACTTACGGCATGTTAGACTATTCGGCGCTATCCGCACTTTCCGCAGTCGTACGAGAAGGAAGCTTCGAGCGCGCGGCCCGCGCGCTGAACGTAACGCCATCGGCCATCTCACAGCGCATTCGGCTGTTGGAGGAGCGTATCGGTTGCGCGCTGGTAGTGCGTGACCAGCCGTGCCGCGCTACGGAGACGGGCCGTCGCCTATGCCAGCATGTCGATCGGGTCCGCCTTCTGGAGCAAGAACTCGAAGGAGCCGTTCCAACGCTGGCGCCCGAGGGGATTGCACGGGTGCCTCTTCCTGTCGCGGTCAATGCCGACAGTCTGGCGACATGGTTTGCTCCGGCCGTCGCCCAGTTCGCGGCATCAGCGCCGGTTCTCATGGAGATTTCGGTAGATGACCAAGACCACACCGCCGAATGGCTGCGCAGCGGCGCGGTGCTGGGTGCCGTCACCGGCAGTAGCCGTGCCGCCGCCGGATGCAACAGTCGACCATTGGGGTCGATGCGCTATTTGCCTGTTGCCAGTCCGCAATTCATGGCCCGTCATTTTGCTGACGGCGTCGGAGCGGGAAGTCTGGCCTGCGCACCGAGCCTCGCGTTCAACGCGAAGGATGAGCTGCAAACCCAGTGGGCACAGCGCCTTTGCCATCGGCATGTGGAACTACCGCGGCACATCCTTCCGTCCTCCCAGGCGTTCGTCACGGCAACCTTGTCCGGCATGGGGTGGGGCCTGCACCCGCAGGCCTTGATTGCGCCGCACTTGAAAGACGGGTCGCTCGTCGAGTTGGTGCCGAAAACGCCGCTGGACGTCGCCCTGCACTGGCAGCATGCCCGTGCCGCCTCAGCGCTTCTTGATGGCTTGACCAGGCAACTCGTCGCAGCCGCCCGGCGCGCTCTGTTGCCGCACTGACTCAGCGCGCCAGGGTCATGTGGCCTCTGCAGACAGTGGCGCGGCCTTGGGGCCGAGGGTCTGCTATGTGGCGAAGTGCTCCGCTTCAGCAAATGCCGGGGGGTGGCCCCTAAGCTGAAAGCCTGACCCGTGCCTACTCGATGGCCTTTGCCATGTCCTCCACGACCTTCTTGGCATCCCCGAAGACCATCATGGTCTTGTCCATGTAGAACAGCTCGTTGTCCAGCCCCGCGTAGCCCGCGGCCATCGAGCGCTTGTTCACGATCACCGTCTTGGCCTTGTAGGCCTCCAGGATCGGCATGCCGTAGATCGGCGTGCCCTTCTGCAGCGCGGCCGGGTTCACCACGTCGTTGGCGCCCAGGATGATCGCCACGTCCGCCTGGCCGAACTCGCCGTTGATGTCTTCCATCTCGAAGACCTGGTCGTAGGGCACTTCGGCTTCGGCGAGCAGCACGTTCATGTGCCCCGGCATGCGCCCGGCCACCGGGTGGATCGCGTACTTCACCGTCACGCCCTTGTGCGTGAGCTTCTCCGCGAGCTCGTTGACCGCGTGCTGCGCCCGGGCCACCGCGAGGCCGTAGCCCGGCACGATGATCACCGTGTCCGCGTTGGACAGCATGAAGGCCGCGTCGTCGGCGCTGCCGCTCTTGACCGGGCGCTGCTCCTTGGCGCCGCCGCTGGCCGCGGCCGCCTCGCCGCCGAAGCCGCCCAGGATCACGCTGAAGAACGAGCGGTTCATCGCCTTGCACATGATGTACGAGAGGATCGCACCCGAGGAGCCCACCAGAGACCCCGCCACAATCAGCATCGCGTTGTTCAGGCTGAAGCCGATGCCCGCCGCCGCCCAGCCCGAGTAGCTGTTGAGCATCGACACCACCACCGGCATGTCCGCCCCGCCGATCGGGATGATGATGAGCACCCCCATCACGAAGGCCAGGACCACCATCAGGCCGAAGGCGAGCCAGCTCTCGGTGGCCATGTAGAGGAGGCCCAGCGCGATGGTTACGAGGCCCAGCACGAGGTTCACCATGTGCTGGCCCTTGAACTGCACGGGCGCGCCCTGGAAGAGGCGGAACTTGTACTTGCCCGAGAGCTTGCCGAAGGCGATGACCGAGCCGCTGAAGGTGATCGCGCCGATGGCCGCGCCCAGGAACAACTCCAGCCGGTTGCCCGCCGGAATCGCATAGCGCAGGAACCCGTCGATGATCGCGGCGCCCTCGGGCGTCTGCACGCCCACGGCCGCCGGCACCGGCAGCGGCGTGATGCCGAAGGCCCAGGGCTCCACCACCGCCGCCACCGCGATGAACACGGCCGCCAGGCCGATCATGCTGTGGAAGAAGGCGACGAGTTCGGGCATCTGCGTCATCTCGACGGTCCTGGCGCGATACGCACCGTAGCCGCCGCCCACCACCAGCCCCAGCAGCACCCAGGCCATGCCGAGGGCCTTGCCGCCCGAGAGCTGCACGATCAGGGCTGCCGTGGTCAGGATGGCGATCGCCATGCCGACCATGCCGAAGATGTTGCCGCGGATGGAGGTGGTGGGGTGGGACAGGCCCTTCAGGGCCTGGATGAAGCAGACGCTGGCAACGAGGTACAGCAGCGTGACGACGTTCATGGACATGTCAGTGGCCCTCCGCCTTGGCAGCAGGTGCCTTCTTGTCCTTCTTCTTGAACATCTCCAGCATGCGCCGGGTCACCAGGAAGCCGCCGAAGACGTTCACCGCGGCGAGCGCCACCGCGAGCACGCCCATGGTCTTGCCGAGCGCCGTTTCGGTGAGCGCCGCAGCGAGCATGGCGCCCACGATGACGATGGCGGAAATCGCGTTGGTGACGGCCATCAGCGGCGTGTGCAGCGCCGGCGTGACGGTCCACACGACGTGGTAGCCCACGTAGATGGCCAGCACGAAGATGATGAGGTTGATGACGGTGTGGGATACGGGATCCATGGCTTTTCTTCTCCTCGGGGTTCTTGATCGTCGATGTCGTCTACTTCTTCGTGACCTGGCCGTCCTGCGTCATGCGGCAGGCGGCGACGATGTCGTCCTCGAGGTCGATCTTGATCCCGCCTTCCTTGGGCAGCACGAGCTTGAGGAAATCGAGCACGTTGCGCGCGTAGAGCGAGGAGGCATCCGCCGCCACGAGCGCCGGCAGGTTCGTTTCGCCGATGAGGGTCACGCCGTGCTTGATGACGGTCTTGTCGGCTTCCGAGAGCGGGCAGTTGCCGCCCACGCCACCATCGGGATTGACAGGGCCCTTGCCGGCGGCGATGTCCACGATCACCGAGCCCGGCTTCATGGCCTTGACCATGTCCTCGGTGATGAGGGTCGGTGCGGCGCGCCCGGGGATGAGGGCCGTGCTGATGACCACGTCGGCCAGCGCCACGCGCTTGGCCACTTCCACCTTCTGGCGATCGAGCCAGCTCTGGGGCATCGGGCGCGCATAGCCGCCGACGCCTTCTGCGGCTTCCTTCTCCTCGGCGGTTTCATAGGGCACGTCGATGAACTTGGCGCCCAGCGACTCGACCTGCTCCTTGACCGAGGGGCGCACGTCGGAGGCTTCGATGACAGCTCCGAGGCGCTTGGCCGTGGCGATCGCCTGCAATCCGGCAACACCGACGCCCAGAATCACGACCCGCGCGGCCTTCACGGTGCCGGCGGCCGTCATCAACATCGGGAAGAAGCGCTGGTACTTGTCGGCGGCCATCATGACGGCCTTGTAGCCGGCGATGTTGGCCTGCGAGGACAAGACGTCCATGCTCTGCGCGCGCGTGGTGCGCGGGGCGGCTTCGAGTGCGAAGGAGGTGAGGCCGGCCGTGGCCAGGCGCTGCAGGCCCTCGGCATCGAAGGGGTTGAGCATGCCCACCAGCACGGCAGCCGGCTTCATCAGCGCCAGCTCGGCTTCGGAGGGCGAGCGCACCTTCAGCACGATCTCGCAGCCGAAGGCGCCCTCGGCATCGGTGATCTCCGCGCCCGCTGCCTGGTAGGCCGCATCGGTGACGCTGGCAACGGTGCCCGCTCCCGACTGCACTCGCACGGTATGGCCCTGCGCCACCAGTTTCTTCGCGGTTTCCGCCGTGACGGCCACTCGGGTTTCGCCTGGCGCAGTTTCGGCCGGCACGCCTATGAACATGGGGATCCTTTTATATGGCCGGAAGCCTCATGGCGAGGTCACGCAGAGACGTCCGACAAACTGACTGATGTCGACGGAAGAACCACGTGAACGTGGTTATTCCGCCATTCGGCTCCTTAGATCCAGCCCTTGATCTGCTGACTCATCGCCGCCGTCGATATGCCGTAGCGTTCATGCAAGGTCGGCAGCGCGCCGGCGTCCAGAAAAGCATCTGGAAGGCCGATCTGGCGGAACGTCGTCGCAACGCCCGAGCGCATCAGGAGGCTCGCGACCGCCTCGCCAAGGCCGCCGATCACGGAGTGGTTCTCCGCGACCACGACCAGCCGCCCCGATCTCCGGACCTCCGCGAGGATCGTCGCTTCGTCCAGAGGCTTGATCGTCGGGACGTGCAGCACGGCGACGTCGACGCCGTCGCCCTGCAGTTGCTGCGCCACTTCCAGCGAGCGCATGGTCATGAAGCCGCTGGAGATCACGAGCACGCTCTTTCCGTCGCGGATCAGCTTGGCCTTGCCGAGCTCGAACTTGTAGTCGTACTCGTCCAGCACGAGCGGCACGTTGCCGCGCGGCAGTCGCATGTAGACCGGGCCTGCGTGTTCGGCCATCTGCGGCACCGCCTGTTCGACGTCGAGCGCGTCGCACGGGTCGATGATGGTCAGGCCCGGGATGCTTCGCATCAAGGCCAGGTCCTCGGTGGCCTGGTGGCTCGGGCCATAGCCGGTGGTCAGTCCGGGCAGCGCGCAACAGATCTTGACGTTGAGGTTCTCCTCGGCGATCACCTGATGCACGAAGTCATAGGCCCGGCGGGTGCCGAACACCGCATACGTGGTCGCGAAGGGGATGAACCCCTCCTTGGCCATGCCGCCCGCAGCCGCCATCAGCAACTGCTCGGCCATGCCCATCTGGAAGAAGCGTTCGGGATATTCCCTGGCGAACAGGTGCAGGTCGGTGTACTTGGCGAGATCGGCCGTCATCCCGACGACCTCCGGCCGGTTGCGGCCGAGCTCGACCATGGCCTTGCCGAACGGCGCCGCCGTGACACGCTGGCCCTCGCTGGCAATGGAGGCAATCATCGCGGAGGTGGTGAGCCTCGGCTTCTTTTCGGTGGTGGCGTTCATCACAGGGCTCCTTCGGTCTGGGTGCTGTCGACATGGGCGATCGCCTGCTGCCATTCGGGAGGATCGACGCGAATGAAGTGGTTCTTGTCGCGGGTCTCGAGGAAGGGCACGCCCTTGCCCATCAGGGTGTCGAAGAGGATGACGCGGGGTTTGTCTTCCGCGAGCGCACGCGCGGCATCGAAGGCCGCGACGACGGCCGGCAGGTCGTTGCCGTTCACGCGCTGGACGTGCCAGCCGAACGCGGCCCATTTGTCGGCGAGCGGCTCGAAGCCCATGATCTTTCCGGAGGGGCCGTCCGCCTGCTGGTTGTTGATGTCGACCAGGCAGATCAGGTTCGACAGCCGGTGGTGGGCGGCGCCCATCGCGGCTTCCCAGGTCGAGCCCTCGTCCAGTTCGCCGTCCGACATCGAGTTGTAGACGACGGCGTGGCTGTTCTTCAGCCGAAGGCCCAGCGCCATGCCGACCGCGATGGACAGCCCCTGCCCGAGCGAGCCGCCGGACATCTCCATGCCGGGCGTGTAGGTGGCCATTCCGGACATCGGCAGCCGGCTGTCGTCGCTGCCGTAGGTTTCGAGTTCCTCTTCGGGGACGATGCCGGCCTCGATCAGCGCCGCATAGAAGGCGATGGCGTAGTGGCCGTGCGACAGCAGGAAGCGGTCGCGGCCTTCCCATTGGGGATCCGCGGGCTCGTAGGCCATCGCGTGCTTGTAGGCCACGGCGAGGACGTCGGCCCAGCCGAGCGCCTGGCCGATATAGCCCTGCCCCTGGACTTCGCCCATGCGCAGTGCGTAGCGGCGAATGCGGTAGGCGCTCTGTTGAAGCGTCGATAAGTCGGACATGAAGATCTCCTGAAAGTGTGAGTGGCGAAAAATCAGAGGAACCCGATCGAGATCCACGGGACGGCGGCCACGAGGACCGTTCCTAGGAACAGCGCGACCATGTAGCCCACGATGGGCTTCATGCCTTCGTTCGGATGGATGCGGCTGATCGCGCAGGCCGCGTAGTAGCCGACCCCGAATGGCGGCGCGAAGAGGCCGATGCCCATGGCGAGGGTCACGACCATCGCGTAGTGCACTTCGTGGATACCGACCTGGCGCGCGATGGGGAACAGCAGCGGACCCAGCAGCACGATGGCGGGGATGCCTTCGAGCACGGAGCCGAGGATGATGAAAGCAACCACCGAGACCGCCATGAAGGTGACAGCACCGCCCGGCAGCGCCTTCATCGCGTCGGCCAGGGCTGTCGAGAATCCCGACTGCGTCAGTGCCCAGGCCATGCCGGTGGCGGCGCCGATGATGAACAGGATCGATCCCGACAGCGACGCGGTACTGACCAGCATCGGATAGACCCGCTTCCAGTCGAATTGCCGGTAGACGAGAAGTCCCGCCACCACCGCGTACAGGATGCCGATGGTGGACACCTCCGTCGCTGTCGCGACGCCCTCGACCACCGCGGCGCGGATGACGACGGGAAGCGCAAGCGCGGGGATCGAGATCAGGAAGGATTTGGCGATCTCGCGGCCGCTGGCCTTGCGGACGCCCGACAGGTCCTCGCGCCGGTAGCGCCACCACACGAGTGCGGCCAGGGTCACGCCGACCACGACACCCGGCATCAGGCCCCCGGTGAAGAGGGCTGCGATCGATACGCCGGTCGCGGAGCCGATCGTGATCAGCACCAGCGAGGGCGGGATCGTCTCGGTCTGCGCGCCCGTTGCGGAAAGCAATGCCACGAGGTCCCCCGGCTTCGCGCCCCGCTTGCGCATCTCGGGGAAGAGCGCCGGTGCGACGGCGGCCATGTCCGCCGCCTTGGAACCCGAGATGCCCGACACCAGGTACATCGCACCGATCAGTACGTACGACAGTCCACCGCGCACGTGCCCCAGCAGGCTGGCCAGGAAGTTGACCATGGCGCGTGCGATGCCGGTCATCTCGATGAGCAGGCCCAGCAGCACGAAGAGCGGCACGGCCAGCAGGATCAGGTGGCTCATGCCCTCGTCCATGCGGCCCACGACCACGACCGTCGGCGTGGTGGTGGTCAGCGCGATGTAGCCGAAGGTCGCGAGCCCGAAGGAGAACGCGATCGGCAGCCCCAGGAGCACCATGGCGCCGACGCCGAGTACGAAGAACAGGAAGAGATTCCAGTTGCCAAGCGACATGAACAGCGGACCGGCCAGCGCCAGCGCGCCGATGACGAGGCCGACGAGGCCCAAGGCCAGCAACGCATCCTTCATGCGGCCGAGGCGAAAGATCTGCATCACGGCGACCAGCAGCATCAATCCGAGGCCGATGGGCAGGGCGGCGGCCCGCCACGAGTTCGGGATGCCCATGGCGGGCGTCGTGACGAAGACCTCGTCCTGCGCGAACTCGTAGGACGGATGGAGGATGAATGCCAGGAACGCGACGGCCGCGGCGATCGCGACCAGGTCCAGGAAGGCGCGGCGGCGCGCGTCGAGCTTGCCGACGATCGCCGTCATCCGCATGTGCTCGCCGCGCTGGAGCGCAACGATCGAGCCCAGCATGGCGAGCCAGAGGAACAGGATCGATGCCAGTTCGTCCGACCACACCAGAGGCTCGTGCAGGACGTACCGGCTCGTCACCCCCATCAGCAGCACGACCACTTCGGCCAGCACCAGCAGGGCGGCCGGAACTTCGACCAGCGTGGCCAGGGCCTTGTTCAGCGTCTCGAGCCAGGCGATCGGCGACGCGCGGCCCGGGGGATCCATGGTCCCGGCGGCGCCGGGCTCTTCAGTAGAGATGTGCATGGTTTTCTTTCGGGCGACAGGCGGCCGCCGGCCTCCGCAGTGACGCGGCGCACCTGTCGCAAAACAATCGAGGAATGTCCCGCTCGCCCCGGAGGCCGAAGGGCGGGCGAGTGGCAGCGTCAGCCGAGCTTGCCGGAGACCTTTTCCAGCAGGTCCCAGGGGGCGGCGCCGTACTTCGACTTCCACTCGCCGTAGAAGCCGGTGCTTGCGAGCTTCTTGCGGAAGTCGTCCTGCTGGGCGTCGACGAAGGTGATGCCCTTGGCCTTGAGATCGGCCACGAGGCTGGTGCTCAGCTTGGCCACGTCGGCGCGTTGGTCCGTCGCGGACTTGTCGAGCTCCCGCTTGATGACCTGCTGGACATCGGCGGGCAGCTTGTCGAAGGCGCGCTTGTTGCCGAGCACCCAGTAGCCGTCCCAGACGTGGCCCGTCATGCTGCAGGTCTTCTGGACCTCGTAGAGCCGCGCGGTCGCGATGATGGCGAGCGGGTTCTCCTGGCCCTCGACCACCTTCGTCTGCAATGCCGTGTAGACCTCGTTGAAGTTGATCGGCGACGGCGCGGCTTCGAGCGCCTTGAACAGCGAGGTCAGCGGCGGCGCGGCCGGCACCCGGATCTTGAATCCCTTCAGGTCGGCCGCGGTCTTGATCTCGCGCGTCGACGAAGTGATCTGGCGGAAGCCGTTGTCCCAGATCTTCGAGACCGTGAAGATCGGCGTCTTCGCGATCTCGGCGCGGATGTAGTTGCCAAGATCGCCATCCATCGCCTTCCAGACATCGTCATAGTTCTTGAAGGCGAAGCCGACGCTCGTGATGCCAGAGACGGGCACGAAGGTCGACAGGACAAGCGACGACAGGTTGAAGAACTCGACGGAGCCGTTGCGCACCTGCGCCAGCAGATCCGTGTCGCTGCCGAGTTGATTGGCGGGGAAGAGCTTGATGTTGACCCGGCCCGAGGTCGCTTCTCGAATGCGATCGTGCGCTTCCTTCGCGCGCAGGTTGACCGGGTGGGTCGGGTCCTGACCGGTCGCGTACTTGAGTTCGAACTCGGCGGCGTCCGCGCGGCGCGTGACGATCGAGAACAGCGGCAATGCCGCACCTGCGGCCAGCAGCTGCCGGCGGTTGAGCGTGGGGGTGAGCTTGTGCCCGGTCATGTCTGTCTCCTGGTTATGTAGTGAATGAGAAGCGCCGGCTTCAGTGAATCAACATGCCGCCATTGACGTCGAGCGTGATGCCCGTGCAATAAAGCGAGAGGTCGCTGGCGAGGAACACGCAGGCGCCGGCGATGTCCTCGGCACGGCCTAAGCGGGCGAGAGGAATGGTTTCGGCGATCTCGGCCTTCTTCTCTTCGGTGAGCTTGCCCTTGATGATGTCGGTGCCGATCAGGCCGGGCGTGATGCTGTTGATGCGGATGCCTTCGGGACCGAACTCCCGCGCCATGGCGCGCGCGAGGCCGAGCACGCCGGCCTTTGCTGCCGAGTAGTGCGGACCACCGAGGATGCCGCCGCCGCGCTGTGCCGATACCGATGAAATGCAGACCACTGAACCGCTGCCTTGCTTTTGCATGGTGGGCAGAACAGCCTGCGACATGTACAGGGTGCCGCGAAGGCTGACATCAAGGATGCGGTCGTAGTCCGCACCGCTGATCTCGAGCGTCTTGACCGGCTGCGTGATGCCGGCGTTGTTGACCAGTGCGTCGATGCGCCCGAATGACTTCAGCACCGCCGCGGCGGCAGTTTCGCAAGAAACTTTGTCGGTCACGTCGGCGACGAGCCCGAGATGGCCGGACCCCAGTTGAGCTGCCGCTGCGGCAGGGTCGGCGCGCTCCAGGTCGAGAACCGCAACCCGGGCTCCGTGGGCTGCCATCAGGCGTGCGGTGGCGAAGCCGAGGCCGTTGAGGCCGGCGCCGCCGGTGATAACGACAACTTTGTCCTTGAGTAGCATCGATGTGTCTCCAGAGGGGTGCGAATGTGATGCGGCCGGGGCATGCCCCTTCTTGCCTGTGACCGCCGCAGCGCGAGGGTGATCTGCTGCGATGGGGTCAATGGTCTTCAAAAGCCTGAATGACGACAAGCGATATGTTTTCAGCCTAAGATGATGCTTTGTCATTTGAAGACCGGGTAGACCCTATGCCAACGCTACCGTCCGTGACCAACCTTCAGGCCTTCGAAGCCGTCGCACGCAGGAAGAGCTTTGCCTTTGCGGCATCGGAATTGCATCTCACAGCTTCTGCCATCAGCCACCAGATCTCGCGACTGGAAGCGGATCTCGGCGTAAGACTGTTCGAGCGCAGCGCCCATGGCGTGCGACTGAGCGCTGCGGGCGATCTCTACCTGTCGAAAGTCGGTGGTGCGCTTTCGGCCATCGCTTCGGCGACTGAGGACCTTCGCCAGGGAGTAAGGAATAGCCTGTATGTGCACTCGGCACCCAGCATCGCCAGCCTATGGCTGATGTCGCGCCTGCGGGGCTTTGCTCAGGCCCACCCAGACATTTCGCTCAACCTTTCTGCGGCGCATACGCCGAGCGATTTCGCGCTCGGCCAGTCCGACATCGACATTCGCTACGGGATACCCAATTGGCCCGACCTCGTGGTGGAACCGCTGTTCGAAGAGCTGATCGTGCCGCTCGCCAGTCCTGCCTTCATCCGACAGCATGGCCTGAAGCGCATAGATCAACTTTCGACCCTGAAGTTGATTCAGAGCAATGTCAGCGTGGTGCAATGGTCGGACTGGTTCGCACAGTTCAGCGACATTCGGGCGCCGGACTGGTTTCCCGTGCGCTTCGATCGGGCCCAGATGTCGCTCGACGCAGCCACGCAAGGACTCGGTGTTGCGCTTGAAAGCACGACCATTGCCGCAAGGCATATTGCCGAGCGCAAACTTAAACCCGTGTTCGGTCTCGATCAAGCCGTGAAGGTCAAGGCGCACTTTGCCGTCTATCCACCACGGCACGGCAAGCGTCCATCCGTCGAAGCTTTCCTGGCATGGATCCACGCAGAAGCCGCAAGAAGTTAATGCTCCTGGTAACCAGTCGGCGAGTCGCAAGCAGGGGGCCGAATGGCAGATCCTGGAAGAAGGCATCAGCGAGGCCGGCGCGATCGCGAGTTGGACGGCCGCTGCGACCAGCTACAGCGTGCACGGGCTGGCGTTGCTGCCCTTATACATCTACTACTCGATGTTCGGCTTCCAGCGAGTGGGCGACGCGATCTGGGCCGCAGCAGACCAGCGCGACCGTGGCGTTCTGCTTGGCGCCCCCTCGGGCCGCACCACGCTGGGCGGCGAGGGTCTTCACCACCAGGACGGCACCAGCCACCCGGTGGCAGCCACCATTTCAAACTGCAAAGCCTACGCCCGGCCTTCGCGGGCGAGATGGCGGTGATCCCCTTCTGCTTCGCAGCCGCCGGGCTGTAGCGGCCGAAGCGATAGGAGCCACGCAGGACGTCCGCCGGCAGAGCAGGCTCCGCGTAGTTCTCGACGAGCATTTCGCGCATGCCGGCATCCACCATCAGCGAGGAGCTACCCGGCCTTCAGCACTTCGGTCACGTTGATGGGCTCAGGCGCGATCCTGTCAAAGTGCATTTCGTCGTATATCCACCTCGGCATGCCAAGCTACCTGCGGTGAAGGCTTTCCTGGAATTTCATGGCGAGGCAGCACGAAGTTAGCGTCGCGCGGTTGACTGCGGATGCGGATGATTGCCCGCACGCTAGCGGCAAAATCGTGGCCCTGTGGTCCGCTCTCAACCGCTGCGCGGAACCATCACAGCGAAGGTTTTTTATCTTGAACGGCTCGTCAATCTCGATCAGCAACGCATCGGACTATCGGATCGACGATAGCTTTGCCTATCTGATCCGGCGCATTCTCTCGCTCTCCCGCACGACGCTCGACGCGCGTCTGCGGCAGGCGGGCGGGCCCACTGGTACGCAGTGGCGCCTCCTGCACTATCTGAATCTGCGCGGGCCGCTCCAGATCGTCGAGCTGGCCAGACTCTGCGAGACCGACCCTGCGGGCATCACGCGAATGATCGATCGACTGGTGCGCCAGGGTCTGTGCCAACGCGTTCGGGCACCAGCCGACCGTCGGGTTGTCAATGCCATGCTGACGGAACGCGGAAGGGAATCCCCCAGGGGCCTCGCCCCCGAACTGCAGCGGATTCAGGCGGAACTGCTTCGCGGTTTCGACGACTCGGAGGTTGGGGAACTTCGCGGCTTGCTCGAGCGAATGGTCGACAACGCCCAAACCAGTGGTTGCAATCCGGGGTAGGCGATTCGATCGGCGATACCAGCCACCATTGGGGCTTACTATAGGCCTATTGCAAGACGGATCGTATAGTATCGTATCTAGAGTGGGATTCGTTGAAGGTGGATTCCGCAAGTGGAGACGATGTCATGGCGATCACTAGAAGACGGGCGCTGGGTGCTGGCGCTTCCATATTGATGACGGGGCTGGGCCAGAGTGCGTTCGCCCAGGACTATCCCACCAAGCCGATTCGCATCATCGTTGCGAACCCGCCCGGATCGGGATTGGACGCCGACACCCGGTTCTGGGCCGCGGGCCTGACCGGCATCCTCGGCCAGAGCGTCATCGTGGACAACCGTCCCGGTGGGGCCACGACGATCGGGACCTCGTTGGCCGCGAAAGCCGCGCCCGATGGCTACACCCTCCTGATGGGGATTCCCAGCTCGCTCTGCTACATGTCCGAGCTGTACACGCACCTCCCCTACAAGCCCACGGACTTCGATGCGATCAGCCAGCTCACGACGCTTCGCAGCGTGGCGGTCGCGCACCCGAGCCTGCCGGCGTCGAACGTCACCGAGCTCATCGCCCTGGCCAAGGCCAAGCCAGGATCGATCAATGCGGGGACGGTCGGGATCGGGACCTTCCAGCACCTGCTGGGCGAATGGTTCGGCGCGCTGACAGGGACGACGTACAAGTTCGTTCCCTACAACACGACCAGTCCATACACCGCGCTTCTAGGTGGCGAGACGCAGGTGATGTTCGATGCGCTTGCGGCCTCCATGAGCAACATTCGGGCTGGAAAGCTGAAGGCGCTGGCCGTCACCGGCACGAGCCGCCACCCGCTCCTGCCGAACGTGCCCACGTTCCAGGAACTCGGCATTGCCGACTACGACGCGTCGACCTGGTTCGGCCTGCTCGCGCCCGTCGGCACGCCCAAGCCGGTTCTCGAGAAGCTGGCATCGGCCTGCGCAACCATGGCTCGCAAACCGGAAGTGGCCGAACGGTATCGCGACTACGGTGGCGAGCCGGTCGGAAGCACGCCAGCGGAGTTTACGGCCTATATCCAGTCGGAGCGCTCGAAGTGGATTCCGGTGGTCAAGCGCTCGGGCATCAAGCTCGAACTCACCTCCTGACGTCCTGCCGCAGCTGTGCCTCACCCTTTCTCGCCGCGTGGTCGGGGTAGCCCTCGAAGGTTTTCTTGACGAGTTCGCGAATCCACACCACTGCGGGATCGTGGTGAAAGCGTGGATGCCAATGCTGGTTGAGCGCGTAGGGCGCGAGTTCGACGGGCGGCTGCACGACGCGAACCGTGCCGTAGCGTTGAAAGACGTTGGCCAATTCGAGCGGCACCGTCGCGATCAAGTCCGGCTGCTGCTCCAGCAGCAGGGGCACCGTCAGGAAATGCGGCGTGGCCAGGAAGATCGTGCGCTTGATGCCTTGCTCCTCCAGCGCGCTGTCGTATGCGTCCCCGGGGCGGCCGGCGAGCGACACCGCCACATGAGGCATCTGCTCGAACTGCTGGAGGGTCAGCTGTTCCCCGACTTGCCGGTTGCGAGCGCTCACGATGGTGACGAGCAAGTGCATGAACAGGCGCTGGCGATACAGCCCCTCGGGCGCGGTGCGAATGGAGCCGAGCGCGAGGTCGGCCTCGCCGGAGGACAGAAGGCCTTCGATCTGCTCCGACGGAACCTGCAGCGTCCGTACCCGGCAACGGGGAGCGAGCGCCCTGAACTGATTGAGCAAGGGCGGCAGGAAGACGAGTTCGCCCATGTCCGTCATGCAGAGCGTGAAGATCCGGTGCGAAGTGGCCGGATCGAATGCCGCCTCGGACAGGATGCGCTGCCTGATGGCGGCCACGATGTCGACGACCGCGGGCTTCAGCGCCTCCGCCTTGCGGGTGGGGACCATTCCTTCGGGCGCCTTGACGAACAAGGGGTCGTCGAAGAAATCGCGCAACCGGTTCAAGGCATGGCTCACGGCGCTTTGAGTGACGCCCACGGCTTCGGCCGCGCGCGTCACGCTCTGCTCTCGCAGCAGCGCGTCGAAGAGGGTGAGCAGATTCAGATCCAGTTGTCCGAGGCGCGTTGGGTTGCTCATGGCGAAAGGCTTCCAGGGTCTTTGGGAATGAACATCCCTCATTGCCGGTATGAGCAACATGAGATTGACTCATTGCGAGCCTGATCGTATCGTTATCATGCGAGTGCGCAAGTGCTGCACTGCAGGAGACACGCAATGTTTATCAAGAACACCTGGTACGTCGCCGCCTGGGACCACGAAGTCACCACCGACGGACTTTTCGCGCGCACGATCATCGGCGTGCCCATCCTCATGTATCGCACGGCCGACGGCAAATTGGTTGCCATGGCCGACCGGTGCTGCCACCGAGGCGCACCTCTTTCGGTCGGTAGGCGCGAAGGAGACTGCGTGCGCTGCATGTACCACGGTCTCAAGTTCGACGCTGCCGGCCAGTGCATCGAGGCGCCTGCACAGACCCGGATCCCGCCTCAGGCGAAGGTCCGGACCTATCCCGTGGTCGAGCAGCACCGCTGGATCTGGATCTGGATGGGTGATCCCGCAAAGGCTGATCCGACGCTGATCCCGAAAACGCCATGGCTCGACCATCCTGACTGGCGCGGTCTGGACGGCTATATCCATTACGACGTCAACTACCTCCTGATCTGCGACAACCTGCTGGACTTCTCGCATCTGCCGTTCGTGCATCCAACGACTTTGGGTGGCAGCGCGGACTATGCCGAGCACCCACCGAAGGTCGAGCGACTCGAGGACGGCGTGCGGATCACGCGCTGGGCGTTGAACACCGAGCCGCCTCCATTCGTGAAGGCGGTCAAGGACTGGACCGGGAAGGTTGATCGCTGGAACATCTACAACTTCACGATCCCGGCCATCCTTCTCATGGACTCGGGCAACGCGCCGGCGGGGACCGGGGCCCCGGAAGGTCGGCGTGTCGATGCAGTGGAGTTTCGCGGTTGCCAGGCGATCACGCCCGAGACGGAGAACTCCACGCACTACTTCTTCTCGCATCCGCACAACTTCTCGATCGACGAGCCGGCAGTGACGAAGTCCATCCACCAGAACATCGTGACCGCGTTCGAGGAAGACCGGGCTATCATCACGGCGCAGCACAGGAATCTCTCGCTGGACCCCGAATTCAAGATGACCCCGTTTGCGATGGACGCGGCGCTGTCTCAGTTCCGATGGGTCGTGGCACGACGGCTCGAACAGGAAGCGGCGGAGACGGCAGCCGCGACGTCGGGTGAGGCCGCACAGCTGATCACAGTACAGCGACAGCCTGCATGACCATGTTGGATGTGGTTGTGTCCCGCCTCACGCATGAGGCAGAGGGGGTGCTCGGTATCGAATTGCGTGCTGTTGCGGATGGAACGCTTCCCGCCTTCACGGCCGGTTCGCACGTCGACTTGCACTTGCCGGGCGGCTTGTGCCGGCAGTACTCCATCACCAATGCTCCGACCGAGGAGGGGAGGTACTGTCTCGGCGTGGGCCTGGCGCATGAATCGCGCGGCGGCTCGCGCCACGTGCACGAGCGGTTGCGCGCTGGTGATCAGATGCGAATCAGCACGCCACGCTCTCTTTTCAGCCTGAACGCTGAGGCTGACGAGCACGTCTTCGTCGCCGGAGGCATCGGCATCACCCCGATCATGAGCATGATCGAGGCATGCAGGGCCAAGGAGGAGCGATGGCGGCTTCTCTATTGCGTGCGCACGCGTGCGCGTGCGGCTTATCTCTGGCGGCTGGCCGAGCATCATGCCCGGGTGCAGTTGCATGTCGACGAGGAGCAGGGTGGCCCCGCCGACGTCTCTGGCTTTGTTCGATCGGTCTCGCGCACCGCGCACATCTACTGCTGCGGCCCTGCACCTCTGATGAACGCAGTGGGGGCCGCCGCCTCCGCCGCGGAACATCCCGCGAAAGCCGTGCACTTCGAGCGCTTCTCGGCCGAGGGCGCACCCGCGAACGCGAATGCAGATGGCGCGTTCCGTGTCACGCTCAAGCGCAAAGGCGGCACTTTCATGGTGCCGGCCGGGCGCTCGATCCTTCAGGCGCTGGAAGACAACGGGATCGCGTTGCCTTGCTCCTGCCGTGAGGGCTTGTGCCGTACATGTGAGATCCCGTTGATCGCGGGCAGGGCCGATCACCGTGACTTCGTCTTGAGCGATCAAGAGAGAGCCGCCAACGCCTCCATCATTCCTTGCATCTCTCGCGCGCTCGATGACGAGCTCGTGCTGGACATCTGAGACGAGATCGAACAAACCCGCACTCCATCACCTTTACCCCTCTTCCGAATGCACACACTTCGAGTTCTCTGGTTCGTTCCATCCCCCATCGCGGTCGTCGTGGAGTCGCTGAGGCTGGCGCCGGGCGTGGAGCTTCACGCCGAGCGCAACCCTTCGTCCGATGCCCAGTTCGAAGCCCTGGCCACAGGCCGCGTCGATGCGGTGGTGACCGCCATGGACAACGTGATGGACTGGAACCTGCGGCAAGGGCCCGGTGACTTCCGGATCGTCGCCCAGATGGAGCAGACGACGCCGCTGACGCTGGTCGGCCAGCCGGGCCGCCGGGATCTCGAGGCGCTGCGCGGCTCCACCATCCTCGTCGATGCGCCCCGCAACGGCTTCATCGTGGCCTTGCGGGCCATGCTTGCCGAAGAAGGCGTGGGTCCCGATGACTACGCGCTGCAACCCGTGGGCGGCGTCAAGGAGCGCTTCGACGCATTGGTTGCGGGGCAGGGCGATGCCACGCTTCTCGGCCCGCCGTTCGACGTCATGGCACTGCAGGCAGGCCTTCGCCGAATCGCCAGCGTGCAGGAACGCTATCCGGCGTTCCCCGGGCAGGGTCTCGTTGCACGTGCCGGTTCGCTGGAGCGCCTGCGGCCGACGTTGACGGCCTGGCTAGACGGACTCGACGGCGCTCGCGAGCGGATGGGCAACGACCCCAGTTCAGCGCGGGAGGCCCTGATCCAGGCCGGCTTTCCGCCGCCGGCCGTTGAAGCGATGCTGCGTGCCACCCCTTCGACGCTGCGTCCGGACGTGGCGGGAGTGAAGCTGCTGATCGAGCAGCGCCGCCGGGTCGGTCTGCCCGGGGCCGACACCGATTACAACGCGCTGGTGGACGGCACCTTGCTGCCCGCTGGCTGAAGATGCACCGGGCGGCTTCGGCAGCGGGCCGCTCTGCCTTCAGGCGCCCAGTTCCAGATCGAGAAGGACAAAGGCCATTCTGCAGGGCTTTCCTGAACGATTCGACCAGCTATGGTTGGTTGCGCGTTGAATGAGGATGTCCCCGGGACGCATCAGCGTCTCTCCCTCGTCCATCATCGCGTAGATCTCGCCTTCGAGGACGATGGCGTAGTCCAGCGACTCGGTCTTGTGAAACCAGAAGTGCCGCGCATCACTCTTGTCGCGCACGCCGTGGTCGTCCAGGAAGCGCGCCAACTCCTTCGTGTCGTAGGACTCATCCGGTGGAAAGTCGACGACGCGCAGCAGGGACCCTCCCTTGGAGTGAAAGCCGAATGCCTTGCCCGCAGGTGCGGGATCGTCTCCGGCCGCGGCTGCCTCGCCGGACACCCAAACCACCTGGGCCACAGGGGAGCCGGGGTCCGTGGTGTGGTTGGGCGTGGGCCCGTCGGAGATGAACACGGACTTGCCCTGCGCGTTCTCGCCGGTGACGATACGCCTCACGGGCCGGTGTAGCGTGCGAGGCTTCTCGGGTCGCTGTTCAATGGTTGCTTCGGTGGTCACGCCTGGATTCCTTTCATTTACCTAAATTGCGAGTCGGTTCGTATTGATCGTCGTGCCTAGCGCACGCCGTCGCCAGCCAGTGCATCCGGTGAAAAGTGCTTCTCCGGCAAGCCATCTGGCAGCAGCCGGTACTGCTCCCTCGCGGAATTCATGAGCTCCGCGACGAAGTAGGTGCCCGAGAGCAGGTCGTAGGTCCCCCAGGCAGTGCCGACGACGCCGGGGAGATCCGGCATCGCGACCGGGATCGAGAACGGCATGCGCCAGAGTTGTCCGTTGGCGTCCCAGCGATCCGCGAGCACGGGCCACCAACTGTCCTCATCCACGTAGTAGCGACTCTTCGGCGAGGTATGTCGCTGGCCTGGCTTCAATGCCGCCTCGACGACCCACACGCGATGCAGTTCCCAGCGGACGTGATCAGGCTGGAGATGGTTCGGCCCGAGCACGTCGGTGTCCTTGGCCGGTAGAAGAATCCGGTTTGAGTTGTACGGGATGTACATCTCCTTCTTGCCGACCAGCTTCCAGTCGTAGCGCTCCAGCCTGGTTGCGAACGTCTCGATCTCGTCGAACGTCACGATGCCGGCGGAGGTGGGGTGGGGCGTGTCGCAGCAGGAATTGGGCAGCTTGCGCACGCGCCTCTGGCCGGTGAGATACACCCATGTCGCAGTCTTGCTCTCGTCGATGAGCAGGTGCCCGAGGATCGCCTCGCCCGCGCGAATGGCCGGGGCAGAAGTGCTCACTCGGACCATCCAGTAGGCCCCATCGAAGTTCTCGGCCTTGCCATCGCGGTAGTAGTACGGGGCGACGTTGTCCACGTTGACCTGGTGCACGAGCACCGGCCTTCCGTCCGTGGTGACCTGGTAGCCGGTGCTCTGCTGGTTCCATGCGGAGCCCCGCCAACGCACTTGCGTGTTGAGCATGACTTCGTCCCCGTTCTTGGGAATGGGGAACGGAATCCCGCCGTACGCGCCCTTCGTGATCGGCCCTGCAGCTGTTTCCTGAACGGACGCGCGCGTAGCGTTCTGGAACGTGTTGTCGTAGACCCACTGCGGTGCGGCTGCGGTCCGATGCGTCGGATAGACATCGATACGGAAGCTGTCCGGATACTTCTTCAGCATGGCCTTCGTGCCGTCCGTCAGCTTGTCGGCATACTGGTCCATGTTCTTCGCAGTGATCTGGAGCGTGGGCTTTTCGGATGCGAAGGGATCGGGCCGGCGTCCTCCGTTCTGGAAGCCCGGTGTCGGCGTGGTCAAGCCGCCATTCCAGGCCGGGATGGTTCCCGCTTGATTGCCCGCTTTCTCGGCACCGAGCGGCGTCAGCTCGCCCCCCTTGAGCTTGGCGGCCTCCGCAGCGCTGACGCCCGCGTGTGCAGCGCCGCAAGCAACAAGCGCGGCAAGCACGATCGCGCTGTACTTGGTGGTTTTCATCGTCATTTCGAAGTCTCCTGAATGTCGGATCTCAGAACGTGCGGCTCACGGACAACGCGAAGAAGTCCCGGTCGCTGAGGTACTGTCGGTAAGAGAAGTTGTTGTTGGCGTCCAGCAGGGTGCCCTTGGAGCCGAAGTAGTGCGTGTAGGCGGCGGTAAATTTCCACACCCCCAGATAAGTGCCGTTCACGCCAAGGGTGAGGTCCCCGCCGCCGTCCGGAGGCATGGCAATGCCCAACGCGCGCGATCGCGAGCCGTTCGGGGTGTAGCCGACCCCCATCGGAACACCGAGATCCAAGCCCGAGAGAACCTGCCGGTACTGCGGCTCGAACTGCATGCGCATGGAGACCGCGTCGCGCGTCGAGTTCGCGTCCACCGCGCCAGGGTTCTTCGTGACGGACAGGACGCGATTCCAGGCGACTTCGCCCATGAAGCTCGCTTCGTTGAAGAGCGCGGTGCGAGGCACCGTCCAGATGGCGTTCAGGTTGACGTGCGCGGTTCGACCGACCGCGTAGGCCGGATTGCTGCTGTTGTTGTTCGCCGGCCCGCCGAAGAAGGACGCATCCACTGCGCCGCTGGTGCTCGCCAGATCCTGGTTGTGGCGAATCGAGCCCTCGATGGCGACGTTGACATCGCCGAAGGTGCGCGATGCGCTGGCACCGAGCGCGGTGATGTCTTCGGGGTAGACGAGGCGATAGCCGTACGGCCCCGGAATCACGCCTCCGAAAGCGGAGGGAACGAGGCCGACGGAGATGACTTGCTGCTGCGTCTTCTCGTGGAAGCGGATCAGGTAGACGCCGTAGTCGGTTTCGTCGGAGCGAAGTCGAAGCTGCAGGCCGCCCTGGCCGCTGTCGTCGGCGCGCTGGTCAGGCAAACGAAGCGCATTTGCGGCAAAAGGACTTCCCGGTCCCGCCAGCAGGAGGCGTTCCCCGCCTTCGGGATTGGTATCGATGCCGGAGAAATAGCTGCCCACGGCCGGCAGGCGATTGGGCTGCCACTTGAACTGGTAGTAGGCGCCCACCGAGACATTGGGGGTGAACTGCAACTGTCCCGACAACTGCGGAATCGGTCGGATGGCTTCCTTGAACTGGGTGTTCGGGACCGAAGTGAGCTTGATCACGTCGACCGAGTTCATTCCGCCGGCAATGGCATTTCCACCGAAGAACAGACTCTCGCCCCACACGAGGCTGTGCTGGCCCAGGCGCACCGTCCCGCTGGTGCTCCCGAGGTCGAAGCCCGCGAAGGCGAAGGCATCGAGGGTTTCGGCCTTGCGCCCGTGAATGTCCCGGGTGGCGCCTGTGAACTCGTTGTAGGGCACCGAGATCTGGTTGGGAAAGGCACCGCCGGCGAATCCCGGGTTGTCGTTGGGGTGGTTGTAGACGGAGTCGTACCACCCGGCCGCGCTGTAGCGAAATCCGTAGCGCCTGGCGTACACGGCATCGAGTTCGGTCAGGACGTCCAGGCGATTCGAGATGAGGCCCTTGTTGAAGTTCCTGTCCCCATCGTCGGTGTTCGGACCTCGCAACAGGGCAGGATCCTGGTCCTTCAGCCTCCATCCGGCGCTGTACTTGAAGGTGTTATCCCAACGCACGCTCAGATCGGGGTTGCCCGTGTCGAACTCGAAGGCGGATGCGTGCACGCCCGAAAAAGTCGCGAGGGCCGCCAGCGCGACCTGCCGCGCCGCGGCACTCTTTCGATGGGTTCTTTTCAAGCTTTTCTCCTCGTGGTGGTGGTCGTTCGTTATGAAGGCGTCGGGCGCAGGGGCACCCATCGGGTGCGTTGCGACGCACCTCGTCCAGGACAGGGAGGCAGTGCCTGCTACCCGTGGGGAATCACATGGGCTGGCCCAGGAACTGGTAGGTCTGCAGGAGCAGGGCCGCGGAGCGCTGCGGATCGGGAACGGGATCCTGCTCATACCTGCAAAGCTGCAGGGAGGCGTCGCACACGGTCTTCACGCGATCGAAGCGCCTCTTCGAATGGGCCTGCAAGGCGTCGGGGATGGTCGGCTGCGCGGCGATGCACTCGGCGAGAACCACGGCATCCTCGATCGCCATGCCACCGCCCGAGGTCATCTGCGGCGTGGGGGAGTGCGCGGCATCGCCAAGCAGCAGCACACGGCCGCGATGCCATGGGGCCGGAACCAGCGTGATGTCGAAGGGGCGGAAGGTCACCTGCGCGGGTCCTGTCACCTGGGCCAGCGCATCCCGGATCACCGGTGCACTGAACGCTTCGAGTCTTTCATGCAGCAGCACATGCAGTTGGTCGTCGGGCATGTGCAGATGCTCGACGCTGTTCTCGAGGAAGAAGAGATAACAGGTTTCCTTCGAGGTCGGCAGTGCCCCGACGGTGCGCTTTCCGTCCGCGGAGCGGTAGAGGCAGAAGCCATCCACTTCGCTCGGCCGTGGGGCATTGAATCGCCAGGCGCTCTGGCCCGCGAACCGGACGGCGTGCTCTTTTCCGAAGACCCTGTCGCGAAGCCTGGAGTACGCGCCATCGGCGGCCACGACGAGGTCGTAGGCTTCCTCGCGGCCGTCTGAAAGCGTCACTTCCACCTTCTCGCCGCGATCGACGAGGTCGCTGACCGTCATGGACTTTTCCATCAGGGCACCCGCGGACTGCGCCGCTCCTTCCAGGATGCGTGCGAGTTCCGGCCGGCGCATGCCGCAGCCGGGCGGTGCGGGATTGGACATCAGCAGCTTGCCAGTGGCGTCATGCTGCTTGAACACCTGGAAGGCCAGGCCGCTGTCCAGGCAGGGTTCGGCCAGGCCAATGGTGCCAAGGGCTCGCATGGTGTTGTGCAGCAGGCAGATTCCCGCGCCGGCCGCCGGGGTCTCGGGCTTGGTGTCAATGCAATGCACGTCCATGCCGATCCTGCGCAAGGCGTAGGCGGCAGTCGCACCACCGATGCCGCTTCCGACGACCAGGACTCGCTTCGTGTTTGTCATTCAGTGTCTCCTTTAATGTCCCCGGTCCTCAGCGGGTGCCGGGCTCGGTAACGCAGGCGTTGCGCTGCCTGCCCAAGCCCTCGATCTCCGCATCCATCACGTCGCCATCGCGCAGAAAGCGGTTGTAGTGAGTGCCGTTGCCGGCGGGCGATCCCGTGGCGATGAGGTCTCCTGGCCAAAGCTGCACATGCGAGCTGATGTATTCGATCTGCCGTGCCACATCGAACAGCATGTCGGCCGAGCTCTCGTCCTGCATCGTCTGGCCGTTCAGCTTCAACGTGATGCGCAAGTCCTGCGGGTCGTCGACGAAGCAGGCGGGCACGAGCACGGGGCCGAAGGGCATGAAGCTCGGCGGCGACTTCGACCGCAGCCAGTCCGTTCCGAGCATCTTGTAGTCGGTACGGGCGATCAGGTCGCGCGCGGAAACGTCGTTGACGATCGAATAGCCTGCGACGTAGTCCAGAGCCTCTTCGCGTCGGACATTGCGCGCCGGCCGCCCGATGATCACGGCCAGTTCCAGCTCCCAGTCCGGTTTCTGCGTCGTGGCCGGCAGCACGACCGGGTCGAAGGCGCCGGTGATCGCGGACGGCAGCTTGGGGAACACATAGGGCTCGCCCTTGGCGGCGCGCTCGTCCATCATGTCTTCCGCCCACTTGCGCAATGCCTCGCCCTGGAGGCCCTCCGGCCCCACGCCCATGTCCAGGGTCAGGTCCACCACGTGCTTGCGGTAGTTGGCTCCCGTGCAGAGCACCTGGCGCGGAAGGTCCACAGGGGGATGCACACGCAGGCTGCTCATGGCCACGCCGGCATCGGGCTGGGGGCCGAGCTCCTCGGCCAGTGCGCGCAGCTTCGGCAGGTGGCGATCCCAGGACTGAAGAAGGTCGAGGACGCTCGCGCCTTCGGCCCAGGTCGCTCCGCCGCGCACAGCCTGCCCATGAACTTCGCGCAGGGGGATCACGCGCTCGTCGAAGCAGAAGGCGGCGAACCTGTCGCTGCCATCCCTGGAGAAGGTTCCAAGAGAGAACTTCATTGGCAGTCGCTCACATGAAGGGCTTGCGCGGCGTCGGCCACCACGTACCTGTCTCGCGCTGGCCCATGCGGTTGCGCAGCACGCCGACGCCGGAGACTTCGAGCTCCACCACGTCGCCGGGGTTCAGACTGCGCCCCAATTCGAGTGCCGAGCCGTTGCCCATGGTGCCGGAGCCGATCACGTCGCCCGGCTGGACATGGTCGCCGAGCGACACATACGCGATCAGTTCCTCGACGCTCCAGAGCAGTTCCGAGGAATCGCCTTCGCCCCAGGTTTCGCCGTTGACCCGCACGGCCATCCGGATGTTGTCCAGGCGGGGGAACTCGTCGATGGTCGTGATCCACGGACCGATGCCGTAGGCGAAGTCCTTGCTCTTAGTGGGGCCCATGCCGATCGCGAATTCGTTGGCCTGCAGGTCGCGGGCCGAGAAGTCGTTGAAGATCGTGACGCCGAAGAGGTGCGAACGGGCGGTATCGGGCGTGATGTTGTGAGCCGTGCGGCCGACGACCCATCCGATCTCCAGTTCGTAGTCCATCTTCTCGGCTCGGGCGGGCCACGGCACTTCGGCGTCGTGCCCGATCACGGTCCAGGGCGAGCCCTTGAAGTAGCCAGGCACCTGCAGCAGGGCGGGCGCCGGCGTCAGCTTCATGCGTTCGTGGAACTGGCGGATGTGCTTCACGAAGGTGAGACCGTCACGCACGATCGACGGATCGCAGGCCGCGGCCCAGCGCAGGCCTTCGAAGGGAAGGGACGCATCGTCGCCAAACCGGTGGGCGGCCTCCGTGGCCGTCTCCAGGAACTCTTCCCCGAGCGCGATCGCCGCGGACATGCTTTCGGGAAAGACGGTCGAGCCATAGCGAAGTGCAGCCTCCCGGCTGGCGCCGCGGGCTTGTTGGCGGAGAACTTCCGCGGCACGCAGATCGATGACGCGCGACTGTTCAGGCTGCACGAGGCAAATGCGGTGGACGAGGCCGTCGAGGCCTTGAACCAGAAATCTTCCGAGCTTCACTTTGACTCCAATAACGGCTGTTTGCTTGCGAAACTATACGTCTCGATTTGATTTGTATTCGTCGGTGTTTACCCCTAGGGTCAGGTTTGCAGAAAGCTTCGTATCACCATTGACTGGTGGCGTCCGTCCGCCTACGATAGGCAACGATACGAACCGTCTCGTAAGACGGTCAAGACCAAACGACCACGGAGACCCGGATTCAATGCATCGACGCGCGCTACTTGCAACACTCGCCAGCTTCGGAACGGCGTGGGCCGCGCCGGTGGGCTCTGCCTTGGACCGACCGGCGGTGGCGGTCCAGTCGCCTTCGCGTTCTGTGTTTCTCGGAGCAGCGCTCGCGGGCGGGCGCTGGGTCGCCGTTGGCGAGCGCGGACTCGTTGTCCTGTCGGACGACGCCGGCCGCAGCTGGAAGCAGGCGCAGGTGCCTGTCAGCGTCACGCTCACGGCCGTCGCGTTCGCGGATGATCGTCACGGGTTCGCGACCGGGCATGGCGGGACGGTCCTCGCCACCGAGGATGGTGGAGCTACATGGGCGCGTCGACTGGATGGGCGAGACATCGCAGCTTTGGTCCAGCAGGATGCGATGCGTGGCTCGGACGTCAATTTGCAGAAGGCTGCGCAGAGACTGGTCGCGGACGGCCCCGACAAACCGTTGCTGGACCTGATCGTTGCGAGTCCCTCCGAGGTGTTCGTCGTGGGAGCATTCGGCTTGGCCCTCGACACGATCGATGGCGGCAAGACCTGGTCCCTGCGCTCAGGCCGGCTCGACAACGCGGGAAATCTGCATCTGTATGCAGCCCGGCGCCGCGGTCAGGCGGTGGCCATCGCGGGTGAGCAAGGGCTGCTCCTGTGGTCGGACGACGCCGGAGCCAGCTTTCGCCGCGTCGCGGTGCCTTACCAGGGCAGCTTCTTCGCGCTCGAACTGCCCGGCCCGGATGAGATCGTCGTGGCGGGCATGCGCGGAAATGTCTGGCATTCCGCCGACGCGGGTGGAAGCTGGCACCCGGTGCGAGTCCCTTCGCCGGCCGCGATCACGGGATCGGCCCTGCGTCCCGACGGCGGCTACATCCTCGCCAGCCAGGCCGGGCAGTTGCTGGCGGGCACCGGCGACGCGCTCGCAGCCCTGCAAGCCCCTCCGCTGCCGCCCCTGACGGGCGTGGTCCCCGTGGGCGGGCAGGCGCTTCTCGCGCTCAGTGTCGAAGGCGTGCACCTCGTTTCCATCAACAAATCGAACTGAGCCTCCCCATGCACTCTACGGCGAGCGCCGCTCCTCTCGCGAGCGCTGAATTCGACCGGGCCACCGGATCCCTGCTCGAGCGGGCCATCTTCAATCACCGCGGGCTGATCGTGTGGCTTTGCGTCCTCGTGACGCTCGTGCTGGGCTGGCAGGCCACGAGGCTGCAGCTCAATGCCAGCTTCGAAAAGACGATCCCGGTCCACCATCCTTACATCCAGAACTATCTCCGGTTCCAGGCGGACCTGAGCGGACTCGGAAACGCCGTGCGCATCGCCATCGCGAATCCCAAGGGCACCATCTACGAGGCACCCTACCTCGACACGGTCCGGCGCCTGAGTGACGAGGTCTTTCTGGTTCCCGGCGTCGCGCGCAACCAGATGAAGTCGCTCTGGACCCCCACCACGCGGTGGGTGGGCGTGACGGAGGATGGACTCGAAGGCGGCCCCGTCATCCCGGACGGCTACGACGGTTCGGCCCGCAGTCTTGGCATGCTGCAGGCCAACATCGCCCGCTCCGGCGAGATCGGCCAACTCGTCGCAGTGGACGCCCGCTCCAGCGTGATCTACGTCCCGCTGCTCGCGAAGGACGCGAAGGGGCGGCCGTTGGACTACGGCGTCCTGGCCGAACAGCTCGAGTCGCTTCGCCAGAAATACGAAGGGGAGGGCGTCACCATCCATGTCACCGGATTCGCGAAGATCGTCGGTGACCTGATCGAGGGCGTGCGCTCCGTCCTGCTGTTCTTCGGCATCGCCGTGCTGATCGCCGCGGCGATGGTGTTCTGGTACACGCGGTGCCTGCGTTCGACCACGCTGGTTCTCTTCGCTTCCCTGGTGGCGGTCCTCTGGGGATTGGGCTTGCTGCCTTTGCTCGGATTCGCGCTCGATCCGTACTCGATCCTGGTTCCGTTTCTCGTCTTCGCCATCGGCATGAGCCATGGCGCCCAAAAGATGAACGGCATCATGCAGGACATCGGCCGGGGCATCGACAAGCAGGTGGCCGCGAGGTTGACGTTCCGGCGCCTGTTTCTTGCCGGGCTGACCGCACTGCTGGCTGACGTCGTGGGGTTTGCCGTCCTGCTGGTCATCGACATCCAGGCCATTCGAGAGCTGGCGATTGCCGCGAGCCTTGGCGTCGGTGTCCTGATCTTCACCAATCTCATCCTCTTGCCAGTCCTGCTGAGCTACACCGGCGTGAGCGCGCAGGCCGCGCAGCGCAGCCTGCGGGCCGAGCAGGCGGCGGGCTCGAAGAGCCGGTTGTGGGCCTTTCTCGACCTGTTCACGCAAAGACGCTTCGCGACCTTGGCCGTCGCAGTCGCTGCAGTGCTGGGTGCGATGGGACTGCTGGCCGGCAGCCAGCTTCGCATCGGCGATCTCGACCCCGGTGCGCCCGAACTGCGGCCCGGCAGCCGCTACAACCGTGACGTCGCATTCATGAACCAAGCCTATGGCGCGTCGAGCGACGTGCTCGCGGTCATGGTGAAGACGCCGGATGGCGAATGCTCGTCCTATGCGACCTTGAACAAGGTCGACGCACTGGAGTGGCAGCTGCGCCAATTGCCCGGTGTGGAGAGCACGAACACCCTGGCCTTGCTGAACCGGCGCGTACTCATCGGCCTGAACGAAGGCAATCCGAAGTGGTTTGAGTTCCTTCCGAACCAGGACATGCTCAACACGGTAACTGCCGGGGCCCCGCGAGGCCTCTACAACGACGCCTGCAACCTGCTGACGATGTACGTCTTCCTTCGGGACCACCGGGCGGACACGCTGGCGCGGGTGCGCGAGCACGTGGAGGCCTTCGCGTTGCAGAACGATACCGCCGACGTGCGCTTCCTTCTCGCCGCGGGCAATGCAGGTATCGAGGCGGCCACGAACATCGTCGTGAAGGATGCATGGCGCCAGATGCTCTTCCTGGTCTACGGCGCGGTCGTCGTGCTCTGCTTCGTCACCTTCCGTTCCTGGCGGGCGGTGGTCGTCGCGGTGTTGCCTCTGGTGCTGACGTCCATCCTGGCCGAGGCGCTGATGGTGGGCCTGGGGATCGGCGTCAAGGTATCGACGCTGCCGGTGATCGCCCTGGGCGTGGGAATCGGCGTGGACTATGCCCTCTACATCCTCTCGGTCACGCTGGCCCAGCTGCGGGAAGGCAAGACCCTTTCCGAGGCCTACTACCGGGCGCTGCTCTTCACGGGCAAGGTCGTGATGCTCACGGGGCTGACGCTCGCGGTGGGCGTCGTGACGTGGGTCGGAAGCCCGATCAAGTTCCAGGCCGACATGGGCGTGCTCCTCGCATTCATGTTCCTCTGGAACATGCTCGGCGCGCTCGTGCTGCTGCCCGCACTGGCCCATTTCCTCCTGCCGAAGACCGCCCCGCGCGGCGGCCATTTCATCTCCACTCGCAACCTTGGAACATCATGAGCAAGCGTCCTCCCGTCATCATCTCTTGCGCGCTCACCGGCGCGGGCGACACCCGGGCCAAGAATCCCGCGGTGCCTGCATCGCCGCGCGAGATCGCCGACCAGGCCATCGATGCGGCGCGCGCAGGTGCATCGATCGTCCACATCCACGTCCGGGATCCTGAAACGGGCAAGTCCTCGACGAAGTTCGCGTACTACGAGGAGGTCGTGCATCGGATTCGCGCTTCACGCTGCGATGTCCTGATCAACCTCACGACCGGTCCCGGCACGATGCTGACGGTGCCCACGGACGCGCCATTCCGCATCGTGCCGATCGCCGACGCCGAACTCATGACGCCGCAGGAACGGGTGGCGCACGTCGTGAAGCTCAAGCCCGACATCTGCAGCCTCGACGTCGCCACCATGAGCTTCGGAGACGCCGTCTTCGTGAATCCGGCCAACCACCTGCGCGAGATGGCCACGGCCATCCAGGCGAGCGGCGTGACCATGGAACTCGAGGTCTTCGACTTGGGTCACGCGCGCCTCGCCAGTCATCTGATCGCGACCGGAGCGATTCCGAAGAGCGCCTATTTCCAGCTCTGCATGTCGGTGCCTTGGGGAGCTCCGGCCACCCCGGGCGTAGTCGCAGAGATGCAGCGATTGCTGCCCGCCGGCTCGAAATGGAGCGCATTCGGCATCGGCTCCGACCAGTTCCCCATGGTTGCCATTGCGTCGATCCTCGGGGGACACGTGCGTGTGGGACTCGAGGACAACCTTTATGTCGCACCGGGCAAGCTGGCGCGCGACAACGCCGATCTGGTCACCAAGGCGGCGAGGATCATCGAGGATCTTGGCTATGAGCTTGCCACGCCTGACCACGCGCGCGCCGCATTGCTGGCCCATTGAGCAGGGGCGTGCGCGAGATGTCCTCTAAAGTGATTTCGATGCCCGAGGCGGACAACCCCACCCGGGCATTCGTGGCCGATGCCGTCGCCTCCGGTCGCCGGAACGTCGTCCTTGACATCAACCCGGCATTGGCGAGCTTGTCGGCCACGCTGGTGGAGAGCCGGGCCAATGACGAGATCGTGATGCGGTTCACCGCACCGCAGTCGGCTACTCAGGGAAATGGTGTCGTCGGAGGCGGCACGCTCGCCAGCATGCTCGATCTGGCCATGGCGATGTCGGTGCTGTCGCGCCTGAAGCCAGGACTGACCTGCGCGACCATCAGCCTGACGGTGAACATGCAAGCGGCCGGAACGCAGGGCGATTTCGTGGCCGTGGCGGGCGTGGACAAGGTAGGGCGGCAAGTTGCCTTCGCCCATGCCAGGCTCTACGACGCGGAGGGCACCCGCCTCATCGCGAGTGCGACATCGTCGCTCGCCGTTTTTGGAGAGAGGGCTTGAGCCCCCTCAATCCGCTGCAACCCGTCTGACCCACTTCCATTGTTTTCTGATCTCCGTATGAAAAGACCCGTTTCCCTCTTCGTCGCCGCCACCCTTGCCTTGACCAGCGCGCTTGCGGCTGCCCAAACCCGTGTCGTCACACTTGGCACCGTCGGCGGGCCCGTCCTGTCGCTGGAACGTTCCCAGCCCGCCAATGCCCTCGTGGTTCGGGACCGCGTGTATCTCGTCGATGCCGGCAATGGCGTCGGCCGGCAGCTGCTGGCTGCCGGGCTGGACCTTCGCAAGGTCGACCACATCTTTATCACCCACAACCATGACGACCACAACGCCGATTGGGGCACGGTCATGGGGTTGGCATGGAGCACCGGCCGGCGCGGGAACATTCACGTCTGGGGCCCCGCCGGAACCGAATCCATGCTGCAGGGCTTCCTGCAATACTTCGCGCCCAATGCGCGCATCCGCATGGCGGACGCCAAGGGCCTGCGCCGGCCCGACGAAATGTTCAAGGCACACGACATCGTCGGCCCTGGCCTCGTGTTCAAGGATGACCTCATCACCGTCACGGCGGTGGAGAACTGCCACTTCCATGCGGCTTCCGCGGGCGGCGCACGCAGCGACGACAAGTCCTATGCCTTCCGGATCCAGACACCCGACAGGACCATCGTCTTCAGCGGTGATACGGGCCAATGTGCGGCGATGGTGGATTTCGCGCGCGGCGCGGACCTGCTCTTGCACGAAGTGGTCGACCTGCCTTCCATTCAACAACTGCTGACGAAGGAGCTCCCGCCGCAGCTTGCCCATGGGCTCTACCAGCACATGGTCCAGGAGCATACGACCGCCGAGGACGTAGGACGGCTTGCCCAGGCTGCCGGTGTCAAGGAGCTCGTTTTGACCCACCTGATCCCGGGCCGGGAAGAACCGGAGTCGCTCTTCGTCGACGGGGTTCGAAAGCACTACAAGGGTCCGGTGAAAGTGGCCCGTGACCTCATGGCCTTCTGAATGCACCGAGGGCCGTACCCGGCAACGTCAAAGGGAATCGCCCGTCACAGATGTGGTGTCAGGCAGGTGAGTCCCAGATAATGAACGTGTCCTTCTAGATCACGCACTACCTTGCCTACCAAGACTTCTCCCAAAGGAACGGCCGCCAAGACCGGCACCCGTTCTTCCAGCCGCTCATCCGCCCGTCCCGAAACGGCGGGAGTTGGCGCTCCGCCTCCGCGTTCGCCCGGGCGTGCGCGCAGCGATGCCTCGCGCGTCGCCATCCTGGACGCGACGCTCAAGTTGCTGGGCACGACCCCGCTGCAGCAGATCTCGATCGAGTCGATCGCGCGCGAAGCGGGCGTCGGCAAGGCCACGATCTACCGCTGGTGGAACTCGAAGGCCGCGGTGGTCATCGAGGCGTTCCTGCACACGCACCTCAGCCATACGCCGATGCCAAGACTCGGCAGTCCGCGCGAGGCGCTGATCCGCCACATCCACCTGCTGATCGATGAGTACAGCGGCTGGTCGGGGCGCGTCGTCGCGCAGGTCCTGGCCGAGGGACAAGGCGATCCGGAAGTGTTGCGCGAGTTCCGCGAGCGCTTCTGGTACGGGCGGCGCGCGGTCGTGCGCGAAGTGCTCGAAGATGCGCGCCGGCTCGGCGAGATCCGAGGCGACATGGACGCGGAGCTGCAGATGGACCTGCTCTACGCGCCCATCTATTTCCGGCTCCTCATGAGGCACCTTCCGCTGGACAAGAAGTTCGCCGACTCGCATTGCGCCGCGGTCATGCAGATGCTGACACCGCCGCAGGCGGGGGCCGTCGCGCCGACGGCGCAGCGACGCAAGACCGCCTGATCTGCGCCAGGGAGGCGATGCTCAGTCCCGCGGCGGGACGGGGGTATCGACATCGAGCGCGGCAAGAATCCACCCCTGCGCGTCGATTTTCAATTCCACGGGCGAGAGCGAGCTGCCCAGACAAGGACCCAGTGTGCAGCGGCCCGTCCTGATCTCGAACTCTGCGCCGTGCCCGCTGCAGACGATGCGGCTGGCGTCGCGATTCAGATAGCCGTCGCGCCGCCACGCCATCGGACTGCCGGGCCAGTGCGGGCAGTCATTGCGCCAGCCGTAGACCGACCCCTCGTGCTTTACCAGGAACATGGTGTCCCGGCCCCGGCGATCGAGCGCGAATCCCCGGGCGGAACCTTCCTCCAATCCGTCGATGTGGCAAAGAGGCCGCGCGGGCATGCCTACTCAGCCTTGGGCGGCGGGCCGCCCGGCGCCCACTTCTCGCGCCAGTCGAAGAGGAAGATTTGCGACATGTCGGTCTCAGCCGGTACTTCGCGCGGGACCCACTGGTCGTCGTGAAGATCCATGTCGGCGTCGTACTCGATGTGGCAGCCCAACGGGGAGTTGAAGTACCAGAACCAGTTGGAGCCGAAGCGGTGGCGACCTGGCCCCCAGTACGACTGATAGCCCTTGTGCGCCAGGTTCCAGCCCGCCGTGAGGAGCTCGCCCGGACCGCCCATGTGGAAGGTGAAATGCTCGCAACCCTGCATGTGGGGCGGCGTCTTGATCATGAAGAGGGTGTGATGCTCGATCGTCCCGGCCGGTCGCAGAAAGGGGCCCATGCCGATGAATCGGTCGCTCACGCGAAAGCCGAGTCGGTGCGTATAGAAAGCTTCGGCCCGCTCGACATCGGGAACGAAGTAGACGACGTGGGAAAGGGTGCGCGGCCGCGGTTGTTCGCCGGGCCCCGACGAGGGCGAGATGGGCGTGTTGACCGGCCGGTTCAGGTCGCCGGGGGCGTTCACCCGCTCCGCGGGCAGGTTGACGGGCCGTCGCCCGGACACCTTGAAGCCCAGGACGAAGCCGACGTCATCGATGCATTCGAGGGAGCCATCAGGCAGGTGCTTCACCTCGCGGTCGCGCCCGAGTTCCTCTGCGATCGCGCGAAGCGCCTCTTCGTCGGCGACGCCGTAGACCGTCTTTCGCAGCATGTTCGCCGTATCCAGGGTCTTTGGGGGCAGGGAAGGATCGTCGGCCGCCTTGATGATGACGGCCGTGCCGTCAAGGGCCTCGAAACGGCCTTGCCCGCGAGGCAGGAGGCCGTAGTCGGCAATGAATTGTTCGGCGGCGGCGGCGTCGGTGACGCCGAAGATGAGCTCGTCGGGTCCGATGATGTTCATGAGGTCAACTTTCAGTGAGGAAATGAGAAGAAGGTGCTGCGCGACCGGCGGTGTCGCTCAGGTGGCGGCCGCTTCCGCTGCAGACACCTTGCGCGCCGTTCCGCGGCCGGCCTGCAGGAAGCACAACGCGCCGATCGTCGCCACCACCGCCACGGCCCAGCCGATGCTCGAGTAGCCCAGGTTCTGGGCCACCACACCGCCGACGATCGGGCCCAGCGCGGAGCCGGTCATCGTGATGACGGGCGTTGCGGCGACCGCGCGCGTGGAGGCGTCGTTGCGAGCGAGGAAGGCGAACACAAAGGTGTGGGTGAAGATCATCACCGCCGGGAAGATCGCGGCCGCGAAGGCATAGGGGCCGAACTGCGATGACTGGGTGAGCGTCAGGCCCAGAACGACCTGCAGCACGGGGCCGGCAACCATCACGGTCTGCGAGGACAACTTGCGCTCGAACACCGCGGCGAGCACGCCTGGGAACAGGTTCACGATGCCTACGGCGAGCAGCACGCTCATCACCATCTGCTTGCTGAAGCCGTGCGCGTCGCCGATGCGCTCCATGTAGCTGAGCATCATCGAGTGGCTCAGCGTCATCAAGCTGGTGCCGACCATGGCGAACCAGACGCCGCGCGCTAGCGGCGTGTGCACGACCGGTTTGTGGGCCGGCGACGGCGTGCTCGCCCGCGCGGGAAAACCGATGGCCGCGGCCAGCGCGGCCGCGAGCATGATCGAGCCCAGCACCACGAACAGGACGGGCCCGCCCTTCACGCTCACGAGCTGCGGAACACCCCCCAGGAAGCCGAACGACAGCACGCTCAGCGCGGTGAACGCGATGGCGATCAGCCGGTGAGGATTCGCGCTGGCACCGATGGTCGAGTGGGTGATCGACAGGCCGCATCCGACCGCCAGGCCGCCGATGAAGTGCAGCATTGCCATCGCTCCATAGTCCTTCGTAGTGGACAGCGCGAAGAAAGCCGCCGCGGCGACGCCGAAGGCTGCAGGGACCGCGATCGCTCCGCGAATGCGATCGACGCGCGGGGAAACGAACAGGCTGCAGATGACGACCGCGGCCAGGAAGAGCGTGACCAGCGAGCCCGCGCGCTGCGGGTTCAGGCCGAATTGCCCGATCAGCACGATGCCCACCCACACCGGCAGCGCAACGATGTCGATCATGCCGGCGCAGTGGCCGAGCACGAGAGAGGTACGGCCTTTCAGGCCATCGATCGATCGGTCCATGGTGTCCCCTTGTCGAAGAAATCGCTTGCGTTTAAATACGAGACGACTAGTCTCACTAATGGTCATGGTAAGTTGATCGCATCGTTTCGATATGGGGGCAAACCCGAACGCTGAAGGGTGCATGGACGTTCGCTCGCTCAAGGAGAAAAAGCTTCTTCCGGGGCGGGTTTTCCCTTGGACTTTCCGGCCGTCATGTAGTCATACAATACGGGCCGTATCGCAACTAGGCTGGATCGACTTTCCGCATGAGTGGTCGAATCGAAGCCCGGTCGAATGGACCAGAACCCCAAAGGAGTGCCGTGACTCGCCACCTTCTCAAGAACCCTGATCTGCTGCGCGAAGCGGCATTGATCGATGGGCAATGGATCACCGAGACAGCCCATGGCCATACGGAGCTGCGCAACCCCGCCACGGGCGAGGTTCTCGCCAAACTGCCGCGCTGCAAGGAAGAGGAGACCACGCAAGCCATCGTGGCGGCCGACAAGGCCTTTCGCGCGTGGCGCCAGACCACGGCCAGGCACCGCTCGCAGGTGCTGAGTCGCTGGTGGTCGTTGATCGTCGAGAACAAGGAAGACCTTGCGACGCTGATCACGCTGGAAGAGGGAAAGCCCCTGAGCGAAGCACTCGGTGAGATCGACTACGCCGCCGGCTTCGTGCAGTGGTTTGCCGAGGAAGCCAAGCGCGTGCGCGGCGACGTGATTCCGGCGCCCCGGGAAACGCAGCGCATCGTCACGCTCAAGCAGCCGATCGGCGTGTGCGCGGCCATCACGCCGTGGAACTTCCCGGCAGCCATGATCACGCGCAAGGCCGGCCCTGCGCTCGCCGCCGGCTGCGCGATGGTGGTCAAGCCGGCCAGCCAGACGCCGCTCACCGCACTGGCCCTTGGCGAGCTCGCGCTGCGCGCCGGTGTGCCGCCCGGCATCTTCAGCGTCGTGACTGGCAGCGACACGCGGGCCATCGGTGGCGTGCTGACTTCCCACCCCCTGGTGCGCAAGGTGACCTTCACCGGCTCGACCGAGGTCGGCCGGGTTCTGTTGCAGCAGTCCGCCTCGACGATCAAGAAGTGCTCGATGGAACTGGGCGGCAACGCGCCGTGCATCGTGTTCGATGACGCCGACCTCGACACCGCAGTGGAAGGCATCCTCGTCGCGAAGTTCCGCAACACCGGGCAGTCCTGCATCGCCGCCAACCGAGTGATGGTCCAGGCTGGCATCTACGATGCGCTGGCCGCGCGGCTGGCTGAGCGAGTGGGGCAACTCAAGATCGGCAACGGGCTGGAGCCCGGCGTGCAGATCGGGCCGATGATCGACGCTGGCGCGGTGAGCAAGGTGGAGCAGCACGTTGACAACGCCGTGGCCGGCGGTGCGCGCGTGCTGACTGGCGGCCGACGCCATGCACTCGGCGGTTGTTTCTATGAGCCCACCGTGCTCGCGGACGTCGAGGCCGGCATGGCCGTGGCGGTGGAAGAGACTTTCGGCCCCGTGATGCCGCTCGTGCGCTTCGAGAGCGACGCGCAAGCCATCGCGCTGGCCAACGACACCGAGTTCGGGCTCGCCTCCTACCTGTTCAGCAAGGACGCGGCACGCATCTGGCGCGCGGCCGAAGCGATCGAATCGGGCATGGTCGGCATCAACACGGGCCTGATCTCCAACGAGCTTGCCCCCTTTGGTGGCATCAAGCAAAGCGGCCTGGGCCGGGAGGGCTCGCACTACGGCATCGACGAGTTTCTCGAGCTGAAGTACCTGTGCTGGGATGGCCTTCATCCAGCCTTCGCCTGACAGATCACCGAGACCAAAAAGCCATGAGCACACATCCAGACAGTCCCGTATTCGTGTCCGGCGCGGTCGCGCGCCAGGTGTTCACCTGGAGCGAGGCGATCGAGTCCCTGCGCGCCTCGTACCGCCTGCCCGAGCAGGCAGGGGCGACGCCGCCTCGAACCGTAGCCACCGTGGGCAAGGCGTGGTTGCGCACGCTGCCGGCCTTTCCGCCCGCGGGGCGCTACTTCGGCGCCAAGTTGATGGCTGCGGGGGTGCAGGGAGTCAGCGCAGGCATCGAGTACGTCATCGTGCTGTTCGACCGGGAGACGAGCCGCATCGCGGCCTTCCTCGATGCCAACGCGATCACCGCGTTCCGCACGGCGGCGACCTCGGCCCTCGCGCTGGATGGACTGGCGCCTGCCACACCGGCCCGCCTTGCGGTGCTCGGCAGCGGCCTGGAGGCTTCCCATCATGCAAGAGCCTTCGCGGCGGTCCGCCCCCTCACCGAGGTGGTGGTCTACAGTCCCACGCCGGAGCGCCGGGAAGCCTTCGCACAGGCCCTCGAGCGCGACCTCGGCGTGCCCGCGCGCGCTGCGGCTAACGCAGAGGCGGCCGTCGATGGTGCCGACATCGTGCTGGCGGCTGCGCGCTCCCAGGGGGAGAAGCCGATCCTCTTCGGCGCCTGGCTCAAGCCTCGCGCGACGGTCGTCTCCATCGGCTCGACCATTCCCCAGCAGCGAGAGATCGACGCCAGCGTCGTCGAACGCAGCGACCTGATCGTCTGCGACAGCCTGGAAGAAGTACTGACCGAGACCGGCGACATGATCGCTGCCAAGGCGGCAGGCCTGGCGTTCCGGGACAAGGCCTTCAGCCTCAATGACCTCGTGAGCGGCGCTTGCGACGAACGTGTGCGTTCGGCCGACATCCGCATGTTCAAGTCGGTCGGCGGCGGGCTCCAGGACATCGTCGTCGCCGAACTCATCGTACGCAAGGCGCTGGAGGCCGGCTTGGCCACACCGCTTCCCATCCAGTTCGAATCCAAGCGCTGATGCGCAATCCCTGAGACAACCCAAGGAGTACCTGATGGCCCGATACCACCGCAACGAAGCGCGCGAATGGGCGCGTGAGCACATGAACGGCGTCGCGAACGTGACGATTCCGACCATGACGTCCGACTTCAAGCGCATCAACACGAAGGCCGCGCGGCACGACGTCGAAACCGCGATCGGCCACGGATTCGTCGGCACGCTCGCCTGTTCGGAGCACGCGATCACCCTGGCGCAGTACGCCGAATTCACGCGGGCCATGGTGGAGCAGGCGGCCGGCCGCATCATGGTGATCCACCATGCCGTGTTCAACTCGCTCGAGGAGAACATCGAGGCGGTGAAGCTGGCCGAAGAAGCCGGCGCGGACCTCGTCCTTCTGGGCTATCCGCCGTTCTTCCATCCCAAGTCGCTCGACGATGTCTACGCCTACACCAAGGCGGTCTGCGACTCGACCCGGCTCGGCGTGATCCTGTTCCCGGTGCCCGCCTGGGGATTCGGGCGCCTGCATCCCGCGGACATCCCGCTGCCGCTGCTGCGCCGCCTGGTGGACGACTGCCCGAACGTGGTGTCGATCAAGGCCGAAGGCGGCATGCCGCACATCATGTCGGCCATCGAGGTGCATCGCGAGTTCCACAAGGAGGTCGTGATTTCCTCGCCGCTGGAATACGAATTCGTGCCACTGGCGCAGGTGATCCCCATTCCTTTCTGCGGCACCAACTACTCGGCCTACTACGGACCGTGGCTGCCGCGTGTTCACAAGCTGATCCAGGCGGGCAAGTTCGATGAAGCCACGCAGGCCTGGTACCAGGTCGACCCCGCGCGCAAGGCCTTCGGCACCGTCCCGATGGCGATGGGCGGTCTCATCAACCGGACGATCTGGAAGTACCAGGCCTGGCTGCAGGGCTACAACGGTGGCCCGATCCCGCAGCCGACGCCGCGCTTGCATGGCCGCGACATGGCCGTCCTGCGGCGCGGTCTCGAGGCCGCCGGTCTGGCACCCACTTCGGATCCCGACGAGGCCTTCTTCATCGGTCGGAATCCGCAATGAAGACACTCCGGGGCGTGCACGGCCCCGATGTGGCCGTGGCGCCATCGCTTTCGCGCCGCCAGCTGCTCGCGGCCATGGCCGCGCTGCCGGCTTGCACACTCGCTCAGGGGCGGGACGCCTATCCTTCGCGGCCGATCCGCCTGGTCGTGCCGGTGCCGCCAGGCGGTCCGGCCGATCTGGCTGCGCGCGCCATCGCCGAACGTCTGCGTGAGGAACTGGGTCAGCCGGTCGTGGTGGACAACCGCGCGGGAGCCGCAGGAACACTGGGCACAGCCAACGTGCTGCAGGCACTCGCGGACGGCTACACCTTGCTGCTGTCCCTGCCGTCGGCACAGATTACTGCGCCGCTGATGCTCGAGAAGCCGCCTTACGATGGCGCCAGGGACTTCACGGCGATCGGACAGTTCCTCCGAACGGCAGCCGTTCTTCTGGTGAACAAGTCGGTGCCCGTTCGCGACTTCCAGGGCTTGGTGAGCTACGCCAAGGCGCGGCCGGGGAAGTTGAACTACAGCTCCACCGGCATCGGCAGCAATCCGCATCTCGTGATGGAGCTGGTCAAGCTACGAACCGGCATGGACATCGTTCACGTCCCATACAAAGGTGGGGCCGCGATGCTGCAGGCTGCGGTAAGCAACGAGGTGCAGGTTCTGTTCGGCGAGATCAGTACCTCGATGCCATGGATCCAGTCTGGCCGCCTCACGCCGCTGGGGATCGTTTCGGGCAAGCGCTCGCCCTTGCTGCCGGACGTGCCGTCGCTCGTCGAGGACAAGATCCTCGATGCGCCAGCTGATTTCTGGATGGGATTGGCCGGTCCGCCGCGCATGCCTGCCGGCCTCGTGCGGCAGCTGAACCATGCGCTCGCAAAGGCAGTCCAACATCCCGAGATGAAACAGTTCTTCGTGAAGACGGCCACCGAACCGGCATTCACCGACCCCGAGTCGTTCGGGGCGCTGTGGCAGTCGGAGCAGCACCGCTGGGCGGATGTCGTCCGCGCCCGGCACATTCGTGCCGAGTAGCGACATGAAAGTCTCGCGACAAGATCCTTGAAGACGAATCGACTCGTGTATTTCAACAAGCAGCCGTCCTAGCCAGGGCGGTGGCGCAAGTGGAGACAAGGCATGGCAGTTTCAAGACGGCAGGCGCTGGGCGCCGGTGCTTCCCTGTTGATGTCGGCGCTCGTCAAGGGCGCATTCGCCCAAGACTATCCCGCCAAACCGATTCGCATCATCGTGGCGAATCCCCCGGGATCGGGCCTGGACGCGGACACCCGATACTGGGCGGCAGGCTTGACCAGCATCCTGGGCCAATCCGTCATCGTCGACAACCGACCCGGCGGGGCCACGACCATCGGCACTGCACTGGCTGCAAAGGCGGCTCCTGACGGCTACACATTGCTCATGGGGATCCCGAGTTCGCTTTGCTACATGTCCGAGCTGTACACGCACCTTCCATACAAGCCAACGGACTTCGACGCAATCAGCCAGCTCACAACCCTGCGCAGCGTTCTGGTGGCGCACCCCAGCTTGCCGGCGTCCAACGCGACCGAACTGGTCGCCTTGGCGAAGGCACAGCCGGGAAGCATCAACGTGGGAACAGTGGGCGTGGGCACGTTCCAGCACCTGCTGGGTGAGTGGTTCGGCGCGATCACGGGTACGACCTACAAGTTCGTCCCCTACAACACGACCAGTCCCTACACGGCGCTGTTGGGCGGCGAAACACAAGTGATGTTCGACGGGCTTCCGGCTTCCATGAGCAACATTCGTGCGGGAAAACTCAAAGCCCTGGCCGTCACCGGCAAGAGCCGGCATCCGCTCCTCCCGAATGTTCCAACGTTTCAGGAACTCGGGTTTACCGATTACGACGCTTCGACATGGTTCGGGCTGCTCGCCCCCGCGGGAACGCCGAAGCCGATCCTCGAGAAACTGGCCTCTGCTTGCGCCACCGTGGCCCGTAGACCCGAAGTCATCCAGCGCTACCAGGAATACGGCGGCGAGCCACTTGGGACCACGCCAGCGGAGTTCTCGGCTTACATCCAGGCCGAGCGTGCGAAGTGGGTTCCGGTGGTGAAGCGTTCTGGCATCAAGCTGGAACTGACTTCCTGACTTGCCCGCGCAGGAACTGTCAGCATGCGGCCGACGCGATGAGGACTAAGACCAAGAAGCTCCCCATTGCGGCTCTGGACGCGACATCGCGTCCGTTCCCGCGAACTCGCGAATCGAGCCCATTCTCCGGCGCGCGCGCGAAAAGGCATCGAACCTCGATAACCCCCAATCAAACTCTAGCAACATCATGAGCAAGACTTTTGCGTCCCAGGCCGATCTTCAAGAAAAGCCGGTGACCTTCACCAAGCTTTCGGACAACGCATATGCCTACACCGCCGAGGGAGACCCCAACACCGGCATCATCGTCGGCGACGACGCGGTAATGGTCATCGACACGCAGGCCACGCCAGTGATGGCACAGGATGTAATCCGCCGCATCCGCGAAGTGACCGACAAGCCCATCAAGTACGTGGTGCTGAGCCATTACCATGCGGTGCGGGTGCTGGGCGCCTCGGGCTACGAGCCCCAGCACATCATTGCCAGCCGCGACACCTACGACCTGATCGTTGAGCGCGGCGAGCAGGACAAGGCCAGTGAGATCGGACGCTTTCCGCGTCTGTTTCAGGCTGTGGAGTCGGTGCCGCCGGGACTGACCTGGCCGACTATGACCTTCGAGGGAAAGATGTCCATCTGGCTGGGCAAACTCGAGGTGCAACTCATCCAGTTGGGCCGCGGCCACACCAAGGGCGATACTGTGGCTTGGCTGCCGGACCAGAAGATCCTGTTCTCAGGTGACCTCGTCGAGTTTGACGCTACGCCGTATGCCGGCGACGCTTACTTTGGCGACTGGCCCCAGACACTGGACAACATTGCCGCCTTGAAGCCCGTTGCTCTGGTGCCTGGTCGCGGCGCCGCACTCACCACACCTGATGACGTGGCCAAAGGCCTGGCCGGCACTCGCAGCTTCATCACCGACATGCATGCTGCCGTCAAGGCCGGCGTAGCTGCTGGCAAGGATCTCAGCGCGGTGTACAAGGAGACATACGCGGCGCTCAAGCCAAAGTACGGTCACTGGGTGATCTTTGACCATTGCCTGCCCTTCGACGTGACGCGCTGCTTCGATGAGTCCACGCTGTACGCCGACCCGCGCGTCTGGACAGCTGAACGCGACCGCCAGATGTGGGAAGCTCTCGAGGGATGAGGCGAAGAGGCACCTCTATGAGCTCCATCGACTTCCAGAATACTGTCTTTTCCTACCACCGCTGCGCGGACCACGATGCGCCGAAAGTCTTGCGCTATCCGGTCGTGGTGGTCGGCGCCGGCCCGGTAGGACTTTCGCTCGCGATAGATCTGGCGCAACAAGGGGTGGCTGTCGTGCTTCTCGACAACGACGACAGGCTTTCCACAGGGTCGCGGGCGATCTGCTTTGCCAAGCGGACACTGGAAGTCTTCGACCGTCTTGGCTGCGGGGATCGCATGGTCGACAGGGGCGTGTCCTGGAGCGTTGGCAAAGTGTTCTTCCAGGATGAGATGGTTTATCGATTCGACTTGTTGCCTGAGGCGGGACACGAGCGCCCCGCGTTCATCAACTTGCAGCAGTACTACGTCGAAGGCTTTCTCGTTGAGCGAGCTCAAGAGTTGCCGCTGATCGACCTGCGATGGAAAAGTGCCGTCACGGGGCTGGTGCAGCATGCCGACCATGCTCAGCTGACTGTCGAAACGCCCGAGGGAAGCTACGTCCTGGAAGCGATGTACGTTGTCGCGTGCGATGGTTCGCGTTCGCCGATGCGTCTCCTATGTGGCGAGGAAAGCCATGGTCAGACCTTCCGTGATCGTTTTTTGATCGCTGACGTGAAGATGAAGGCTGACTTTCCGGCAGAGCGTTGGTTCTGGTTCGATCCACCCTTCCACCGCAACCAGAGCGTGTTGCTCCACAAGCAACCGGACGATGTCTGGCGAATCGACTTTCAGCTTGGCTGGGACGCAGATCCCGACCTCGAGAAGCGGCCCGAGAACATCCTGCCTCGAGTACGTGCGCTACTGGCGCATACGGCCATGAAGGATGCAGAGTTTGAGCTGGAGTGGGCCAGCGTCTATACGTTTTCCTGCCTTCGAATGGACAGCTTTCGAAATGGCCGCGTCTTCTTCGCTGGGGATTCCGCCCACGGCGTATCGCCCTTTGGCGCCCGGGGCGCCAACTCCGGCATTCAGGATGCCGAGAATCTCGCTTGGAAGTTGGCGTACGTGCTGCACGGCAAGGCATCGCCCGAAGTCCTGGGCAGCTATGACACCGAGCGCGTCCAGGCGGCAGACGAGAACATCCTCAACTCCACCCGCGCGACGGACTTCATAACGCCAAAGAGCGACATCAGCCGGCTGTTTCGCGACTCGACGCTGCTTCTTGCGCGCGATCACGCGTTCGCCCGCCGCCTCGTGAACAGTGGTCGGCTTTCCGTTCCTTGCACCGTCGATGCGTCCGAGCTCAATACACCTGACCGAGAAATCTTTGAGAGCGCCATAAGGCCTGGTGCGGCGGCTGCGGATGCACCTGTGAAAGCACAGGGGAAACCGACATGGTTAATGCGGCAACTGATTTCGGGCGCGTTCACACTCTTGGTGTTCGACGGGCCGAATGCCGCGACGCTAATTCGCGAAACGGAAGCCGTCCCAGAGGGGCTCGCACCTCCATCGATACTATTGATCGGCGACCGTTCTTTGAGCGGAGCACGGACAATCTCTGATGTAGAAGGCTTCCTCGCTCGGCGCTTCGATGGGCGACCCGATACCGCCTATTTGCTGCGTCCGGATCAGCATGTTTGTGCTCGTTGGCGCTCACCCGATGCAGATGCTATTCACGCAGCAATGTTCAAGGCGGTGGGATGCGCTCATTGAGGGCCTTTTCAAATGGAACTAGAAACCAATCTGAATCTCGAGTCTCCAGATGACTTCTACGAGGCGCTTATCGAGGCGCACCTTGACTTGAGCACAGAGCAAAGCCACGCGATGAACGCGCGCCTTGTATTGCTGCTCGCGAATCACATTGGATCAATGAAGGTGCTGCAGGAGGCGCTGGTCGGCGCTCGCAAAGCCGCTCGATGATGGCGAATACGTCGGAGCGAAGGCGCCGCCTGCGGGGGCCGTACGTCGCATCAAGGCATGATGGCACGGTGCCATTAGTCGCCATGCAAACGGCCCGATGCTTCTCAGGTGATCGCGTGGAACCGTTCAAGGTACTCGGAAAATAGTAATGCTGCCGGTCGAGGAGAGATCTCCGGCAGCAGAAGGCCTATGGGCGCAAGAGGCGGATTCCGTTCGAACGAGAGAATCGACAAAGTCCGTGCCTCGACGAACGGACGCACCACGCTGTAGGGAACGAGCGCAATGGCATTGCTAGTGCGCAGTGCCGTCCAGGTGAGGGCCGGTATACGGGTGACCAGCTCGCAGTAGCGTAACGGCTTGCCAAGCTCCTCAGCGAATGCATCCATGTGCCGCCGCGAAAGCGCAGCGGCATGGCCTGGCAACCAGAGTTCGTGCTGCACGTCCTTGAGCCGAACACGGCGCTTTCGCACAAGCGGATGATGCACTCCGCATGCGATCACAAGTCGATCCTGGACCAGGTCGCGATACGACCAGCCTTCCGGAACGAGCCGCGGCTCGCGACAAACCGCGACATCCACTTCGCCCCGCGCAGTGGCCAGCAGTAAGTCGTCGGCGTCGGCCTCGCTCACCTGCACCTGGATTTTGGGATGCTTTTCGTTGAACGCCAGCAGCGCAGCGGCAATGGCGCCGTTGATGGCGGCAGACGTGCCCGCGACGCGGACCGTACCTTCGCCCTGACGGTGGCGCGCGCCAATAGCGGCTGCCGTGCTCGCAACCCCGCCGACGATCTGCCGAGCCAGTGACAGCAACTCAATGCAAGCAGGTGTCGGGCGCACCCCTCTGGAATGGCGATGGAACAGCACCGTTTCGAGCAGCCCCTCCAGGTCGGCGAGCACCTTGGTTACGCCGGGTTGCGTCATGGCGACTGCATCGGCCGCGCGCCGGATGCTGCCCAGTTCCGCGACCGCGACCAGCACCTGCATGTGGCGGAAGCGGGCGCGGGCCAGGAGTCGGTTCTCGAGCGTGGTGGAACTGAACTGGCCCATATAACGACCTGGAATACCCGGGACACTCATTTTATTGGACGGTTTTCGCGGGCCTTTCCACACTGCGCCTTCCCGTCGAGTGGCTCGCCGGGCAGCACACACCAGGAGACATAGCTTGAACCAAGATAGCTTCACAAGGCGCCACGGGCGCGTTTCCAGGCCGGTTCCGGTCGCACTGCTTGCGGCCGCGGCCCTCAGCGCCTGCGGGGGCGGTGGGGGCGGCGGGGGCAACCCCGTCCTCGGCCCCTCGTTTCCGCAAGTGGTCGCGGATGCGGCGAAGGCCTGTCCCGCACTCAAGGGGATGACCATCGACGCGTCGGCCATCAGCGAGCCGACCCGGGGCGCGGTTGTGGCGTCGGCGACGCTCATCCCGGCCACAGCGGACAAGCCGAATGCGAGCAACACCGCCATCGTCCAGGGGACGCCGGACTACTGCCAAGTGATGTTGTCGATCCACCCCGTGGACTCCGCAGCGCCGGAGATCCTTTCGCAGGTAAACCTCCCGACCTCGTGGAACGGCAAGAAGCTCCAGTTCGGCGGCGGTGGCTACAACGGCACCCTGATCACCGGCGTGCAGCCAAGCCGCAATGCGCCGCCGGATGTGCCGATGCCGCTCACGCGCGGCTACATGACCGCCGGCACGGACAGCGGGCACGAAAGCCCCGCGAACGCCGATCCCTATGCCTTCGCGCTGAACGCGGAGGCGCTGGCCAACCACGCGTTTGGTTCGTACAAGAAGACCCATGATGCGGCACTCCGAATCGGGGTGGCCTATTACGGGCACCTTCCCATCAAGAGCTACTACATGGGCGGCTCCGAGGGCGGCCGCGAGGGGCTCGCGATGGCACAGCGCTATCCGCAGGACTACGACGGCATCGTGTCCATTGACCCCGTGATGAACTGGAGCGCGCTGCAGACCTTCGGCAACTACGTCGGCGGCATCATGCAGGCGAAGCCAGGCGCGTGGCTGGGGAACAAGGTCCAACTGGTGCACGACACCATCGCGGGCGCGTGCGATTCGATGGACGGCATCGCCGACAAGGTTGTCTCCAATACCCGGGCCTGCAAGCCGCTGGCCGACGCTGCACTGGCCGCGAAGCGCTGCCCGAGCGGTGCGGACGAAGCTGCGACGTGCTTCTCCGATGCGCAGCTCGCGGCCATCAACGCCGCACACGCCGGCTACCAGTTCAGCTTCCCCCTCGCGAACGGCGTGACTTCCTACGCGGGCTTCAACTATGGCGGAGAAGGACTGGCTGGCAACTGGGACCGCTGGATGGCCGGCAGCAAGGCGCCCACCACGGCCAACGCCGCCGACGTCGCCGCGAGCCGCCTCTACCAGTTCGGCAATGCGTACGTGCGCTACTTCATCGCGCAGGATCCCAACTTCGACCCGCTCTCGTACGATCCCGCCAACTTCAAGGCCCGCGTCCTGCAGGTGTCGGACATGATCGATGCGACCAACCCGGACCTGAGCGCGTTCTACGCGCACGGCGGCAAACTGATCCTGCGTGAGGACCTCTCCGACACCGCGGAAAGCCAGCTGACCGGCTTGAACTACTGGGACTCCGTCGTGGCGAGAATGGGCCGTTCCACCGTCGACGACTTCTTTGCAGCCTTCGTCGCGACCGGCCTGCCGCACACGTCGGCCGGAGTTGCCGCCGGCACTGTGAACGCACCGAGCTACGGAATCCCGGGTTCAGTGGACCTGCTTGCGCCGCTGGAGAACTGGGTCGAAAACGGTGTGGCTCCGGGCGCGCAACTGACGCTCGTGAACAAGGCGGCCCTGCCGCCGTATAACGTGATCGCCTCGAAGCCGCTGTGCCGGTACGGTACGTATCCGAAATACACCGGCACGGATCCGAGCGGCGGCAACCTCGCGAGCAACTACACCTGCGTGAGCCAGTGAGGACCGGCCTTCGATCTAGCAGTGCATTCTCCGTTGGCTGCACGAGCGCGCCGTCGGCGGAGGCGCAGCGACCGCCATAGCATCGGAGCGTCGCGCAACGATAAGTGCGCCGCGGATTTGGTTTGGTGACGAAGCTCAGCCGCAACATTCGTACCGAACAAGGAGACGAAATGAGATTCCGTGTTACCTGGCGCGCCGTCCTGGCGACCGCCTGTTTGACAATATCTGCCGTTCCCGCGCGAGCCCAGTCTGATGACTGGCCTAGGCACCCGATTCGCTTGATCGTGCCCGCGCCCGCGGGTGGGCCGTACGACGCAACGATACGACCCATCGCGCAGCGCATGGCGCAGAGGCTGAAGCAACCGATTGTTGTCGACAACCGCCCGAGCGCCGGCAACATCCTAGGAACCCAGGCCGGCGCCGCCGCGATGCCCGACGGGTACACGCTTACGATGACCGGAATGCTGAATACGATGGCACAGGCGGAGTATTCGGGCCTGCACTTCGACATCGTCAACGATTTCGAGCACATTGGACTGATTGGTGGCGGGCCGCAATGGCTGGTCGTCCGCAGCGACGCCGGAATCCGCAGTTTGCAGGACCTCGTGGATCAGGCGAAGCGCGCCCCCGAAAAGATCAACTACGCGAGCTCTGGTGCGGGCAGCACCGGGCACCTTGTAATGGAGTTGCTGCAACGTGCTGCCGGCATCCGCCTGACGCACGTTCCGTACAAGGGCGCCGCGCCAGCAATGCAGGACGTGTTGGCGGGTGTGGTGCCCGTCTTCGTGGTTCCATCAAGCTCCGCGATCCCGTACGTGAAGAGCGGGCAACTGAAGCTGCTCGCCGTATCGACTGCGGAGCGCAGCGCCATGGCACCGCAGGCTCCGACGTTTGCGGAGCTCGGGTACAAGCAACTCACCATGACGGCATGGGTCGGTCTCTCGGCCCCCAAGGGAACGCCCGTTCCAATCGTGCAGAAGATCAGCCTTGCTCTCCAAGACGCGCTGAAAGACCCCGCGCTGCTGCAGAAGCTTGATGCATTGGGTCTGGTGGCCCGCACAAGCACGCCGGCAGAGTACACGGAGCTGGTGCGCAGCGACGCGGAGCGCTGGGGCCAGCTCGTTCGCAGTCTCAACATCAAGGCAAACTGACATGCCCTTTGTCGAATCCCGCAGCCGCCGGGTCTACTACGAGCGACAAGGCGCAGGCCCCGCGGTGCTGTTCCTGCATGGCGCCGGCTCGAATGCCGCGACTTGGTGGCAGCAACTGCCCGCGTTCGGCGCGCGGCACACCTGCATTACTATGGACATTCGCTGCTTCGGCCGCTCGATCGCGCCGCTTGCTGAGTTCACGCTGGACAATTTTGTCGCGGACGCGATTGCGGTTCTGGACGGGGAGAGAATCCACCGCGCCGCGATCATCGGCCAATCGCTCGGTGGCTTCATCGGGCTGAAGACTGCGCTGGACCATCCGCAGCGTGTCGCTGCCTTCGCGGCGTGTGACAGCTCGCTGGCAATTGACCATCCCGTTCTGCTCGATAACATCGCGCGGCGAAAGATCACGCAGAACGCAGTGAGCATTGAGCAGCGCTCATTGGGACGCTGGTTCCTCGAGAACCATCCAGAGAAGGCGGCGCTATACGCGCAGATCAACCATTTCAATCGGAGCGCGCACTCCATTTCGGAGACCCAGTGGGGCGCTGCTCTCGCCGCGCTACTCGGGCCAGGCAAGCTGACTCCGATGGCCGCCTTGCGCGAGGTCGGGTCTCCCACGCTGCTGCTGGTGGGCAGTGAAGATCCGATCGTGCCCGTGAGCGTGATGCGCGAAGTACAGGACTTGGTGCGTGGCAGCGAACTGGCCGTCGTCGACCAGGCAGGGCACTCCGCCTACTTCGAGAAGCCCGAACAAGTCAATCGACTTGTGCTGGACTTCCTTGCGCGCCGTGCGCAGTACGGCTGAAGTCTTTGCCGTCTGCGCGCGATGCTGCACGTTAGGAGCGGGATGACTCGGATGGACTCGGGTCCGCTGCTTGAAACGCCAGCGCAGCTTCATTGCACGGAGTCTGACCTCCCGCGGGTGTCAGATGCGTGGAGCGCTGAAGACTTCTCCGAGAAATTCGGCAAGCCGTGCCCCCGCTTCTGCGCCGCCGCCTTGGGGGATCAGCAGGCCCAGCGGTTCCACTGGGATGCTCTCGGCTGTCCGTACTTCGGCGAGTTCGCCCGCGTCGATCAGGTGCTGCACGAAGCTGAGCGGAAGCAAGGACAGCATTCCCCGATTCACCAGCAGCCAACGGATCATCGCCGGCGCGCGTGTGATTAGGGGGTAGACGCGGGCGCCGTCGGTGAAAGTCGCTGCGAACTCATCGAATCGTTGGCGCGCCGCCGTGTCGGCCGGTGGTAGCAACCAGGTTTCTGTACTCAATACCTTCCAGGTGACGCGTCGCGATCGCACCAACCGGTGGCCCGCGGCGCCGACCACTACCAGCCGGTCGGGAATAAGGGGCACGAAAGACCAACCTTCCGGAATGATGGCGGGTTTGCGGCAGGCCACCATGTCTACTTCGCCCCGGCTGATCGCCAGAAGTTGATCTTCGCCTTCGGCCTCGCGAAGGTGCACCTGGATGTGCGGCACCTTCTCATGGAAAAGCGGCAGCCCGCGAACCAGCAGGCCACTGACGCCTGCCACGGATGCCAAGAGGCGCACACTGCCCTTGCCTTGCGCACCGCGCGCGGCGATCGTCTCGGCACCTTCAGCGACCCCATGCAGGACGTTGCGCGCGATCGGCAGCAGATCGGTGCAGGCCCGCGTCGGGCGTACACCGCGGGCGTGTCGATGGAACAGCTGCGTCTCCAGAAGTCCCTCGAGAAAGGCGAGGGTCTGTGTTGCAGACGACTGGGTGATGCCAATGGCTTCGGCCGTGCGCTGGATGCTGCCGAGCTCCGCGAGCGTGAGCAGCAGTTGGATGTGGCGGAATCTGCCGCCCGCGAGGAGACGCTGAAGGAGGACGGAAGCGGAGAGCGACATGGTATCGGTCAGTCTAATACCTGGGCGCTCGAATTCATTGGTCTGGCGCGGAATGCTTCGCGAAGATGCCGGCCGGCGCATGACGCCGACCCTAGACCAGGAGACAACGCATGACGAAATTCCGCACACGCACTGGTGTGCTCGTAGCTGCATTCACCGCGACGATGCTCGCGGCGTGCGGTGGTGGCGGCCACACTCCCTTCGCCCCCGCGCCACTTCCACAAACGCAAGCAGCCCTGAGCTGTGACGACAGCATCAAAACTGGCATCCATCCGGATGCGAACACCACGGTCACCGTGGTGAAGGCGTTCAAGGCAGGCGATTCCCTGGCGCTCTCCGGCACGCCGGCTGCGCCTGTGCCGGCCACTGCCGGAGCCGACATGTGCCTGGTGAAGTTGGTAGTTGGTCCTGGCAATGCCGGGCCGGCCGGGGCGCCATCCACCTCCGCCGGGATTGGCCTTGAGGTATGGCTGCCAGCACCGTCTGCCTGGAACAACATCATCCGAGCGATGGGCAGCGGCGGGTGGGCGGGCGGCGCGCACGCTGATTCGACGCAGATCGGTACCCGCCCGCAGTACATGCCCGCAGTGACGAGTGGCTATGTGATCGTGACCTCTGACCACGGGCATGCGCTGCTGAACAACGGCTCGTTCGCCATGAATCCGGACGGCAGCATCAATACCGTGCTGTGGCAGGACTTCGCCGAGCGAAGCCTTCATGAAATGGCGGTGAAGACCAAGGCGTTGGTGCAAGCCTATTACGCGAAGCCGCAAAAGTACGCCTACTGGGACGGATTCTCCACGGGGGGCCGCCAGGGGTTCAAGCTTGCCCAGAAGTATCCGACGGACTTCGACGGCATCCTGGCCGGGTCGCCCGCCATCAACTGGAGCAAGTTCATCACTGGCGAGCTGTATCCGCAGGTGGCGATGCAGCGCGAACTGGGTGCCCCCATCGCCGCCGCCAAACTCAACTTCGTGAGCGGCGCCGCCGTGAAGTCCTGCGACACGCTGGGCGTCGGCTTCCTGCTGGACCCGTTGCAATGCCACTATGACCCCACGAAGGACGCGAGCGTTTTGTGCAACGGGGTAGCGGGCAATGGCGCGACCGGGACGAGCGGGAATGCTTCCTGCGTGAACCTAACCGAGGCGCGCGTCATCAACCAGATCTGGTACGGTGAGACGGCGAGCGGTGCTTGGCCGGATCCGACAGTGGACAACGGCACCAACCCCGGCCTCGCCGGACCCGACCAACTGTGGTACGGCCTGACGCGCGGCACGAACCTGCCGCTTTCGCTGGCCGGCACCAACCCGTTCCCAATCGCGTCCGACCAGGTAGCCCTGGAACTGCAGGACCCGTCTTATGCGGGCAACACCTTCACCAACGCTACCGGGAACGGTACGAACCAGTGGAAGACGCTCGATTACGCGGGGCTGGCCCATGCGTTCCAGCGGGGCCTTGCACTACAGGCCGCGTTCAGCAACATCGATACCGACAACCCGGACCTGAGCGGCTTCCGTGATGCAGGTGGCAAGGTGCTCACCTACCACGGCCTCGCCGACGACAAGATCATGCCGATGGGCTCGATCAACTACTACTCTCGCGTCGCCGCCGCGATGGGAGGGAACGCCGCGACGCAGAAATTTGATCGCCTGTTCCTGATTCCTGGGCTGGCGCATGACAGCACTTTTGCCAGCAGTGCTTCGATCGATCCGAACACGAACGCGAACATCAGCACGAATAAGGTGCCGCTGCCGCAATACCTCAACGGTCGCGACGAGATGTTCACCGCGCTGCGCAAGTGGGTGGAGAACGGCGTGGCCCCCACGCGAATCGACGTTAGCTCAAAGGACGGGAGTGTCAGCATGCCGCTCTGTCTGTACCCGCAGAAAGCCACGTATTCGGGCGGCGGTTCCTTGAGCGCGACGGGGAGCTACACCTGCCAGTGACGCGGCTACGGGCAACTCAGTGGTAAACCAATCATCCCCGAAGCGTGCCAAGCTAATCTGACAGCGAGCCTTCGGTGCGCTTGGCCCTCAGGTCGGAGTTGGTTGCTTGCGTCGCCCCCGCGAATCTGGGCACAACGCCGTCAAGGGCGCGCAGCACGGCGGCAATTGCAGGTCGCCTGAACGTGCCTTGAACCATCGCGACAAAGATTCGGCGCACCATAAGCGGCGTCACCGGCACGACCGCAAAGGCTGGGTCGGCGGCGGCCGCCCGCAAGGCCAGGGCGGGTAGAACAGTGACCACGTAGCCCGTACGGACCATCTCAAGCGTTGCTGCCATGTTGCGGCAGCTGGCGACGACGCGGGGCGTGTACCCAGCCTCATGGCATGCATTGACGATTTGTGCCTTGTAGGTCTGCGCATTCCTGTTGATGGCCCAGTTCTCTGACGACAACTCCGAAATCCGAATCGACGCTTCGTTCGCCAGCCTATGGTTGGCGGCCATTACCACGGAGAAGTGGTCCTCATAGACCGGACGGAAGTACAGCATGCTCGACAGCGCTTCGGCACTAATCGAGTCGTCGACGAGCGCCAGGTCGACTTGCTTGGCAGCTGCTGCCTTCAGGCTTTCGCCAGGTTCCAACTCTTCGAAGCGGAGGTCCAGTTGTGGAAACTCGCGCATCAGGTCCTCGAAAACCGCCGGGATGAAGGTGGTCGCGACAGACCCGAAGGCGGAAATTCGAACTTCCCCGGCCACCGCACCTTTGGCGGAGGCCAAGTCGGCCTCGATTTCGTTGACCAGCTCCAAAACCTTGGCCGATCGAGCGACGAGGCTCTCTCCGGCAAGGGTCAGCCGTACGCCCCTGCCTGACCGCTCGAAAAGCACGGTACCTGTCTCCTGTTCGAGGATGGCCAGCTGCTGTGAAACAGCCGGGCGGGTGAGGTTTACGGCTTCTGCGACCTTCGCAATAGTGCCGAGAACAGACAACTCGCTCAGAAGATGAAGCCGGGAGAGGTTCAGCATAAGACGACAGAAAAACTAACGGTGTATTACGCCTTTCAGGGGCGTAGAGGATACCCGGCCTAGGGTTTTCCCCAAGGAAAATAGGGCGAAGGGATCAATGCATGCAAATGTCGCGCCAGTCCGGAAGGCGCGCACAGCCTGCCCGCCAAATAGGAAAGAAAACCTAACGTTCCCCGTAAGCATCGGTGGTCTTACCTTCGGAGACCCTTCTTCATAAAGTTCGCTCCATTCCAAACAGGAGCGATTGAAAATTATGAAGAACGTTGCATTCATTGGTGTGGGCAAGATGGGCGCGCAAATGGCTGCCCGGCTGGCCGCCGCAGGCTTCAAGGTCACCGTGTTTGACCCCAACGAAGCCGCAGTCAAGGAACTGGTTTCGAAGGGGGCCGCCGCAGCCTCGAACCCGAAGGCCGCAGCTGAAGGCGCTGACGCCGTCATGTTCAGTCTGCCGACGCCGGCCATCCTTCGCGCTGCGGTGACTGGCGCTGAAGGCGTGCTCGGTTCGGTCGGCAAGGGCGCCGTCCTGATTGACTTCAGCACGGTCGACCCTGAAACCACGAAGGAACTCGCGAAGGCTGCAGCTGACAAGGGCGCCGAGTTCCTGGACTCGCCGGTCAGCGGTGGCGTAGCTGGTGCGGCAAACGGAAAGCTCGTCCTCATGGTCGGCGGCGACGCGGCTGTCCTCGAGCGCGCTACTCCGATGCTGAACAACTTGGCCGGTCGCATCGTTCATTGCGGCCCCATCGGCGCGGGCCAACTGACCAAGCTGAGCCACAACCTCATCGTCGCCATCAACACCGTTGCACTCGGTGAAGTTCTCGCTGCGAGCGTCAAGGCTGGCGGCAACCTCGGAGTGCTGTGCGATGTCCTGACGGCTGGCATGGCGGGCAGCAAGATGCTCGACTGGTTCCAGAAGACGCTGTTCACCGCCGAGCGACCTGCCTTCTTCGCCATCGACCTGATGCACAAGGACATCGGCCTGTGCCTTGACGAATTCTCGAATTACCCGATGCCGCTGGGCCAGCTGGTCAAGCAGACCTACAACGCGGCCCGCGCAAAGGGCCTCGGCGGCAAGGACTCCACCAGCATCTGCGAAATCTACGAAGAGCTGCTGGGCGTGCGCCTGCAAGCAGCCGCTTAAGTCTTTCAACCCATCCCTTTTGCGAGATTCACGTGAGCAACTCTTCTCAATCCAAGTACGGCGACGTCAAGCTGCCGAGCGCGGGCCTGGCTGGCAATTTCATCAACGGTGAATGGTCCAGGCCAATCGGCGGAAAGACCCTGGCGGTCATCAACCCCTGCCGTCTGGACACCATCGCCAACGTCGGAGCGGCCGACGCACGCGACGTGGACGCCGCCGTGGCTGCTGCCAAGGCGGCTTTCCCAAAGTGGCGTCGCAGGGCCGCTCGTGAACGTGGCGCCATGCTCATCGAGTTCGGCAACCGCATCACGGCCAACGCCGAGGAAATCGCCAGGATTCTGGCCGCGGAAACGGGCAATGCCTTGCGCACGCAGAGCCGCCCGGAAGTCGCGAGCACTGCGGAGGTTCTGCGTTATTACGGCGGCGTCATCGCCGAGCAGAAGGGCGAGACCCTGCCGCTGGGCCCGGGCCTGTTCAGCTACACCACACGCGAGCCTTTCGGCGTGGTCGGCGCCATCATTCCCTGGAACTCGCCACTGGTGCTCGCTGCCGTGAAGATTGGCATGTCGCTCGGTACGGGGAACACGCTGGTCCTGAAGCCTGCCGAAGACGCTCCGCTGGCCGTCATCCGCATCGCCGAACTGGCCGCGGACATCTTCCCGCCCGGCGTGTTCAACGTTGTGACCGGTGAGGGCCTGGAGGCAGGCGCTCCGCTGAGCCAGCACGCCGACGTCGCCAAGGTCTCGTTCACCGGTTCCCACGAAGTGGGCCAGAAGGTGGCTCACGCCGTCGCCGACCGCATCGGTCACCTGACGCTCGAACTGGGTGGAAAGAGCCCCTGCATCGTCTATCCGGATGTGACTGGCGACGCGCAGATCGACACGACGGTGAACAACATCATCGCTGCGATGCGCTTCGCCCGCCAAGGCCAGTCGTGCACGGCCGGCTCTCGCCTGTTCATCCACCAGTCGGCCTGGGACAAGGTCATGCCCCGCTTGGTCGAGAAGGTCAATGCGCTGAAAGTTGGCGATGCGCTGGACGAAAGCACCGACATCGGCGCTGTCATCAATTCTGAGCGCTACACCGCGGTCTGCGGCTTCATCAAGGAAGCCATCGATGCGGGCGCCAAGGTCGAAACCGGCAAGCTTCCGCCTGCAGTTCAGGATGCCAAGGGCTACTTCCCGACGCCGGTCATCTTCAGCGGCGTGGACAACACCTGGCGCATTGCCAAGGAAGAAGTCTTCGGTCCCGTCTTGGTCGCAATTCCATGGAAGGACGAAGCCGAAGTCCTGGCCATGGCCAACGACACCCACTATGGCCTGGCGGCGTACGTCTTCACAAACGACATCAATGCCGCGATGCGCGCCACTGAGGCGCTGGATGCCGGCTGGATTCAGGTTAACCGTGCGGGCGGCCAGATTCCGGGCATGTCCTACGGCGGTGCCAAGCAAAGCGGTATCGGCGCTGAGTACTCGATTGAAGGCGCGCTCGAGAGCTACACCAGCCGCAAGAGCGTGACGTACGGCATCTGAGGTGACCGAGATGGACGTGACGACCTCATCGACCACAGCGAGCGCCGCCACTGGCGTCGCCCTTACATCGGAACAGGTTGAATCGGGCAACCGAATCGACCGCCTGATGACACTGGAAATCCGCCCGCTCAGCGGCGGTCTTCCCCCAGGCATCGTTGTGCCCATGTACGAGGTCTGTCGCGCCCATCAGGGAGCGCCACTCTCGATGGCCGCTGCGGCTGCTTTGAAGGCCAAGGTTCGTCCTGGCAGCACCGTCGTCATTGCGACAGGTGCCGGCGTTGCTCCTAAGCTTCCTTTGGGCGAGACAGATGGTCCCGTGGGCGCCGCGGCGCTGGCTGCCGCCATCGTTAAAGGTCTGCGGGCCAAGGTCGTCTTCGTGACCGAGGACGCGCACCTCCCGCCAGTCGTTGCTGCCATCGAGCTCGTGAACGCGAAGCTTGCTGCCTGGGCCGAAGGCCAACCCGGGCGCACGTACGAACCGATTACCGTCGAATCGTTCCCCATCGGGATGAACGCAGGGCAGGCCCGCTCTCGCGAGCTCATCGAAACGCTCAACCCCAGCGCCGTCGTATTCGTCGAACGCGATGGACCCAACGTTGAAGGTCAGTTCCACGGTGTCCGGGGCGATTGCCGCGACCCGCTCACCGTTGGCTATGTCTACCTGCTCGCGTACCACGCCGCCGAAGCCGGCATCCTCACCATCGGCATCGGGGATGGCGGCAATGAAGTCGGCTTCGGAGCGGTCCGCGAAGCAATCCGCGACGTACTTCCTATGCGCGGTCGCTCGCTCGCCGGCCACGCATCTGGCGTCGTGACCGTTGTTCCGACCGACGTGACCGTGAGCGCCGCGGTATCCAACTGGGGCGCATGTGCGGTCGCTGCAGCCTTGGCGGTGTTGCTCTCGGATAGCGAGCTGCTGCACGACGCCGACACCGAGCACGAACTCATTGCCGTCACCGTCGCCGCAGGCGCACGAGATGGCGCTACCTCCAAACAGACCATGGTTGTCGATGGCATTGATTTTTCAGGCCATCTCGCCTTCGTCTCCCTTCTGAGGGTCGTGGCCGGAATCTCCATCCGCACCGCGTCCGCCGCGTAGCCAGGAATTCGCATGCAACAGAAAACGACCACCGACTCCTTCGGAAACCCGCTCGACCCCATCGTCGGGTTCGCAAGGGGGCGCATCATTCGATCGAGCGTCGACGAAGCTCGGCGGCTTCGCCAAGGCCAGAAGGTTGCGGCCGAACGGGTTCGCAAGCTCGGACCGGAGTCGATTGGCGTCTTCACCGGCAATCAACGCGAATTCCCTCTGAAGGTTGAAGACCTCAAGACCCACTGCGAAGAGTGGGTAGGACCAGGACTCTTCGCTGAGGAACTGAGGGCGGCAGCCATCGCCCACATGGGCGGGCTCCCGACCGACGGGGTTGCCGCTGTGAACCGCACAAGTGCGGGCATCATCGCCAGCATCGCCGCGTTGGCAGAGCGCAAGAGCGTCGTTTCCGTGGTACCGCCTGGTGGTCGCTCCCACGCATCGGTGATTCGCGGCTGCGGTATCGCTCGAGTCGAGTTGCACGAAGTCCAAGGTGACAAGGACTGGGCCGCATCCATCGAGCAGAACAAGCCGGCGCTGGTTGTCATCACTACCGTGACCAGCAGCCTGGAGTTCCTGGACGACGTCGTTGCGATGGATGTCGCAGCCGTCGCCAAGGCGAGTGGCGCCAAGGTGCTTCTCGATGAAGCTTACGGCGCTCGCATGCGGCCCGTGCTGCGCTCTGGCGCTCTCAGCCTCAAGCTTGGAGGCGACCTGGCAATCACGAACTGCGACAAGGCCGGGTTGTCCGGTCCGCGTTCCGGACTGCTGGTGGGCCGTCCCGAGCTGGTGACGCGTGTCTCCGCCAAGGCCTCGGAGTTTGGGATGGAAGCCCGGGCCCCGATAGCCGCCAGCGCCCTGCGTTCGATTCAGCGGTTCTCCCCGCAGGACCTCATCGATGAGGCTCGAGCCGGTCAACAACTGGGACACGCGCTGCGAGAGCGCATGGGGTCGGAGCTCGTCGCGGTCAGCGACCTCGGTCCGATGATTGAGGAGGACCTGGCGCTCAAAGAAGTCTTCCGCCGTGCAGGCAAGAGCACTGACAACGCAGGCATCACGCCTGCCGAAGTGACCTCCGCCCTGGGCATGGTCCTTCTGCGTGACTACGGCATCCTGACCGTCAACACGCACGGCCAGCCTGGCGCCCGTGTCTCTGTGCGTCTCAAGCCGACTCATGGCGCCATCGAGCGCGTCGGCGGTATGGCACGTGTCATCGAGGCCATGGACGCTTCGTTCACCGAAGTTGCGCGGTATGTCGCAAAGCCCGAAGACCTGACTCAACTCATCCTGGGAGACACGAAATGACGGTCGACCGCAAAGTGCTTGAGGCCATCGACGAGCGGCTCGACAAGCTGGTGAGCCTGGATATCGGTGGCCGTGGCGTCGAACACCTCTACGTGGCTGCTCGCGCACGCCAAGGGGGCTCCTTGATCGGTGCGGCTGCAGATGCGCTGCTTGCTGTGCCGGACGGCGCGACCATCTTCGTGACCACCGGCTCGGTCTCGCGAGCCTGGATTTCAACCGAAATCGGGGAGAACGACGGGCCGGCCGGTGCTGCGGTCGTGATTCGGGCTCTGTCTGTCGGCAAGCGGGTCCACTGCGTTCTACTCGCAGAGGAGACCCTGCTTCCGGGCATGAAGGCCATCCTGACCAGCGCAGGCGTGACGGTGCTGCCCTACGAGCAAGCACAAATCGCCTGCAAGGATGGGAGCCTGGCTGTTTGTACTTTGCTGCCTTTCACGACCAAGGATGAGGAAGCCACGGCCGAGGCGAAAGAGCTTCTTGCCACCTTCAAACCCAGCCTCTTCTTCTCGACCGAGCGGGTCGGGCGTGCGAGGGACGGTGTGTACTACAGCATGCGTGCGATCGACTACGGCATGGGCCGGTCGCGCATCGACGTCCTGTTCGATGAAGCTATTGCTCAGGGTATTCCGACGGTAGCTGTCGGGGATGGCGGAAACGAAATCGGCATGGGAGCGATCACCAAGGCAGTCGCCGACCATGTGAAGTTCGGCGCAACCATCGCCGCAGTAACGCCGGCCGATGTTCTGGTCACCGCTGCATGCTCGAACTGGGGGTGCAACGCAATCGCCGCCGCAATCGCTGCGCGTCGCAAGGATGCACGGCTGCTCAACACCCCCGAGCTGGAGCGTCAACTGCTTCTGCGCGGCGTGGACATCGGCCTCATCAACTCGGTTCAGAACGTCGTGGACGCCAATGTCGACGGCATGCACTTGGAGACACACGTCGCCTTTGCCGAAATGCTGCGCGCTGTCGTCAAGCCGGCGCTCAACTGATCGACTGCCCGCCAAACTTTCCGTCAACCCATCCCCACTACAAGAGGAGTTCTCCATGCGCAAACTTATTGGTGCTGTCTGCATGCTTTTTGCAGGTCTGCTCGTCTCGCAAACTTCGGCCGCCCAGGAGAAATCCAAGCTGGACGAAGTGCTCGCCCGCGGCAAGGTCATCGTGGGTGTCAGCAGCGAATCTCCGCCCTTCGGTTTCGTCAACGAGAAGGGCGAACTGGCCGGCTTCGACATCGACGTGGCCAAGCTCATCGCGAAGGGCCTGTTCGGAAGCGACGACCCGAAGCACATCGAGTTCGTCAAGCAGAGCTCGGCCGCTCGCTGGGAGAACGTGAATAGCGGCAAGGTGGACTTCGGGATTCACGTGGCCACCGTTCTCCCGGACCGCATCGCTCGGGTCGCATTCACCCGTGGCTACATCGACTCCTCGATTGTTGTCATCGTGAAGGCCGACTCGAAGTTCAAGACCTTCGCGGACCTCAACAACGACAAGGTGTCGACGGCCATTCTGTCCACGCCCGTGCAGGCTGAGCGTGCCAAGCAGTTCTTCCCGAAGGCCAAGACGACCACGCTGGATTCCATCGGCGCGCAGTTCACTGCCGTGAAGGGCGGACGTGTCGATGCCGCCCAGTTGGACGAGCCGGTGGCCCTCTGGTACGCCGCACAGAACAAGGACGTTCGAATTCTCGACGAACGGATGACCGCGGTCACCAACAACGCCATCTACATGAAGCAAGGTGATTTCAAGTGGTGGCTGGCCCTGGATACGTATGTCAATGAAATGCGTGCGGGCTCCATGTTCAACGACTACTCCGCCAGCTACAAGAAGTGGTTCGGCAAGGACGCGCTGAACACCAAGTACTACGTGAACGTCAAGTGAGCGTTGGACGCAGCACAGAGGAACAGCAATCGTGAACTGGCTCAACCTCGCCGCAGGATGGCTGCCGGAGTTCTTCGACGGCTTCCTGGTGACGCTCGCGCTCGTCGCGATGTGTCTGCCAGCTGCGCTGGTGCTGGGAATGCTGCTGGTCCTTCTGCGCGTCTCGGAGAAGGCGGTGGTCTGGGCTCCGACCTACGCCGTGATTGAGTTCCTCCGGAACGTTCCGACGTTCCTTCTGATTCTTGTCGTCTATTACGGCGCTCCTCTCCTCGGTTCCAGACTAGATGGCATTTATTGCGGCGCCATTGCAATCGCGGTGCAGCACACCGCGTACCTGGCAGAAGTCTTCCGCGGTGGCGTGGCGGCGGTCCCCCGGACCCAGTGGGATGCCGGCCGTGCAATCGGCTTGAAGCCTGCGGGCGTCTTCTTCCGCGTCGTGCTGCCCCAGGCGGTGCTCAAGGTCGTTCCGGCCATTGGCAACCAGGTCGTGGTGCTCATCAAGGACACGTCACTCGTGGCCGGTATCGGTGTCGTGGACCTCACCTTGAGCGGCAAGCTCGTCATGGAGCGCACTGCCTCCTCTTACGAGGTGTTTGTGGTCATCGCCGCCTTCTATCTCATCCTGACCACCATCGCCAGCGCCTTGTTCCGTTGGCTTGAGATTCCTGCTGGCAAGCGCCGCTGAGGTTCATATGGACGTTGCAATTCTCAACCTCGGCTATCTCCTCAAGGCGGCAGTTGTGACGCTCGAGATGGCTGCAGCGACCGTGGTCTTCAGCTTCCTGCTGGGGACGGCGCTGGGCGTGTTCGCAGCTCTCGGCGGCACGGCGGTGCGCTCAGTGCTGGCGGTGTACGTGTACATCGTCCGCGGGGTGCCGGTTCTGGTGCTCATCTTCATTGCCTACTTCGGCTTGCCGCGCATGGGCTTGGATGCCCCGAACTATGTGGCGGCGACCATCGCCTTGGTCATCTACTTCGCCGCGTTCGTGGCCGACATCGTTCGCGGTTCGATTCTCGCTGTGCCCAAGACAACTGTGGAGGCGGGCAAGTCGATTGGCCTGCGCAAGGCGCAAATCCTGATGCAGATTCAGCTGCCACTCGGCATGCGCCTGGCCCTGCCGCCCCTCGTGACCACGGCATCGATTGCGGTCAAAAGTACGTCCTACGCATCCATCGTGGGTGTCTGGGAGCTGACGTACGCCTCGCGCGAAGTCGTGGAGCGCACGCTCGCAGCGTTCCAAATCTTCTTCGCCGTGATGCTCATCTACTTCTGCATCTGCTATCCCATCTCGCTTGGCGCGACGTACCTGCAGCGCCGTTTCAAGACCTCCTGAAGGCAAACGATGAACTTAGCGCACTCCCCAACATCGCGGCGGACCATGATTGAGGTCAAGGGTGTTTCCAAGAGCTTTGGAAGCAACGAGGTTCTGAAAGACATCTCCTTTGATGTGAAGGAAGGAGAGGTCGTGGTCCTGGTGGGCCCCAGTGGTTCCGGAAAGTCGACGCTGCTTCGCTGCATCAACTTCCTCGAGGAGTTCCAGGCAGGCGAAATTCTGGTTGACGGCGACGCCGTGGGCTACAACGGCGGAGCCAGCGGCCCCTCCCGGCGGCGCCAATCCGAAGCAGACATCGCCGACCTGAGGACCAAGGCTGGCATGGTCTTCCAGAACTACAACCTCTTTCCGCACAAGACGGCCATCGAGAACGTGATGATGGGACCGATGCTTGTGAACAAGGAATCGAAGGCGGACGCGCGCGCGCATGGTCTGGAGCTCCTGGCCAAAGTAGGTCTGAAAGACCGGGCCGACCACTTTCCCTCCCAGCTGTCCGGCGGCCAGCAGCAGCGCGTTGCTATCGCGCGAGCGCTTGCCATGCGACCGAAGGTGATGCTGTTCGACGAAGTGACGTCAGCGCTGGACCCGGAACTGGTTGACGAAGTCTTGAAGACGCTTCGCGACCTCAGCAACGAAGGCATGACGATGATTATCGTGACGCACGAGATGCAGTTCGCACGAGACGTCGCGGACCGGCTTCTGTTCTTCTATCAAGGCGCAATCATTGAAGACGGCCCCCCGGCTGAAGTCTTTGCCAATCCAAAAACGGAACGCTTCCAGACCTTCGTGAAGCGCTTCCAGGCAAACAACCACCGGGGCTGAAAAGGTAGAGCTGTCATGAAGCTATCAGAGGGCATCGGCATGATGAGCACGTCTGCAACGAGGACTGCAGAGCAGCCCATTCTCGAGATGAAGAACATTCACCTCGCCTACGGGAGCAACGTGGTCTTGAAGGGGGTCGACCTTTCTGTCCAGCGAGGAGAAGTCGTTGTTATCGTTGGCCCGAGCGGCGGCGGTAAGAGCTCTCTGCTGCGCTGTGCGAATCTTTTGCAGCGCATTGACTCTGGGCAGATTCTGCTGGAAGGCGTGGACCTTTCCTCCGGCTCGCTGAACGAGAACCGGATTCGGCAGCGAGTGGGTATGGTGTTCCAGCATTACTACCTCTTCCCGCATCTCAATGTGCTGAAGAACCTGACGCTGGCTCCTCGCCGCGTTCTGAAGGAGTCTCCCGCGGACGCAGAGGGGAGGGCCCGCGAGTACCTGCGCAGGGTCGGCCTGGCCGACAAAGCCGAGCACTACCCGGACCAACTCTCGGGCGGCCAACAGCAGCGCGTTGCGATTGCCAGGGCACTCATGATGCAGCCGCACGTGATGCTCTTCGATGAGGCGACATCAGCCCTCGACCCGGAGTTGGTCGGCGAGGTCCTCGCGGTGATGAAGGACCTTGCCAAGTCGGGCATGACGATGCTCGTCGTGACCCATGAGATGGGCTTCGCTCGTGAAGTCGGTGACCGGGTGGTTCTGATGGCCGGCGGGAACATCGTCGAGCAGGGGCCGCCGGCTGAGGTCTTTGACCATCCTAAGCAAGAACGAACCAAGCAGTTCCTCTCCCGGATGAAAAATCACTGAACGGGCAGCAGCGCGTTCCTACGTCCCATAACTCACTCTGGAAGCAAGCCATGAATCGCATCATTTCTGCCTCGATCTCTGCCGTCATCGCTTCGATGTCGTTCGCCAGTGCTGCCGCCTCGAAGGTGGACGTTCCTCTCCCCCCTGAGGTGAAGAGCGCGGGCTTTCTCACCGTCGGCATCAACTGCACCTACCCTCCCGCGGGCTACGTCGGCATCGACGGCAAGCCGGCTGGCTACGAGTACGCGATGGTGAAGCGAATCGCCGAGTTCGCACTGGGGACCGGCGACGGCCTGAAGACGCAGTGCGTGAACGACAGCAACCGCATCCCGTTCCTGCAGTCCGGGAAGATTGACATGATTCTGGCGTCGCTTGCATATACGCCGGCGCGTGCCGAACAGCTGGACTACTCGAACCCGATTTGGGTGAGCAATCTGCAGCTCATCGTCCCCAAGGACTCCAAGGTGGCCGACTACGGCGACCTGGCCGGCAAGACTGTCGTCACGCCGACCGGCAGCACCTACCAAACCTGGCTGCAGAAGTGCTATCCCCAGGCGAACCTGGTCACGTCGCAGACCGCGGCCGAGGGCTCGACCATGCTCACCCAAGGCCGGGCTGATGCCTTCGCGTACATCGACGTGTACGGATTCAACTTTGCCCAGATGCAGAAGAACTACAAGGTTGTCGGGACTCTCGCAGCGACAGCCATCCAGGGCGTTGGCGTCAAGAAGGGCAACAAGCCGATGCTCGACTGGGTGAATGCGGTGCTGGAGGAGATGCGGGCCGAAGACGCTTTCTACAGGTCGTTCTCTCAGGAGGTGAAGGACCCAATCTTCGCGGCCAAGTATCGCCAGGTGGTTCCGGGCCCGAACCTGAAGTTGGACTACTCCAAGAGTGGCGCCCTCGACTGCCTGAAGGCCTCCTGAGCACGTGTTGAGTCGTCCTGCCGCTGAGCGTGGTCCGGCGATGAAGAGGAAGGCATGTCTACATCAATCCTGAACGAACTGCAGGTCTTGCTCGGCGGACTTGGTCGAACACTGCTCATCAGCACCATCGGCATTTCGATGGGAATCGTCCTTGGCATGCTGATGGGCGCGGCTCGCCACGCCCGTGTTCCTGTGCTGAGCCAACTCATTGCCTGCTACGCGAACCTGTTTCGCTGTACTCCGCTGCTGGTGCAGGTCGTGATGCTCTATTTCGCTCTGCCCGAAATGGGAATCAAGCTGACCCCGTTCGACACCTCGTGGCTGGCGCTCGGTCTGTGGGGGGCTGCTTACCACACTGAGATTTTCCGGGCCGCGTACGGCTCGGTGAATCCGAATGAGGTGGTCGCAGCTCGTGCGCTGGGGATGTCTGCGCCGCGTGCCTTCCTGGATGTCACGCTTCCGCTCGGCGCTCGCGCATCGATTCCGGCCGCCACGACCATGGCCATCACCCAGTTTCGCTCCTCCTCTTTCATGATTGCCGTGGGGTACCAGGAGCTCACCTACGTGGCGAACCGTATGGTCGCCGATACCTTCAAGGTCTTCGAGATTTTCGGCATTGCCGCGCTCGCGTACCTGGTCGTGTCTAACATCATCGCGATTGCGTCTCGCCGGCTTGAACGCGCGGTCGCAGTTCCGGGTCTGGGAGCTGTCAAATGAACCACGATTGGATTGGTCCCGTTGCGTCCCACATGCTGAATGGCCTCTATGTGACGTTGTGGGTCTCCCTGCTCACAACGTTGCTGGCGACGGCCATCGGTGTGTTCATGGGGGCGCTTTCTGCCAGCACGACGAAATGGGTGCAGGTCGCCGTCCGGCTCTACATCGACATCTTCCGGGGCGTGCCCTCCCTTATCACGCTCCTGTTCGTCTTCTTCGCGCTTCCTCACGTCGGCATCACGACCGGCCCTATCACGGCCTCCGTTCTTGGACTTGCTGTCTGGGGTGGCGCGAACATTGCGGAAACTGCTCGCGGCGCATTGAAGTCCATCTCGTCGCGTCAGACGGAAGCGGCAAGAGCACTTGGACTGGGCAAAGTCGAGGCATTGGTGTTTGCCGTGATGCCTCAGGCCATCCGGCGGTTCCTGCCGCCGTACATCGGCCAGTTGACCGTCCTCATCCAGGCGAGCGCCTTGACGTCGGTTGTCGGTGTGACGGACCTACTCGGGTCTGCGCGCCAAATGATTGAGCGGCTCGCCTACGTCAGTACCGATGCACACGCGGTCCCCATCTACTGCGGTGTCTTGCTCGTCTTCTTCGCCATTTGTTATCCACTCTCTCTGCTGGCCAGCTACCTCGAAGGCAAGCTGCGCAACTAACTCACCGAGAACATGCAATCGCAAATTCACCTCATCGCAGAGGCTGTCTCTCTGCACCCTTTGAAAGGCCACTTGTTCAAGTGGATAGACCAGGCAGAGGGTGGTGGCTCGTGCCAAGGCGGTTTCGCACAGCCGGTGCGGGCAATTCCCGCGGCCAACGATGAGCGGGAAGCGGACCTCCGAAACGTCGCGGTCCTCGGCTACAACTGAGGTTTGCCATGACCAGGCATACGGCAGCCACTTTGCCCGGGAAAGACGGCACGCCCGATTCGGCCGACCGCCATCGCGTCGTGATAGTTGGGGGCGGCGCGGCCGGACTCGAACTCGCCACCCAACTGGGCAAGCACGAACGGCTTTCGGTGACGCTCATCGACAAGGCGCGCTCTCATATCTGGAAGCCGAAGCTGCATGAGATTGCGGCGGGTAGCATGAACATGGGGCGGCACGAGGTGGGCTATTTGGCGCACGCGCGTGACCACGGATTCGTATACCGAATGGGCGAGATGACCGGCCTGAACCGAGAGTCTCGTCGAGTTGCCATCGCGCCCTTCATCGACGGGGAGGGCGAGCAGATCACGCCAGCTCGCACGTTCTCATACGACACGTTGGTCCTCGCGGTCGGAAGCCAGAGCAACGACTTCGGAACCCCGGGCGTGAAGGAGTACGCGCTCAAGCTGGAATGCCTCAGCGACGCGGCGCGCTTCAACCGAAAGCTCATGAATGCGTGCTTTCGGGCGCAGGCTCAGGAGACTGTACTGGCACCGGCGCAGCTGAGGGTTTGCATCATCGGTGCCGGCGCCACGGGAGTCGAGTTGGCGGCCGAGCTGCTTAGGACCGGACAAGAAGTGCTTGCGTACGACGCTTCCGCCTCGACGACCAATAAGGGGCTCGAAATTCACCTTGTCGAGGCGGCGGACCGGATACTGCCCGCGCTTCCTCCGAGACTGTCGGCTGCGGCACACAGGCTCCTCGCTAACGAAGGCATCTCGGTCCATGTCGGAGCCAAGGTGGCAAGAGTTCATCAAAACGGCGTCGAGCTCAGCGACGGTGAAGTCCTTCCAGCGGAAATCACGGTCTGGGCTGCCGGAGTCCGAGCTCCAGACTTCCTGCGAAACCTGGCTGGCTTGGAGACGAACCGAATCAATCAGCTCACGGTCCGTCCGACGCTTCAAACGACGAGCGACCCGAGTGTGTTTGCTATCGGGGATTGCGCCGCATGCGCGAAACCGGATGGTCAAGGATTTGTGCCTCCACGCGCCCAGGCGGCGCATCAGCAGGCCACGTTCTTGGCGCGCTATCTGCCCGCGTACGTGGAGGGTCGTCCGCTTCCCAACTACGTCTACCGCGACATCGGTTCTCTGGTCTCACTGGGCTCCTACAGCACCGTCGGGAACCTGATGGGCGGCGTGGTCGGCAAGAGCATGTTCGTGGAAGGCGTCTTCGCGAAATTGATGTACCTCTCTATGTACAAGATGCACGAAGCCGCACTTCACGGCTGGCGGCGCGTGACCCTGGAGACGTTGGCTCGTTGCCTCGAGCCATCGACAGGCTCTCGGGTCAAGTTGCACTGATTTCCATAGCTGGTGTTGTTCGCCGCACCGGTCACAAAGGACCATATGAGCACTCCCCTTGACGCCAGCGCCGTTCGACAGGAATTCCCTGCGACGAAACGGATTCTCTATTTGGATTCGGCCCATCAGACGCCCATGCCGAACTGTGTTCGAAGTGCATTGAGCGAGTTCTTGGTTGAGGGCAACGAGATGGCTGGCCCGAAGCCGGTCTGGATGCGTCGGGTCGAGGTTGCCCGCGAAAAGGTCGCCGAGCTTTTGAATGCCGCAGCCGACGAGATAGCATTCACAAAGAACACCTCTGAGGGGATCAACATAGCCGCGAACGCGGTGCCTTTGCAGCCCGGGAGCACCGTGCTGATGCTCGAAGGTGACCATCCGAACAACGCCTACGCCTGGCTTCACCTCAGGCGCAAAGGTGTGAAAGTCAAGTTCGTGAGCCTCCCGGATGACCAGGTGGCGAGCGCCAGTACGTTTGCCGACCACATCGACGCATCGACCCGTGTCATCTCGCTTTCGCACGTGACCTTTCACGCCGGTCAGCGTCACGACATCGAAGACATCGGACGGCTTTGCGCAAGGAAGAACATCTACCTGGTGGTCGACGCCATGCAGTCCATCGGGGTCCTGCCTGTTGACGTGAAAAAGCTGGGTGTGTCCGTCTTGGCCGCCGGATGCCATAAAGGACTTCTGGTGCCCCAGGGCATAGGGATTCTGTACGTGAAACAGAACCTCCAGGAACTACAGCCTGTCTACCTGGCCATGGGTAGCTTAGCCAATCCGCCCAAGGACTATGTGGCAAGACCGGACGACATGACCACCCGCAGGGATGCTGGCCGATTCGAATTCGGGAACTTCAATCTCCCAGGCCTGCATGCGCTAGCGAGGTCGATTGAATTCATTCAGAGTATCGGCGTTGCGCGTATTGAAGAGCATGTGCAGATGCTCGGGGACAGACTCATTGAGGGATTGGACGAACTCGGCATTCCTCTGGTGGGGCCGCGACAGCGAGGCCAACGCTCGCACATCTACGTCCTTCCCCTTCCAGTCGCAAAGTGGGTGAACTATCTCACGCAGAACCTAGTGCGTGTGTCTCCTGAACGAGGTGGGGTCCGTATCTCGTTTGGTGCCTTCAATACCCCAGAGGACGTTGACCGGCTCATCGGACTCATAGCGTCGCGGATGCGCAAACGGGTCGATTCAGGCAATCGGTTCGGCGAGATGGACTGAGGCCAAGGAGCGCGCCGCAAGCTCAGTCCGTTCCACGAGAGTGTGTTAGATCCGTGCCACGAGTAATCGACCTGAAAGGGGCGCGGTGGACAAAGTGTCGATCGGCACGCTTTGCCTTTGGGTCGTGACCACCAGCTCTCGCAAACCGGCGTGTTTCCTGAACGCCACGTCGGTCGCGCACGGCACGGGCAGGCCGATGACGCGATCGAGTTGACCTTCCAGCGTGAACCGCACCACGGACCAGCCATCGCACAACGCGGTCCAGATGCCGCCCTGATCGTCGAACGCGAGGCCGCCCAGGCGGCCCGAACCGCGCGGCACGGTGGCGAGCCGCTTGACGCCACTTTGCCCCGGCGTCATCACGAGGATCGCGCCCGATTGCGGCGCTGTCGCGAATACCGAACCGTCCTCGCCCCAACAGCTCAGGGCCGCGACAGGCTCGCCGATGCGCCAGAAGATCTTCAATCGTCCATCCGGATGGAGCTGTCCGATGGCGGCGCCGGCCTCCGGCAATCCCACGGCGACCCAGATCACGCGGTCCGCGCCAGTGCATGCCGCGAGCGTCATGCCTTCGGGCCAGGGATGCGGGGTGCTTTGTCCGGATCTCCATTCGATCGCGCCCTGTTCGCTGACCACGATCAATCCATGCTCGGCGCGAAGCAGGGCGACGATGGGCGCGTTCGCGCCGAAAAGCTCGCGATCGCCCTGCGCGTCCAAGACGCGCACCGCAGGCGCGAGGGTGTCGGCCCAATACACGGTTCCGTCCGAAGCCACCACCGGATGGGCACCATGAAAAGCCCACGGCCCCAGTATCGCGCGGACCGTCGATTCGGAGTCATTGTTCGCCGGTGCCGTTGAGGAGAGTTGCGCGCCGATGCGCCGCGCTGCTTCGGCCACTTCGGGGCCCAGCAGTTCCAGTCGCTCGCGCGTCAGCCGCCATGCGGGACCGGCCACACTGATCGCGCCGCGGACTTCGCCCGCCGAGTCCTTGACCGGCGCACCGACGCAGCGCACGCCGAGCACGATTTCCTCGTCGTCGATCGAGTAACCGCGCGCACGGGTGATGCGCAGCTCGGCATGCAGCCGCCGGCGGTCGGTGATGGTCAACGGTGTCAGTGGCTTGAGCGTCAACTCGCGAACGATCGCATCGCGCGCCTCATCCGACATGGCTGAAAGGATCGCTTTGCCCTGGCTCGTGCAATGCAGCGGCTTTCTCTCGCCGAGCGCGGCCGAAGAGCGCTGGCTGTGCGCACCGTCGCAGCGCTCGAGCGAAATCACTTCGCGGCCATCGAGGGTCGCGAGGTAGGTGGTCTCGCCGGTCAGGTCCCTCAATGCGCGCAGTTCAGCGGCAGCCGCGGCCACGAGGTCGGGCATCGCATAGGCCTGCTTCGCCATCTCGAAGCAGCGAAAGCCCAGGCAATAGACCTTGCGCAGCGGATCGCGGCGCAGCAGTCCCCGGTTGATCAGCGTGGCGAGCAGCCGGTAGACGGTGGTGCGCGGCAGGTCGAGCCGTTCTGCGACTTCGCTCTGGCTCAGTCCCCGGGGCGAGGAGCCGACTGCGTCGAGCACATCCAGCGCTTTTTCCAGCGCGCCGGTGCCATCGCCGGACTGCGCGCTGCGTGTTGACTTGGGCGCGTAAGTCGCGGCGGAGCGGGTTGCCATGGTTTGTCTCAACGGGTGGTACGCGGGGCAGTGACACGGGTGCGAAGCCGGTGTCTGGTGATTCTATTTTGGGGTGCTCGTCACTAGCATCGATGTCACTGAGACCTCGCCAACGAATCCCATCGATTCCCATATTTTGAGACGACCATGTCACTCAAGACGCCCCCGCCCTTGACCGCCATCCCCCAACGCCCCCCGGTGCCGCATGTGTCCGACAGCGTGCTCGACAGGCTCGCCAAAGTTACCAGCGGATCGCTCACCACGCAGCTCTACATCAAGGGCTTTCGCCAACCGGTGCTTCACGGACTCACGCCGCTGAACCGGAAAGTGAAGCCATTTGCAGGCCGCGCCTACACGATGCGCTTCATCCCGGCCCGCGAAGATGTGGACCTCTATGAGAACCTCACAACCACCCCGAGCGCGGACAACCTGCAGTGGGTCGGCGTCGAGCAGATCGAGCCCGGCCATGTGCTGGTGATCGACAGCAACCGCGACGGCCGCGCCGCATCGATGGGCAACATGCTCATCACGCGAATGATGATGCGCGGCGCCCGCGCGGTCGTCACCGACGGGAGCTTCCGCGACGGCACCGAGCTCTCGGAGATGGACTTCCCCGTCTGGTGCATCGGCGTGACCGCGACCACGCGCCTTTCCTATCACCATGTGGCGGACCTGCAGGTGCCGATCGGCTGCGCGGGCGTCGCGGTCTATCCGGGCGACGTGATCCACGGCGACGGCGACAACATCACCATCGTGCCGGCGCATCTTGCCGAAGAAATGGCTGACCTGTGCGAGCGCCGCGACGACATCGAGGCCTATCTCGCGATGCGGGTCAAGGCCGGCGAGCCGCTGTGGGGCCTCTATCCGCCGAGCGAGCAGACCCGCGCCGCGCACAAGCAATGGGTGGCCGATGGCCGTCCCCCGATCCACCCCGCCGCGCCCGCGCGCTGATATCGGAGCAGAAGATGAGCCTTCAGACTCACTCGCCCGAGTTCTATGACGCGCTGATCCGGCGCTACTTCGACGCATGCAACGCTGCGGACTACGACGCGCTGATGTCGTGCTTCACGCCGGATGCCGTCCACTACTTTCCCTCGGGCCTGCCGGAAGTCCCCTGGCGCGGCGCCGCCACCATCAGCCGCAAGTGGGTCTGGTGCGTCGAGACGCTCGGCTCGCAGTGGACCGTCGACCGCATCCTGATCAGCCACGACAAGCCGGAGGCGATGATCGAGTGGACCCATTGGAAGAACAAGATCGGCACCGCCCTGCGCGGCGCGGAGTGGTACATCTTCGAGGGCGACCGGATCAAGGAGATTCGCGCCTACTACGCATCTCCTGCGGACAAGGAAGTGCGCATCAACGAGCTCGTGGGCTTCGACTACGCCGCGCGCGGCTACCACCTGAAGAGCGCCTGAGTGATGTCGCACCTCGTGTCCATCGATGCTGCAGCCCTCGCAGCAGGCCAGGCAGCGGGCGACTTCGCGGCGAGTTCCGCCGCGGCACGTGCCCGATTGCTGCGCGCCTTGGCAGACGCACTTGAAGCGGAGCGCGAATCGCTGGTGCCGCTGGCCGAGCAGGAAACCGGGCTCGGCTTGTCGCGGCTCGATGGTGAACTGGATCGCACGGCCTTCCAGTTGCGCGGCTTCGCTACTGAGTTGGAGCGTGGCGCGGCACACCGCGTGGAAGACGATCCTGCGGTGGCCGGCGCGCCGCCTGCGGGGCGGCTACGGCTGACGCGGGTGCGCCTGCCGCTCGGCCCGGTGGCCATGTTCGCGGCGAGCAACTTCCCGTTCGCCTTCTCCGTGCTGGGTGGCGACACGGCATCGGCGCTCGCGGCCGGGTGCCCCGTCGTGGTCAAGGCGCATCCGGCACATCCGATGCTGTCCCGCAAGACGGTGGAAATCGCCCGTCGCGTTGTCGAGCAGCAAGGTTGGCCCGAAGGCGTTTTCCAGTTCATCGAAGGCGCTTCGGTCGAGACCGGCGTGCGGCTGGTGCAGGCGCCAGCGATTGCCGCGGTGGCTTTCACCGGATCGTTTCGCGGCGGCATCGCGCTCGCCGACATTGCGGCACGGCGCCCGCGTCCGATTCCGTTCTTCGGCGAGTTGGGCTCGACCAATCCGCTGATCGTGCTGCCAGCCATGCTGCAACGCGACGCGAAAGGGCCTGCCGCCGCACTCGCTCAATCCATCTGCCAGGGAAGCGGGCAGTTCTGCACCAGCCCTGGCGTCATCGTGGTGCCGGCAGGCAATGCGGGCGATGTTTTCGTGAGCGCGCTCGCGAAGGCCCTTTCCGCGCAAGCGCCGCAACGGATGCTGACGGAAGGCATTCGCAGCGCCTTCGATCGTGGCGTCTCGGCGTGGGCGGATTCGTCCTCGGTGCGTGCGCTGCTTGCGCCGCCAGCCCGCGGTGCAGCCGCACCCAGTCCGTTCCTCGGGGAGGTCGTGGCGGGCGATTTCATCGCCGATGCATTACTGCACGAGGAAGTCTTCGGGCCCGCTGCACTCGTCGTTCGAGTCGCGTCGAACAATCAGGCCATCGACGTGCTGCAAACCATTGGCGGATCGCTGACCGTCACCCTGTGGGGCGCGGAAGACGAGAGCGAAGAGACGAGGGCGCTGGTGCGCACGGCATCGCAGATTGCGGGCCGTGTGCTCTTCGCCGGCGTTCCTACCGGGGTGGCCGTGGCAGCCGCGCAGCACCATGGCGGGCCCTATCCGGCCTCGACGCAACCCTGGAGCACCTCCGTGGGCTATGCGGCGATGGACCGCTTCCTGCGGCCGGTGGCCTTGCAGGACGCGCCCGAGTGGCTCCTCGAACGCCAGGGGGTGCCATGCTGAGACACGTCGTCCTCTTCCGGCGAAAGCCGGGCCTCGAACGCGATGAGGTACTCGAACGGTCACTCTTTGCGCGCATGCGCGGGCTCGGCTCACAGATCGCAGCCATCCAGTCATGGCGGGTGGCGGCGAATGAGCTCCAGCGTCCCCCGATGACCTGGGACCTGATTCTCGAATCGGAAGTGGTGGACGCCGCTGCGCTGGACGCCTACCTCCTCCATCCCCTGCATCAGGCGCTGGTGCAGGACTTGCGCACCTACTACGAGTGGGCCGCGGTGGACTACACGGTCTGAGCGACACGAGCTGATTTCTTCTGTTCGAAGCACACAAGGAGTTCTGCAATGCAAGTTTTCGTCTCCGGCGCAACCGGACGGGTCGGCGGCACGCTCGCCCGCGCGCTGATGGCACGCGGCTGGAAGGTGCGCACGCTCGCGCTGCCCAATGACCGCCAGCTCGACGCCACGCGTCAGGCCGGCATCGAATGTGTGACCGGCAACCTCGCTGATCTCGCCGCGGTGCGCGAAGCCATGCGCGACTGCGATTCGGTCTTCCACATGGCCGCGGTGATCTCGTTCCAGCCACTGGCGCGTGACCTCATCTGGGACGCCAACGTGACGGGCACCTACAACGTGCTGCGTGTCGCCGCCGAGCTCGCGCAAACGCGTCCGTTGCGTCTGGTCTTCGCGTCGAGCGACCAGGTCTATCCGACCCGTTTCGCGCGCTACCGCCCGACCGACGAGCTGCATCCGCGCGAGCCGTACACCTTCTATGGCCTCAGCAAGGTAGTCGGCGAGGACATGGTCAAGTTCTACGGTCGATCCGAAGAGAACCTCTCGACCAGCATCGCGGTGTTCTCGCACATCGAGGCGGCACATGAGCTCATCGACCCCCACGGCGAGTATTCGAGTGCCGCGTTCTACGTCAATGGTCGCGTGCGCAGCCTGAAGGCCGCGAGCACCCATCATGCGGGCGCGACCAGCCAGAATGAGCTGCGCCTAATCCTCGACATCCTCGAACCCTTGATGAGCGACGACGAGCCGCTGCTGCTGGCCTATGACCAGCACGGCAAGCCGCATACGCAGGAACTGGTCGACGTGCGCGACATCGTGGAAGGCCTGCTGCTGATCCACGACAAGTCCGAGGCGATCGGCGAGACCTTCAATCTCGCACCAGCCACGCCGGTGAGCCTTGCGGAGTTCATCCCGTATCTCGCGAAGGCCACGGGCCGCCGCTACGTGGAAGCGAAGCTCCCTGTCGAGCTCGGCCGTACGCACGGAAGTGCGGCCAAGGCGCGCGCACTGCTCGGCTACCAGCCACGCTACAGCCTGTTCGACATGGTCGACGAAGCCGTTGCCGCGCAGCACGCGCAAAAGGTCGCGGCATGAGCATTTCCGTGCGCCGGTACTCGGTCGAACATCTGTTCGCCGTCGTGCAGCGGCTGTTCGAGATCCGCGGCATGGAAAAGGACAAGGCGAGCAGCGTCGCGACTAGTCTTGTGACGGCAGACATGCTCGGCCACTCCACCCACGGGCTCGGGATCGCGCCGTGGTATCTCGAAGAGCTGGGCTCCGGCGGCTTGCGCGCAGCCGGCGAGGTTCGCGTCATCTCCGATCGCGGCGCATGCATCGCTTGGGACGGCCAGCGGTTTCCGGGCGCATGGCTGATCGATCAGGCGATCGACATGGCGCTCAATCGCGTTTCTGACCATGGCGTCGTGACCTGCACCATCGCAAACGGCCATCACACCGGTGCGCTGGCGACCTACCTTCCGCGCGTCACCCAGCGCGGTCTCATGGCGGTGATCGCGTGCTCGGGGCCAGCGTCCCAGGGCGTTGCGCCGTATGGTGGCTTGAACGGGCTGTTTACGCCGAACCCACTGGCGGCGGGCGTCCCGAGCCATGGCGATCCGGTGATGCTGGATATCAGCTGTTCCATCACCACCATCAAGCGATCCATCCAGCTCGCCGAAGCCGGTGAACGCTATCCGGGCCAATGGGCCATGGACGCAAACGGACAGCCCACGGACGACCCGCGCGTTCTGCTGGAGCAGGGCGGCAGCCTGCTGCCGGTCGGCGGGCTCGATCACGGCCACAAGGGCTACGGCATGGCGCTGCTGGTCGAGGCGTTGACGCAGGGCCTCTCGGGCTGCGGCAGGCGCGATGTGCCGAGTGGAACCGTGATGAACACCTTCATCCAGATCCTCGACCCCGAAGCCTTCGGCGGACGCAAGGCCATGCTGGACGAGACTGACTGGCTCGTGCGCGCCTGCCATGCGAACCCGCCGAGGCCCGGCGTGCAGCAGGTGCGCGTGCCCGGCGACCAGGCGCTGACCCGGCACCGCGAGGCGATCGCGCAAGGCGTTGCGCTCTCGGACGTCATCGTCAATGCGCTGTCGGCTCCGATGGCGGCGCACGGACTGGATTGGCCGGGGCCGATGCGGCAGTAGCGGCAGTAGCAACCCAATATCAAAGTATCCACAGCAGGAGACAAAGACATGCAGATCCATCCACCCGCCGCCATCAAGCGCCGCACCGCCGTCGCCAGCATGGCCGGCTTTCTGGCCCTCGCGGCTGTCAGCCGTCCGGCGCTCGCGGACGCACTCTCGAACATCGAGAAGAACAAGAAGATCCGCATCTCGATCGACCCGGCCGCGCCGCCTTACTCGACCAAGGATGCGCAGCTCGAATATGCGGGCTCCGAAGTGGATGTTGCGCGGCTGCTGGCCAGCGACTGGAAGCTCGAACTGGAGATCGTCCCGACCAATCCGGCGAGCCGCATTCCCTATGTGCTGACCGACAAGACCGATCTCGTGATCTCGACCCTGTCGATCACGCCGGAGCGCGCGAAGGTCATCGACTTCTCGGTGCCGTACTCGGGCATCCAGGTGGTCATCGGCGCGCCCAAGGTCGTTGCGCTGCGCTCGCTGGAGGACCTGGGAGGCAAACGGGTCGCCGTGGTGCGCGGCAGCACCAACGACACCGAACTGACCAAGGCCGCACCGGCGGGAACGCAAATCGTCCGCTTCGACGACGACGCGACCGCGATCACCGCCATCATCAGCGGCCAGGCGGACTGCTACTGCACCGCGCCGGCCCTGCTCGCGCCGGTGAACCAGCGCAAGCCCGAGCTCGCGATGGAGTCGAAGGTGGTCGTCAAGACCAACCTGACTGGCATCGGCCTGCACAAGGGCGAGACGCAACTCAAGGCGAAGCTCGACGACTGGGTGCGCGAGAACCTGCGCAACGGCAAGCTCAATGCCATCTACAGGAAGCATCATGGCGCGGACCTTTCGCCAGAAGTGATGCGCACCGCCACCGCCTGAAGGAGACTGCCATGAGAAACCTCTTCCCCAAGCATCGCCTTCTGCAGGCCTTCGGCATCGCCCTCGCGCTCGGGTTCATGAGCCAGTCGGCGATGGCCCAGAGCGACTCGCTCGCCAAGATCCACGGCAGCGGCAAAATCCGCATCGCTATCGATCTCAGTGTGCCGCCGTGGTCATACAAGGACGACAAGCTGGAGATGAAAGGCTCCGAAGTCGACACTGCGAAGCTGCTCGCCAAGGACCTCGGCGTCGAACTCGAAGTGGTGCCGACGAACAGCGCGAACCGCATCCCGCTCCTGATGACGAACCGCGCGGATGTGGTGATTTCGGCGATGACGATCACGCCAGAGCGCCTCAAGACGATCGACTTCTCGCGGCCGTATTCCGGCATCTCGACTTTCGTGGCGGCGCCCAAGTCGATGTCGATCAAGACGCCGGCGGACCTCGTTGGCAAGAAGATCGCAGTGACGCGCGGAACCACCAATGACGCGGACATCACGCGCATGGCGCCATCGGGCGCGGAGGTCGTCCGTTTCGAGGACGAGTCGACCACCATGACCGCAGTGGTCAGCGGCCAGATGGACGTCACCGCGCTTGCAACGACGTTGATCGATGTCATCAATCAGCGCAACCCGGGCAAGCAGCTCGAGCCCAAGCTGCTGCTGCAGAACTCGCTGTTCGGCGTTGGCATGCGCAAGAACGACACCGCGCTCAAGGAGTGGGTCAACAAATGGGTCGAGGATCGCCTCAAGAGCGGCGACCTGCAGGCGATCTACAAGAAGCATCAGGGCGCGGAGATCCCTGCCGAGGTGTTGAAGACGGGCACCTGAGTCCACAAGATCGAAATGAACTACGAGTTTGACTTCAAAGCGGTGCTGGACTACTGGCCGCTCTTCGTCGAGGGCGCCTGGGTCACGCTGAAACTTGCATTCTTCGCCACCGTGCTCGGCTTCGTCGTCGGCACGCTCTGCGCGATCGCGCGCACCAGCGGCCCGGCATGGCTTCGCAACCTGGTTGCGGCGTATGTGGAGCTGGTCCGCAACACGCCGCTGTTGATCCAGAGCTACTTCCTGATCTTCGGCATGGCCAGCATCGGCATGAAGCTGCCGATCCTGGTCGGCGCGACGATCGCCCTGGTGGTGAACATCGGCGCCTACACGACCGAGATCATGCGTGCGGGCATCGACTCGATCCAGCGCGGCCAGCTCGAAGCCGCCGAATGCCTTGGGTTGTCGCGCCTGCAGGTCTACCTGCATGTGGTGCTTCGCCCTGCGATGGAGCGCGTCTATCCGGCGCTCGCCAGCCAGTACGTGCTGCTGATGCTGGCCTCCAGCATCCTGTCGTCGGTCGGCGTGGAAGAGCTCTTCGGCATCTCGAACCGGGTTCAGAGCGACACCTTCCGCAACTTCGAAGTCTTCGTGACGCTCGGCATCGTGTACCTCGCGCTGTCACTGCTGATGCGCGCGGGATTCTGGTTGCTGAACCTCGTGCTCTTCACGCGCCGCCGCAAGCTCGGCACACCTATCTGAGGCATGGAGCCGGTCATGAACATGCAATACATCGGGTCCTTGCTGCAGGGGCTCTGGGGAACCGTGCTCCTGAGCGCGCTGACGTTCCTTTTCGGGGGGCTACTCGGCCTCGTCATCGCGCTGTGCCGCATTTCGCCGAGCCGTGGCATGGCGAGCGCCACGAGCGCCTACATCCAGTTCATGCAGGGTATGCCGCTGCTGGTGCTGATGGGGTTGTGCTTCTACGGCCCGAGCCTGCTGGGCTTCCAGTCGGTGCATCCGCTGTTGGCGGCCACTTTCGCGATGACGCTCTACGCGGCGTCCTACCTCGGCGAGATCTGGCGCGGCTGCCTGCAGGCGGTGCCCAAGGCGCAGTGGGAAGCGGCGGAGTGCCTCGGATTCTCGCGCTGGCAGCGCATGCGGATGGTGATCCTGCCGCAGGGGCTGCGCATCGCGACGCCGCCGACCGTGGGTTTCATGGTGCAGATCGTCAAGAACACCTCGGTGGCCTCGCTGGTCGTCGGCTTTGCCGAGCTTTCCTACAACGCGAAGGTGCTCAACAACACCACCTTCCAGCCCTTCATCTACTTCGGCCTCGCAGGCCTCATGTACTTCGCCGTTTGCTATCCGCTGTCACGCCAGGCGCGCAAGCTCGAAAGGAAACTCAATGTCAGTCGTCGTTGAACTCAAGAACATCCACAAGACCTTTGGCACGAACCATGTGCTGCGCGGGGTCAGCTTCGAGGTCCATCGCGGGCAGGTCGCGGCCATCATCGGCCAGAGCGGCTCGGGCAAGAGCACCGCGCTGCGCTGCATGGACCGGCTGGAGACCATCGACAGCGGTGAGCTGAATGTCTGCGGCCATGCGCTGCACGACCCGAAGGTCGATCTCAAGCCGCTGCGGCGCGATGTCGGCATCGTGTTCCAGAGCTACAACCTCTTTCCGCACCTGACGGTGGAGCAGAACGTGACGCTCGCGCCGCGCGCCGTGAAAGGCATGAAGGCCTCGGAGGCTCAGGAGATCGCCGCCGCGGTGCTCGCGAAGGTCGGGCTCAAGGAAAAGATGGGCGCCTATCCCGAGCAGCTCTCGGGCGGCCAGCAGCAACGCGTGGCAATTGCGCGCAGCCTTGCCATGGAGCCCAAGCTGATGCTCTTCGACGAGGTCACCTCCGCGCTCGATCCGCAGCTGACAGGCGAAGTGCTCCGTGTGATGGAGCAGCTGGCCGCCGACGGCATGACTATGGTGCTTGTCACGCACGAGATGGCCTTCGCCCGCAATGTCGCACACCAGGTGATCTACATGCGGGACGGCAAGGTGCACGAGAGTGGTACCGCCGACATCCTGCGCCAGCCGTCCACGCGCGAACTGGCGGATTTCATCAGCGCGGATGCCTGAATCTCCTATTTGCTTCAACGAGGAACACTGAAATGAATCGTCGCTCCCTGCTGGCTATTGCGGCCAGCGCAGCCTGCCTCCTGTCCATGGGCCTCGCGCATGCGGCCGACCAGGACACCCTCGCGGCCATCCGCGAAGCCAAGACCATTCGCGTCGCGCTCGAATTCGGCCGTCCGCCGTGGGGCTTCAAGGACGACAAGCTGAAGATGTCCGGCTCGGACATGGAAGCGGCGGAGCTGCTGGCTTCGGATCTCGGCGTGAAGCTAGAGATCGTTGAGGTGACCGGGCCGAATCGCATTCCCTTCCTGCAGACGAGGAAGGCCGATGTGGTGCTGTCCACGTTCTCGATCACGCCGGAACGGCTGAAGGTCATCGACTTCTCGGCGCCGTATGCGAGCGCGGTGCAGATCGTCGGCGCGCCCAAGTCGCTGCCACTGAAGTCGGAAGCCGATCTGAAGGGTAAGCGCGTCGGTGTGACCCGCGCGACGACCGGTGATGTGGAGCTTACGAAGAAGGCCAAAGATTTCGGCGTCGAGGTGGTGCGGTTCGATGACGAATCCACCAACATGACGGCGCTCGCGAGCGGACAGGTCGACATCGTGATCCAGGAGCCTGCGACGCTCACGGCCGTGGCCGCACGCAATCCTCAACGGCAACTGGAGCCGAAGTTCATCTTCACGCAATTCCCCGTCGGCATTGGCCTACGCAAGAACGATCCGGCGCTCAAGAGCTACTTGGACCAGTGGGTGAAGACGCACATGGCGGACGGCAAGCTCAATGCCATCTATCGCAAGTATCACGGAACGGATCTGCCGGCGGAGATCGTCAAGCCGACCAACTGAGATCGAGCAGCTGGCTGTCCGGCCGCTGGCCCGACCCACCTGCCACCCCCACCGTGCTGCGGTGCGGGTGGTTTTTTCAAGAGGCGATCAGACGCGGAAGGGCTCGATCGCTTGCAGGTCGAGCGAGAAGCCCAGGCCGACCCTCTGGGGCACGCGAACGCGACCGTCCTGCGGCAGCGGCGTCCCGCCGATCGCGATGTCTGCCTGGGGGCGTACGTAGAGGTGTTCGAACAGCGGCTGGCCAGGCAAGACGGACGAAACATGCAGCGTGGCGAAGTAGCCGGGCCCGAAATAGGGCGAGTGCGGCATCACTGCGATGCCGTGCGCTTGCGCAACCTGTGCTGCCGCCATGAATTCGCTGATTCCGCCCACCTTGGTCACTGAAGGTTGCGCGAAGCTCACCGCCTTGGCTTCCACCATGCGTGCGAACTCGTGGCGCGTGCAAGCGTTCTCGCCCGCGCCGACGGGAAAGTCTCGGTTGAGCGCAGCCTGGTTGTGGATGTCCTCGGGCGGGAAAACCGGCTCCTCGACCCACTGGGCGTTGATCTCGCGCAGCACACCAAGCCGCTCATGGGCGGTTTTGGGTGTCCATGCGCAGTTGACGTCGACGGAAATGCCGATGCGGGGCCCGCAGGCCGCGCGGCCCGCGCGTATGACCTCGGGGTCGATCTCGTGCAGCTTGACGTAGCGGTAGCCCTCGCGGACTGCGTCGCGGCAGTGCTTGCCCACGAGCGATGCGTCGCCGTAGCGCACGAGGCTCGCGTACGCCGTGAGAGTCTCGCGCGCAGAGCCGAGCAGGGCGTGCAAGGGGACGCCGCGCTGCTGCGCCAAAAGATCCCACAGCGCGATGTCGAAACCCGAGATCGCGAACATCGCAATGCCATAGCGGCCGAAGATGTGAAGCCGCTGCTGCAGCTCCAGCGTCAACGCCTCGGGTAGCTCGGGCAGTTCACGGCCCTGCACCAGCGGCGCCACCATGTCGCGCGCAGCGGCAGCAACGGCGGTGCGGCACGAGTAGGCGAAACACTCGCCCCAGCCGACGAGGCCTGTGTCGGTTTCCAGCCGCACCAGCACCATGTCCAGTGTGGTCCACTGGCCCGGGGTATGAATCGGGGTTCCGCTGCCGTCGTCGAAGGGGACGACCGCCTCGATCACATCGATCTTCGCGATCTTCATGCGCGCGCTTCCCGCCGGGTCAGCAGACGCTGCGTGTCGCCGACGTACTCGGACTCCGAGAACATGCCGCCGAGCGTGACCTCCGACGGCTTGCGCGCTGCGTTCGAGCCGGGTGCGGGCTGCGGGTCTTCCGCGAGCACGCGCTCGTCCCATCCCTCGGAACTGTCCTTCGGGCGGTACCCGAGCCGATAGGCCGAGGCGTTGTCGTAGTGGCGGCCGCTCGCGTCGGAGATTCCGTACACGATCTCGAAGACCAGGTCGGGCCTTTCGACGCCAATGATCACGAGCTGCGCGAGGTCCCTGAAGCTGATCCAGCTGCCGAGCCGCCTGCGATCGATGGGCTTGGTGTTGACGTTGCCGATGCGGATGGCGAGAACCGGTAGGCCGTACTTGTAGGCATAGAGCGCGCCGATCGATTCGCCGAAGGCCTTGCCCACGGCGTAGCGGCTGTCGGGGCGCAGGATCGCGGTGTCACCCATCAGCGGGCCGTGCGGGCTGCGCGGCTGCAGTCCGACGACATGGTGCGAGCTCGCATAGACCACGCGCTTGACGCCCGCGGCCCGTGCGGCGTCGAAGAGGCTGATCGTGCCCTCGACACTGAGATGCACCTGGTCTTTCCATGGTGCGTCGGTCGTGCATGCGGCCAGGTGGACGACGGCGTCGCATCCTTCCAAACGCTGCGTCAGCGCGGGCTGGTTGGTGATGTCGACCACTGCCGTGGTCTCATTGGGCGCGGGGTTGGCGATCGGCAGCAGGTCGAGCGAAACGACCGCGTAGCCCTGCTCCAGAAGTTGCTGGCGCAGCCCGGTCCCGACGAGACCGGCTGCGCCGGTGATGGCAATGCGTTTCATGGGAGGTGTCTCCTTGCGATGGCTTGGAAGAATTGTCGGGAAACCCTTGTCTCGCAGGTCGTCACTTCGCGGCAGGCATCGCCGATCCGTACCAGATGGCGGGACTGCCAGGGCCCTCAGGGCCGCTCGCCGAACTCTTCGGTCTCGGGCGTCCAGCGCCGGGCCTGCTCGCTCAGCGTGAAGCCGAGGCCGGGCCGGTCGGAAACATACATGCGCCCGTCCTTCAGGTGCATCTGCTCATTGAACAGCGGGCCGAGCCATTCGAAGTGCTCGAGCCACGGCTCGATGCCGTAGGCGGCTGCGAGATGGAGGTGGATCTCCATTGCAAAGTGCGGCGCGAGCTTGCGCTGCTTGAACTCCCCCAGCGCCATGATCTTCAGGAAGGGCGTGATGCCGCCGACGCGCGGCGCATCGGGCTGGATGAAGTCGGTGCCCGCAAGGATCAGTTGTGCATGCTCGTCGAAGCAGGTGAGCATCTCGCCGGTCGCGATGGCGGTATCGAAGCGCTCGGCAAGCTGGCCGTGGCCTTCGAAGTCGTGCGCGTCGAGCGGTTCCTCAATCCAGGTGAGGTCGAACTCCTCGAATGTGCGGCAGGCGCGCGTGGCGTTCTGCCGGTCCCACTGCTGATTGGCATCGACCATCAGCGGGAAGCCGTCGCCCAGCAGCTTACGCACAGCGCGCACGCGTTCGATGTCGATCGACAGGTCCGGCTGACCCACCTTGAGCTTGATGCCGCCGATGCCGCTTTCGCGCGAGATCGCGACGTTCTTGAGCACCTGGTCCAGCGGCGTGTGCAGGTAGCCGCCCGATGTGTTGTAGCACTGCACCGAATCGCGCTGCGCGCCGAGTAGCTTCGCGAGCGGCAGGCCCGCGCGCTTGGCCTTCATATCCCAGAGGGCGATGTCGAAAGGCGCAATGGCCTGCGTCGTGAGGCCGCTGCGGCCCATGCTCGCACCGGCCCACAGCAGTTTCGTGAAGAGGCGCGAGATGTCGTTCGGGTCTTCGCCGATCAGGTTCGGCGCGAGTTCCTTCGCATGCGCGTACATGCCCGGTCCGCCGGCGCGCTTCGAGTAGCCGAAGCCGATGCCTTCATGGCCGTCGCGCGTGCGTATCTCCGCGAAGATGAAGGCGATCTCGGTGAGCGGCTTCTGGCGGCCGGTGAGCACCTTGGCATCGCTGACGGGCGTGGCCAGCGGCAGGTAAGTCAGCGACAGCTTGATCCACTCGATGCGGTCGCCGGTGTCCGCGGCGGTGCGGGCGTCCGCGCCGACCTTGGCGTAGGAGACGATGTTCGATTCGACGGCTTGCATTTGACAGGTCCTTGCAGGTGATGTGAGTGAGGATGGAGTCGCGCGGCTCATTCAGCTTTGAGGCCGCCCACGCGGATGACTTCGGACCAGCGCGCCACTTCGCTGTTAACGAAGCGGGTGTAGTCCGGCGGATTGGAGGTGGAGACCACGAAGCCGTTGCTCTCCAACTTTGCGCGCGCGGCCGGATCGGCAAATGCCTTGCTCATGGCCGCCTGCAGCTTGTCGATCACCGCCTGGGGCGTGCCCTTGGGTGCGGAGAGGCCAGTCCACGAAACCGCGCTGAAGCCCGGATAACCCGACTCGGCCACGGTGGGCACGTCGGGGTACAGCGGATTGCGCTGCGGGCTTGTCACGACCAGGGCGCGAAGCTTGCCGGCCTTGACATGGGGCAAGACGACATCCTGATTGGTGAACATGCCTGGAATCTGGTTGGCCAGCACCTCGTTGAGCGCAGGGGCTCCACCTTTGTACGGAATGCCGACCATGTCCAGCCCCGCGCTCTGCTTGAGATATTCGGTGGTGAGATGGCCGGACGATGCGGTCACCTGCCCGTAGCTGAACTTGCCTGGATTGGCCTTCACCCACGCGACGAACTCCTTGAAGTTCTTCGCCGGAAAGCTCGGGTTCACCACCAGCACGTTCGGCCCGGCCGCGAGTTGCGAGATGTGGACGAAGTCGGACTCGGCATAGCCCGGCTTGGGTGCCGAGAAGCCATGGATGACTGCGTTGCTCCCGATGCCCGACAGCAGCAGCGTGTAGCCGTCGGGTGCCGCCTTGGCCGCCAGTTCCGCGCCGATCGTGCCGCCGGCGCCGCCCCGGTTGTCGACGATGAAAGGCTGCTTGAGCTGCTTGCCGAGTTGATCGGCGATGAGCCGGCCCATGATGTCGCTGGTGCCGCCGGCCGGGAAGGGCACGATGATCTTCACTGGCCGGTTCGGATAGTCGCTCGTGCTCGCGGTCTGCGCGGATGTCCCCAGCGCGAAGAAGCCGAGCGCGAGAGCGGCGGCCGTGAGAAGTCGTCGCTGCATGGTGAGGTCTCCTGTTTGAAAGCTTGTGCGATGGAAGCGCTTTCATTCTGGACGCTGAATCGGATGCTGCGATGACCCTAAAGTCGTGCATCGGCGCGGCGTCCCGGCCAATGGGAATTGGTCTTGAGATGCAGTCAGGGTTTCCACCGGGAAGTGGAACGGGCTCTGAAAGCGCTTGCATTTCAGCCTTTCCATAGCCCGCCCGCGCGCCATATCACGCCACGATGACGAACGCCACCGGCTCCGTTCCCCGTGCACTGGCTGTGCGGCACGGTGCTGGGCAACGTCGGCCTGGCGCTGCACCACAAGCTCTGCCACACCCTGGGCGGCGGCTTCGATCTACCGCACGCCGAGTGCACGCCATCGTCTTGCCTCATGCGATGGCATTCGGTGCCCAGGCCGCTCCTCGATCGACGCATCGCATTGCTTGCGCTCTCGGAATCGCGCAGGGCGGCAGCGCGCCGGCGGGCCTGTTCGACCTTTTACGCGACAACGGCGCCAGGGTGGCGCTGAAGGACATTGGCATGAAGGCGGCCGATCTGGATCGGGCGGCGGCGATCGCAATCAGCAATCCCTACTGGAACCCGCGGCGTCTGCTCTCGCTCTATCCACGAAACCAATCTCACTCTATATCTTGGCGTGCATTGAAGCTTGCCCGGCAAAGTAAGAAAGTCGCCAAGCCGAGACCTTGGAAGGACAGAAATGGTTGAGAACAGGAATATGCGATTCGCAGGGAAAACCTGCCTGGTTACCGGCGGTAGCCGAGGCCTTGGATTTGCTGTTGCACAGGATCTTGTCGAAGAGGGCGCGCGTGTCGTGATTGTTGGGCGCGATGCGGCTCAACTTCTCAAGGCTAGCGAGCAACTCGGGTCTCAAACCATCTCTGTAGAGGCAGATCTGAGCACCCAGGCTGGCATCGACCGCGTCGCTGACGCTCTGAGAAACAGCATCGAAGAGTTGGACGTCGTCTACCTCAATGCCGGCGCTGGCGGATTCAGGTCCATCAGGGAAATGGACGAGGCGACCTGGGATCGCATCTTCGACTTGAATCTAAAGAGCTCCTACTTTTTGCTGAAAGCACTACACCCACTGATCTCCTGCGGGGGCGCTGTGGTGTTGTGCGGCTCTGCGGCCGGCCGTATCGCCAATGGCAGCGGCCTGGCAGCTTATGGCACCAGCAAGGCTGCGCTCGAGTACCTGAATCGCGTCCTTGCCGCTGAACTGGTGGCAGACGGGATTCGCGTGAACATCGTCATTCCCGGGGGAATGGACACAGACTTTGGCGAACGCACCATCGGGATGACGCGTGAGATGTCCGATGCGCTCCGTGAGCGCATCAAGGCGCAGGTGCCGATGCGGCGCGAGGGTGAGCCGAAGGAAGTGTCCAGCGCAGTGCTTTTTCTCGCTTCGGAGGAGGCAAGCTACATCACGGGTCAAAGCTTGGTCGTGGACGGCGGTCTCACGAGCTTCACCCACCACGATAAAAAACCGCAGTAAGGACATCCATGAAAAAGCCTCAGAGCGATAGGCGCAGGACCTACGATCCGCGAGCCACCTTCGAGCCCGTCAAACGGCTTCTCGAAAAGACTACGAATCCGCGCCACCGGGCGATCCTGGAAAACCATCACATCCACGGTCTGCTGGAAGTGACCGGCCGTTGGCAGCAGATTCTCACGCCGGCTCTCACGGTTGCGCACCCGCACTACTGCCACAGCGACGGACTGCGTACAACGGTCTATGACGGCCATGAGAGCGTTGCGAGCTTCTACGCAGGATTGTTCGAATCCGGCATGTTGAATTTGCTGGGCCCTCTGGGTGACGACTACATGGTGAGCGACTGGGGCTTCGCTACCTTCGGCATGTGGGGATATCAGCTGACCGGACCCATGGCTCAGTCCTACGGATTCCACATCGACGATCTCGAGGCCCGCTACTACATGACGCAATATCAGACGCAGGTATGGCGCTACGACGATAACGCCAAACTGACCGGCGAGTACATCCTGGAGGATCCGGGCACGCGTTTCTACTGGAAGATGGACCCCTCGGAGGTTCAGTCCGGCGACGAACATCTGGCCATACTGGAACAGCAATATCAGGACGCAATGCAATTGCCGCAGTACAGGAAATTGCTCGGGTTCGATTGATTCGATCTCCTGTTTTTCCTCATATCGAGCGCTGCGACTGATTTCTGCATTCAGAGACGCTGTAAATCAGCGCTCCCATAAAAATTCAAACGGAGACTCATCGATGCGTCGAGAATTGTTGCTTTCCCTTGGCTTGCTTCTGGTGGGTCTGTCAGGCGCAGTCTCAGCCTGGCCCACCAAGCCTATCAAGATCATTGTGCCGGCGGCCGCCGGTACGCCACCGGATAACGTGGCCCGCTTCCTCGGACAAAGCCTGGAGCGAAAACTGGGCAAGCCGGTGGTCATCGATAACCGGCCAGGCGCCAGCACAAATATCGGCATGCAAGCGTGTGCGGCTGCTGACGCAGACGGTCATACGTTCTGCTTCACGCTCAGTGATAGCGTGACGCTCAATCCGCATCTTTTCAGGAAATTGCCTTACGACACGGAGAAGAGCTTTTCGCCGGTTGCCATTCTTGCTTGGGCAAACACCGCCGTCGTGGTGTCCAGCAGCGTGCCTGCCAGGACAGTTGCGGAAGTCGTGGCCCTGTCCAAGGCGAACCCGGCTTCCCTGAACTGGGCGTCGTTCGGTATCGGAAGCAACTCGCACCTCTATCTTGAATGGATTCGCTCGAAAACCGGATGGGAAGTCACCCACGTCCCGTATCGCGGCAATCCTCTGCAGCCGGTTCTGGCAGGGGAGTCGCAAATAACGCTCATGCCAATCGGCACTCTGCAGCAATACATCGAGTCTGGGAAACTGGTGGCCCTGGCGGTGACCGGGACGCAGCGCAGTCCGTTCTTGCCGAACGTTCCGACCTTCGTCGAACTGGGATTGGGAGACTTCTTCGTCCGCACATGGCTGGGTCTGTTTGCGCCAGCCGGAACGCCGCAGTCCGTCGTTGACACAATGGCAACGGAGACGATAGCCATCGTCAACGACCCCGCTTTCAAGACCCGGGTGATGGACCCGTTGACTTTCAGCCCTGGCATAGAAGGGCCTCGCGAGATGCAGGTCCAGGTTGCCCGCGACCGCGAGAAAGGTGCTGCTCTGGTCAAGATCGCAAACGTGACGATGGACTGAGCCACGCTCGCCAGCGCTTCGGCATGCGCCCGTCTTGAGCAATCTTCGCTGCGGCGATGCTGCGAGAGCGCCTTTAGTGAGCTACTGCCGAATGCCTGCGGTGCTTGAGCTGCGGTTGGCTGAGAACACGGGTGATTGTGCTGCGCAGCCACTGGTGCGTGAGGTCGTTCTCCAGCCGCCTGCTCCAATGAAGTGACACCGCAAACGAGGCGCGCGGCAGTTCGACCGGGAGCACCTCATACTGCTCCCGGCCAGCGAATTCCATAGCGAGTGGGCGCGGCATGACCGCAGCCAGGTCGGTGTCGGCAATGATGCCCGGCAGTGCAAGAAAGCTCTCCGTCGTCAGGCGGATGCTTGCTTCAAGCCCGAGTTCACGCAGTATCCAGCGGGTCGGGTCATGCCACCTCACTGCGGCGAACTCAAGCGACTGCAGATTTTGCAGCGCCAGCCATCGCCCGCTGTCGGCGTAGAGAGGATGCTGGGCGCGCACGACGATGACGTAGCGGTCATGGACGACCTCCACACGCTCTGTCCCTTCAACATTCGGTAGATAGCCAAGCGCAAAATGGATTGCGCCGGAGTCGAGGGCGGCCCCTACTTCCGACTGATGAACCGGGAACGTTTCGACACAGATTCCGGGTGCTTCCGTATGAAGGGCGCTGGTCAGCGCGGGCAGCAAACGCCCTTCGCCGATGTCGCTCATTTGCATGCGAAGAATCATCTTCAACAGTTTTGGATCGAAGCTGTCTCGTGCCACGACGGCCTGGATGGCGGAAACCGCTGGCTGGATCACGCTTGCCATCCGCTCAGCTCGCAGGGTTGGATGCATTGTGCCGCCGGCGCGCACGAACAGTGTATCGCCCACGGAGTTCCTCAGCCTTGCCAGCCCCTGGCTTGCGGCTGGCTGCGAGAGACCCAGCGCATCTGCCGCCTGACTGACGCTTCTGAGCCGATAGATGGCTTCGAAAAGGCTGAGAAGGTTGAGGTCGAATTTCTGCTGATCCATTGCTAAGTCTCCACCGATGAATTGCGCATACTGGTTCACTGCCGCAAATTTGAACCGCGCACAAATGTCGCCCGGTTCAGTACTAACACCTAGGGATGGTCTGCAAAACAGGCCCGGCCCTTGCATGATCTGAAGCCATGATTTCCAAACGCGTGACGCCCCCGGGTCAACTCGGTCTGGGTTTGAATCTGTCGACGAAGAAGACGCGCAAGCGCGAGTTCCTCGACGAGATGGATCGGGTGGTGCCCTGGAGTGCGTTGGTCCAGATCGTCGAGCCGCACAGCCCGCGGGCCAAGACCGGCCGCCCGCCCTTTGCAATCGAGACGATGCTTCGCATCCATTACCTGCAGCAATGGTTCGGACTGAGCGATCCCGCCATGGAAGAGGCGCTGCACGATGTGCCCTTGTACCGAGAGTTCGCCGGCCTGGGCGACGGCGTGAGCCGTCTGCCCGATGAGACCACGATCCTTCGGTTTCGCCATCTGCTTGAAGCGCACGAGCTGGCTGCCGACATGCTGCGCGTGGTCAATGACATCCTGCAGGCCAAGGGCTTGATGCTGCGCACCGGCACCGTGGTGGACGCCACTTTGATCTCGGCGCCGAGTTCGACCAAGAACGCCGAAGGTGAACTCGACCCGGAGATGCATCAGGTCAAGAAGGGCAACCAGTGGTACTTCGGCATGAAGGCCCACATTGGCGTGGATGCCACATCGGGGCTGGCGCACACAGTGGTGGGTACGGCGGCGAACATCAGTGACATCAACGTCGCTGGGTCGCTGCTGCACCGTGAAGAACACGCGGCCTTCGGCGACTCGGGCTATCAGGGGGTGCACAAGCGTGCCGAGGCCGCGGGACCGACCTGGCATGTGGCAATGCGTCCGGGCAAACGTAGGGTGCTCAACCCGTTCATCGAGCCCGAGTTCGTGGCCGAGCGCGTGGAGAAGATGAAGGCCAGCATCCGAGCCAAGGTCGAACACCCGTTCCGAGTGATCAAACGGCAGTTCGGCTTCAACACGGTTCGCTATCGAGGCTTGGCAAAGAACACGGCGCAGATCGTCACGCTGTTTGCGCTGTCGAACCTGTGGATGGCGCGGCGGCGGTTGATTGAGGCCGAGGCATGAGTGCGTCTGCGAAGCCCGATGCGGGCTTGCAAGGCCGCCAACACGGCGGCGCTGCCCAGCAAAACGATGCCGAGCTTGCTCGAATGAGCAAAGCGGATGCATCGTCATCGTCGGGTTCATTCAATCGCGTCCGCAGATCACGTTCTGCAGACCATCCCTAGGAGTTGCAGGGCAGATGCTCCTCACGCGGCTTTCGGAGCGGGAGCCGGACACTCGATGCGTCGACTTGGGCTTCGAAGTCGTCACGCGCAAAAGCGCGTAGACCATTGCGGCCTTTGTTCGGGTTCACGCCGGAGGCGTCGGAGAGGTGTTTTGCAGCGTAATTGAATCGCGTCTCGAGGTGCCTAGCGTTGCTGGCCCACAAAGAGGCGCACGAAAAGATCGCGCATCCACTTGTGAGCTGGATCTGACTCGAAGCGGCGGCTCCAATGGAGGGACACCGTGAATCTGCTGCGAGGAAGATCCGTCGGAAGCAGCGCGTAGCTCTTCGCATCGACGAAGCGACGTGCGATCGCCTCCGGCATGACAACTGCCAGGTCTGTGCGAGCGATGATGGCTGGCAAGGCGAGGAAGTGGGCAGAGGACAGTACGAGTCGACCATCCAGATCGAGTTGCTGCAGGATGCGCAACGTTTCCGAATGAGTCCGAACAGCAACATATTCCAGGCGTCGCAAGTCCTGCAAGGTCGCTTTTCTTTTGGATGCGGAGGTCATTGGATGGCCCGCACGCACCACCACTGCATAGCGATCGCTCAGTAGCTCGATCTTCTCCGTGCCGGTGATCGAGGGCAGGAAGCCGAGCGCAAAGTGGATGGAGCCTGTCTCGAGCGCATCGACGATCTCACCGTGGGGCAGGGGGGCGGTGTGCACGCGAATGCCTGGTGCATCGCAGTGCAAAGCCGCCATGAATTCGGGCAGCAGCCGAGCCTCCCCGATGTCGTTCATGTGCATCCGCAAAGTCATTCGTGACCGCGAAGGGTCGAATCTGTCTTCGGTTTTCAATACGTCCTGAATCGCGGTCATTGCCGGCTGCACGACGGCCGCCAACCGCTCTGCCCGCAGCGTGGGCCGCATTCGCCCATTGGCGCGAACGAACAGAGCGTCGCCAAGTGCCAACCTCAATCGCGTAAGGCCCTGACTGGTGGCCGGCTGTGACAGTCCGAGCGCCTCCGCCGCAAGGCTCACGCTACCCAATCGATAAACCGCTTCGAACAAGCGAAGCAGGTTCATGTCCAAATGATCAGTATGCATTGATTGAATTCTGCGTTAGTCAGTTCATTGTATTGATGAATAAACAAGGTGCTCGCAAACTTCGCCCTCGTCAAAGGAGCACTCATGGATCAACGCAGTCAGTCCGAAGTCGTCGGGGGTTCTACCGAAGGAACCCTTTCTGTCCGCGACGCCGTCTACAAGCTGCTTCGCGAGTTCGGCATGACCACCGTCTTCGGCAACCCGGGTTCGACAGAGTTGCCGCTGTTCATGAACTTTCCGGAAGATTTCCGGTATGTGCTCGGCCTGCAAGAGTGCGTGGTCGTCGGCATGGCCGACGGATACGCCCAGACAACGCACAACGCCGCTTTCGTGAATCTGCATTCGGCGGCGGGTGTCGGTCACGCGATGGGCAACATCTTTACGGCGTACCGCAATCAGACGCCGCTGGTCATTACCGCCGGCCAGCAAGCACGTTCGATTCTTCCTTTCGATCCGTTTCTCGGCTCCACCCAAGCCGCCGAACTGCCGAGACCGTACGTCAAGTGGAGCGTCGAACCGGCGCGTGCCGAAGACGTGCCGCTGGCGATCGCTCGCGCCTACTACATCGCGATGATGCCGCCGCGGGGCCCGGTTCTGGTCTCGATCCCGTCAGATGACTGGGAAGCACAGACGTCGCCGGTCGATGCACGCATCGTCAGCCGAAACCTGCGCGCGGACCCCGACCTGATTGCGCAGGTCGCGCGAACGCTCGATGGTGCAAAGGCACCGGCTTTCGTCGTTGGTGCGGCGGTCGACCGCGATCGCGCCTGGTCTGAAGTCGTGCGCTTGGCAGAGTTGCATAACGCCCGGGTCTATGTTGCGCCGATGTCCGGCCGTTGCAGTTTTCCGGAGGACCACCGGTTATGGAACGGCTTCCTTCCACCCATGCGTGAGCGCATTGTCGACAGGCTGGCCGCGCATGACGTCGTCTTTGCCATCGGCGCGCCGGCGTTCACCTACCACGTGGAAGGGCGCGGGCCTCATCTGCCATCAGGAACCGAATTGGTTCAGCTGACCGACGACGTTCAGGTTGCAGCGCGCGCTCCCCTCGGAACCTCCGTGATCAGCAGCATACGGCTCGGTTTGCAGGATCTTCTGGAAGTGAGCGCACCTCCCGCGCGCGAGGCACCGCCGAGCTACCAGAGGCCGCCGCGCGTGCCGGAGCCCCATCCCGATTCACGCCTGCCTGTGTCCTGGGTTCTGCAGACATTGAATGATCTGCGCACGCGCGACAGCATCGTGGTCGAAGAGGCGCCAAGCGCGCGACCGGTCATGCATGGCCATTTGCCCATCTTTGAATCGGAAACGTTCTACACGATGTGCAGCGGCGGACTCGGCTACGGACTACCAGCCGCCGTTGGCGTGGCAATGGGAAAGCCCGGTACGAAAGTCATCGCACTGATCGGAGACGGCTCGGCGATGTACGCGATCCAGGCCATCTGGAGCGCAGCCCAATTGGGGCTTCCGGTCGCCGTCGTCATTCTGAAGAACCGGCGATATGGCGCACTCCACGAATTTGCGCAGATCTTCGGCTATCGCCCAGACGAGCCGGTCCCGGGCACTGATCTGCCCGACCTGGATTTCGTCAAGCTCGCTGCTGCCCAGGGTGTGCAAGGGTTGCATGCAGAGACGGCGGAGCAGTTTCGACAAGCGCTTTCGCAGGCACTCGAAGCCGATCGACCGATGCTTGTCGAAGTCGAGATCGCTTAGGCCAGGAACCCCTCTTTTCTTCGTCATTACTCAAGGAGACAGCCCATGGGCACCATATCGATGCTTATCAACGGGGAGGCATGCCAAGCTGCCAATGGCGGCACCTTCGAGCGCCGCAATCCGCTGGACGGCGCAGTGGCGACCATCGCCCCGGCGGCCACCACGGCGGATGCGGTGGCTGCGGTCGAAGCCGCGGCTGCAGCTTTTCCGGCCTGGTCTCGTACAGGACCCAGTGATCGCAGGGCTCTGCTGCTGAAGGCCGCGCAGGCGATCGAAGCCAAGGCGGAGGCATTGATCGCTGCCATGGCGAGCGAGACGGGTGCGGCAGCCCCATGGGCCGGCTTCAATGTTCATCTCGCGGCCGGCATGTTGCAGGAAGCGGCTGCCATCACCACGCAGATCGGTGGCGAAGTCATTCCCTCCGATGTTCCCGGCAGTTTGGCCCTGGCAGTTCGTCGACCTGCGGGTGTCGTTCTGGGAATCGCACCCTGGAACGCCCCGGTCATTCTGGGTGTGCGGGCCATTGCCACGCCGCTGGCCTGTGGCAACACGGTGGTGTTCAAGGGCTCGGAGATGAGCCCTGCGACGCACGGCCTGATCGTCGAGGCGTTCAAGGATGCCGGCTTCCCGCCTGGGGTCGTCAACTTCGTGACCAATGCGCCCGCGGATGCGGCAGCCGTGGTGGAGGCGATCGTCGCTCATCCGGCCCTTCGCCGGGTCAACTTCACCGGCTCGACGCGCGTCGGCAAACGGATCGCGCAGACCTGTGCCAAGTATCTGAAGCCCGCCGTATTGGAGCTGGGTGGCAAGGCCCCTCTGATCGTTCTCGACGACGCCGATCTCGATGCCGCGGTGAACGGTGCTGCCTTCGGCGCCTTCGCCAACAGCGGCCAAATCTGCATGAGCACGGAGCGCATCGTCGTCGACCGGCGCATCGCGGATGCCTTCGTCGACCGTCTTGCCGCAAAGGCCACGAAGCTCCCGCTCGGCGACCCGCGCAACGGTCCTGTCGTACTGGGCTCGGTGGTCGATCCCAGCACCGTGGAGCGTTGCAACGCACTGATCGACGATGCACTGGCCAAGGGTGCGCGATTGGTGTGCGGTGGCAAGGCCGAGAACACGCTCATGCCCGCGACGCTGCTCGACAACGTCACCCCGCAAATGCGCATCTATCACGAGGAGAGCTTCGGCCCCGTCAAGCCGATCGTTCGGGTGGATGGCGTGGACGAGGCTGTGGCCATTGCCAACGACAACCCCTATGGGCTGTCTGCCGCCGTGTTCGGGCGAGACATCGCACGGGCGTGGGCGGTGGCCAACCGTATCGATTCCGGCATCTGCCACGTGAACGGCCCGACGGTTCACGATGAGGCGCAGATGCCGTTCGGCGGTGTGAAGGATTCAGGCTACGGCCGATTCGGTGGGCGGGCGGGCATCGACGCGTTCACGGAACTGCGCTGGATCACGGTGCAGACCTCTGAACGCCACTATCCGTTTTGATCGGGATGAAGAGGACTCCCACGATGAAGATCATTTCCAAGCTTGCAGCCTTCCTGGTCTGCTCGGCGCTGGGCGTTGTGGCACACGCAGACGAGTGGCCAAGGCAGCCCGTCAAGGTCATCGTCAACTTTGCGCCCGGTGGTGCGGCAGACCAGCTGGCACGTGTGATCGCTGCTCCGCTGCAACAAGCGCTGGGTCAACCTTTTGTGGTCGACAACAAGCCCGGAGCAGGCGGCAACCTGGGAGGCGAGTTCGTTGCCAAGGCGCAGGCAGACGGCTACACCTTGCTCATGAGCTCTGGTGGCATGGTGTCGATCAACCCGCACATCTATCCCAGGATGACCTTCGACCCCGCCAAGGATCTCATTCCTGTGGCATCCGTTGCCCGCGTTCCCTTTTACCTGGTCGTCCGTGCCGACAATCCAGCGAAAGACTTCAAGAGCCTGATCTCGGATCTGAAGGCCAACCCGGGGAAGCGTTCCTTCGGATCGCCCGGCAACGGTAGCTCGCCACACCTCGCTGCCGAAATGCTCACGAAGGAAACCGGGACGACCGCCATTCATGTCCCGTACCGGGGCGCAGCGCCTGCCCTGAATGATCTGCTGGCTGGCCAGATCGACTTTCTGTTTGACCCGGGGATTGCCATCCAGCACGTCAAGGCTGGCAAGCTGCGCATGCTGGCGGTGGCCAGTCTCAAGCGAGCGCCGCAGATGCCGGATGTCCCGACGCTCGATGAACTGGGCTTGAAAGGGTTCGACGCTGACGCGGTGTTCGGTCTCTACGCCCCCGCGAGCATGCCGCAGGCCATCGTCAAACGGATCAACGCCCAAGTCAATCGCGCGCTGGGTACCGCAGACGTGAAATCTCGCATCGAACTCATCGGCAATGTTCCGGAACCGCTGACGCCGGCGCAGTTCGGTGACAAGGGCGCGCAGGACGCCAAGCGCTTCGGTGCCTTGATTCGCGAACGCGGCATTCACGGCGATTGAAAAAGCGCATCAAGATGAGCCGCAGTCGGCCCCTGTTTCAAAGAAAGAAAGTCAATGAATCAAGCGCTTGAGGCTGCAACGGCCGGGCAAGCAGCCATCGATACGGAGGTCCTGATCGCAGGAGGGGGCCCTTGCGGCCTGATGCTTGCGATCGAACTGGGGCGTCGCGGGATCCGGTGCCTGTTGGTCGATGCCAAGCCAGGCACCGCCTTCAATCCTCAGGCAAATGCCACACAGGCCCGCACGATGGAGCATTTCCGTCGGCTCGGCTTTGCAGAAGAGATCCGGGCGCTCGGGCTGCCTTCCGATCACCCCACCGACATTGTCTACTTGACGCGCTTTGCCCATCAGGAACTCGCGCGCATCGAATTGCCCACTGCTGCGCAAGCCATGGTCAACGTCAAGCGAATGACGGGTTCGTGGAGTGCTGCGGAACTACCCCATCGCGTTTCGCAGAAGTTTGTCGAGGAAGCAATGCGTCGCCAGGCGCAGGCCTGGTCATCCACCGACATCCGGTACGGATGGAAGCTCAAGGACTTCAGTGACGAGGGCAGCTTTGTCAGCGCCTCGGTTCGTCCGACCGACGGTGGGCCTGCGCAAGAGGTCAGGGCGAAGTTCCTGGTCGGCGCGGACGGGGCGCGCAGCCTGGTGCGGTTGAAGCTCGACATCGAGTGGGGCGGAGAGACCGGCATTCAGCGTGAGTTCATGGGCGGCAAGATGTTCGCGATCTACTTGCGAGCCCCTGAGTTCGTCTCCACCTTGCGCCATCCCAAAGCTTGGATGTACGTGGCCGTCAACCACAGGCGGCGCGCCTTCATGGCTTCCGTCGACGGGGTGTCCGAATACGCCTTTCACGCCGCCTTGCGGCCAGGCGAGGATCCCGAAGGCTGGTCCGAAGCCGATGCGCGTCGGGTCTTTGCGGAAGCTGTTGGCGCCGAGGTTCCAATCGAGATCCTGTCCATGGGAACCTGGCTTGCCGGCCACGCATTGGTGGCCGACGCGTTTCAGCGTGGGCGCGTCTTCCTCGCTGGCGACGCCGTACACCTGTTCACGCCGACAGGGGGCCTGGGCTACAACACCGCGGTGGAAGACGCCGTCAACCTGGGATGGAAGCTTGCCAGCGTGATCCGCGGACGGGCGCCTCGATCATTGCTGGACAGCTATGAGGCTGAACGCAAGCCTCTGGCGCATCGCAATACTGCGTACGCGAGACGATTTGCAGATTCCGTCGGCCTCTTCTCGGCGAAGCCGGCGCTTGAAGAAGATTCGCCGCGGGGTGAGGCCGAGCGGGAACTGGCTCGACGCCATTTCAACGAACACGCCCGCCTCGAATTCAACATTCCCGGCGTCACGTTCGGAGGTCGGTACGACGGCTCGCCGATCATCGTTCGCGACAACGCCGCGCTGCCTCCCGACGAACCCAACAGCTACACGCCCACCGCCAGCCCGGGAGGCCGCCCCCCGCATGCGTGGCTTGAAGATGGGCGCTCGCTCTTCGATCTGTTCGGTCCCGAATGGACGCTCCTGGTGCTGGGGCCGAACCCGCCTTCGATCGAAGCCTTCGAAGCTGCCGCGAAAGAGTTCGCGATGGACCTTTGCGTCGTGCGACTACCGCAGCCGGCCTTGAGCGAACTCTACGAAGCACCGCTTGCGCTCATTCGCCCTGACCAGATCGTGGCCTGGCGCGGAGGTACGGACGAGGGGGCGCAGTCCATTTTCGAGCGCGTGACGGGCGGACAGATATAGGTCCGAGGTTCGGGCGTCGCCGCGATTCGCAAGAATTTCGTGGGTCTGTAAGGACAACACGCCAGATCCCAGAGCAGGATGTACGAGCGCAGTATGCACCTGCCTGCCCTTGGGCCGCACCGCCTTTTTCAGTGATGAAGAATCTGCCCGAGGAATTGGCGTGCGCGCTCCGTCTGCGGATGCTCGAAAAATTCGGACGGCGTAGCCGATTCCTGAATCCTTCCGTCGGCCATGAAGATCACTCTATCTGCCACGGCACGGGCGAAGCCCATCTCGTGCGTGACGCAGATCATGGTCATTCCTGTATCTGCGAGCCCGATCATCACATCCAGCACTTCTGAAACCATTTCAGGATCAAGCGCAGACGTAGGTTCGTCGAACAACATTACCTTGGGCTGCATGCACAGGGCCCGAGCAATCGCGACGCGCTGCTGTTGGCCGCCTGAAAGCTGACCCGGGAACTTGCGAGCGTGGTCCCCGATCCTGACGCGCCGCAACAGCTCCATCGCTCGCTCCTCGGCAACTGACGCGCTTTCCTTATTTGACCAGACGGGAGCCAGCATGCAGTTCTCCAGAACGGTCAGATGGGGAAATAGATTGAACTGCTGGAACACCATGCCGACCTCGTGACGCACGGCCTCCACGCACTTATGGGTGCTGAGATCTCGTCCCTGAACCACGAGCGAGCCCGATTGATACGGCTCGAGGCCATTGAAGCAGCGCACGAGCGTTGACTTGCCGGATCCTGAGGGGCCGCAAACCACGACACGTTCCCCTTGAGGTATCGTGAGACTCACGTCATGCAGGACTTGGGTGGTCCCATACCATTTGTTCAGGTTTCGCGCGACGATGCTCGAGCTTGGAGCTCGCTGGCTGAAGTCACTCATGAGAATCCTTCTGTTGATTTTGCAGGGCGTCTCGATCGGAGCAAACCCAGATCACCTTCGCGTCGTTGCGGCCGCTTGAGACAAGCGCGTGACCTGCACGACTGTCGAAGTAGACGCTGTCGCCTTCTTCGAGGATGAGAGGTTCGTAGTGCTCGCTAAAGATGGTCACGCTGCCCGAGATGACGTATACGAACTCTTCGCCCGCATGCGAGGGCAATGTCGGAAAGGCTTTCGTGCTGCGGGCCTTGATCGTGGCGACTAGCGGCAAGAATTGCTTTCGCGACAGGTCGGGTGCGAGCGCTTCATAGTCGTAGTTCGCCGAATGATGATGAACGCCCTGTCCGCGCCTCGTGACGCCTCGCCTGCCAGTTGGGACGCTGTCGATCCGCGGCTGGAACAACTCTGCCACGTCGACACCGAGACCTACGGCGAGCCTTTGAATGGTCTCGTACCCCGGCGATAGCTGCCCCGATTCGATCTTTGAAATGGTCGATGCGGCGAGATCACCCTTGTCGGAGAGCTCGACCAGCGTCAGGCCTGCGCGGCGACGCAGCGTCCGCACGATGGCTCCTAGCGCATTCGATTCGTCCCCCTCGGCCGGCACAGCCTTCCTTGAGCGTTCCGTCTTTATGGCTTTGGCCATTCACACCTCTTTGGAGAAAATAATTTTCCAAAACGAAAATTCCTGTCATATCATACAACCACTATCGCGTGGTGACTGTGCAATTGCGCGGGGCGCGATGCCCAATGGAGTGACCGTGGAAACAATCGATATCAAGCTCCCCCTGTCGCGCTGGGCCGTCGGCGCAGTGCTCGCAATCGCGATGGTCGCCCCTGCTTCCGCTGAATCCAAAAGCACCCTGGACGTGATCAAGGAACGTGGAAACCTGCGATGCAGCGCTCACAACGGAAGCTTCCCCGGCTTCTTCGAGGTTGACGACAAGGGTGCATGGAAGGGCTTTGACATCCAGTTCTGCAAGGCGGTTGCTGCTGCGGTGCTCGGTTCGCCGGACAAGGTGACCTATGTGCCTTTGAGTTGGGCGCAGCGTTTCCCTTCACTCATTTCCGGAGACGTAGACATCATCTTCAAGGCCACGGGGTGGACGCTTTCCCGTGATACCAAGCAGAAGATTGACTTCAGCATTCCCTATTTCGTTGGTGGCTTTCAATTCATGGTGCCCGCGAGCTCGAAGATCAAGAGCGGCAAGGAACTGGACGGCGCAACCGTGTGCACGGCATCAGGGACGAGTATCGAACCCGTGCTGGCTGACTACGCAGCCACGGAGAAAGTGAAGTTCCAGGTCGTGACTTACGAAAAGTCCGAGGAGCTTCAGGGTGCCTATTTCGCTGGGCGGTGCGACGCGCTCGCTGGATGGGGCCCGAGCCTGGCGGTCACCAGGACGCAAAAGGTGAAGGATCCGGCGAGCCAAGTCATCCTGCCAATCACTATTTCGCTCGAGCCGGTCGCTGCGGCAGTGAGGCAGGACGACAAAAAATTCCGCACCGTCGTCAACTGGGTGATCGCGGCGATGATTCGCGCCGAGGAACTCGGGATTACCAGCGCCAACGTCGACAGCATTCGCGCACAAGTGACCGCGAATCCTGCGTCCAACCCCGCCTTGGCGAAGTTCCTCGGCGTCCAGAAGGGCGTTGGTGCCGAACTCGGCCTTCCGGACACCTGGGTCTATGACGTGATCAAGAAGGTTGGCAATTACGGTCAGGTCTACGACCGTGAGCTGGGCTCCGGGTCTCCGTACAAGCTCGATCGTGCATCCAACCGCCTGTGGAAGAACGGCGGCTTGATCTACGGACCAGTCTTCGACTGAAAAGGGTTTAACTGATGCGCACGCAGGCGTCGGCCTCCAAAGGCAAGATCCGACCTTCGGTCGGATCGCTGTTAACGATTCTCGTGCTCGCCGCGATGGGCGCGGCCTTGGCGACTGGCAGCCTTCGCTTTCTGTGGGACGCCACGTCCTGGCAAATGGGCTTTGCCGTGCTTCCGCAAGACCCTAGCGATCCTTACTGGCGGACCATCGGCATTTCGATTCTGAACACGCTCGTGGTCGCGGCGGTCTCCATTGCCCTGGCAACTGTCATTGGCAGCTTGGTCGCTTTCATGGCGGTCAGCGGCAATAGCTTGTGGAGCAAATTGGCAGCCGCCTACGTGCAGTTCTTTCGGAACATGCCGCTCATCTTGCAGGCCCTGTTCTGGTTCGCGGTCATTTCGCATCTTCCCGCGCCACGACGGGCGGTCCAGTTCCTCGGCATCGCTGCGAGCAACCGCGGCGTCAGCGTTCCATTCCTGACGGCGGCCGGTCAAGCGGCCGTTGCGGCAGCGATCATCGCAGTGGTAGCGGTGCTTGCATTGATGCGTCGGTATCGACCATTTCAACGAGGCCGCGCATTGTTCGCTTTGGTCGTTGGGTTGGTGGTGGGTTGGGTGTTGCCCGCGTTCTTCTTCCCGGGCGAGGCGTTCGGCTCAGTCCCTGAACTGAAGGGTTTCAATTTTGTCGGTGGGGTCCACATGCCGACAGAGCTGATCTCAATCTTGATCGCCATGACTCTCTTCGGCTCCGCGTATATCGCGGAGATTATTCGTGGAGGCTTTGCGACGGTTCCCAAGGGGGTGATCGAAGCCGCACGGGCACTCGCCCTGCCGTCCTGGGTTGTCGAACTCAAGGTCCGAGTGCCCCTCGCACTCCGCGCGGCAATCCTGCCGATGGGAAGCCAATACACGACGCTGATCAAGGCGACTTCCATCGGGCTTGCGGTTGGCTTCACCGACCTGTTTGCGGTAACCCTCATGTCCATCAATCAGTCGGGTCACACCGTTTCGCTGCTGTGCGTCATGACAGCTTGCTTCGTTCTTCTCAATCAGGCGGTGGTCTCGATCGCCAATGCGCTGAATCATGCTTTTGAAATTCCCGGCTATAGCGCGAACTGAGGCATCGACGTCCACTCGTGCCGACCACTTCAACGGCGTCTCGCTCGTTGCCACGGCCGCAGCGGCAATCGTCATCGCATATCTGGCTTGGCTTGCGCTACGGTGGGCAATTCTTGATGCGACCTGGACCGCAGCATCCGCGAACGAGTGCACCTCCGGTGGCGCGTGTTGGGCCGTGCTTCGTGCGCGCTATCGCATCATCCTGTTCGGTCTTTACCCCTACGAAGAGCATTGGCGGCCGGCGGTAGCCTGCATCCTGGTGGTCGCGGCCGTTCTCTTCCTTCAATGGTCGAAGCTCTGGCGCCTTGCAACGCTATTGTGGGCGGCTGCGGCGGTGGGCATCGCGTTTGTGCTCCTGATGCGTGGGGGCCTTTTCGGTCTCCCTTATGTCTCGACGGATCGCTGGGGAGGGTTCGCACTGACGCTGTTCCTCTATCTCGTCGGCGTGCTGCTCGGGATGCCGACAGGAATCGCATTGGCCCTGATGCGGCGGAGCCCGAAAGGCCTTCTCGCTGGCACCGCCGCGTTCATCGTCGACGCGGTCAGGACGCTGCCAATGGTCATGATCCTTTTTACGGTGGGTGTTCTGGCGCCGATCGTGTTTCCAGGCTCGTTGTCGGGAGACAAACTCTGGCGAGTTGCGATCGCCTTTGCATTCGTTTATGGCTGCTATCAGTCCGAGATCGTTCGCGCGGGCCTCCAGGCCATTCCACGGCAACAGGAAGAGGCGGCCAAGGCGCTGGCCCTGAACCAGTACATGCGCCTGCGCTTGGTGCTTCTACCTCAGGCTCTGACGAATGGCCTGCCCGCGACGGTCAACTTGCTCGTCGCCACGTTCAAGGAAACATCCATCGTCGCAATCATTGGATTCTTCGACTTCACGGCATCAGCACAAACGGCGTACGGCAATGCGGAGTGGGCAAATGCCTATCTCGAGGTGTACATCTTCGTTGGCTTTGTCTACTTCTCATGCGCAACCGGGCTCGGCTCGCTTGGCAGGCGTCTTGAGCGCCGTCTGCGACAGGGGGGAGCTTGATCATGGCGCTGGAATACATGCATGTCTCCGCCTTCACGCGAATCCCCGGAGGCGGCAACTCTGCGGGCGTCATTTGCCTTCCCGAATGGCCGACTGACGAAGTACTGTCCGGCCTGGCCCGCTCAATCGATCTGCCGGTGACGGCCGTTATCGTGGAGACCGAGCGAGGCGTCGAACTGCGATGGCTTTCGCGCGCCGGATCATTCGTCAAGTCGATGTGTGGTCACGGAACCTTGGCTGCCTCGTTGGCAATGTCCCTGTCGAAGCCGGATCTGAGAAAGTTCATCTTTCTCACGCCTGGTGGACCTGTTGAGGTGGAACGTACGGAAGACGACTTGTTCCGTCTCTCGTTGCCGCGCTGGGACTCCACTCGATGCGCACATCGCTGGCCGGAGCTGGAGGAGGCGCTTGGATGGGTTCCGACGGAACTCCTCGATGCTGGTCGTGACGTCCTCGCCGTCTTTGCGTCGGAGGTCGACGTCCGCGCCCTCCATCCAGACATGGTGAAGCTTCGTCAGCTTGGCCATCGCGGCTTTATTGCGACGGCACCCGGGAACTCGTTCGACTGCGTGTCGAGATTCTTCTGTCCAACCTTTGGCCTGGGCGTGGATGAAGACCTGGCGACAGGTTCAGCTCACTGCGCCATTGCCCCGTTCTGGGCTCAACGCTTGGGCAAGTCCACGTTACACGCGCTTCAAGCCTCCGAGGCCGAGGCCGAGCTTGTTTGCGAAGTGGGCGACACCTCGGTGACCGTCTCAGCGCCCGCCGTTCTGCAATCGTACGAGCGCGTGTCGCTGCAAGAGAACGCAAAGCGATGATCACCCTCGATGAGCGGCAGACCAACGAAGCTTTGCCTTTCGATCGCTTGATTGAAACCCTTCGGGAGATGTTCGCGGCCGGTTGCTCCGTACCGCAGCGGCATTCTCATGTGGTAAATACCGCAGAGGGAAGCGGTACCGTACTCATCATGCCGGCCTGGAACGAGAAGTACCTGGGAATCAAGACTGTCAATATCTATCCTCAGAACAGCCAAAGGGGTCTCCCAGGTCTGTTCTCCGTCTTCACATTGTTCGATTCAAGCACGGGCCTCCCGCTGGCGCAGCTCGACGGAAACGTGATTACCTCCAGACGGACAGCTGCAGCATCGGCACTCGCCGCGAGCTATCTCGCGAAGAAGAACTCCAGGCGCCTTCTCGTTGTTGGCGCGGGGCGGGTAGGTCGGCTGTTGCCGGATGCCTATCGCGCAGTTTTCCCCCTTGAGCAGATTGACGTTTGGAACCGAGACCCTGCAGCGGCAGATCTTCTCGCTGCCACGTTGAGGGAGTCGGACATGGCATCGATGTCCGTGGGACGATGGTCTCTCGAGGCGGCTGCGCGTCGAGCCGACATCGTGAGTACCGCCACTCTTTCTTGCGAGCCAATCGTCAAGGGCGAGTGGCTGGCTCCAGGGGCGCACCTCGACCTCATTGGAAGCTTCACGCCTGAGATGCGTGAGACAGACGATACTGCGTTCCGAGACGCGAAGCTTTTCGTGGACACCGAAGAGGCTCTTCAGAAGAGCGGCGAACTCTTGGGGCCAATGTCTCGGGGAGTTTTCTGCGCGAATGATGTCGTTGCGACGCTGGCTGGGTTGTGCGCGGGTGCTCATCTTGGTAGAGCAAGCCACGGTGAGCGCACCGTCTTCAAGTCGGTCGGTAGCGCGTTGGAGGACCTGGCAGCTGCTATCCAGGCCTACGAGCACTGGCGCGAGATGACCACTTGAATCTTCGACCGCGCGGTGCGTCCGCATAGAGCAGTCTTGCGCCCGCAAAGCGCCGGTTTCAACTGACGCTCGACCCGAGGACTCAAGTACTCCCCCTGGCCTCAGCAGGCCTCTTCCTCGACGTGCCGCTCGAACCTCTCGAGCAATTGGTGCATCGATTGCCGCGCCACGGCGAATTCCTCGCACGCCGCGCGCGCTGCCATATCCGCTTCGTAGGCTTCGCGCGTGTCGAACGTGCATTCCCATCGAACGTCCGGCCCTGCACCTTCGAGCTTCGTGAAGATGCGGCCCGCCGGTAAGCCCAGTCGGGTTCTGATCGCGCTGGCATGCCGGCGTTGCGCCAGGACAGCCGAGGACTGGCCCGGCAGGGCGTAGTAGTTGGTGGTCTCAACGATCATGTTCATTGCTCCGAGGTGCTTCGTTGCTGCTTTCAGGAATAGGGGAATTCCGAGGAACCCCCTTCTTGACAAGCATCTTAATTGATCACAAACTGTGATCACACTATTCTTCGCATGTCGACGGGCGGTCCGTTCGAGATGCGGGGGACTGACAGCGAGGAGCAAACGCATGCCAACGATTCGAACGATAGAGACGATGCTCGTCCAGTTGCCGACGCGGCGCGAGCACAAGTGGACTGGCCTGACCGAGTCCATCGGGCGCTACCTGCTGGTCAGGATGACGGACAGCGAGGGTCGCGTAGGGTGGGGCGAGGCACCCGCGCTGAAGGATTGGGGCGGCGAGTTCGGCCGCTACTTTGGCGAGTCGACGGCCATCGCCAAACTCGTGATCGAGAAATACCTTGCGCCGTCGCTGATCGGCGTCGAACTCGGGAATTTCGCCGAGATGCACGCCCGCATGGACGCAGTGGTGCGCGGCTATCCGTACGCCAAGGCTGCAGTCGAGTTTGCCGCCTATGACGTGACGGGCCGCTGGCTCAATCTGCCGGTCCACATGCTGCTGGGCGGCAAGGCGCGATCGAGCATCCCGGTGACGCATTCGATCGGCCTGATCCCCATCGCAGAAGCCGAGAAGGAAGTCGCCCAGGTCGCCGCTGAAGGCATCAAGACCATCAAGATCAAGATTGGCGTCGACGCGAAGCGCGACATCGACATGGTCCGCACGGTCCGCGCTGCGGTGGGCGAGGACGTCGAGCTCTGCGTGGATGCCAACGAGGGCTATCGCACGCCCGGCGAAGCGATCGCCACCGTGCGCGCGATGGAGCGGTATCGGCTCAAATACGTCGAGCAGCCGGTCATGGGTATCGAGCGCATCGCGGAAGTCGCGCGCGCCATCGATCCACCCGTCATGGCGGACGAGTCGGCGTGGAACGCACACGACGCCATCCAGATCAGCGAGCGCCGCGCCGCGCAGATCGTGTCCATCTACACCACGAAGCCCGGTGGACTCTACAAGGCGATGGAAGTCGCTGCGGTCTGCAGGGCCGCGGGAATCATCTGCAACGTCAATGGCTCGGTCGAAACGGGCGTGGGCAACCTGGCGAACATCCATCTTGCCGCTGCGGCGCCGGCCGCCACGCTCTCGTGTGTCGTGCCGGTGTCCACGCCAGCCGAATGGCAGAAGGGCCAGGTGGGTGGCATCTACTACCTCGATGACTTGATCGTCGCACCGATGAAGCTTGTCGACGGTGCTATCGAGGTGCCGATCGCCCCGGGCATGGGCATCGACGTTGATCTCGGCAAGGTCGACAAGTATCAGGTGCGCGACTGATCGCCACCATCCCTCCCCCATCTCAAGGAAAGCCCCAGATGCGCAAAGCAATCATCGAACGCCAAATCAAGGCCATGGCCGACAACGGACTCGACGCCATGGTGTCGTGCTCGCCCGAAAACTACGCCTATGCGACGGGTTTTGTCGTGCCGTCGCAGCCGCTCATCCGGCACCGGCACGCCATGGCCATCGTCAGCGCCGACGGAAAGACAGAACTGTTCTCGGTCGACATGGAAGCCAGCACCGTGAAGCGTCGTGCACCGGACGTGCCCACGCGGATCTGGGCCGAGTTCACGGACGACGCCATGCTTGTCTTGGCAGACCAGTTGAAGAAGCTCGGACTCGGGCAGGCGCGCATCGGCATCGAGATGGATTACCTGCCCGCCGGCGATCTCGCACGCTTGCTGAAGGCGCTTCCGGAGGCACGTTTCGAACGCTGCGAGCACATCCTGGCCCGCCTGCGCCAAATCAAGACGCCGGAAGAAATCGCCCTGTTGCGCCGGCTCTCGCGTATTGCCGACCAGGCCATCACGGACGCCCTGGCGGCCGTCAAGGCAGGCGATTCGGAGATGGACATCGCGGGACACCTGACCCGCAACGTGTATGCGCTCGGCGCCGAACATTTCAAGCTCATGATCATTGCAACCGGCGAGCGAAGCGTGCTGCCGAACGTCGGGCCGAGCGAGCGTCGGCTCCAGCCGCGCGATGTGTGCCGCGTCGAGATCTTCTCCGTGATCGACGGCTATCAGGCCGGCGTGTGCCGCACGGCGGTCGTGCAGGAGGCGCCGCCGCATGCGGAGCGCATCTGGCAGCACCTCGTGGACTGCAAGTACCGCATCATGGAGCTGGTCAAGCCCGGCGCGAGCTGTCGCGCGATCTACGATGCCTTCATTGCCAAGCTCGCCGAACTGGATCTTCCGCCCATCTCGTTCGTGGGGCACGGCATCGGCCTCCATCTGCACGAAGATCCCTACCTTGGGAAGACACCGGTCCTCGGCCAGCCCGGCAGCGACGCGTTGATCGAAGAAGGCATGGTTCTGGGCTTCGAGCCGCTGTGCTACGAAACTGGCTACGGATTCGGCATGCAGAACAAGGACATGCTGCTCGTCACCGCCAATGGCTGCGAGCTTCTATCCGACTATGCCGACACCGACAAACTGCTGGTCGTCAAAGGCTGAACAATCAACCCCGGAAAGATCACCCATGCGCACGCTGATCGAACATCTTGAATTCGCGTTCCTCGTCGACTCCAGGGACACCGTCCTTCGCGACGCGAGCATCGTCATCGAGAACGACCGTATCCTGGATATCGGCCCCGCCGAAGAGGTCAGGGCGAGACATGAGGGCGGCAAGTTCGACCGCGTGATGGACGGGCGAATGCTGGGCATCTGTCCGGGCTTCGTGGACAGCCACGTCCATCTGTCCGAGACCCTCTCGCGCGCCGTCTTTCCGGACAACCTCAATACGCGGGCCTGGGTCTTCCACTGGGCCAAGCCCTTCTACGCGCAAATCACCGAGGAGGATGAGTACTGGGGCGCTTTGCTCGGCATCACGGAGATGCTTCGCAACGGGACCACCTGTTTCATCGATATGGGTTCCCAGTACGACCCGGGCATCACTGTCCGCGCGATGGAGAAGACGGGCATCCGCGGCGTGACGGGACGCCATGCTGCCGACAACCCGCCGGCCGAGCTGCCGCGCGGCTGGACCGAGGAGATGGCGAAGCACCATTTCTTTCCCAGCGCGGAGGCTGCGCTCGCCGAACTCGAAGCATGCGTCCGAAAGTACGACGGCGCCCTCGGCGGCCGCGTGCGGTGCTGGGTGAACATCGAAGGCAAGGAGCCTTGCACCCTGGAGCTGCACGTCGGCGCCCAGAAGCTCGCGGAACGCCTCGGAGTCGGGACCACCTACCACCTTGCCACTTCAATCGAAGAGGCGAAGGTGTGCGAAGGCAAGTATGGGATGTGGCCTATCACCCGCATCGACCGAGCTGGCGGCATCGGTTCCAACCTGGTGATTGCGCACGGCGCCGCGGTCAGCGACGAGGAGGTATCGCTGTTGGCAAGACGCGGCGCGAAGGTCGCGTTCTGTCCCTGTTCGTCGTTCAAGCTCGGCAAGGGCGCGACGGCGATCGGCAAGTACCCTGAAATGGTCGCAGCAGGCGTGACCGTCGGCCTCGGTACCGATGGCGTATCGGCGGCGGGCAACATGAACCTGATGAGGCAGATGCTGCTCGTTGCCGGCATGTTCAAGGATGCGCGCATGAAGCCGGACGTCTTCACCGCGCGGCAGGCGCTTCGGGCGGCCACCATCGACGGTGCAAAGGCCGCCATGTGGGATCACGAGATCGGATCGTTGGAAGTTGGCAAGAAGGCCGACTTCATTCTTTTCGACCTCGACCACATCGAATGGACGCCGTTCCACGATCCGCTGCAGGCCCTGGTGTTTTCGGCCTCCACCGCTTCCATCGCGCAGACCTGGGTCGATGGGCAAGTGCTGTTCAGCGAGGGCAAAGTCCACGGCGTCGATGAAGCCCAGATTCGGCGCAAGGCCAGAGAACTTGCTGCAGCAGCCGTGAAGCGTGCGGGCCTGCACGAGGAGGGTGTCGAGACCACAACGACCCTCTACGACAGCGGCAACTGATGGGCGTGATCCGCGGTGTCGCACTTGGCGGTCGGCAAGGCGCCTTCGACATCACGATCGAAGGCGACCGGGTGAGCGCCATTGCAGCGTCGGCCGATGCGTCGACGCCGCGATGGTTGGCCATGCCTTCGCTGGTCAATTTTCACGCACACGCCAATCGCGCCTTCGCGGCACCCGCGCAGCGGCCTACATCGCTGACCGATGCCGTGGCAGCAGCCGGACGCGAGCGCGCCAGTGCGACGGTCGAGATCATTCGCCAGCGGGCCGCACGTCTGTTTCGAAGTTCGATCGAACACGGCGTGTCCTTGATCCGCACCCACACCGACGTTGACCTCGTCACGGGGATGCGCGCGATCGATGGTGTTCTGGCGGCGGCTTCCGACCTAAGGGCCGCTCTCGATATTGAAGTTGTCGCCTTCGCGAACGCATGTGCCGATCCCGCGCGGGTCGAAATGCAGGCGCTGTTGACCGAGGCTGTGGCGCAGGGCGCATCGTTGATCGGCGCCGTGCCGGCTCTTTGCCGCGAGCCGGCGGTCTCCCTGGATGCCTTGCTCGATCTCGCGGTCGCCCTCGATGTGGCGGTGGATATTCACCTCGACGAGCACCTGGATGTCGATAGCGCATTGATCGAACAGCTCGTTGAAGGCAGCGTCGCGCGCAGGCTCGAAGGAAGGGTTTCGGTCAGCCATGCCTGCGTGCTTTCCGCGATGGATCGCGATCATGCGAGGCGCCTGCTCGATCGCATGGCCGCAGCCGCGATCACCCTGGTCGTCCTTCCCGAGCTGAATCTCTATCTTCAGGGGCGCGGGGGGGCGCCGCGGGAGCGCGGGATCGCGCCGGTGATCGATGCGATCGCGGCAGGGGTCCCGGTGCGCTTCGGTACCGACAACGTCAGGGATTGGTTCTTTCCATTCGGTGACGGCGATATGCTCGAAACAGGCTATGTGGGCGCGATCGCCTCGCACGTGGATGGCGCTGATGACCTGCAGGCGCTGATGTGCGGCGGGCGCCGGTGCATCGCGGTAGGTGAAGTGGCCAATCTGGTGCTTGTTCCGGCCTCATCCTTCGACGATGCGATCGCGAGGCGCCCCGCCGGCCGCGTTTCCTACCATCGCGGACAGCGCGTGGGCGTGGACGCGATACCGACGTCCTCAGGCGAGACTGAACTCGTAGACGGAGCGCAATGAGTTCTCGATCGCGCGGGCCGTCAGGTCGCGGGCGATGAAGACAATCCAGCCTGGCGAACTCGTTCCCTTCGGCCACGTCGGAAGCCGGTCGATCGGATAGAGCACGTGCTGAACGCCCTGCACGACCACGGGCCGCTCGTCATCGGTCACGCCAAGCAGGCCCTTGACGCGCAGGATCGAGTCGCCCCTGTTGGCGAGCAACAGCTCGAGCCAGTCGACGAAGACGCTCCACTCGACCGGGCGCTCCAACTGCACCGTGAAGGTCCGTATCGCCTCGTCGTGATGGCTGAGCAAGGGACCCAATGGCCGGTTGTCGCCTGGACCCTTGCTCGCCGGCGGAAGGATCGACCCGGCGCGACGCCACTGGTCTTCCTGGTCGTGCTGACCTTGCCCGTCATCGAGGATCGCGCCGGCTGTGAGGCGGCCTTTGCTGGCGGTGGCGAAAGCCGCTCCCGGATTGAACGTGCGGAGCTTTTCCAGCAGCGCCGCGCAGTCGGACTCGTCAACCAGGTCCGGCTTGGTCAGGATCACCCGGTCCGCAGTGGCCAGTTGCTGCCGGGCTTCGCGATGACGCACCAGCGTCTGGTCGCCATTGACGGCATCCACGGTGGTGATCACCTGCCCGAGCCGGAACCAGGGGGTCAGGCGTTGCTCGCTGAGGATGGCCTGCATGATCGGCGCGGGGTCGGCCATGCCGGTGGTTTCAACCACCACGCGCGCAAAGGCCGGGATGTCGCCGGTGCGCATCATTGCATTGAGTTCCGCCAGCGTCGACACCAGGTCGTCCCGCACCGAGCAGCAAAGACAGCCCGAACTCAGTAGCACCACGTCTTCGGCGACTGCGCGAACGAGGAGGTGATCCAGTCCCACTTCGCCGAATTCGTTGATGACAACGGCCGTATCCGAGAGATCCGGATCCGCCAGCATGTGGCGCAACAGCGTCGTCTTGCCGCTGCCGAGAAAGCCGGTCAGCACATGGACCGGCACGCGAGTGTCACGACCGGGGCCGTTCATGTTCAGGCGATCTCGAAAATGGCATCCACTTCGACTGCCACGTTGCGCGGCAGCGAATTGCAGCCGACGGCGGCGCGCGCGTGGCGGCCCGCATCGCCGAAGACCTCGACCATGAAGTCCGAGGCGCCGTTGATGACCTTGGGATGCTCCCCGAACTCCGGGGTCGCGTTGACGAAGCCACCCAGTCGGACGCAGCCCACGACGCGGTCCAGACTGCCGCCCAGGGCGGTGCGCAGTTGCGCCAGAATATTGATCGCGCACAGGCGCGCCGCCTTTTGCGCGTCTTCGACCGACACGTCCTTTCCGACTTTGCCGACGTACTGGTCTTTGCCGCCTGCACTCGGGACCTGGCCCGCGATATAGATCGTCGAGCCGCTCTTGCGAGCGGGGATGTAGTTGGCCGCAGGGGCCACTGCACTGGGCAGTTCAATGCCGAGTTCCTTGAGTCGGGCGTCGTGTCCTTGCTGAGTCATGCTTGTTCAAGTCCTTCGTGATGGGCTGTTGCCAATTCAGGTACCGAAATAGAGATCGTCCAGCGGAGCCGAGAGCAGGTTGGCAGGCTCCAGCTCCGCGAGGGCGGGTTCGAGTGACTGGGCGGTGTTTCGAATGTCGCGCAGTACGCCCCGCTTGGCGATCGCGGGCTTCCTTGCCTCCAGACCTTCGAGAATCTCGACATGCGCGGACGCATCCCAGGGCATGTCGGGCGAGAGCAATGACAGGTACATGGTCGGTCCGAATTGCAGCCAGAGGGACTCCACGACCGGCATGATCACCTCGGACCCAGCCGCCTCGTAAAGCGTGAAATGGAACCGCTGGTTGGACGACAGGCAGCCGATCAGATTGCGCTTCCCGATCGCATCAAGCAGTTCGACGTTGATGGCGTTCAGCGACTTGAGCAAGGCAGGCGTGCAGTTGCGGCACGCCATCTCGGTAGCCATGCCTTCAACCAGCTCTCTGAGTGCGAAGAGCTCGTTGAGCTTCTTGGGCGTGAGGCGAGGCACGCGGACCGAACCGCTCGAGGTGTCTTCCAGCGCATTGATGACGACCAGACGCGTGAGCGCCTCGCGGATCGGCATGGGACTGGTGCCGAAGCTGGCAGCCAGTTTGCGCAGGCTCATCACCTGGCCCGGCACGAAGGCGCCGACCATCAATCCTCGTCGCAGCCTCTGGAAGACTTCTTCCGGGACGCTGCCGCGTGCCCGTTTGCTCGGCTCTTCCGCGGTACCTGATTGACGGCGGCTGGCGATCTTTTCCATGGCGCTCTCTTTTTGAATGTTTGCTTTGACGGATCGAGGGTTAACCCGGTTGTTGGCGATTATACGTGTGATCACACTTCGTGATCAAGATAGCAAGAAAAGCAGAACTCAGATGCGCGATTACCAACCCTAGCCCCGGTCTGCCGCTCACGCAAGTCTCGGCCCCGGTTCACCTCCTCAACCTTTATGGCGGGTATTCCATGCGTTTCCATTTTTCGGCCAGTTCATTGACTTCAGGGATGCGGACAGCCGCCGTTGCGGCGGCGTTTGCGCTGTCTTCGGCGGCTTGGGCGGCGGACGACGTCAACGTCCGCTTCAGCTGGAAGCTCAAGGGCGAATACGCCCATCTGTACCTGGCGCAAGAGCAGGGCATGTACGCGGCCAACAATCTCGAGGTCCGTATGGGCGAGGGCGCCGGCGCACCCGCTGCCTTGGGCGCTCTCCTGCAGGGCCAGGAAGATGTCGTGATCATGCCGGCCATCTTTGCGGTCTCGGCGATTCAAAAGGGCATGCCCGTCAGGATCATTGCGCTCTATCAGCCGAAGACACCGGTCGTCCTGATCTCGCAGCCGGACAAGCCGGTGCTCAAGCCCCAGGACCTCGAAGGCAAGACGGTTGCGCACTCGGTGGGCGAAACGGGAACCTCCTATCTGGCGGTCTTCTGCGCAGTCAATCACATCGATTGCGCCAAGGTGAAAAAGGTCCAGATGGATGCGCAATCCCGCGTCCCGCAATTCCTGCAGAAGCAGGTCGATGTCGTCAGCGTCTACAAGAACAACGATCTCCCGATGATCGAGGCGCGAATCGGCACGAAATTCCCCACGCTCGACCTGTCCCAGAACGGGCTCGCGATCCCCGGGCTGGCCGCAGTCTCGAGCAATGCCGCGATTTCGAAAAAGCCTGACGTGCTCAAGCGCTACCTGGCCGCCGTAAATCAGGGCATCGAGGCGACCAAGAAGGATCCGAAAGCCGCGACTACAGCTATCTCCAAAGCTTGGAAGGGCGGCCCCGCGCCGGAAGTAATCGAAGCGCAGGTGCGCGCCACCATGGAAGCTATCGAAGTGAAACCCGGCAAGCCGCTCGGGTGGACGGACCCCCAGACCATCGCGCAGGCGCTTGAACTCCTGAAGACCGACGAAGCCATTGGCGCGCCGAAGCCGACGGACACCTTCTTCACCAACGACCTGCTGACCCAGCCAAAGCCTTAGGTGACCCATGACTGAACTGAAACATCCCGCAATCGTCGCCATGCCCGTTGCCCGAAGCACGAAGAAGAAGCCGCGCGTCAGATTCTTCGAACGTTACGCCTCCGCGCTGCTCTCGATCGGCGTTCTGCTCGTCTGGCAGCTTGCCGTGCCACTGTCCGGGCTCTCGGAGTTCGTGCTTCCGACGCCGCTCGCCATCGCGAAGCGAATGGCGACGGACTTCAACCTGCTGGCGACCCACTCGTACATCACGCTGCTCGAAGTGCTGGGTGGCTTCCTGTCAGGCGTTCTGATCGGCATCCCGCTCGCGCTGGCCATCTTCTATTCGAAAGTCTTCGAGCGTGCGGTGTACCCACTGCTCGTGGCGCTGCAGACGGTTCCCAAGATCGCGCTCGCGCCGCTGCTGGTGCTCTACCTGGGCTACGGGTGGGCTCCGAAGATCAGCCTCGCGTTCCTGATCTCGTTCTTCCCGATCGTGATCTCGACGGTGGTGGGCCTGCAGTCGCTCGACAAGGGCTTGGTCAACATGGTCCGCTCCATGGGGGCGACTGAGGCACAGACCTTCTTCAAAGTCCGCCTGCCGGCAGCGCTTCCGAGCATCTTCGGTGGGCTCAAGGTCGCGATCTCCCTGGCTGTCATCGGCGCGATCATCGGCGAGTACATCGCTGCCGAACGCGGCCTGGGCTACCTGCAGTTGCAGGCGAACTCGCAGTTCGATACCACCCTGAATTTCGCGACCGTCGTCACGATCTCGCTGATCGGCGTGCTGCTCTATTTCGTCCTTGCACTCGTCGAGAGCAAGGTTTCGTTTCACCGCGAAAGCGCCAAATGATGGGAATCCGCCATGTACCTGAACAACGCGAAGGAAGGCTCCTTGCAAGCCGGCGCGGGGAGTCGACGCGATGAGTAGCGCAGCCGCCGTCACCATCGAAGGTGTCTCCAAGTCCTATGAGGTGCGCACGGGCGAAGACGTGCTCGCGCTCGACCGGGTCGACCTCGACATCAAGCCCGGCAGTTTCGTCGCGATCGTCGGCCCCAGCGGATGTGGCAAGAGCACGCTGCTGTCGCTGCTTGCGGGTCTCACGCCGGTGAGTTCTGGGCGCCTGGGCATCGACGGCGACATCGTCGTGCGGCCGCATCCGAAAGCCGGCGTGGTGTTCCAGTCCGATCTGCTGCTCTACTGGCGCAGCATTCTCGACAACATCCTCCTGCCCATCGAGATCAAGGGATTGGACCGCAAGGCATACGCCGACCGCGCGCGCGACCTGCTGGCGCAGGTCGGGCTCAAGGGCTTCGCCGACAAGTTCCCTTCCGAGCTCTCGGGCGGCATGCGTCAACGTGTGGCGATCTGCCGTGCCCTGATCCAGGAGCCGGGACTGCTGTTGATGGACGAGCCTTTCGGCGCACTCGATGCACTGACGCGCGAGCAGATGATCATGGATTTGCAAACCATGTGGATTCGGCTGCGCAACACCGTGCTGTTCATCACGCATGGCATCGACGAGGCGGTGTTCCTCGCCGATCGGGTGATCGTGATGTCACCACGGCCCGGCAGGGTGGATCTCGATCTCGCGATCGACATCCCGAGGCCGCGCCGGTGGAGCGGCATCCACGAGGACCCGGCCTTCCAGCACTACGTGCGGCAGGTGCGTGAAATGTTCGAAGCCAAGGGCGTGCTCGTCGCGCACTGACCAGACAGAGGCAACAATGAAAGTATCCATACTGGGCGCCGGCGCCGGTGGGGCCGCGGCGGTGGCCGAGCTCACGCTCGCCGGACACGAGGTCGTTCTCTGGAACCGCTCTCCCGAAACACTCGAGCGGTTCCAGACGCTCGGTGGAGTGCGCCACGAAGGGGTGCTCGGCGAAGGCATCGCCCGCCCGGCCCTGATCACGGCCAACCTCGCCGAAGCCATCAAGGGCGCCGACGCAGCCGTGGTGACGCTGCCGACCTTTTCGCACGCGCCGGTTGCGCGTGCACTCGCCGCGGCGCGCTGGCCGGCGAATCGCCCGGTGGTCCTCAATCCGGGGCACACCGGAGGCGCGCTCGAGTTCGCGCATGCCTATCGGAGCGTGCGCGCCGATCTGCCGCCGATCGCCGAGTTCTCCACCCTCACATATGTCGCCCGCAAGTACCAGCCCGACAGCGTGACCGTGACCGGCCGCGCGCGCCAGGTGCGCGCGGCGGCGCTGCCCGGCGGTGACGCGGCACTGGCAGTGGCTTGCGAGCTGTTTCCGGGTGCGGAGCCGGTCGGCGACGTTCTCGCCTCGGCGCTCGCGAATGCCAACCTCGTGTTGCATCCGCCGGGTGCAGTCCTCGCCGCAGCCTGGGTCGAGGCCACGCACGGCGACTTCACGTTCTACGTGCAGGCCATGACGCCCGGCGTTGCTCGAACCATGCGCGCACTCGACGACGAGCGGCTGGCCGTGGCGGCGGCCTTCGGCCATCGGCTGCCCAACCTCGTCGAGGAAATGAAGCTGATCGGCACGGTGGAATCGTCCGTCACGGATGCGCAGGACTTCGTGGCCGCAATCGCGGGCGGCGAGGCCAACAAGCGCATCAAGGGCCCCGATTCGCTGCAGCACAGGTACTACCGGGAGGACTTCGGGCACGGCCTTCTTCCCTTCCTCGAACTCGCCGCGATCGCTGGTGTGGCCACGCCGGTCGCCCGCTCGCTCTTCACGCTCGCCCAGGCGGTGGTCGGCGTCGACTACGGCAAGGGCGGACGCACCGCCGAGGCGATGGGCATCGCGGGCCTGTCCAAATCCGAACTTCTTCAACGCGTGAGGTCGTCATGAACTGGGATCAAGTCGTTATTGCGATCATGGGCGGGGATCGCCGCGAGCAGGAGATTGCCCGCTGCGCGGTGGCTGCCGGCGCCCAGGTGCGCGCCTATGGCTTTCCGTGGCCTGAGGAAGGCATTGCAGGCGTCAACCACGTGTCCAACCCGAGGGAGGCGCTGGAAGGGGCCGACATTGCGCTCTTCCCCATTCCCGGGATTGCGCCGGACGGTGCGCTCTTCGCGCCGCAATGCGCCGAACGCATCATCCCGGACCGCGAGATGCTGTCCGGCATGCGCCGCCCGGGGCACATCATCCTCGGATGGGCGGATCCCAAGCTCAAGGCCCATTGCGAGACGCTCGGCATCACCCTGCACGAGTACGAGTGGGACGAAGACCTGATGCTTCTGCGCGGCCCCGCGATCGTCGAGGGCATGCTCAAGGTGCTGATCGAGAACACCGACATCACCATCCACAAGGCGAAGGTCTGCCTGGTGGGGCAGGGCACGATCGGCTCGCTGGTCACCCACACCTTGCTGGCCCTGGGTGCACACGTGCACGTTGCCGCGCGCAACGCGGTGCAACGCGCCGCGGCCCACGCCGCCGGGGCCGAATCGCATGAGCTGTCCGATCTGGCCAAGGTGCTTCCGGACACGGACATCGTCATCGCCAGCGTGCCGGCCCGCGTGCTCGGACGTGAACTGCTCGAGACCTTGCCCCGGCATGCCTTGCTCGTCGATCTTGCGGCGCCGCCCGGCGGCATCGACCGCGATGCGGCGCAGGCGCTCGGGCTCAAGTTCGTCTGGGCCCGTGGACTCGGCGCGCGCGCACCCATCACCGTCGGCCGCAGCCAATGGAGCGGCGTGCATCGCCGCATCGACAACATCTTGAAGGAGAAGCAATGAGCGCCGACCTGGTGATTCGCAATGCCCGCGTGGTTCGCCACGATGGGGAGTTCCATGGCGGTGTCGCCGTGAAGGACGGCAAGATCGTCCTGACCGGTGCCGACAGCGCCCTGCCCAAGGGGCATCGCGAAATCGACGCCGGCGGCCGCGTGCTGATGCCCGGCGTGATCGATCCGCATTGCCATCTGGGGGTCAAGTATCCGTATGCGGAAGACATGCGAACGGAGACAGCGGCCGCGGCCTCGGGCGGTGTGACGACGGCCTTGCTGTACATCCGCAATCTCAAGCCTTCCTATCTGCCTTTCTACGAGGAACGCAAGGCCCTCGGCGAAGAGAACTCGATCATCGACTTCGGCTTCCACTTCGGGATCCAGCGCGAAGAGCACATCGCCGAGATCCCGGAGATCGCCGCGAAGACCGGCGTGCGTTCGTTCAAGTGCTACTTCGGCTACGAGCCCGACAACCCGATCGGCATCGTCCCCGCGACGGATGGCTGGGTGTATGCCGCGATGCGCATCCTCTCGAAGATCCCGGGCGCGCTGATCAATGTCCACTGCGAGAACACGCAGATCGCCTCCTGGATGAAGAACGAGATCAAGGCGACGGGTCGGCAGGATCTCGGCGCCTATACCGAATCGCGCCCGGCCTTCTGCGAGGTCGAGACGATCCGCCGCATGATCTTCCTCGCGGAGCGAACGGGCTGTTCGTTGCACCTGGTCCATACGTCGGTCGGGATGGGGCCCGTGCTCGCCGCTGAAGCGCAGGCGCGGGGTGTGCACGTCACCGTCGAGACCTGCCAGCACTATCTCACCCGCACGGCCTACGACAGCGACCTCGACATGCGCGCCAAGATCTCGCCGCCGCTGCGCGACAAGGAAGAGCAGGAGGGCCTGTGGCGCGGCGTGATGAACGGCTCGGTCTACAGCCTCGGCACCGACCATGTGCCTTTCTTTCCCAAGAAGCTGGAGGATCTCTGGTCGGAGCTGCCGGGCGTCGTTTCCTTTCCGTGGGAGCTGTCGCTGATGCTGCACTTCGGCGTGCATCAGCGCGGCTTGCCGCTGTCGAGACTGGTGCAACTCAACTCGGCCAATCCCGCGCGGCGCTTCGGGCTGTGGCCGCGCAAAGGCAACATCGAGGTCGGCTTCGACGCCGATCTGGTCCTGGTCGACCTGGACGAAGAGCGCACCGTCCACCACACCGGAAAGGGTACCTGCATCTACGAAGGCTGGAAGCTCAAGGGCTGGCCCGTGCTTACCGTGTCCCGCGGCGCTGTTGTCTACGAGAACGGCGAGATCGACGAGAGCCTCTTCGGTCGCGGCCGCTGCCTCTCGCGTCCTTCCTGATCATGGAAACCGGCCTGCGAGAAGCCGTGAAGGGCGGGGTGGCGCCCCGCACCCGGAGCTTGACGCAGCGCATCGAAGAGCTGCACGAGGCGGTGCTGGAACTCGCCGCGCTCCGTCCGCGCCCGCGGCTGGAGCGGCTGTCCGGCCTCCACAATCCGTGGGGCCATACGGCGGCGCTCACGGATGCATGGCGCTTCCTCGACTTGTGCGAAGACCCGGTCATCGTGGATCAGGTGGCAGCGACGATCGGCAGCGACATCGTGCTGTGGGATTCCGAGCTTCATCTCGAGGCGGCCTTCTATCTGCGCTTTGTGCGTGAAGGTCGCGAAGGCCGCTACTGGCCGGTCGCACCGCTGCAGGGCGCAGTGGTCCTCGTGGCACCGCAACGAAGCCAGCCGGTGGTGTGCCTGGATCTGAGATGCGTCGCGACAGGCCTGCCACCATTCGATCCACGCGAGCCTCTCTATGTGATCCGCTACATGCCGGCGAGCAGCAGCTTCGTGCGCGACGCGCGCGCGCCCGCCAACTGGATCGCCATGGAAGAACAACCACTCATCAATCATGCCGCCCGACCGCTCTGGCTCGTGCGCGGTGAAGACCGTGCGGGCAACGACTTCGTCACGGGCTTCTCGCCGCCCGTCCCGCGCTGGGCTGGAATTCAACCTAAGGAGCACTGACATGCCATTCGTTGTCGTCGAAATGTGGGAAGGCCGCACGGTCGACCAGAAGCGCAATCTGGTCAAGGCCATCACGCAGGCCATGGTCGAACACGCCGGCTGCAAGCCCGATCACCTTCACGTCGTGATTCACGACACGCCCAAGGACAGTTGGGGGCGCAACGGCGTGCTCGGCATCGACATGGAGGAGAAGTGATGAATCTCGATGAACTCGACCCCCGGACGTCGGCACTCCTGGTCATCGACCTCCAGAATGCGTTCATCCATGACAAGGGAACGCTTGGTATTTCCGGTGTCGATACGAAACGCCTGTCGTCGATCGTGCCCGCGCTGGCGGAACTCATCCCGCGTTGCCAGTCGGCCGGCATCCCTGTGATCTGGACCGTGCAGGAGCACTTTACGGTGGACGCAAGTCGCGCCCGCAAGAAGCTCGCCGGCCACACCACTCGCCGCAAGCAGGTCTCGGCGCTCGCCGGCAGCTGGGACGAGGAGATCGTCGAGGAGTTGAAGCCGCTCGCCGCCTTCAACCCGTCCTATGTCATTCGCAAGCATCGCTTCGGCGCCTTCTACGAGACACGCCTCGAGATGATGTTGAAGATGCTGGGCACCCGGACACTTTTCGTGGCCGGAACCACGACGAACGCGTGTGTCGAGACCAGCATTCGCGAGGCCTATCTGCGCGACTATGACGTCGTCGCGCTGAATGATTGCATTTCCGGCGTCAACGGGGAGTGGGAGGAAACTGCGAAGCAGGTCTGGAGGCAATACTTCTGCGAGCTGTCGGACTCGAAGGAGATGCGCAACTGGATCGACGCGAAATCCGCGCCGCGCACGCTCGGCTATGGCCACATGCTGCTGATGGTGCAGGACGTGGAGCGCTCAACGTCCTTCTACGTGAACCAGCTCGGCTTCTCTATTCGGCCCGCGAAGCCATTGGCCGACGGCCGGCCGTTCACCGCCTTTCATCAGGGCATCGCGATCGTCGGCGGGCGCGCGCCAGCCCACCGGCAGATCGATCACATGGCCTTCGAGGTCAATGATGTCCGCGCCTTGCGGGAGCGGCTGAAGAAGGCGGACGTCGAGTTCCAGCAGGATTTGCACGACGGGCCCTATGGGCTGACGATCTACGTGTCCGATCCGGACGGAACCAGGGTTGAGCTTTATCAGGTTGGCGCGACCGTCTAAGTGACTCACGTCGCCGGCCCACGGCGACGATTCAATCCGACGCACGACACGCGGCGCGAGCGCCGGGTGTCGTCTCGTCTCATCACATCCAAGGAACCTTCATGCTCATAGGCGTGCCGGCCGAAACTGTGCCAGGCGAAACCCGAGTGGCCGTCACGGCGGAAACCGCGAAGAAACTGGCCGCGCAGGGCCACACCGTGCGAGTGCAATCGGGAGCGGGCACCGTTGCCAGCGTGACCGATGGGGCCTACGAGGCCGCGGGCGCGCAGATCACCGATGCCGCGGGCGCCTTGGGCTGCGAGATCGTGCTGAAGGTGCGCTCGCCTTCCGAATCGGAGCTGGCGCTGATGAAGCCTGGGACGGTCCTGGTCGGCATGCTCAACCCCTTCGATGCCGCGGGCCTGCAGCGCCTGGCCACTGCCGGCCTCACCTCGTTTGCCCTCGAAGCCGCCCCGCGCACCACGCGCGCGCAGAGCATGGACGTGCTGTCCTCGCAGGCCAACATCGCCGGCTACAAGGCCGTCATGATGGCCGCCGACAAGTACCAGCGCTTCTTCCCGATGCTGATGACCGCGGCCGGCACCGTGAAGGCGGCGCGCGTCGTGATCCTGGGCGTGGGCGTGGCGGGCCTGCAGGCCATTGCCACCGCCAAGCGCCTCGGGGCCGTCATCGAGGCCTCGGACGTGCGCCCCTCGGTCAAGGAACAGGTCGAGTCGCTCGGCGCCAAGTTCATCGACGTGCCGTATGAAACCGCCGAGGAGAAGGAAGCCGCCGAAGGCGTCGGCGGCTATGCCCGCCCGATGCCCCAGAGCTGGCTCGATCGCCAGAAGGGGGAAGTCGCCAAGCGCGTGGCGCTGGCGGACGTGGTCATCACCACCGCGCTGATCCCCGGGCGCCCCGCGCCCGTGCTCGTGACCGAGGAGATGGTCAAGGCCATGAAGCCCGGGAGCGTCATCGTCGACCTGGCGGCCCCGCAGGGCGGCAACTGCCCGCTGACCGAGCCCGGCGCCACCGTCATCAAGCACGGCGTCACGCTCGTGGGCGAGACGAACCTGCCGGCGCTGGTCGCGGCCGACGCTTCGTCGCTGTACGCGCGCAACGTGCTGGACTTCCTCAAGCTCGTGCTGCCCAAGGAAGGCGGCATCAAGATCGACCTCGAGGACGACATCGTCGCCGCCTGCCGCATGACGCAGGACGGCCAGGTCACGAAGAAGTAGACGAACAAGAGGAGAAGAAGCTCATGGATCCCGTATCCCACACCGTCATCAACCTCATCATCTTCGTGCTGGCCATCTACGTGGGCTACCACGTGGTGTGGACCGTCACGCCGGCGCTGCACACGCCGCTGATGGCCGTGACCAACGCCATTTCCGCCATCGTCATCGTCGGCGCGATGCTGGCGGCGGCGCTCACCGAATCGGCCCTGGGCAAGACCATGGGCGTGCTGGCCGTGGCGCTGGCGGCGGTGAACGTCTTCGGCGGCTTCCTCGTGACCCGGCGCATGCTGGAGATGTTCAAGAAGAAGGACAAGAAGGCACCGGCTGCCGCTGCCAAGGCGGAGGGCCACTGACATGTCGATGAACGTCGTCACGCTGCTGTACCTGATCGCCTCGGTCTGCTTCATCCAGTCCCTCAAGGGCCTCTCCCACCCCACCACCTCGATCCGGGGCAACATCTTCGGCATGGTCGGCATGGCCATCGCCATCCTGACCACCGCGGCGCTGATCGTGCAGCTCTCGGGCGGCAAGGCCCTCGGCATGGCCTGGGTGCTGCTGGGGCTGGTGGTGGGCGGCGGCTACGGCGCCTACCGTGCCAAGACCGTCGAGATGACGCAGATGCCCGAGTTGGTGGCCTTCTTCCACAGCATGATCGGTCTGGGGGCCGTGTTCATCGCGGTGGCGGCGGTGGTCGAGCCCTGGGCCTTCGGCATCACCCCGCCGCCGGTGCCGGCGGCCGTGGGCGTGCAGACGCCCGAGGGCGCCGCGATCATCGACGGCTTCCTGCGCTATGCGATTCCCGCGGGCAACCGGCTGGAGCTGTTCCTCGGTGCGGCCATCGGCGCGATCACCTTCAGCGGCTCGGTCATCGCCTTCGGCAAGCTCTCGGGCAAGTACAAGTTCCGCCTCTTCCAGGGCGCGCCGGTGCAGTTCAAGGGCCAGCACCTGCTCAACCTCGTGCTGGGCCTGGTGACCATCGGCCTGGGCCTGGTCTACATGGCCACCGAGAGCTGGCTCGCGTTCCTCTTGATGGTGATCCTGGCCTTCGTGATGGGGGTGCTGATCATCATCCCGATCGGCGGGGCGGACATGCCGGTGGTGGTGTCGATGCTCAACAGCTACTCGGGCTGGGCCGCCGCGGGCATCGGCTTCAGCCTGAACAACGCGATGCTGATCGTGGCGGGGTCCCTGGTGGGCTCCTCCGGTGCGATCCTCTCGTACATCATGTGCAAGGCGATGAACCGCTCGTTCTTCAGCGTGATCCTGGGCGGCTTCGGCGGCGAGGCGGCCAGTGCCGCCACCGGCGCCAAGGAGCAGCGCCCGGTCAAGAGCGGCAGCGCCGACGACGCGGCCTTCATGCTGTCCAACGCGGACACCGTGATCATCGTGCCGGGCTACGGTCTCGCAGTCGCCCGGGCGCAGCACGCAGTGAACGAGCTGGCCGAGAAGCTCACGCACAAGGGCGTGACCGTGAAGTACGCGATCCACCCGGTGGCCGGGCGCATGCCGGGGCACATGAACGTGCTGCTGGCCGAAGCCGAGGTGCCCTACGACCAGGTCTTCGAGATGGAAGACATCAACGGCGAGTTCGGCCAGGCCGACGTGGCGATCATCCTGGGGGCCAACGACGTGGTGAACCCGGCGGCCTTGCAGAAGGGAACGCCCATCTACGGCATGCCGATCCTGGAGGCCTACAAGGCCAAGACGGTGATCGTGAACAAGCGCAGCATGGCCGCCGGCTACGCGGGGCTGGACAACGAACTGTTCTACATGGACAAGACCATGATGGTCTTCGGCGACGCCAAGAAGGTCGTGGAGGACATGGCCAAGGCGATTGAGTGATCTCATTTCAAGACGAAAACTTCCATCTCAGAAGGAACACCGTCTTGATTGCCACTGCTCTTAGGGACGCACATCTAGAAGTCGTCGCATATGATGCAGGCAACTTGGATTGGGCGGCTTTGTTCACGACCTCCTCTCGTCGAGGCGGACATGGCTGAGCGCCATTGCGGTCACCAAGGACGATCCGCGCGCTGCGCTCGCGCATGTGGTCTTTCCACCGCCTCCGACGCCGGCAATCTGTCACCTGCTCTGATGTGGAACCTCCTTGCATCATGCATTCTGGGGACCAGCTCGAAGAGTTGGCATCGCACCGCGGCGCTGCGGCGAGAAACCCAGGCGCTTTACAAGCGGGCTGCAATCACCCGGGCCCTTGTCGAACTGCGCAACACGGCGCGGGTCTTGGCTCAGCGATTGCGAGAAGTGTCGGTTGCGCATCCGCTAGTCCGAGTGCGTGCCCTTGCCGACGGCTGAGCGCCAGCAGGGCGCAAGTTATTTTGGGAAGCGTGACTACCAGAACCGCCAGAGCGGGCGCTTACGCGGAGGAGCATGAGACTCCAGCGCCGCCTGCATCGTGGTCCCACTGCCAAAGCGCCGCCGCACCTCCCGTTCGTGATCGTGGGCAGGTCCGCCGGCTTCCACGTGACCGCGCAAGGCCAGCAGCCGGAGCTGGTGCGCGCGGTCGAGGAGATCTTCGTCGGAAAGCTTTCCTGGCTCGGTGATCATGATGACGAGATTTTGCAGCGGCCGGCGCAAGGTCACCCGCTCGGCTTCTTCGAAGCGTGCTCGGTCTTCTTGGACGCATGTCGAACCGATGCCAAAACGACCGCAGCCCGGTGTTCCCTCCTGTACCGCTTCGCGATCGCGCTCACGAGTTCACCGGGGTCCGTCTCCAGCCCGGTCGAGAGGCGAAAAAGTGTTCCCAGCGAAGGCGAGGTCGAACAGTTCTCCAGACGGGCCACGAATGTCCTGTCAACGCCTGCTGCAAATGCGAGCCCTTCCTGATTCAGGCCAAGAGCCGTGCGGCGCGCCTTGAGCTCCGCTGCAACCGCCCGGAGTAACGCCGGATCGGGTGGGTTACGCATGCAGCGAATCTCTCCGCTGCGACGCATTTATGCACTCGCATAGTTGCTACAAAACGAGGTCTGACATGCTGGAGATCTCGCCGATCTGCCAGATGCCAATCCCGCGAAAGGCCGGCGAAAGATCTGGCCTGTTTTCTAGTGAAAGAGAGGCGGAAGCTCTGGCGATTCACGCTGGCTTCCAGATGCTTTGAGACCGTCTGTCACAAAGCCATTTTGTGCATTTATGCACTAGCATCTATGCTACGAGGACCGGTTTGTCAAGCTGCGGACGACTTTCCCCCGCGAAACCGGCGCGTGAGGAGAGCCTCCGGGAGCCGAAACGCAACACGTTGTGGACGTGGCGGAGGTATTGGCATGGACACGCATCGACTTCCTGCTGGGACTGCTCGCCCCCAGCGTCCCATCGAGATCGCCTTCGTGCCTTGGCCGGCGATCGGGCAGCGAAGAAGCGCCAGACCTGTCTCCGCGAGGTCGCGCTTTCCAGCAATGTTCAGCGGTCCTCATGCCGGGATCACGCTCTATCGAGGTTGGAACCCGATCCTGGCCGCCGCGTGCCGCGAAATTCAGCAGGCGGTGGAATTCAGAGGTTTGGGGTTCCGATGGGTCCGTATCGAGGAAGAGGATGGCGTTGCGGCGCTTTTCTATGCGCTGGGCGAACGGTCACGGTTCGTGATCGATCTCGCCAATTCGTCGAGGAGGGCGGTGGTCTTGAACACCCACGCACGAGCGGACGACCTCGTCCGCTACATCGACTGCGTCGTACTTGATGCGGAGCGACTATCCGCGGAGGCATGCATGGTTTGCGGGGCGCATTCGAGGAGGCGGAACTACTTTGGTCGCGATTTGCCATTGTGCGACCGTCATCAGCCCGAGTTTCTGAACGCCAGCGACGAGGAGGGCCTTGAAGGATTGTGGCGTGAGGCAATCGAATGGGAGGAGAGATGAGATGGAGCGGGACGCGTTCAGCCAAGGTGATATCGCAATGCCTCTCGGTTTCATGTGCGTCCGCTTTTCGGACGTTCTGGACCGAGCGTGTCAAAAGTGGGTAATCCTTCCGACAGGTCTCGCGAACGGCCTTTCTGAAGCGACGGAGGCGAGGCGTCGGCAACGCATCGAGGAGGAGAACGCGCGGTTCAGATCAGCAAATCAAGTGGCGGCCAAGCCTCCGCCTACCTCGAACAGCAAAGAGGTTGACGAGGCGGCCTTGGCCAGAGCATTTGAGCGCGGCGTCCGGAGCCGCGATCGGGCCAAGCGTCATCCTGTGCTGTCATCGAAGGAACTGCTCCGCGTCAGCAAGAAGATCGCATCCATGCGGGATCGCGAGAGCCAAAAACGAGAACGGGAGATGCTTGACAAACTGGTCGGCAAAGGAGCCCTGCGAGCCGTCGCAAATCCCGCCTTCGCGCCTTCGGCATGGAAGCAGTCGCTCCAGGACTTGTATCAGCGCCACCCACACTTCCGTCCCGTGACGGACTTCGTTGCCGGTCAGGTCGCGCTTTCGGTGAAGAGCAGGAAAGCGCTGGTGATCCCACCCCTGCACATCTGGGGTGCCCCGGGAATCGGCAAGACGTGCTTCGCGCACGAACTGGCGACGGCGCTCGGCACGCCGATTCGGCGGCAGTCGATGGAGAACGCACAGACCACGGCGCTCCTACTCGGGAGCGAGCGCCATTGGAGCACGGCCGTGCCAGGCATCATTTTCGAGGCGATCGCTCTCGGTGAGCATGCCAATCCAATCTTCCTGATCGACGAGTTGGACAAGGCCCCGATCGACACTTCAAACTCCCCCACCCGTGGACACTCAAATTCCTCCAGGCAGGACGAGGGTTGCATTATTGATCTGTCAGGCCTCCGCGGCGATCGCCAGGCGCGCG
>NZ_JBBKZU010000015.1:0-158489 GCF_037889935.1 Variovorax ureilyticus
CTCGGGCGAGCTTTTCCAGTCGATGGCCGGCGTGCAGCTCAACCACATTCCCTACCGGGGCGGCGGTGCGCCCGTGCAGGACGTCGTCGCCGGACGCGTGGACCTGTTGTTCGATTCGGTGACCGTCGCGAGGCCGCAGATCGAAGGCGGCCGCCTGCGCGCGCTGGGCGTGACCTCGCCCGAGCCCTCGCCGCTGCTGCCGGGCGTGGCGCCCGTCGCGCGCGTGGTGCCCGGCTACGAGGTGACCTCGTGGACCGCCGTGGCCGCGCCCAGGGGCCTGCCGCCGGATGTCGCCGCCCGCCTGCGTTCGGCGCTTCTGCGCGTGCTCAAGTCGCCGGACGTGGTCAAGCAGCTCGAGGCCACCGGCGGCATCGTGACGCCCTCGGCCGATGTGCAGGACACCCGCGCCTTCGTCGGCACGCAGGTCGCGAAGTGGAAGAAGGTAGTCCGCGACGCGCAGATCCAGCAGCAATGAAAGGAAGACCTTCCGTGGACACACGCCAGACGACTGATTTCGACTTCGACATCGCCATCGTGGGCTACGGCCCGAGCGGCGCGACCTTCGCGAAGCTCATGGCGCAGCGCGGCTACCGCATTGCGGTCTTCGACCAGGCCGACGCGATCTACGACAAGCCGCGCGCGATCACCGCCGACCAGGAAGTCATGCGCGTCTTCCAGGAATGCGGACTGGCCGACGAGATCGCGGCCACCACCTCGCCGCATCCGGGCACCGACTTCGTCGGCATCGACGGGCAGGTGATCAAGCGCTTCTATCCGGCGCCGCCGCCGCACCTGCTGGCCTGGGAGCCGGCCTGGATGTTCGTGCAGCCGGAACTCGAAGCCACGCTGCGACGGGGCGTCGCGCGCCATCCGCAGGTCGCGACCTTCCTGCGCCACGAATTCGCCGGCCACGAACCCTTCGAAGACGGCGTGCGCGTGAACGTGCGGCGGATCGAAGACGGCGCGATGCGGAGCCACACCGCGCGCTACCTGATCGGTGCGGACGGCAGCCGCAGCGCGGTTCGGCGCGGCATCGACACCACCATCGAGGATCTCGAATTCGACGAGTGGTGGATCGTCGTCGACGCGTGGCTGCGCGGCCCGGTGGCGCTGCCCGAGCGATGCGTGCAGTACTGCAGGCCTTCGCGGCCGGGCACCTACATCGTCGGCCCCGGCAACCTGCGGCGCTGGGAGATCAAGCTGCTGCCGGGAGAGACGGCCGACGACTTCCGGACCGAGGCATCGGTGATCGAGGTGCTGTCGAGCTTCGCCGACACCACCCACCTTGAACTGTGCCGCTCGGCCGTCTATCGCTTCCATGCGCTGGTGGCCAACGAATGGCGCAGCCGGCGCGTGTTCCTCATGGGGGACGCGGCGCACCAGATGCCGCCCTTCCTCGGCCAGGGCCTGTGCGCGGGCATCCGCGATGCGGTCAACCTCGCATGGAAGATCGACGGCGTGGAGCGGCTGGGCTTCGACGCGAGCCTGCTCGACAGCTACGGGCTGGAACGCAAGCAGCACGTTCGCACCATCGTGACCCACGCGAAGGACTTCGGCCTCATCATCGGCGAGCTCGATCCGCAGGCGGCGCGCGAGCGCGATCGCGAACTCGGCGAACGGCTCGCCGCGGGGCGTTCGGAAACCGTGCGGCAGAAGTTCATTCCGAACCTGGAGACGGGGCTCATCGCGCGCAACGACGACGGCACCCGGGCCGATGGCGCGGGCGAACTCTTCGTGCAGCCCTGGGTGCATCAGGGCGAGGCCGTGCGCCGCCTCGACAACCTGCTGCCGCCGGGCTTCCTGTTCGTGACCGACGCCCTGGAGACTCGCGAATGGTTCGATGCCGCTTCCGCCGGACTCTGGAAGCGCATCGGCGGCCGCGATGTCGTCGTGGCCACGCAAGCGGAGCGTGCGCCGCAGGGCGTGCTCGCAGTGCGCGAGCGCGACGGCCTTTTCGGGCGCTGGCTTCACGCGCTCGGTGCGCGCGCGGTCATCGTGCGGCCCGACCGATATGTCTTCGGCATCGCCCGCGATGCAGCCGGCCTGCAGGCGCTCCTCGCACAACTCGGCGATGCGTTGTTCGCGGGCTCGCCCGTCGAAGACGGTGCGGTGCCTGCGCACGCCTGACGTCGGCACGGCCGTCGCCGCCCGGATCCCCGTTCCAACTCAAAAGGAGACTCCATGGCTTCCCTTCCCCGCATGACGCGCAGGACCTTCGCTGCCGGCACCACGCTCGCGATGCTCAGTCCCTGGGCGCTCGCCCAGGGCTATCCGACCAAGACCGTGAAGTGGGTGGTCGGCTTTCCGCCCGGCGGCGGCACCGACGTGCTCGCGCGCACGGTCGCTGCACAGCTGTCGACGCAGTTCGGCCAGCAGGTGATCGTCGACAACAAGGCGGGCGCCGCCGGCATGATCGCCGCGGAGAGCGTCGCGCGCGCCGAGCCCGACGGCTACACGCTGCTGACCGCCGACATCGCGATCCTCGCGCTCAATCCCGCGATCTATCCCAAGGTCCGCTACAACCCGCTCACGGACTTCGTGCCGGTGGGCCTGATGGCGCGCTTCCCGCTGATCGTCGCGACGCATCCAGGCAGCGGCATCACCTCGCTCCAGCAACTGGTGGCCGATGCCCGCAAGGGCAAGAGCTTCAACTACGGCTCCGCCGGCGTCGGCACGCCGCACCACATGGCGATGGAGGTGCTCGCTTCTTCGGGCGGCATCACGGCGCAGCACGTGCCGTACAAGGGCGATTCGCCGGCCATGCAGGATGTCGCGGGCAAGCAGCTGCCGGTGGCGGTGATCTCGCCGTCGCTGTCGCTGCCCTTCATCAAGGATGGGCGGCTGGTTCCGCTCGCGGTGACCGGCGACCAGCGCATGGCGCAGTTGCCCGACGTGCCCACGCTGAAGGAACTCGGTTTCGCGCCGTCCGGCATCTATGCCTGGCAGGGCCTGGTGGTGCCGAAGAGCACGCCGCCCCACATCGTGTCGGCGCTGTCGGCCGAGATGCGGCAGGCGCTCGCGCTCGCCGCCGTGCGGCAGAAGCTCGCGGAGCTGGGCATGGAGGCCACGCCCAGCGATTCCGCCGAGATGGACCGCTATATTCGCGAGGAGATGCGCTTCTGGGACAAGCTGATCAAATCGCGTGGCATCACATCAACCTGACACACGTTCCGTCGTCCGCGAGGGCGCCCCTCGATCGCATGCGGATGCGGCGCACGACGATGCAGCCGCAGCGAGCCGTGACGGCGCATTGCACCGCGCCGCCGCGGTGCTCCGGCTACTGGCGACCGCCGGGCGCCGCGGCCTCGCGCTGACCGACCTGGCCAAGGCCGCGGGCCTGCCCAACAGCACGATGCATCGCCTGCTGCAGCAGCTGCAGGACGAGCGGCTGGCGATGCGCATCGAATCCAGCCGCCACTACACCGTCGGCCCGCTGGCCTACGAGATCGGCCTCGCGGCGGCGCAGCAGTTCGACATCCGCGGCCTGCTTCGCCCGGCCCTCGAAGCGTTGGCCCGCGACGCGGGCGAGACCGCCTACCTCATCATGCGAAGCGGCGACGAGGCGGTGTGCATCGACGTCGCCGAGGGCCCGACGCCGCTGCGCGTGGTCACGCTTCACATCGGCAGCCGGCGTCCGCTCGGGCTCGGCGCCGGCGGGCTCGCGATCCTCTCGGCCCTGCCGCCGGACGAGCGGAAGGGCATCCTGGAGAACGTGACCGCGAGGATCGAGCGCCACTGGGGCTTCCCGCCCGAGCTGCTCGCGCAGTCGCTGCAAGAGGCCACGCGCCGTGGCCATGCGGTGATCCGCAACCGGGTGAATCCCGGCGTGACCGCGGTGGGCATGCCGTTCTTCGACAGTCTCGGCCAGGTGATCGGCGCGGTGACGGTCGCGGCGGCCAACGCGCGCATGGAACCCGCGCGCCTCGCCCAGCTCCAGCAGCTGCTGGAGCGCACGAGCCGGGATTTGCGCGATGCCCTCAGCGGGCACCAATGGCGCCGGCGCGAAGACTGACCCTCCTGCGCCGGGCTCGGCGCGCGCGTCAGGCAGGCGCGGACATGCGGGCGACTTCGTCGATCCAGGTCGCGAAGGACTGCATCTGCAGGTGCACGAAGCGGCCGGTGTCCTCGTCCGTGCAGTGGCCCTCCGCCGTGAACTTGGCGGCCGCATTGCCGATGAACACCTCGGGCTTGGCAAGGACCATCGCGTTCATGAACAGCAGCACCTTGCGCAGGTCGTATTGAACCCGCGCGCCGCCCAGCGGGCCGGCAGACGCCGAGAGGATCGCCACCGGCTTGCGGGCCAGCGGCTGGTCCGCGCCGCGCGACACCCAGTCGAGCAGGTTCTTGAGCATGCCGGGCACCGAGAAGTTGTATTCGGGCGTGACGATGAGAACGCCATCGGCACCGGCGATGCGCTCGCGGATGGCGGCCACGCTCGCCGGAAATCCTTCGGCCAGCAGGTCCGCATCGAAGGGCGGCACGCTTCGCCAGTCGAGGATGTCCATTTCCACATGGGCGGGCAGCTTCGAGGCCGCCAGCTTGAGCGCCATGGTGTTGAAGGAGTCCTTGCGCAGGCTCCCGCTGATGCCGATCACGCGTTTCTTTGCACTGTTCATTGAGTTTCGATCCACTTGATTTCAGATCCGCCCGGACGGGCGGACCGCGCAGTTTGCCTGCAAGTGGCGTTCGATGCTCAGTCCAGCACCCGCACGGTGGCCGCGATCGGCCCGCCGCGGGGCAGCGTGTTGTAGATCGCGTCGCGGAGGACTCGGCCCTTGACCTTGCTGTCGGGGCGTTCGAGACTCGTGGTCTTCCAGGGACGGCCTCCGGAGGGTGCACGCAAGTGTTCAAGATCCCGCCGGCGAATCCGAAGGCCGGCCTTTCTGCGACCCGATCGTCCGTTCGAGTGCTTCAGCGCAGCCCAGGTCCTCAACCGGTCCATGCGGTAGCGCCTCCCACGGCGGCTTGGGACTGGAGCTCGGTCCCGATCTCTCCGCGCGTCGCCCTTCAACGAAGCTGCGCAGCCAACTGCGAGTGCGACAAATGCACCGGCCACGCCGAGCTTCAGGCCAAGCTCGAGATCAGCGAGCCGGGCGACGTTCATGAGCAGGAGGCTGATCGCATCGCTTCACGGGTCGTCGAAGCCGATGGCGGAGGCGCTCCGCTCGCGATCCGGCCGTACTCGTCTGGAACCAACGGCGCCTCCGAGCAGGTTCCCGAAAGCGTCATGCAAACGCTGGCGAGCGCAGGCCGTCCCCTCGACCCGGCGGTCCGGCGCGACATGGAACATCGCTTCGGTTATGACTTCGCGCGCGTGCGCGTCCATTCCGATGCGCTTGCCGCCGGCTCCGCGCGTGACGTCCGTGCTCATGCATACACGGTGGGGCACGATGTCGTGTTCAACGAAGGGCGCTACTCGCCGGGCGCGCAAGAGGGTCGCCGGCTCATCGCCCATGAGCTCACGCACGTCGTTCAGCAGAACGCCACGATGGCGCTGCAAAGGAACAAGGTTCCGGAAGGCGTCATTCACGAGAACGCGATGCAGTTTCTCGAGAACGCTCTGCGCCAGTTCTATGAAGCGCTACCCCGCAAGGTCCGGATCGAGCTCAAGGCGAACGGCGTCATTGCGATCGCCATGGTCAGCCGAGGGAACACGGGCGAGGATCCGAGGCTCGTGTATGCCGTCGCCGGTATCCCCAACGGGCCCGAGATTCGCAAAGCCGCGGAGAAGCTCAACCTCTTCTATGTGGGAGATACGGAGCAGGGCATTTCGGAAAAGAAACCTCAGGGACCCGCCCGGCAATACGGGCCGAACGACGGTCCGCCCCCGGGATCGGGCGGGCTGGAACATGCAGAACAGCTGATCAAGGCCTACAGGCAGGAGAAAGGCGTGGACGTCGATGGCCTGGTGGTGTCGCGCCCCTTGTGTCATGACTGCGTTCGTGTCATGCCGCGCGAAAAGGGTGGGCGAATCATGATCTCGGTGATCGTCGACCCCGACAAGACCCTCCCGAATCCTCGCGACGAGGCCATCAGGATCAAGGAAGCCGCGAAGGCCAAAGAGGTCGGAAAGACGGCTGATCGTCCGGAGCTTCCCGATGCGGCCGAAACCGGAGGCCGCGGCCGCACGAGGCCAACCGGTGATCGTTCGCGCGGCCGCGCGCCAACCACCGACCGCAGCCTTGGCGGACGGGGAGGCAAGACCGAAAAGACCGGCTCTCTGCGCGCAGGCAAAGTGTCCGAAGTCGCCAATCGCCGCGGCGGAGGCGGAGGGACGCAGGAGGCGCCCACGGGCAGGTCCACCGGCCCCTTCGAGGGACGAGGCCAGGTGGTCGAGCCCATCCGCATCCCCGAGCCGGCGATCGCCCAGCAGGAGGTCAAGGGAGGCGTCGAAGGGGCTGCTGCCATGATCAACGCGGCCCTCTTCAGCGCTTTGCAGGGCCATGAAGTCCAGATGGCAGTCGACCGGCTCAAGGAGCTCACTCCGGAAATCGAGAACTGGCGCAATCAGGGTTATGGCGTGGGAGTCACCATGGTCGTCGAAGTGCCGGATCAACCCGACGTCCTCGCCGGCCCCACCGGCGTGCACTCCGCCGGTGACATCGTCCATTTCAAGAAGATGTACATCAGCAGCATCACGAAGCCCGTTGGAGACGTCCCGCAGGGCCAACAGGTGATGACTGCCGATTACGCGCGAGGCGATCCCAAGCCCAGCCCGAGCGATCCGTCCAACAAGGCGCGCAAGGGATTCCACCTGCAATCGGGATTCGTCGCGTTCCCGGCGCCGCCGCGCGCCAGGACGGAAGCGAAACAGGCGCCGGTCGACGTGCGAGGTCTCCCCGGCTCCTACAAGCCGGAGTACCGGGAACTCTTCAAGGGAGAGCCGACGATTCTCGGACTCTTCGCCGCGCGCACGCTTCGGATCGACCTGACGAGCGATGGCAAGCTCACGGCGCAGATGCGGCTGGGCTCACAGGAGTTCAACTACCAGGCGCAACAGCCGAGGGGAAAGCAACTCCTGTTTGGCCGTTTCAACTTCGGCGGAAAGGACGGGCCGGTCTTCAGCAGCAGAATCACCTACGAACCCGACAAGAACCCGAATGTTCTTCTCGAGTGGTTCGACGCGCTGGAACCGGATGCGCAACCGGACCAGTACTGGAAGAAGATGTGGGACGGTCTGATCAGCTGGCGCAAGATCTAGACCTCATGGCGCGTTCCTGCCGAAGGCCTCCGCCTGGAAGAACGCGGCTTCGGCTTCGAGCGCCCGCTCGATGTTCGGTGCCTGCCGGAAGCCGTGCTGCTCGCCGGCGAAGAGCAGGTAGAGCGTCGGGATGCCCCGTGAACGCAAGGCCGCCACCATGACCTCGGTCTGGCTGGGCGGCACGATCCTGTCTTCGTCGCCCTGGAAGAACGCGACGGGCGCTTCCAGCCGATCGGCATGGCGCACCGGCGCGCGGTCGAGGTAGGGCTGCGGATCGGAGATCGGTCCGACCAGCCAGTCGAGGTAGCGCGATTCGAACTTGTGCGTGTCGTGCGCGAGTGCGGTGAGGTCGCTCACGCCGTAGTGGCTCCCGCCGGCCCGGAAGCACGCGCGGATCGCCGGGTCCTCATGGGTGAGGCAGCGCAGCGCCGTGAATCCTCCGGCGCTGCCGCCGGTGATCACCACGCGTGTCGCGTCGACCTGCCCGCTCGCGGCAAGGTACGAGGCGGCGGCCGCGCAGTCTTCCGCATCGACCACGCCCCACATGCCCTGCAGGCGATCGCGGTAGGCGCGGCCATAGCCCGTGCTGCCGCTGTAGTCCACGTCGACGACGGCAATGCCGCGGCTGGTCCAGAACTGCGTGCGCAGGTCGAGACTTCGCGATGCCGAGGAGGTGGGGCCGCCATGGCACTTGACCACCAGCGGCGGAAGCTCTCCGGCCGGGCCGCGAAAGCCGGCGTTGTCCGGCGGATAGAACAGCGCGAAGGCGGTGCCGCCGCGTGGCGTGGGGAACTCGATGAGCCGGGGCACCGAGACATGGCCCTGCAGCGCCGGGTCGTCCGCCACGCTGGCGCTGCGCCAGGCGACGCTTGCATCGCCGGTGGCTGCATCGACCACCAGCACGGCCGCCGCGACATGCGGCCCGCCGGCCTTGACCACGACTTTGCGGCCACTGGCACGCACGGACGAGTAATCCGTGTACGGCAGGTCGAACGGCATGAGCGTGCCGTCGCGCGCGTCGAGTCGCGCGAGTCTGCCGATGCCGTCTTCGATGTAGGCGCACACGAGTTCGTGCGCCGACACGAAGGCATAGGTCGACATGCCGAAGCCCCATTGCGCGCGGCCGAATTCCGCGGCCATCGGGCACAGGTTCGTCGTGGTCCCGTCCGAATTGCGCCGGTAGATGTTCCACCAGCCGCTTCGGTCCGACACGTAGTGCAGCAGGCCGTCGGGCGACCATTCGGGCTGGAACACCGATTCGTCCTTGCCTCCTGCGATGTGCGTCGCGTTGGTGATCGCGGTGCCGTCGAAGTCGCCGAGCCAGAGTTCGGCCGCGGTCCACGGCATGTCCGGATGGTTCCACGCGAGCCATGCGAACCGGGTCCCGTCGGGGCTCAGGCGCGGCGATGCATGGAAGTCGCTGCCCTGCACGATCACGCTGCCGGCATCGCCGCCGTCCAGGCGCACGGCGACGATGTCGTTGACCGCCTCCCCGCCCGATGCGCGATGGTCCTCGCGGACGCCGATCCAGAGACGGCGCCGGTCGTCGATCAGGCCGTCGGCATAGCGCAGCGCGGCGCCCTCGGAGGGCGGCGTCAGGGCCACCGGGACGCCGTCGTCCATGCGGTAGAGGCGCTGGTCGGCGAAGTTCGAGAAATACACCGTACCCTGCGACACCAGCGCGGCACCGCCGCCGTATTCATGCACCCGCGTGCGCGCTGAGAAGGGCGCCGGCGTGACGTCGACCGGCTTGCCGTCCGAGCCCAGCCGGACCAGCACCTGCCGCCCCGCCTCCGTGGGCCGGCCTTCGATCCAGCAGACATCGCCGCGGTCCTGCAGCACCTCGGCCAGCGTGGTCTGGGCAGAGGCCACGTGCCGGGCGGTGATCGGCGAGGGCCAGGTGCCGAATGGTGCGGTGACGGGATCGGACATGGGTGGATTGTTCCATCCGCGATGGCGTGCGCAACCGTATCCGTCCGCTGTGACGCGATGCCACGCTCCGCCCCGCGCGATTGTTCAACCCTGTAGCAGTTCAACGGGAAAACCCGCACGCCGGCACCCGCCGATGGGCCGCCCGCGCGGCTGCAAGGGGATCTGGGCACATGGCATGGCACTTGCCCCCTCAAGCCACGGAGGGTGCTCACTTCGAGCGTTCCCGCGATCCACGATCCACCCCGCAAGGAGACACCATGCAACTGAAGCTCTTGACCGCGCTCATCGCGGTCGGTCTGGCCGCCGCGACGGCCCATGCCCAGGTCACGGACCGGATGATCCAGTCGGAGGCCACGGCCAAAGGCAACGTCCTCACCTGGGGGATCAACACCCAGGGCCAGCGCTATTCGCCGCTGAAGCAGGTCAACGCGGCCAATGCGTCGAAGCTGCTGCCGGTGTGGGCCTTCTCCTTCGGCGGCGAGAAGCAGCGCGGACAGGAATCGCAGCCGGTGATCGCGAACGGCAAGATGTTCGTGACCGCGTCGTACTCACGCATCTTTGCGCTCGACGCGACCACCGGCAAGAAGCTGTGGAAGTACGAGCACCGCCTCCCCGAAGGCATCATGCCGTGCTGCGACGTGGTCAACCGCGGCGCTGCGCTCTACGACAACCTCGTCATCTTCGCGACCCTCGACGCGCAACTGGTCGCGCTCGACCAGAACACCGGCGACGTGGTCTGGAAGGAGAAGATCGACGACTACGCCGCCGGCTATTCGGCCACGGCCGCGCCGATCATTGCCGACGGCGTGATGCTGACGGGCGTGTCGGGCGGCGAGTTCGGCGTGGTCGGCCGCGTCGAGGCGCGCGATCCGAAGACCGGCAGGCTGCTGTGGACCCGCCCGACGGTCGAAGGCCACATGGGCTACGTCTACGACAAGGACGGCAACAAGAAGGAAAACGGCATCTCGGGCACCGTCAACAAGAGCTGGCCCGGCGACCTCTGGAAGACCGGCGGCGCCACGACATGGCTCGGCGGCACCTACGATGCCAAGACGGGCCTGGCCTACTTCGGCACCGGCAACCCCGCACCGTGGAACAGCCACCTGCGCGAGGGCGACAACCTCTTCTCGTGCTCGACCGTGGCGATCGACGTCAAGACCGGCCAGATCAAGTGGAGCTACCAGGGCACGCCCAACGACAGCTGGGACTTCGACGGCGTCAACGAATTCGTCACCTTCGACATGGACGGCAAGCGCGTGGGCGGCAAGGCCGACCGCAACGGCTTCTTCTACGTGAACGACGCCACCACCGGCCAGCTCCTCAACGCCTTCCCCTTCGTCAAGAAGATCACCTGGGCCAGCAGCATCGACCTGAAGACGGGCCGGCCCAACTTCATCGCCGACAACCGCCCCGGCAATCCGACCGAGGCGCCCGAAGGCAAGAAGGGCAGCTCGGTGTTCGCGGCGCCCGGCTTCCTCGGCGGCAAGAACCAGATGCCGATGGCCTACAGCCCCGACACGAAGCTGTTCTACGTGCCCGCGAACGAATGGGGCATGGACATCTGGAACGAGCCTGTCGCGTACAAGAAGGGCGCGGCCTACCTCGGCGCCGGCTTCACCATCAAGCCGCTCAACGAGGACTACATCGGCTCGCTGCGCGCCATCGACCCGAAGACCGGCAAGATCGCCTGGGAAGTGAAGAACAGCGCGCCGCTCTGGGGTGGCGTGCTGACCACCGGCGGCAACCTGGTGTTCTGGGGCACGCCGGAGGGCTACCTGAAGGCGGCCGATGCGAAGACCGGCAAGGTGGTCTGGCAGTTCCAGACCGGCTCGGGCGTCGTCGCTCCGCCGGTCACGTGGATGCAGGGCGGCGAACAGTACATCGCCGTGGTCTCCGGCTGGGGCGGCGCGGTGCCGCTGTGGGGCGGCGAGGTGGCCAAGAAGGTCAACCTGCTCGAGCAGGGCGGCATGGTCTGGGTCTTCAAGATCCCCGGGGCGGGTGGCGGCGCATCGCATACGGCGAAGGCCGGCGGCGCGACCCAGGTGGCGTCCAACTGAGGGGCGATGAAATGCAGGAAATCAACCAAGGCAAGACCATCGGCCTCACGCGCAGGGCCTTCACCGGCCGCGCGATGGCCGGCACCTGCATCGTCGCGCTGGTGCCCGCAGCGGCGCTGGCCGCACCGCCGCGCGTCGAGGAATCCGACGAGACCGCGGTGAGCCTCGGCTACAAGCACGACACCAAGGCCGTCGACGCGAAGAAGTACCCGAAGCACGCGGCGACGCAGCGCTGCGTGAACTGCGCGATGTGGCAAGGGTCCGCGACGGACCCGTGGGGCGGATGCGCCATGTTCGGCCGCAAGCAGATCGCGGCGGAAGGCTGGTGCATGGCCTGGGCCCCGAAGCCGGGTGCTGCCTGAAGCCGGGCAGGGACGCGCGCGGAGACCCAGGCCATGAGGCGGCACGCGCGCTTCCCTGCCTTTGCCGTGGCACCGCTCGCGGCCGCCGGTCTGCTGCTGTGCCAGTCGACCCGGGCCGTGGCGGAAGAGGCCGACGAGCCCGCCGAACTGGCGACCATCGTGGTGATCGCGCCGACGCCGCTACCGGGCATCGACGTGCCGCGCGACCACCTGCCCTCGAACGTGCAGACCGCCACCGATGCGGACCTCGAACGCTTTCATTCGCCCGACCTCGGCAACTTTCTCCGGCGCGCCATCGGCGGCGTGACCGTCAACGAGACGCAGGGCAACCCTTTCCAGCCCGACATCAACTACCGCGGGTTCACCGCGTCGCCGCTGCTCGGCACGCCGCAGGGACTGTCGGTATACATGGATGGCGTGCGGCTGAACCAGCCTTTCGGCGATGTGGTGAGCTGGGACCTGATCCCGCGCTCGGCCATCTCCACGATCGCGCTGATGCCGGGCAGCAACCCGCTGTTCGGCCTCAACACGCTCGGCGGCGCGCTGGCCATCCAGACGAAGGACGGGCTGCACAACCCCGGCACCTCGGTGCAGGTGATGGGCGGCTCCTGGGGCCGCGCGGCCGCCGAGTTCGAGACCGGCGGCAGCGACAAGGACAGCGGCTGGAACTGGTTCGTGAGCGGCAACCGCTTCCACGAGAAGGGCTGGCGCGTGGACTCGCCTTCCGACGTGCGCCAGCTCTTCGCCAAGGTCGGCCGCGTGACGCGCGACGGCAGCATCTCGCTGACCACGGCGTTCGCCGACAACGACCTCACCGGCAACGGCACGCAGGAACTCGGCGCGCTGCAGCGCGACTGGTCGAGCGTGCGCACGATCCCCGACAACACGCGCAACAAGTCGGCCTTCGTCAACCTGGCGATCACGCAGGCGCTGAACGACACCTGGACGCTGTCCGGCAACACGTACTACCGCAACATCAGGACCAGCACCTTCAACGGCGACGTCAACGACGAGGCGCTCGGCGAGTCGGTCTACCAGCCGAACGCGGCGGAGCGCGCCGCGCTGGCCGCCGCGGGCTTCACCGGCTACCCGGCGAGCGGCGCCAACGCGTCGAACACGCCGTTCCCGAAGTGGCGCTGCATCGCCAACGCGCTGCTCAACACCGAACCCAACGAGAAGTGCAACGGCCTCATCAACCGCACCGAGACGCGGCAGCAGAACTACGGCCTCGCGGGGCAGCTCTCCGCGGAGGCGAAGACGGGCAGCCTCGAACACCTCTTCGTGATGGGCGCGGCCTACGATGCGAGCCGCGTCCGTTTCGGGCAGAGCACGCAGTTCGGCTACATCAACCCGGACCGCACCGTCACGCCGGTGTTCGGCCCCGGCGCCTTCGCCGACGGCACGCAGGATTCGGAGAACGCCTTCGACGCACGTGTCGGCCTGAAAAGCCGTTCGAGCACCGGCAGCGTGTATGCCACCGACACCATCGCGCTCGATGCGCGCACGCATCTCACGCTCTCCGGCCGCTACAACCGCACCACCGTCGACAACACCGACCAGCTCCAGCCCGGCGGCGGCCCCGGCTCGCTGGACGGCCGCTACACCTTCAGCCGCTTCAATCCCGCGATCGGGATGACCTTCGCGCCGAGCGAGTCCGTGACGCTCTACGCCGGCGCCAACCAGGGCAGCCGCGCGCCGACCGCCATCGAACTTGGCTGCGCCGACCCGGCGAGCCCCTGCAAGCTGCCCAATTCCTTCGCAGGCGATCCGCCGCTCAAGCAGGTGGTGACCACCACGTTCGAAGCCGGACTTCGCGGCGTGATGCAGCCCGACATCGCCTGGAACCTTGGCGTGTTCCGCTCCGACAACCGCGACGACCTGCTGTTCGTGGCGGACGATTCGAGCGGCTTCGGCTACTTCAGGAACTTCGGCAAGACGCGCCGGCAGGGCGTCGAGATGGGGCTGAGCGCCAAGCCCGCGCGCGGCCTGACCGTGGGCGGCAACTTCATGCTGCTCGATGCGACCTACCGAAGCGCCGAAACGCTCGGCGGCTCCGGCAACAGCAGCAACAACCAGGCACTGGCCGGCTTCCCGGGCACCGACGGCAACATCCAGATCCGGCCAGGCGACCGCATCCCGATGCTGCCGCCGCAGGTGCTCAAGCTGTTCGCTGACTACGAGCCGAACGCGCAGTGGCGCATCGGCGTGGACATGCTGGCATCGAGCGGTGCCAACCTGCGCGGCAACGAGAACGGGCTGCATGTGCCCGACGGCGTGTACTACACCGGGCCCGGCCGCAGCGCGGGCTATGCGGTCTTCAACCTCGGGGTCGACTACAAGCCGCGCTCCGATCTCAAGTTCTTCGTGCAGGTCGCGAACCTGTTCAACACCCGGTACACCACGGGCGGGCAGCTCGGCACGAATGGCTTCACCGCGAGCGGTGCCTACATCGCACGGGGGCTTCCGCAGAACGCGAACGGCGACTACCCGGTGAGCCGCGCGAGCCTGATGTCGCCGGGCGCGCCGCGCGCCGCGTGGGTGGGGCTGCGCTACACCTTCGGGGGATAGAACTCTCCCCCAGGCTCGCGCACTTCGTGTCGCTCTCCACCCCCGACCGGGGGCAATACCAGCGGCCCGGCAAAGCCGGTTCCGCGGTACTCCTGGTTTGGGACCGGAGCGGTTTCATGGTCCTTCGGGTCACGCCCCGTCGATCCGCAGGCCGGGCGTGGCCTCCCAGCGGCCCGCCTTGTCGACCCACAGCGCGTCGACATTCCACCGATGCGCAAGCGCCCGTGCCTGCGCAGGCCCGGCGACGAAGAAGACCTTGGTCAGGGCATCGGCCAGCGCGCCGGATTGCGCCACCACGGTCACTGCCGAGAGTCCGGTGGGCGAATAGCCGGTGTGCGGATCGAAGATGTGATGGTGGCGATGGTCGGCACTGAAGGTCGTGAGGTTGTCGGCGGAGGTGGCGACGCATCGCCCGTCGCCCATCAGGCGCGCGATCAGCGCGGACTCGGTGTGCGGGTCGGCGATGCCGAGCGTCCAGGGCCTCGCCTCGCTGTTGGACCCCAAGGGCGCGAACTCGCCCGCATCGACCAGCGCATGGCGAACGCCGTGCGATGCGAGCACCGCGCGCACATGGTCGGCCGCGTAGCCTTGCGCGATGCCGTTGAGCGTCGCGGCCATGCCCGGCATGTCGAACCGGACGAGGCGCGGCGAAACCTGCAGCGCGCGCCAGTCCACCCTGGCGCGCGCATCCCGCACTTCCTGCGGGCTGGGCAGGCGCCCGGCGCGCTGCGCGGCGGCGAACGCGAGCCACAGCGGCTGCACCGTGACGTCGAAGGCGCCGTCGTTGTCGCGCGAGACGTCGTGCGCGATGTCGAGGACTTCGACCAGTTCCGCCGGCGGTGATCGCAGCAGGCCGTCGCGGTTCAGGCGCGAGAGCGCGCTGCCGGGGTCGAAGAGGCTCATCTGCCCCTCGATGCGGCGCAGCGCCTGCACGGCGGCATCGAGCGCGCGCTCCAACGCATTCGCATCCTCGTGCCCGGCCTGCAGCGAGAGCGTGGTGCCGAAGCCCAGCATCGAGCGCCGAGACCAGTGCAGCGAGACCACCGCCGGCGACAGGGCCGAGAAGCCGCCGAGCGCGCCGAGGCCGAGCGCCGCGTGCAGGAACTGGCGACGTTTCATGTCCTGCTCCCCGCCGCGACGGGCAACGGACGGATCGGAATGACGCGGTCGCGCTCCTTCGCGATGAGCGGTGCGCAGCGCTGCGCACTGTCGTGGATCGCCACGCAATCCAGGCACTGGAAACACTCCTCGTAGACGATCGTCCCCGTGGGCCGGATGGCCTGGTACTCGCAGCGGTGGCGACAGGTCTGGCAGGGCGTGCCGCATTCACTGCGGCGTGGAATCCAGCGCAGCAGCCGCACGCGCCCGAGGAGCCCGAGGCCGGCGCCAAGGGGGCAGAGGTAGCGGCAGAAGCCCTTGTAGACGAAGGCGCCCGCGAGCAGCCATCCGGCGGCCCATGCCACGAAGGGCCACGAGCGCACGAAGCCCAGCGTGATCGCGGTCTTGAAGGGTTCGACTTCCACCGCGCGATCGCTCCACGCCGGCGACATGACCGCCAAGCCGACGATGACGGCGAGCACGCCGTACTTCACCCGCTTGAGCTTCGCGTCGAGCTCGCGGTGCAGCCGGATGCGGCGCACGCCCGCGAACCGCGCCGCCTGCGCCAGCAGTTCCTGCAGGGCGCCGAACGGGCAGAGCCAGCCGCAGAAGGTGCCGCGCCCCCACACGAGCAGCGTCAGCGCGACGAAGGCCCACAGCACCACCGTCATCGGGTCGTACAGCAGGAAGCCCAGGTCGCGCCCGGAGGCGACCGCCTGCACCACGGCCGTGATGTTGACGATCGACAGCTGTCCCTGCGCGAACCAGCCGATGAACACCAGCGTGAAGACGAGATAGCCGGTGCGAAATCGCGCGAGGCGCGCAGGCGTGGCGACGATCCACTTCGGGCGCGCCAGAACAACCGTCAGCCAAGCCAGCGCGGCCGCGAGCACCGCCAGTTCCCAGGCCCGCGCGCGCCAGATGCCCTGCCAACCCTTATCGTCCGATGCGGGCATCGTGACCTGTTCGGCGGGCAGCGTGTAGCGCAGCGCGAAGCTGCGCGCGATGCGCTCGGGGTACACGATGCCCTTTTCGCGCGTCACGCGGAGCGCGAAGTCCAGCGCATGCGTCGGGTCGAGGCCGGCGGGCCCGATCACGCGGAAGACCTTCGCATCGGCGCCTCGCAGGCTCGCCGGCAGGGCGAGCGGCTCGTCGAGATCGAGGTCGCGCAGTTCGAGGGGCAGCTCGTTCTGCTTCAGGGTCAGCCGGTCCGGCACCGCGCCGCGCACGAAGCGGTCGCCGACGAAGGTGTAGGGGCCGGAAGCGATCACGAGGAAGGCGTGGTCGCCCTCGTCGATGCGGCCGAGCAGGTGCTTCCACCCGGCGTCCGACATCAGGTTGCGCCCCACTGGCGGTGCGCTGAGCCAGGCGATGTAGACGTCCGAGAAGGTGTCGTTCTCGTGTCCGGCGGCGGGCTGCTCCACGCCGCTGCCGTCGAAGGCCTTGTCGACCATGCCCTGCGTGATGCGCACGTGGCTGACGAGCCCGGCCTTCAGCAGCGCCTCCCAGTTCATCGGCGAATAGGTGTCCTGCCGCACGCGTGCGACCCGATCCGGGTCCTGCCCCGCCGCGAAGCCCAGCCTGGCGCGCGCCACGCGCAGCGCGGACGACAGCAGGCTCTGGTTGAGGATGCGCACCGAGGCCGTCGCCTTGGCCACGCCGTCGATGTAGACGTTGGCGCTGCTGCTTTGCTCTCCCCGGTTGGCGTTGGAACCGATCTTGATGTTCTGCTGCAGGGACAGCCCCCTGTATTGATCCGCAAAGCGGAACAGCGGCCCTTCGCCCAGTCCTTCGAGAAACACCGGCTCGTGGTGCGAGAGCACGCGCACTTCGAGGAAAGTGCCCTTGGGGTCGAGCGCGACGAGCAGGTTGAACGGCGTGCCCGAGAAGCCGGGGATCGGTGCGAAGTCGATCGACTCGAAGACATAGCCGGCCAGCACCGTCGTGGTCGCGTCCTGCTTGAAGATCGGCCAGACGGGCAGTTGCGCATCGCGCTCGCCGACCGTCAGCGGCGGCGGCAGCGCCTTCTGGATCCCGGCGCGCGTCATCACGCCGGCCGCTGCATGCCCTGCGAGGGCGAGCAGCATCGCGGCGATCCAGCAGATCCACGATCGCCGCATGTTCCTCACGCCGGGCCGAGGCCCAGGCGCTCCACGGTGCGCTTCTCGGACGCATAGGCCTCGCGCATGCTGCGGCCATAGGCTGCGCTGTCGAGGTACGCGACCTCCTGGTCGTACTTTGCGAGTTCGGCGACGTGCCGCGGGTCGAGCAGCGCGCTCTTGAAGGCGTCATGCAGCCGCTGGACGACGGGTGCCGCCATGCCGCGTGGCCCGGCAAGCCCATAGGGCGACATCGCCACGATGCCATGGCCCAGCTCGCTCATCGTCGGCACGTCCGGCCAGCGGCGGGAGCGCGCCGCGCCGAAGGTCGCCAGCATGCGCAGGCGGCCCGAATCCACGAAGGGCGCGAAGCCGTTGGCATTGACGCCGGCCATCACCTGTCCCGACGAGAGCGCGATCATCTGCTCGGCCACGCCCTTGTAGGGCACGTGGATGAAGTCGAGGCCGTGCTTCGCGAACAGCGCGTCGAGCACCACGTGCGGCGTGGTTCCGACGCCATTCGTCGCGATGGTCAGCCGGCCGGGGTGTGCTGCTGCATAGGCAAGCAGATCGGCCACGCTGCCCAATGGGCTCGCCGCCGGCACCAGCAGGCCGAAGGTCACGCCGCTGATCTGCAGGATGGGGGTCGTGTCGCGGATCGGGTCCCACGCCACCTTCTGCGTGAACGGCGCGCGAAACACCGTCTGCGGCATCTGCGCGAGCGTGTAGCCATCGGGTAGCGATTGCTGGAGCACCGGCATGGCCAGCGTGCCGCCGGCGCCGCCGCGGTTCTCGATGACGATGGGCTGGCCGAGCCGCTCCCCCGCCAGCTCGGCGAGCACGCGCAGCGTGATGTCGGTCCCGCCGCCGGCGGCCCACGGCACCCACAGCGACAGCGCGCGCCGCGGGAAGGCGGTGTCGGTCGCACGCGCCGGCATCCACGGCGCGGCCGCGCACGTCGCCGCTACGGCCCCCAAGTGAAGCAGCCTGCGCCGCGTGGTCATGCGGTGCCTCTCTGTGCCAGGGCGCCGAAGCCACGCTGCGGGTCATACCCGCGGCAGGCCAGCGTGAAGCAGACGACCAGCGTGCCGAGCACGACCAGTGGCGCGATCCCCGGATCCTTGCCGTAGAGCGCGAAGCGGATCCACTCGACCGCATGCGTGAAAGGGTTGAACTGCGCCACCCGGTACACCCACGTCGCGCCCGATTCCTCCAGCTTCCACAGCGGATAGAGCGCCGTGGAGAGGAAGTACATCGGAAAGATCACGAAGTTCATCGCACCGGCGAAGTTCTCCAGCTGCCGCACGTACACCGAGAGAAGCAGGCCGAGCGACGCCAGCATCAGCGCGCAGGCCAGCGTTGCGAACAGCGCGTGCAACGAAGCCGGCGCCGCGACCGGCAGCTCGGTTCCGAGCACGGCCGCGACCGCGACGAAGGCCAGCACCTGCACCAGGCTCAGCAGCGCGGTCGCGAACATCTTCGACAGCAGCACCCACCAGCGCGGCAGCGGCGCGGTCAAGAGGAGCCGCATCAGGCCCATCTCGCGGTCGTAGACCATCGCGAGCGACGACTGCATGCCGTTGAACAGCAGCACCATGCCGATCAGGCCCGGCGCGATGTAGACGTCGTAGGGGATGTAGCTGTCGTAGGGCGCGATGATCGCGACGCCGAAGACGTTGCGGAGCCCGGCCGCGAAGACCGCGAGCCACAGCACCGGCCGCACCAGCGCCGAGACGAGACGGGTCTTCTGCTGCCAGAACCGGAGAAGCTCGCGCAGCACGATCGCGCGCAGCGCCTGCACCGCATGCCGGACCTCGCGGTGGCGGGCGGCCGATCTCATGGCGCGCTCCTGCAGGGCGATTCGGGCGCATCGGTGCCGAGCGTGTCGAGGACGTTCTTCGCATGCAGCACGCCGTCGACCGGCGCGGTGCCGATCACCCCGACGCCGTCGGTCAGCAGCAGCGGCTGGCGAAGCTGGTGGTCCCAGGCGCGGAAGCTCAGTCGAACGCCCTTGAAGCCGTCGAGCGCGAAGTCGGGTTGGTTGAGCACAGCGTTCAGCTTCGCCGCCGAGCGCTGCGTGGGCTGTGCCAGTGCGGCTTGCAGCACGGCCTTGGTTGCGATGTAGGCGGCCCAGTCGTGGCCGGTCATCGGGCGTTGGGCAGCGCGCATGAATCGGCGTTCGAGTTGCGGTGCACCGTAGCGCTCGAAGTGCGGCGCCCATGCCTGCGCGGTCATGCCGGCATCGCCGACCACCGGACGTGGCAGCGCGACCCGGTAGGGCAGGGTCCGCGCGAATTCGCCGTCGCTGTCGACCACCCAGACCACGTCGTAGTCGCTGCCGATCGCGGCGGGGCCGGTCAAGAGCAGCGGGTTGGCGAGGTCGCGCTCCCGCGGGTCGGCGGACAGCTTGAATGGCCTTGCCGCGACCTGCCTGAGCCCGTAGCGCTTCAGCGCGCCCTGCGCCAGCGCCAGACGGGTCGCATCGTCGGCGCCGGGGCCGTGGATCAGAAGGACCCGCATCCACTTGCGCGCGAGCAGCGCCTGCGCCAGGGCATCCGCACGCATGCGCTCGCTCGGCAGCGTGTGGAACAGATTGGCGCGACAGAGTTGCTGGCGAGGCGCGTCGGCGCTTTCGCCGACGTTGATCATGGGCATCTCGCTCGTGGCCGCCGCGCCGGCCGCGATCCACGCGGCAGGAACGTCGAGCAGTGCGGCCACGGCTCCCGCCTTGTCGAGCTGTCGCAACCGGGTCGATGCATCTTCCGCCGACGTGACGTCGCGCACGCCGACGTTCACCTGCAGACCCGCCGCCTGCAGTTCGAAGCGGCTCTCCTCGATCGCCATGTCGACTGCATCGCGTGCCCGCCCGCCCGGATGGCCGGGATAGGCGAGTGCAACCCGCGCCGGATCCAGCCGATCGTCGTCCGCGCGCTGCACGATGCCGATCGTCAACGTGGCGGCGCCGACTGCCGCACTGGCGAGCGCGAGCACCACCACCATCGCAAGACGGGCGAGTTCAGTCATCGACGACTACCGAGTGCGGCACGCGTCCGACCGCAATGGTCTTCAGAGGCTTGGCGGTCGCGGTATCCACTACCGTCATGTCGTCCGACAGGCCATTGACCACGAAGAGCCTCGACCCGTCCCGACTGGTCGCTACGCTCCACGCGCGCTTGCCCACCAGCGCCAGCGCGGTTGTCCTGCGCGATGCCACATCGACGAAGGCCACGTGGTTGGCGCGACCGAGCCCGACATACATCGTCCTGCCGTCCGGCGAACGCGCGATGCCCACCGGCGTGATGTCGTCGGGCCGCATGCCCTTGACCTCGAAGGGGAGGGTCGCCACCACCTTGAGCTCGCCGGTCGAGATCACGCTCACGCTGCCGCCCAGCTCGTTGGTCACCCACAGCTCGCGGCCATCGGCCGAGAAGGCGAGCCGGCGCGGCCGCTGGCCGACCGGGATGTTCCGGATCACTTCGAGCGTGTGGGCATCGATGACGTGCACCATGTGCGCGACCTCCGAGGTCACGTACACGCGCCGGCCGTCGGGCGACAGCTTGACGCCTTCCGGTTCCTTGCCGACCGGCACGCTCTTCACGAGCTTCTTCGCCGCGATGTCGAACACGTTGAGCGCGCCGTCGTCCTCGGCGGACACATAGGCCGTCCTGCCGTCGGGCGACAGGTCGAACACCTCCGGGTCCTCGCCGAGCGGCACGCGCGCGACCGGCTTGCGCGTCGCGAGATCGATGACGTCGGCGCGTCCCGCGTCGCTGCAGGCCACCATCAGTTGCGTATCGCCATGGAGGCGCTGCATGTGCCGCGGGCGCTTGCAGGTCGGGATGACGCCGATCACCGCCAGCGTCTTCAGGTCGACCATCGCGATGGCGTGGTCCTTCTCGCTGGAGATGTAGGCGAGCTGGCTGTCCTTCGCGGCGGCGAGCGGTGCGGCCAGGGCGAAAGCCAAAGCCACGAGGGAAAGGTTCGATCGGTTCATGTCGTCATCCCGCTTGTCGCGTGGCGTTCAGGAAGGCCGCTTCCAGCGTGTCGCCGCCGAGAGAGGACGTGACTTGTGCCGGCGTGCCGCTGGCGAGCAGGCGCCCGCGATGCAGGACCAGAACGCGGTCGGCGTGCTCGGCTTCCGACACGAGGTGCGTGGCCCACAGCACGGTGACGCCGCGCTGGCGCACTTCGTCACGCAGGCCGTCGATGAGGTCGCGCCGCGACTGCGGATCGAGCCCGACCGTGGCCTCGTCCATCAGCAGCAGGTCCGGCCGCGCCAGCAGGGCGCGCACCAGCTCGACCTTGCGCCGGTTGCCGCCGGACAGCTCGCGCACGCTGCGCTGCAGGTCCGCGACGAGGCCGAAGCGCGCGGCCTCGAAGGCAATGCGCTCGCGCGCTTCGTGCGATGGCAGGCCCTGCAGGTCGGCGTGGAACTGCAGGTTGCGCGCGATGCTCAGGTCGAGGTCGAGCGACTGCTGCTGGAACACCACGCCGATGTGCGAGAGCGCCCGCCGCGCATCGCTGCGCATCGACAGGCCCGCCACCTCCACATCGCCCTCGTCGGCGGCGAAGAGGCCGGTCAGCACCTGGAACAAGGTCGACTTGCCCGCGCCGTTCGGGCCGAGCAGCACGACGAAGTCGCCGCGCGCGATCGACAGGCTCAGCGCGTCCAGCGCGACGCGCGAGCCGTAGCGCTGAGTGAGGCCTTGGACCTTCAGCATGACGCGATACCGGCTGCGCTGAGTGCGAGCGAGTTCTGGTCGCTGCGAAACACGAGCCCCGCGTCGCGCGCCGCACCGGGAACGAAGCGCAGCGGCTGTTCAGGGACTTCGCGGCTGCGCAGCGTCGCGGCGTCGAGTATCTCGTCGATGCGGCCGCGATGCGCGCTCTTCGTGCAGACGGGATCGGTCGCCGCGGCATCGCCGGTCAGCAGGTAGGCCTGGCAGCGGCAGCCGCCGAAATCGTGGTGCCGCTCTTCGCAGCCGCTGCAGGTCGGACTCATCCACGCCTGGCCGCGGTAGCGGTTGAAGGCCTCGCTGTCGTACCAGGCCTCGCGGACCGGCATCGATCGCAGATCGGGCAGCGGCGGGCCGGGCAGCATCCGGGCGCTGTGGCAGGGCATCGCGAGGCCGTCCGGCGCCACGACCATGAACACCGCGCCCCAGCCCGCCATGCAGGGCTTGGGTTTCGCATCGGCGTAGTCGGGCGAGACCCAGATGACCTTCATGCGGCCCGCCAGCCGCGCGCGGTGCGTGTCGACCACCGCCTCCGCCTCGCGCAGTTCGGCGGCCGTCGGCATCAGCGCGGCACGGTTGAGCCAAGCCCATCCGTAGTACTGCGTGTTGGCCAGTTCGAGGAAGTCCGCGCCCATGCGTTCGGCCATCTCGATGATGCGCCCGACATGCTGCAGGTTGAACCGGTGCATCACGCAGTTCAGCACCATCGGATAGCCCTCGTCCTTGATGATGCCGGCGACCTTGGCTTTCAGGTCGAAGGTCTTCGTGGAGCTGAGGAAGTCGTTCAGCTCGCGCGTCGAGTCCTGGAACGAGAGCTGGATGTGGTCGAGTCCCGCCGCCTTGAGGGCCTTGGCGCATGCGCGGGTCAGGCCGACGCCCGAGGTGATGAGGTTGGTGTAAAAGCCCAGCCCGCGCGCATGCGCGACGAGTTCTTCGAGGTCGTCGCGCAGCAGCGGCTCGCCGCCCGAAAAGCCGAGCTGCACGGCGCCGAGGGCCCGCGCTTCGCCCAGCACGCGCTTCCAGTTCGCCGTGTCCATCTCGTCGCCGTGGCGCGCATGGTCGACCGGGTTCGAGCAGAACACGCAGTGCAGCGGGCAGCGGTAGGTCAGCTCCGCCAGCAGCCAGAAGGGCGGCCGAACCTTGCCGGGGTCTCGCGCTTCCATGCTCGTGCCCTGTGTCTATTGCAGCCAGCCGCGCTCGCGCGCCTGGCAGAGGAAGCCGATCACGTCTTCGTGCAGCGAGGCCTGCTCGAAGGCGGCTTCGAGCTCGGCGACGATCTCGTCCACCGTGCGTTGCCCGTCGCAGCGCTGCAGGATCTCGGCGGCGGGCAGGTTGAGGCGAACCATGCCTTCGGGGTAGAGCAGGACCCAGTGGTCCTGCGTCGCCTCGAACTGCATCCGGTAGAGGCTCGACATGCGTGGGCGTTCGTCGCGTTCCATCATGGTCGTTGCTCCAGCGGCATGTCGTCGGGGAAGCCGCGCTCGATCGCATCGAGCATCGACCACAGGATGTCGAGCTTGAAATGAAGGATGCCGACCGCGCGTTCCTGCCGGGCGCGCGTGGTGCACCAGCGGCGCGCGACTTCCAGGCCGTGCTCGACGTCGCGCGTGGCGAGCGGGATCCGGCTGCGGAAGTAGGCGAGGCCCTCGACGTCGATCCACGGATAGAGCGTCGGCCATGCGGCGAGCCGGTCGGCGTGGATCTTCGGCGCGAACATCTCGGTCAGCGAGGAGATCGCGGCTTCCTCCCACGGTCGCTGTCGCGCGAAGTTGACGTAGGCGTCCACCGCGAAGCGCACGCCCGGCTGCACGTGACGATGCGACCAGAGGTCTGCCCGATCGAGCCCGACCGCCTCGCCCAGCCGCACCCAGGCCTCGATGCCGCCGGCGTCGTCGCCCGTGAAGTCACCGCGGCCGTCGTGGTCGAGGATGCGCAGGATCCAGCGGCGGCGCTCCGCGCGGTCCTCGCAGTTGGACATCACCGCCGCGTCCTTGCGCGGGATGTTGACCTGGTAGTAGAAGCGGTTGGCCACCCAGGCGCGCACCTGGAAAGGCTGGAGCTCGCCGCGATTGAGCCGCTGGTTGAAGCGGTGGTGGATGTGATAGCGCGCTTCGCAGGCGCGAAGGCGGGCTTCGAACTCGTCGCCGTCCCACAGGCGCTGGAGTTCATGGCGAGCCGCCTCGCGCGAACTCAAAGGAGCGGGGGCGGGGCTCGGGGCTGTCAGTGTTGCCGTCATAGCGTGATCTCCATGCCGTCGTAGGCCACTTCGATGCCATGGCCATCGAGCACGCGGCGCTGCGCACTCGTCTCGTCCAGGATCGGATTGCTGTTGTTGATGTGGATGAGGACCTTGCGCCGCGCGCCGGTGGTGAGCATCACGTCGACCATGCCGACGCGCGCCTCGTCGCCCATCTGTGGCAGGTGACCCATCTCGCGCGCGGTCTTGCGGCTGAGGCCGGCCTGCAGCATCTCGTCCTCGACCCAGAACGTGCCGTCCACGAGCAGGCAGTCGGCGTCCCGCATCCATTGGAGTTCGCTCGCGCCGACCTCGGCGAGGCCCGGCGAATAGAACAGGCGGCTGCCGTCGTCCAGGTCCTCGATCAGGAGCGCGATGTTGTCGCCGGTCGTCTGCTCGCCGCGGTGCGGCGAATAGGGCGGGGCCTTGCCGGGAATCGCGACCGCCGTGAAGCGCAGCGACGGAAAGCCGTCGACCGTGAAGCTCGCGCTGCGCTGGGTGCCGGCGACCGCCAGCATGTGCCAGCGCGTGCCGCAATAGTGTTCGAGCACGCTGATCACGGGGAAGACCGTGGTCAGGTCCTCGAACACGCAAGGCGTCGCATAGACGTCGATGCAGGGGCCTTCGCGCATGCCGAGCAGGCCGGTGACGTGGTCGATCTGCGCGTCCATCAGGATCACCGCCTTGATCGGCGTGTCGCGCACGCCGTGACGCGGATGAAGCTGGGGTTGGCCGCGCAGCTGCTGGCCGATGTCGGGCGAGGCGTTGAGCAGCACCCACGACTGGCCGTCCGCCGAGACGGCGACCGAACTCTGGGTGCGCGCACGCGCTTCGACGTCGCCGATGCGCTGGCCGGCGCACTGACGGCAATTGCAGTTCCACTGCGGAAAGCCACCGCCGGCGCCGGAGCCGAGCACGAGTATTTTCATGAGAGGTCGGTGAAGGAATGGGGGCCGGTGGCGGCGCGGGTGTCGCCGCGCGCCACCGGTGCGTGATGGCTCAGCGGTGCGAGATGTACATCGTGATCTCGAAGCCGAAGCGCATGTCTTCAAACGCGGGTGTCGACCATTGCATGGTGTCTCCTTGGAAGCGGAACAGGCCCGGGCGGGATTGCCATTCGGGCCTGTTCACTTGCGCAAATCGCGTGCCTGTGGCGGCACGGCGCGGCGCAGGCGAAAGAGACTGGGGATTGCCCTGATGAATGGGGGTCCGAAGGCGCCAAACGCGCAAGCCGAAGGCCTGCGGCAGCAGGCGCTGGCATCGAGTGTTCCAGGCTGGTACAGCGCCGTTCGACGACGGTACAGGGAAGTCCCTAGGGCGTCACTTGCCCCAGCGCAGCTTGCGATAGATGGTGTTGCGGCTGATGCCCAGGCGCTTGGAGGCGACCGAGATGTTCCCGTTGGCCGCGGCGAGCGTGCTGCGGATCAGCTCGACTTCCGCTTCGCCGAGCGTGCGCGGCGTGGCGGGCTCCGCCGTTGCCTGAGCGGGACCTGACTCGGCCTCGGGCTCTGCACTGCGCTCGCCCAAAGGTTCGGTGAAATGCATCGGCATCGCTTCCGCGACCGGCGGCGCGACGCGGATCGGCATGGAGACCTGCGGCGGCGAGGGCGCGCGCCCGCTGCGCGCGTCCTCCAGGAAGTCGTCCGAGAGATGGTGCTCCTCGATCTGTCCTTCCCCGGCGGCCATGACGGCGGCGGTGCGCAGGACGTTCGCGAGCTGGCGCACGTTGCCGGGCCATGCATAGGCCTTGAACAGCGCCATCACCCGCGCGCTGATCTCCGGCGTGCCGTGCGGGCAATCGCTCAACAGGATGCGGCGCGCCACCACGTCGAGATCGTGGCGCTCGCGCAGCGCGGGCAGCTTCACCACGAGGCCGTTGAGCCGGTAGTAGAGGTCTTCGCGGAACGATCCGGCCTCGATCATGTCGCGCAGCTTGCGGTGCGTCGCGCCGATCACCGCGATATCGACCGGAATGGACTTGAGGCTGCCCAGCGGCGTGACCTGCCGCTCCTGCAGCACGCGCAGCAGCCGCGCCTGCAGCGCCAGCGGCATGTCGCCGATCTCGTCGAGGAACAGGGTGCCGCCGTTGGCCTGCACGATGCGGCCGACCGCGCCCTTGCGGCGCGCGCCGGTGAAGGCGCCGTCTTCATAGCCGAAGAGTTCGGCCTCGATCAGCGATTCGGGAATCGACGCGCAGTTGACCGCCACGAAGGGCTGCCTCGCGCGGTTCGAGTCCTGGTGCACCGCGCGTGCGAGCAGTTCCTTGCCCGTGCCCGTCTCGCCGAGGATGAGCAGCGGGATGTCGCGGTTGATGACGCGCTGCACCTTCTGGATCAGTGCGCCGATCTGCGGATCGCCGGTGTTGAGGTAGTGCAGGCCGGAGAACAGCGTGCCGTCGGCCGAGTGCGCGGTGGCGCCCGCCAGCACGCCGGCAGGCAGCCGGGGCTCCGCGCCGGCCCCGGAGCGCAGACCTGCCGAGTCGACGACGGGCGCGCTCCGTGGTTCCATTGCCATCGATCGCTGGGGCCCGTTGAATCGCGCGCTCACATGGAACTGGCGGCCGTTCGACAGGCACAGCGTCATCGGCGTCGGAAGCGGCGAGCGGAAGTGGTCGAACACCGCCGGTGCGGTCGTGCCGAAGAGGCTGGTCAGGCTGTGCATGCGCAAGGCCGCGCTGCTCATGTCGAGCTGGTCGAGCGCGCTGCGGTTGGCCCCGAGGATCTTGCCGTCCGCGCCGACGACGATGATGCCTTCGAGCAGGGTGCCGATGAATTCGACCCGGCTGTGGAAGTGCAGGCGCAGTCGGTTGCCGTAGTCGTCGGACAGCCACTGGTTCTCGATCATGCGCGCCGACATGCGCACGAGGCCCATGGTGTGCCGGTGGTAGGAGCGCTGGTCGCCGGTGACGTCGAGCACGCCCAGCATGTTGCCGCGCGGGTCGAAGATCGGCGCCGCGGAGCAGGTCAGGAAATGATTGGCGTGGATGAAATGTTCGCCGCCGTGCACGACGGTCGGCGCTTCCTCGAACAGCGCCGTGCCGATGGCGTTGGTGCCCTTGGAATGCTCTGCCCAGTTGACGCCTGGCGTCAGCGCGACCTTGTCCGCGCGCTGCAGGAAGCGATCGTCGCCGACGGAGTGGAGGATGGTGCCGCTGACGTCGGCCAGCACGATCATGCTTTCGGTGTCGACGATCTGCTCGAACAGCATTTCCATGACCGGCGCCGCGTGCGTGAACAGGCGCTGGTTGCGCTCGCGCGCGACTGCGAGGTCGCCGCGCATCAGGGGCTCGAAATCGGGCCGTTCGACGCGCGTCAGCCCGAGTGCCGAACAGCGCTGGTGCCACTGTTCGATGAGTTCGGTGCGTTCCTTCTGCTGCGGGAGCGGCAGGGCTTCGGGTGTGGTCCAGGTCCTGGCAGGCGCGGCCAGCTCTCGTGGGGGTGCAACCATGGTCTTGTCTCCACTGCCTCTATTGAGCAGGTGATCTGTGTCTATCCAGAAATACTCTCGGTCTCTTCGCGACGTGGTGTCCCGTTTTGGCACAGGGGACACGGCCTCTCTTGTCACTTCTCGCCTGGCACCTCGAAAGGATGCCACACGCAGGGCAATTCACGCAATTTGTGTTCCCGCCTGCAACAACTTCGCGTGGCACAGCGTTTGCGGATTCGTGAGCGTCATCAATTGAACGCGAACGGAGATGAAACGATGGACACCAAGCCGCTGACAGGCCCTGGCCTGTACCAAGGGACCCGCAAGGGATTGAAGCTGATGGCCGCTGCACTGAGCCTGACCTGCGCGGGCCTGGCCTGGTCGCATGGCGACGTGACCCCGCAGGCCGTGGACACCGCGGGGCTGCCGGAACTCGGCAAGGACTGGCGCGCGGAGAACCCGTATCGCGGCAATGCCACCGCGATCAAGATCGGCACTTCCGCCTACAACCAAAATTGCGCCCGCTGCCACGGCATCGAGGCCATCTCCGGCGGCATCGCGCCCGACCTGCGCAAGATCGACAACGACTGCGCCACGATGAAGGATGCGCCCAAGAAGGCCGCCTGCGCGAAGGAGATCGACGACTACTTCCTGACCACGGTGCGCCATGGCCGGACACGAAACGGTGCCGTTTATATGCCGCCGTTCGAAGGCACGATGAACCAGGAAGCGATCTGGTCGATCAAGGCCTACCTGGAGACACGTCGCGACAAGCCGCTCTAGGAGCCCACGATGCGCGCTTCACACGTATCGCGCCGCGCCGTCCTTCGATGGATCGGCGCGGCCAGCCTCGGCGCGCCGGCGCTCGCCGCGCGCGCGGCGGCGCTGGACCGCATCCGCGAGCGCGGCACCCTCACGGTCGCGCTCTACAAGGACATGCCGCCGTTCCACGTCGATGGCAAGGGCATCGACGTGCAACTGGCGCAGGCGCTCGCCGATGCGCTCGGCGTCAAGCTGTCGATGCTGCCCTTCAATGCCGACGAGAACATGGGCGACGATCTGCGCAACATGGTCTGGCGCGGCCACTACCTGGGCTTCGGTCCGGCGGACGTGCTGATGCATGTGCCGGTCGACAAGCCGCTGATCGACGAGACGCCGCAGGCGCGGATCTTCGCGCCGTACTACCGCGAGCGCGTCGTGGTGGCGCGCCGGCTGGATCGCCTGCCGCAGCTCGACAGCCTGTCGGCATTGGGCGATGCGAAGGTGGCGGTGCCGGGGCAGACGCTGGCCGGCTGGCTGATGATCGGCGCCGACGGCGGTGCCTATCGGAACCAGCTCGTCACGCAATGGAAGGACGGCGCCGAAGCCGCGCGCGCATTGCAGCGCGGCGAATTTCCCGCCGCCGCCGGGCTCGCCTCGGAGATGGAATCGGTGCTGCGCGGCGATGCGCGCTTCGCGATCGCACCCTTGCCTTCCCCGCGCGTGCAGCGCAACGGCTGGGCGGTGGGCATGGCGGTCAAGAAGGATGCGACGGACCTCGCGCAGGCCCTGCAGGCCGGCATCAACGACCTGGCAGCCGACGGGCGGCTGCGCAAGATCTTCGAAGGCGCCAACGTCGCCTGGCAGGCGCCTTGAGTCACGCCTGATGGCGTATGCAGGGCCCGGCTACGGCCGGCCCTGCGCTTCCAATGCCTGCCATTCCGCATCCTCGTACAGCCGCGAGCGCGTGAGAAAGCGCATGCCGGTCGGCCGCTCCAGCGAGAACATCCCGCCGTTGCCGGGTACCGCATCGATGATCAGGTGCGTGTGCTCCCAGTACTCGAACTGCGAGCGGCTCATGTAGAAGGGCGTGCCCGCGATTTCGCCGAGGCAGATGTCGGCATCGCCCGTGATGAACTCCCCGAGCGCAAAGCACATCGGCGCGCTGCCGTCGCAGCAGCCGCCAGACTGGTGGAACATCAGCGGCCCATGCGCCGCGCGCAGGCGCTCGATGAGCGCCTGCGCGGCCGGCGTCACGGACACGCGAGCGACTGCCGGGGCCGAGGAACCGCCGGCTTTTCGATCGCTCATGCGTGCTCCGTTCAGAAGAAGCCCAGCTTGTTCGGGCTGTAGCTCACCAGCAGGTTCTTCGTCTGCTGGTAGTGGTCGAGCATCATCTTGTGGTTCTCGCGGCCGATGCCCGACTGCTTGTACCCGCCGAACGCGGCATGGGCCGGGTACTGGTGGTAGCAGTTGGTCCACACGCGGCCTGCCTGGATCCCGCGGCCCATGCGGAAGGCTCGCGCGCCGTCGCGGCTCCAGACGCCGGCGCCGAGGCCGTACAGCGTGTCGTTGGCGATCTCCAGCGCCTCTTCTTCGGTCTTGAAGGTCGTCACCGACACCACGGGGCCGAAGATCTCTTCCTGGAAGATGCGCATCTTGTTGTGGCCCTTGAACACCGTCGGCTTGATGTAGTAGCCGCCGGCCAGTTCGCCGCTCTTGACGTTACGCGCGCCGCCGGTCAGGCACTGGGCGCCTTCCTGCTTGCCGAGGTCGATGTACGAGAGGATCTTTTCCATCTGCTCCTGCGACGCCTGCGCGCCCAGCATCGTGCCGGTGTCGAGCGGATGGCCCTGCGTGATCGCTTCGACGCGCTGGATCGCGCGCTCCATGAAACGGTCGTAGATCGACTCCTGGATCAGCGCGCGGCTCGGGCAGGTGCAGACCTCGCCCTGGTTCAGCGCGAACATCGTGAAGCCTTCCAATGCCTTGTCGAAGAAGGCGTCGTCGGCCGCGAGCACGTCCTCGAAGAAGATGTTGGGCGACTTGCCGCCCAACTCCAGAGTGACCGGAATGAGGTTCTGGCTCGCGTACTGCGAGATCAGCCGGCCGGTGGTGGTCTCGCCGGTGAAGGCGATCTTGGCGATGCGCGGGCTCGATGCGAGCGGCTTGCCGGCTTCGAGACCGAAGCCGTTCACGACGTTGATCACGCCCGCTGGCAGCAGGTCGCCGATGATTTCCATCAGGACCAGGATCGAGGCGGGCGTCTGCTCGGCGGGCTTCAGCACCACGCAGTTGCCTGCAGCGAGCGCCGGCGCCAGCTTCCACACCGCCATCAGGAGCGGGAAGTTCCACGGGATGATCTGGCCGACCACGCCGAGCGGCTCGTGGAAGTGGTACGCGTAGGTTTCATGATCGATCTCGCTGATGCCGCCTTCCTGCGACCGCACGCAGGACGCGAAGTAGCGGAAGTGGTCGATGGCCAGCGGCAGGTCCGCGGCCATCGTCTCGCGCAGCGGCTTGCCGTTGTCGAGCGTCTCGGCCACCGCCAGCGTCTGCAGGTTCTGCTCCATGCGGTCGGCGATCTTCAGCAGGATGTTGGCGCGCTCGGTCGGCGAGGTGCGCCCCCATGCGGCCTTGGCCTTGTGCGCGGCGTCCAGCGCGGCCTCGATGTCCTTCGCGTTGGAGCGCGGGATGCTCGTGAAGGCGTTGCCGGTGACCGGGGTCAGGTTGTCGAAGTACTGCCCGTCGATCGGCGCGACCCACTCGCCGCCGATGTAGTTGCCGTACTGCTTCTTGAAGGGGTTCGCAATGCCGAGGTTGCGCATTTCAGCCATGTCCATGGGTTCATCTCCGTTGAGGTTGAGGAAGGAATCGCATGGAGCACTTCGCAATCGGCGGGCCAGTGCGTGCCAAGGGGGTGGCCGAGGACGCAAGTCCTTGTCGCGCAACGATTTCGAGTTCGGCGACGCCATTCGCGTGTGCCAGCGTCGCGCCAGGGCGTGTGCCTTCGCGGAGCAATGTGCTTCAGATTGAGCCAGCGCCTGAACGATGTCGCGAGCGGTCCGTGAGGGAAAATGCGGGGCTACTTCACCCGAAAGACATGACGAAGCTCGACGACCCCCTCCACGACGCCGAGATCGGCTCCCGCGACAGCACCATCGACACGACCCGCATCGACGACGTGCGCATCGGCGCGGTCCGCCCGCTGATGACGCCTGCGCTGCTGCAGGAGAGGGTTCCCGTTCGGGACGACACCCTCGCCCTGGTGGAAGCGGCGCGCTCGTCGATCGCCGATGTCCTGCATGGCCGCGACGACCGGCTGATCGTCGTGGTCGGACCCTGTTCGATCCACGACCACGACCAGGCGATCGAATACGCCCACCTGCTGAAGAAGGAAGCGGACCGCGTCGAGGACGACCTGCTGATCGTCATGCGGACCTACTTCGAGAAGCCGCGCACGACCGTGGGTTGGAAGGGCTACATCAACGATCCGCACCTGGATGGCAGCTTCGCCATCAACGAGGGCCTGGAGCGCGCGCGTCGCCTGCTTCTCGAGTTGACGCTGCTGGGGCTTCCTGCGGGCACCGAGTTCCTCGACCTTCTAAGTCCGCAGTTCATCGCCGATCTCATCGCATGGGGTGCCATCGGCGCCCGGACCACCGAGAGCCAGAGCCATCGCCAACTGGCGTCCGGACTCAGTTGCCCGGTCGGCTTCAAAAACGGCACCGACGGCAGCATCAAGGTCGCGGCCGATGCGATCCTCGCCGCGCTGGCGCCGCATGCCTTCATGGGGATGACGAAGATGGGGATGGCCGCGATCTTCGAGACCCGCGGCAACGACGACTGCCACGTGATCCTGCGCGGCGGCAAGACGCCGAACTATTCAGCCGCGGACGTGGCCGCGAACTGCGAAGCGCTGCGCGCGAGTGGCCTCAGGGAGCAGGTCATGATCGACGTGTCGCATGCCAACAGCAGCAAGCAGCACCACCGGCAGATCGCGGTGGCTCACGATGTGGCTGAGCAGATTTCTGCGGGTGACGGACGCATCACCGGCGTGATGATCGAAAGCAACCTCGAGGAGGGCCGGCAGGATCTGGTTCCCGGCGTGGCGCTCAAGCGGGGCGTCTCGATCACGGATGCCTGCATCAGCTTCAGGCAGACCGTTCCGGTGCTGGACGAACTGGCGAGTGCCGTTCGGAACCGACGACACGCAGCGAAGGCTCGCGCGTAGCGGATGCGTGTGTCGGAGGGGCGATCCGTCCTGACGATGCAGGGGACCGTATGCTGATCTCTGGGCACTGCCGCAGGTTGCGGCAGCGGGCTCAACCGCGTTCCGCGACTTCCTTGATTCCGAGCTTTGCAAGCCCGAAAGCGGCGACTCCGAAGACGGCGACAAGGCAGAGGATGGCGTTGATCATGTGGACTTTCCTTTGGTGAGGCGTCCATTATATAGGGTAAACCCCTAATCATCAGGGTTTACCCTAGATCGTCTCCGCGCGGGCGCAGATCACGCGCGGGCGCGGATCAATCAGTGCGAGAACGGCCGCAGCACCTCGGAGGCCGCGAGTTCCAGGGCACGAGCGGGCGGGATGCCACTCCACACGAGCCGCTTCAGCCGGCGATACACGTCGAACATCAACGCCTCGTCGTATTCGCTCGAGTCGGGATCGATGACCGGGTATTCCTGTTCCAGGGAACTGAGCGTCCAGTCGTACCGGTCCCTGACCTCTGCTGGATCCTTGCTGAACGGCATTTGCGCGGCGTGCGGGGCGCGCGAATTGGACTGAATTCTCATGACACCCCCGAAGAAGTTGTGGGTGGAAGGGGAAGCTCGGTGTGTCGGGAATGTAATACCAAAGATAACAACGAAGCCAGCCCGTCCGTCCGCGCCTTTTTCGCGAATCAGGCCCGGAGGCGCTGGCTCGCGCCGTCGAGCAGCGCCTCGGCATCCCGGCTGACGCGCTCGACCACTTCGCGGGCAGAGGGAATGTCGCGCACGAGTCCGGCGGCCTCGCCGGCGATCACGGCGGCGATGTCGAAGTCCCCGGCCTCGCGGGCCGCGAGGAACTTCGCGTGCTCTTCATCGGCGTGGCGCACGAGTTCGAGTTCGCGTCCCGTCCAACGCTCGACAAGCGCATTGCGCAGGCAGCGCCCCGTGAAAGGTACGGGCCACACCCGCTTGCGCACGATGTCGAAGACCAGGCCCCGCGCGGTCTCGTCGCCGGTCGCGCGCTGGACGCGCGCCTTGGCTTCGGCGGCAACGGCCGCCTCCTTCGTGGCATAGAAGCGCGTGCCCATCAGCACCCCCGACGCGCCGAGCATCAGCGCCGCGGCGAGTCCTCGGCCGTCGGCGATGCCGCCAGCGGCGACCACGGGCACATCCGGGCCGATCGCATCGACGAGTTCCGGCACCAGCGTCAGGGTGGCGCGCGAGGCACCGTGCCCGCCGGCCTCGGTGCCCTGGGCCACGAGGATGTCCGCGCCGACGGACACCGCTTTGCGCGCCATGTCGAGCGTCTGCACCTGGCAGATCAGCGCGGCGCCCGACCGCTTGACCGGTTCGGCAAAGGGCGCCGCATCGCCGAAGGACAGCATGATCGCCGCGGGCGCGCTCTCCAGCGCAAGATCGAGCAGGTGGGGCTGCTTCGCGAGGCTCCATGTGATGAAGCCGATGCCGAACCGGACCTGCGTTTCCTTGAGCCGCGCGATCTCGCGCGTCAGCCATTCCGCATCGCCGTAGCCGCCGCCGAGGATTCCGAGCCCGCCGGCGGCACTCACGGCCGAGGTGAGCCTCGCATCGGCGACGACATCCATGGGGGCCAGCAGGACGGGGTTGCGGATGCCCAGTCGCTGGGTGAGCGCGGTCTGGATCGACATGGGATGGCCTCCGATCGGCGGGTCCGGGGGCGCCCATTGTGTTCTTCTTCCGGGTCCGGGACACCTCGGAAGTTCTGGGGCAGCGCGCCTCGCCGGTCAGGGCGCGGCCACGTCTTCCTGTCGCGCCTGCGCCGTGGTCCGCTCTGCCGTCAGCCTGGCCAGCCTCAGGTAGGCTGCCGTGGGCGAACTTCCGAACAGGGGATCCGGGTACGACGGAGCGGCACGCGCGACGGCGTCCCAGTCCTGCGCACTCAGCAGCAGCCGGGCGCGTGGGAGGACCAGTCTTTCTTCCGTGGCAATGTGGTGCCGGTAGTAGGCGAGGTAGAGCGCCGCCGCCGCTTCCACGCTCGCGCGCAGGACGTAGGCATCGCTGATGACCTGGTTCAGGCGCGCGACCAGTTCTTCGCCGGCCACCGCGATGACGCGATGCTCCTGCAGCAGGCGGTTGATCGGCAGTCGCATTTGCGGATCGTGCGCCGCGAGGATGTCGAACGCGGCGTCTTCGCGCGGATGGTGATAGCAGTCTCCGAACTCCCGCAGGTAGGAGACGATTTCGAGCATCAGGTGGTAGTCCGGACTCTCCCCGTCGCGAAACCGGGCGACCTGTTCTTCAAGAATGCTGAGAAGCAGGGAGAAATTGCCGTGTTCGGCATGCCATTGCGCGATCTGGCTTGTCATGTGAAACCTCCGCGATCTTTCAGGAGCGTGGACCGACTCTAGGCGCATCCGCCGCCTCGTTCTTGGATCTGGATCAAGGCAATGACTTCTCGGATGCAGTAGGCGTGCATCGGCGAATGCACCCTGATAGTCTTGTCTCCGACGCAGTCGGCAGACCGTGCAGGTCCGCCGCCAGAACCCACCTCAAGGGGAGCGACCATGAATCCGTGGGAACCGACATCATGGAGATCGCGCGCAGCGCAGCAGCTGCCGGTGTATGACGACGCCGATGTCCTCGCCGGCGTCGAGGCCCGCCTTGCGAAGCTGCCGCCGCTCATCTTCCCGGGCGAGATTTCGCAGTTGAAGGCGCGCCTGGCCGCCGCTTCCCGCGGCGAGGCCTTTCTGCTGCAGGGCGGGGATTGCGCGGAGAGCTTCGAAGAGTTCGGTCAGGTGCCGGTGGAGTCGACCTTCCGGGTCATCCTGCAGATGGCGGTGGTGCTGACGTATGCCGCCTCGGTGCCGGTGATCAAGGTCGGGCGCATCGCCGGGCAGTTCGCCAAGCCGCGATCGTCGGACACGGAAACGATCGATGGCGTCAGCCTGCCTTCGTACAGGGGCGACATCGTCAACGCCAGCGAATTCAGTGCGCGGGCGCGGCAAGCCGATCCTGCCCGACTGCTGACGGCCTATTCGCACTCTGCTGCGACCCTCAATCTGCTCCGCGCGCTGGCGCAGGGCGGGTTCGCCGATCTGCATCAGGTGCACCGCTGGACGACCGATTTCGTGCGAAAGAGCCCCCAGGGCGAGCGATTCGAGGAACTGGCCGATCGCATTGCCGAGTCGCTCGCGTTCATGGAGGCCTGCGGCTTCGACGCCGCCAGGGCGCCGCAGTTGCACGCGGTCGAGTTCTACACCTCGCATGAAGCGCTGCACCTGCACTATGAGCAAGCGCTGACCCGGCTCGACGAGCAGGACGGCCGTTGGTTCGGCGCTTCGGCGCACATGCTGTGGCTGGGAGAGCGCACGCGCGCCCTGGAGGGTGCGCACGTCGAGTACCTGCGCGGCGTCGGGAATGCCATCGGCGTCAAGCTGGGGCCCACGGCGAAGGCATCGGATGTCCTGGGGCTGCTGGACCGGCTCGATCCGGACAACCAGCCCGGCCGGATGGTGCTGATCTCACGCATGGGCGCGGACAAGGTCCGCGACGCCTTGCCGCCGCTGCTGCGTGCCGTCGAGCGCGCCGGGCGCCATCCGGTGTGGTGCTGCGATCCCATGCATGGGAACACGGTCACCTCGTCCTCGGGTTACAAGACGCGGGACTTCGACCGCATCCTGCAGGAGGTTCGGGGCTTCTTCGACGCGCATCAGGCTGCGGGCACCTATCCCGGCGGTCTGCATTTCGAGATGACGGGCCAGGACGTCACCGAATGCCGCGGCGGTGCGCAGGAACTCACGGACGAGGAACTCGCCCGTCGCTACCAGAGCGCTTGCGACCCGCGGCTCAATGGGTCGCAAAGCCTGGAGCTCGCATTCCTGATCGCCGATGTCCTGAAGGCTGCGCGCCGCGGCCGATAGAGGCACATCGACGCATCCACGCATTCACGCATCGGAAAGCGGGAATAAATAGGGGACTGCTTGCGTACTGCAGCTTGCAACGGCCTTCGATCCGTTGAAAGGAGCAAGCAGATGAACACGCACGTTCCCGGCCGTCGCGAAGCCCTCAGGTGCCTGTCCGCATGGAGCGGCGCGGCCATCGTCTGGACCGTGAGCGGCGGCATACCGCGCGCCCTCGGCGCGACGGGTGCCGGTACGCCGACAGCGGCTTCACCCGATGCGCTGACTTTCGTCCAGATCAGCGACACCCACATCGGCTTTCGCAAGGAAGCCAACCCCGATGTCGTCGGCAGCCTGCGCCATGCGATCGCAGAGATCAATGCCCTGCCCCAGGCGCCGGCGTTCGTCGTGCATACGGGCGATGTCAGTCATCTGTCCAAACCCGAGGAGTTCGGCAGTGCGAGGGAGATCCTCACGGAGATCCGCGTCGACCGCGTGCACACGGTGCCGGGCGAGCACGACACGATCGACGACGGGGTCAATGGCTATCTGAAGTTCTTCGACCACGACGGCAAGGGCCGGGCCTGGTACAGCTTCGACCAGGGCGGCGTGCACTTCATCGGGCTGACCAACACGCTCAACTTCAAGGCCGGCATGCTGGCCGGTCTGGGCGACGAGCAACTGGCCTGGGTCAAGCGCGATCTCTCCGGCGTCTCGCGCTCGACGCCGCTCGTGGTGATGGCCCACATCCCGCTCTGGACGGTCTGGGAGCCCTGGGGCTGGGGCACCGCCGATTCCGCCCAGCTGATTTCGATGCTGCGTCCCTACGGATCGGTCACGGTCCTCAACGGGCACATCCACCAGGTGCTGCAGAAGGTGGAAGGCACCGTCGCGATGCACACGGCGATGTCGCTGGCCTATCCGCTGCCCACGCCGGGCCAGGAGGGAATCGGCGAGCCCGGCCCCATGAAGGTTCCCGCAGGCGAGCTCGGCAAGCTGCTCGGCACGCGGCAGGTCAGCGTGGTCCGCGGCAAGCACGAACTGGCCATGGTCGACCGGCCGCTCGAAGGCTGAGGAGGTGCGTGCCATGTTCCATCGAAGCCACCTGAAACTCTGGGGCGCGGGGATCGCGCTGATCGCGTGCGTCGCGGCGGGCCTGTCGGCCAGCGCAGCCGCCGACGCCGTCACGACCGTGGACGTCAGCAAGTTCGCCTTCGGACCCCGGGAGATCACGATCGCGCCTGGCGCCAGAGTGCGCTGGATCAACCACGACGAGGTGCCGCACACCGTGGCCAGTGCGCAGGGGCAGGAGAAGGTCATCGGCTCGAAGGCGCTCGATACAGACGACCAGTACGAGGCCGCGTTTCCGAAAGAGGGCGACTACGCCTACTTCTGCACCGTGCATCCGTTCATGACCGGCGTCGTGCATGTGCACAAGCGCTAGCTCTGCGACCACGCCTCGGGCTTCGTGCCGGATGGACAGCCGCGCGTCGCGCCGGCATCCTGAGCACTGCGCTGTTTCTTCCGAACCGCGATCACGCCATGGACCGGCCCATCTCGTTGCCCACTGCCACACTGCTGCGACGCCATCCGATCGGCTCCGCTTTCGCGGGCCTGCTGATCCTGCTCGTGCTGGTGGTGCTGCTGTTCGACTGGAACTGGGTGCGTCCGCCTATCGAGCGCTACATCTCGCAAAAGACCCGTCGCGAGTTCCGGATGGACGACCTCCACGTGCGGCTCGGCCTCGCGCCCACCATCCGCATGCGCGGCGTGCGCTTCGGCAACGCGGACTGGTCCAGGGAAGACCAGCCGATGGCCAAGGTCGAGCAGCTGGAGTTCTCCGTCTCGCTGCGCGATCTGCCCGAGAAGATCCTTGTGCCGCGGGTGGCGCTCACGCGGCCCGAACTGCTCTTCGAGCGCCTGCCCGACGACCGCAGGAACTGGATCCTCTCGGATCCTTCGGACACGTCGCCCAGCAAGCTGCGCATCAGCACCTTGTCGGTGGACCACGGCCGGCTGCGCTATATCGACCATGGCGAGCCCTTCGACCTGGACGTGGAAGCCGCGACCTTCGATCCAGCCAGGCAGGAGAAGGTGAAGAGCGCCGACGCCGCACCGGCCAACGACCGGTACTCGACCCGATACAAGTTCACCGGCAACTACCACGGCGCCAGGTTCGACGGCACGGCGCTGACGGGTGAGGTGCTGAGCTTCCAGGAGTCGGGCGTTCCGTTCCCGATCCAGGGCGAACTGCATGCGGGCACCACCAGGCTGTGGGTGGAGGGCACCATCGCCGATGCCGCACGCATCAGCGGGATCGACACGCAGCTGCGCATCGAGGGCAAGACGCTGGCCAACCTCTACCCGTTCCTGCTCCTGCCGCTGCCGGCTTCGCCGCCCTACCGCCTCGAGGGGCACCTGGTCCTCGAGGGCAACCGCTACACCATGGACGACCTGCGCGGTCGCATCGGGTCCACCGATGTCTTCGGCAAGGGCGCCTATATCGACCAGAAGCCCCGTCCGCTGCTGCAGGCCGACCTGCACAGCAATTACCTCGACCTCGCCGACCTGGGCCCGCTGATCGGCATCGAGACGCGGGAGACCGGCGGCAAGCCCAAACTCACCCAAGCGCAGACACGGGACCGCCCCACCGCCAGCGCCAAGCAGAAGACGATCGACCCCGACCACCTGCTGCCCGCCGGCTCCTTCGAGGTCAGCCGCCTGCAAAAGATCGACGCCGAAGTCGAGCTGCACGCCACCCGCCTGAAGGTGCCCAAGGGCCTGCCGCTGGAGAGCCTGAAGGCCTCGCTGCACCTGAACGACGCGGTGATGAAGCTCGCGCCTGTCGATTTCGGATTCGCCGGCGGCACCCTCGCGGGCCAGGCCACGCTGGACGCGCGCCAGCCCATCATCAAGGCGGACGTGGCGATCGATCTGCAGGGCATCCGGCTGGGCCAGTTCGTGCCGAAGGACAGCGTGATCGCCAAGGGCGCCGGCCGCGTCGGCGCCACGCTGCGTCTTTCGGGGGAGGGCAACTCCATTGCCGACGCGGCTGCCAGATCCAACGGGCGCATCGCCACGACGGTGGTCAACGGCCGCGTCTCCAATCTGCTCGACGCCGCCAGCGGCCTGAACATGGGCAAGGTGATCACGCTGCTGGTGGGCGGCGACAAGGACATCGGCATCAACTGCGGCGGCGCGGTGTTCGACGTGAAGAACGGGCGCGGCCAATCGAGCCTCTTCGTGATCGACACCGAGCAGACGCAGGTGCTGGGCGACGGGTGGTTCGACTTCGCGGACGAGCGTTTCGACTTCACCGTGGCGCCCAAGCCCAAGCACGTGGGCCTGCTCTCGCTGCGAACGCCGGTGCGCCTGTACGGGACCTTCTCCCATCCCGACTACCAGCTCAGGAAGGGACCGCTCGTCGTGCGCGGCGCTGCGGTGGCGGCACTGTCCCTGGTCGGCCCGCTCGCGCCCCTCATTCCACTGATCGAGACCGGCCCGGGCCAGGAGACCCATTGCGGACAGGTGCAGCAGCGGACCCGGGGCGAAGCCAGGCAGGCCACCACCCCGCGCAAGCGCAGCGCTTCGAAGCCGCCGCCGAACGCTTCACGTTGAACTGGCCTGCGGCAGCAGGCGCGCGCCACGGCGGGCGTCTCTGCCGGATCGATCCGTGGCTGGCCCCGCCCCGCAGGAGAGGTCGCCACAGCTCAGCCAGCCTCGGGCGACGCAGGTGGCGCTCTCCGCCTACACCGGTCGGAGCCGCTGCGCGCGGCGTTGCGCAGCCGTTCTGCACTAACGTCCCGCCCATGAGCAATCGTGCTGCACGGGGCATCGAGGAAGCCGTCGAGCGCTGGTTCGCGTCGCTCGGCTGGCAGCCGTTCGCCTTCCAGCGCGCGGTATGGCAGGCGATCGGCGACGGGCATTCCGGCCTGCTGCATGCAACGACCGGTGCGGGCAAGACCTACGCCGTGTGGCTGGGCGCGCTCCTCGCGCTGGCCGATCCGCACGGGGCTGAGCCGACGACGAAACCCGCGCCCCTCCGCGTGCTCTGGATCACACCGATGCGTGCGCTCGCGGCCGACACCCTGCGCTCGATCCAGCAGTCGCTGGAGGCGCTTGCGCCGTCGGTGCGAGCCTGGAGCGCGGCCGCGCGCAGCGGCGACACTTCGTCGTCCGAGCGCGCTGCGCAGGACCGGCGGCTGCCCACGGTTCTGGTCACCACGCCCGAGAGCGTGTCGCTGATGTTGTCGCGCCCCGATGCAAAGGACAGGCTGGGGACGCTTCGCCTGGTGATCGTCGACGAATGGCACGAACTGCTGGGCAACAAGCGGGGCGTGCAGGTCCAGCTCGCGCTCGCACGATTGCGGCGTTGGAACGCGGCTTTGCAGGTCTGGGGCATGTCCGCGACGGTGGGGAATCTCGAAGAGGCGATGAGCACGCTGCTCGCCGGCAGCGATGGCGTGCTGGTGCAGGGCGAGGTGCCCAAGACGCTGGTCATCGACTCGCTCCTGCCGCCACGCGCCGATCGCTTCCCGTGGGCAGGCCACCTCGGCATCGCGATGCTCCCGCAGGTGGCGGACGAGATCGCCGCGAGCCGCACCGCACTCGTCTTCACCAACACGCGGTCGCAGGCGGAGATCTGGTATCAGGCGCTGCTCGATGCGCGGCCCGAGTGGGCAGGGCAGATCGCGCTGCATCATGGATCGCTCGATCGAGCGGTGCGCGAATGGGTGGAACTCGGGCTCAAGACCGGCTCGCTGCGTGCGGTGGTCTGCACCTCGAGCTTGGATCTCGGCGTGGACTTCCTGCCCGTGGAGCGCGTCCTGCAGATCGGCTCGCCCAAGGGCGTCGCGCGGCTTCTGCAGCGGGCGGGTCGCTCCGGGCACGCACCGGGCCGGCCGTCGCGCGTGACGCTGGTGCCGACGCACAGCATCGAGATGGTGGAAGGCGCGGCCGCACGAGCGGCCATCGCGGCCGGGCACATCGAAGAGCGGCATTCGCCCGAACAGCCGCTCGACGTGCTGGTGCAGCACCTGGTCACGGTCGCGCTGGGCGGAGGCTTCGCGCCGGATGCGCTCTACGACGAGGTGCGCGACACGGCCGCCTATGCACATCTCTCGCGCGAGCACTGGCAGTGGTGCCTCGATTTCGTCTCGCGGGGCGGCCCGTCGCTCACGGCCTACCCGGACTACCGCCGCGCGCTGCCGGATGACGATGGCCTCTGGCGCGTCCCCGATGCGCGGCTCGCGCGCCGCCACCGCTCGAACATCGGCACCATCGTGAGCGATGCCAGCATGAGCGTTCAGTACCTTCAGGGCGCCAAGCTCGGCACGGTCGAGGAAAGCTTCATCGCACGAATGAAGCCCGGCGACTGCTTCCTCTTCGGCGGCCGCATGCTGGAGCTGGTGCGGGTGCACGAGATGACTGCGCTGGTGCGTCGTGCGAGCGGTCGCAGGCCGGTGGTGCCGCGCTGGAACGGCGGCCGCATGCCGCTCAGCAGCACGCTCGCCGATGCGGTCGTGCAGCAGCTTGCGCTCGCCGACGGGGGCCGCTACGACTCGCCCGAAATGGAGCGCGTGCGTCCGCTGCTCGAACTGCAGCAGAAATGGTCGGCGCTCCCAACGCCAGAGACGCTTCTGGCCGAAACGCTGGTGACCCGCGAAGGCTGGCATCTGTTTCTCTATCCCTTCGCGGGGCGTCCGGTGCACATGGGCCTCGCGAACCTGCTTTCGTGGCGGGTGGCGCAGCATGCACCGGCAACCTTCTCGATCGCGGTCAACGACTACGGATTCGAACTGCTGAGCGCGACCCCGGTGGACTGGCCTGCGCTGCTGCCCCGGCTGCTGCACACGTCGCATGAAGGCGGGGAGGGCGAGCGGGCCGCGCCGCTGCGCGAAGTGCTCGCGAGCCTCAACGCGACCGAACTCGCGCGGCGGCGCTTTCGCGAGATCGCGCGCATCTCCGGACTGGTGTACCAGGGCTATCCGGGCGAGCGCCGCAGCAACCGACAGCTCCAGGCCTCGTCGTCACTTTTCTACGAGGTCTTCCGCAAGTACGACCCTGCGAACCGCCTGCTCACGCAGGCGGAGCAGGAGTTGCTGTCGCAGGAGCTCGAGATCGGCCGCTTGCATGCGAGCCTGCGTCGCATGGCGGCCCAGCGGCTGACCTTGCACAACTTGGCGAGGCCGACGCCCTTCGCCTTCCCGCTGATGGTCGAGCTGTTCCGCGAGAAGCTCTCCAACGAGGACGTGGGCGACCGCATCGCGCGCATGGTGGCGCAGCTCGAAAAGGCGGCCGGTGGCGAGCCGGGCGCGGCGGCGAATGACCCGGGGGCAGTGCGGTCGAACCTCGTGTTCGGTGTCGAGGGAACGGGCGATTCGCAGGCCCCGGCCGGGCCCGAGCGGGGCGGCAGGCAACGCCGGAGTGCGCGGCAGCGGCGCGCAAACTAGCACCATGGTTTCCAGCGCCCCTCGTACAGCCGGTCGCCTTTGCGAGGTGCTCTGGGCCGGCGAACGCCTGCATCTGCTGCCGCAGCGCGCGCTGTGGTGGCCGGCGGAACGTACCTTGTTCGTCGCGGACCTGCACCTGGGCAAGGCCGAGACCTTCCGCGCGCTCGGCCAGCCCGTGCCCGCGGGCACGACAGGGGGGAGCCTCGACCGGCTCGATGCGCTCGTCGGCTCGCTCGATGCGAGCACGATCGTCTTTCTCGGCGACTTCCTGCACGCCCGACAGGCGCGGACGCCGCGCCTGCTGGAAGCGCTGGGCGATTGGCGCAACCATCGCCGCCGCGTGCGCATGACGCTCGTTCGCGGCAATCACGACAGCCGCGCCGGCGATCCGCCGCAGTCCTTGGGCATTTCCATCGTCGACGAGCCCTGGCTCCTCGGGCCCTTTGCCTGTTGCCATCATCCGCAATCCCATCCGACCCACTTCGTGTTGGCCGGACATCTGCATCCGGTCTGCCGCCTGCATGGAAAAGGGCGTGACAGTGTTCGCTTGCCCTGCTTCGTCGCTGAAATCGGTCAGGCGGTGCTTCCGGCGTTCGGCGAATTCACGGGTGGGTGGACGATCGAGCCGGCGCCCGGGCGCGACTTCTACGCCATCGGCGGCGACGGCGTGTGGGCGATTCCGCCGCGGCGATGAAGGCTTCGTCCCGCGCTCGTGCAAAGCATATGCATGACACCATGCGAACGACCCGGTCTCGTGCGCTACGCTCGTTCGTCCTTGTCTATGTGTCGATGTACGCCTCGTTCGGGGTGGCCTCGCCCTTCTGGCCCCGCTTCTTCGAAACGCGGGGGATGACACCCGAGCAGATCGGACTCCTGCTGGGACTGAGCACTGTCGTACGGCTGATCGCAGGACCGGTGACGGCGCGACTCGCGGACCGGTCGCAACGATTGCGCCACGTACTGGCTGCGGCTGCTGCCCTTGCTGCCTGCCTTGCATTCACCCTTCCATGGGTAGCAGGGTTCTGGATCTTTCTGATCGTTCGCCTCTGCCATGAAGCCGCACTGACACCGACGACATCGCTTGCCGATGCCTTGGCGTTAAATGCTTCCAAGTCGCGCGCCGCGCCCGGAACGAATTTTGAATATGGATGGGTTCGCGGTTCGGCCTCGGCTGCCTTCGTTCTCGGAACGCTGGCTGCCGGCCAGGTGATCGGGTGGGCGGCACTCACGTCGATCGCATGGATGCAGGGCACCTTGCTTGTGGTCGCCGCAGCAAGCACCCTGCTGTTGCCGGTGTCCGAAAGCCACGCCGATGCAGGCCCCGAAGCGTCGTCCTCGAGGGCGCTCGGAGAACTGTTGGGCATCGCCGCGTTCCGGCGCATTCTGCTTGTCGCGGCCCTTGTCTACGGCAGCCATGCAATGCATGACGCGTTCGCGGTCATCCGATGGAACGCGGCCGGCATCGGTCCAGCCACTTCCAGCATTCTCTGGTCGGAGGCCGTGGTTGCGGAGGTGCTGGTCTTCATCCTGATCGGTCCTCGATTGATCGATGCACTCGGGCCGCGCGGTGCAGCGGCAATCGCGTCCGCGGCGGCCGTGCTGCGATGGGGGGTGATGGCGTCCACGACCGATGCTGGAGTGCTTGCACTCGTACAGCCGCTGCACGGATTGACCTTTGCGCTTCTGCATCTCGCTTGCATGCGCCTCATGCGGGCCGTTGTGCCTCCGCATCTCGCTGCGACGGGTCAAGCCTTCTATGCACTCGGACCGGCGTTGCTCACAGCGCTGCTGACCGTGTCATCCGGCATTCTGTATGCACGCCTCGGAGGCGGCGCATTCCTGCTGATGGCGCTGTTGCCGGCGCTCGCGTTGCCGCTGTGCGCGCGCCTCGAGATGGCACCTTTGCGTTGAGCAGCGGGGGCCTGCTTCAAGCTGGGCGAGTGGCTGGAGATCCCCGGCGTGCATGGTTCCATTCCCACTTCAGAAGCGGTAGTGGGCCGCCCCAAGACGCCAGTGAGCTACGCGGGCGTCGACGCGTGCGTATACGACGCATCGGCAGGTCACTCTGCAGCGTACAGACTCGATTCACCCAGACCTTTGCGTTCAGGCGCTGGTCGCAAAACCGGTGTCGAAGGTCGGGCGCACATCCAGCGCCTGCCTGATGAGGCCGACCTGGTGATAAAAATCCGCGGTGCGCTGCTGATCGGCGATCACCTGCGCATCAATCGGTACCCACTTCTGCTGCCGGCGCTCGAATTGCAGCTTCGCGGCCTCGGGTGGAATGCCGATGATCTTGGCGAGCGTGGCCGAGAAGGCATCGACGTTGCGGTAAGACCAGTCCTGCGCCTTCACCACACGCTGCAGAAAGTCCTGAAGCACGGGCCGCTTGGCTGCGATGGCGGCATCGGTGGCAGCCAGGTAGCTCAAGCCAGGCAGCAGGCCCCGGCCGCCCACCAGCACTCGCGCGTGGTGGCTGGTCTCGGCGAGTGCTGTGTAGGGCTCCCACGTGGCCCATGCATCGACCGAACCCTGCGTGAGCGCGAGCTTGGCGTCCGCTGGCGCGAGGAAGCGGATGTTCACGTCTTCCGGCTTGAGGCCGGCCGTGGTGATGGCCTTGAGCGTGACGAAATGACCGATGGAGCCGCGATTGGTCGCGATGCTCTTGCCCTTGAGGTCCGACGCCGTCTTGAGTGGCGAGTCGGGCCTCACGAGCACGGCGGTCCCGTAGGAATCGGACCGGTTCGCACCGATGGCCTTCACGCGCGTGCCCGCGGCCAGCGCGAAGATCAGCGGCGCATCGCCGATGGGGCCAGAGTCCACCGCACCGGCGTTGAGTGCTTCGGCGAGCGGTGCAGCAGCCGGAAACTCCGACCACTGGATGTCGTAGTCGAGGCCTTCGAGTGCGCCTGCTGCTTCCAGCAGTGCGCGAAGGCCTCCCTTCTGGTCGCCGGCCTTGAGGACCGCACGAGTTTGCGCGTGCAGCGCGACAGAAGGCAATCCCAGTGTGGCCGCGCCTGCGAGCGTGCGGCCGAGGAACTGGCGGCGGGACGAATGATTCATGAATAGCTCCTTGAATGAAGAGATTGAAAAGGGCGGCTCAATGGACGAAGCCGCCCTTGAGAAAGCGCACCGGCTCGGCGTCCATGCGCACGACGAGCGCGCCGAGGCCGTCGGCGGGTGGCGTGGAGGACGCGGCCGCGGCGGTATCGGAGCGGCAGAGCAGGTCGTCCTCCGACCAACCGCCGCTGCCCGGCGCACCGAGGGCGCGGAGCCAGCCATCGCGGTCGGCGAGCAGTTGCGTGCCTGCGAGCTGATCGGTGCCCGCGATCAGGGCGAAGGCTTTCCATGCATCGCGTGACTCGATGACGCATTCGGCTTGCTGCCGGCCGGTGTCGTCATGCCCGGGGCGCAACAACACGGTCGTCATTCGCGGGTCCTCGGTCACGGGGGCTCCGCCCATGGACGCCGCCACGATACGAATGCGCTGTCCGCGCCAACTCGACAGGGCGCGCGGTTCGCGGCCCTCGCAGTGCACTTCGGCGTTGGGCAGGCCGATCGGCCGGATCCACACGCCGCGGGCACGCAGGCTCTGCCCAGCGCCCTGCGCTTTCATGAAGTCGATCAGCGCCCACCCGTCTTCGTCGCGCAGTGGCGAGAAGGCCGGCATCGTCATCGTGCCTTGCCGGTCCTTCATGCCGTGGCGCACATGCCATAGCAGGTCGCCGTCGGCGCGCCGCCAGAGCAGGGGGCCGGCGAGGTCCGGTGGCCACACCGAAAGCGATGCCGCGATCGGCGTCTGGCCGCGTCCGTCGTCGCCATGGCAACCGGCGCAATGGTGTGCATAGAGCGCCTGCCCCAGCGCGATCGACGACGCGCTGAAGCCGGTCGGCGAACGATGAAAGCTCGTCGGGTATGCCGGCACGAGCACCACCTGCGCGGCAGGCCATGGCGCGACGATCAGCAGCAATGGCACGGTTGCCAACAGATACCGGCGGGGCCGTCGCCAGACGCAGGCGAGCACGATCGCGACCCCTGCGGTCACAAGAAAGCCGAGGCCCAGAGCGAGCCTTCGCGCCTGCCCGAGATCGATCGGCAGGTTCTCGCCCGACAGTCGAAGCGGCCAAGGCCACGCGGGCTGGCCGTGGCTCGTTCCCGCGAGGCCGATCCAGGCCAGCAGCCGGAGCAGCCCTTCCTGCGTGCCCTGCAGCATTCCGATCAGGGTGTTGAGCCATTCGGGAACTGTCAATGGTCACCAGGTGTCGTCGAGGCCGAGATGGCGCAACGCTTCATGCCGCAGCTCGGCCAGCCGCGGATGCCCGCGATGGCGCGGGTAGGGCAGGTCCACCGTCAGCTCGGCGGCGATGCGCGCCGGCCGGTCGCTCAGCACGATCACGCGGTTCGCGAGGAAGAGCGCTTCCTCCACGTCGTGCGTTACCAGCAACGCGGAGAAGCCGGTGCGCTGCCAGAGGTTCACCAGTTCGCTCTGCATGGCGATGCGAGTCAGCGAATCGAGCTTGCCCAGCGGTTCGTCTAGCACGAGCAGGCGCGGATCGTTGACCAATGCACGCGCCAGGGCGACGCGCTGCGCCATTCCCCCCGAGAGCTGATGCGGAAAGCTCTTCGCGAATTCCGAAAGGCCGACGAGCTTGAGCGCGTCGTCGACGCGGGAGCGCTGCGCCTTCAGGAGCCCGCGCGCCTGGAGGCCGAGTGCGACGTTGTCCCACACGTTGCGCCACGGGTACAGCGTCGGATCCTGGAACACCACGATGCGCGACGGATCGGGCCGCGTGATCGGCTCGCCGTCCTGCGTCAGCGTGCCGGTGGTCGCCGGCTCCAGCCCCGCTACCAGCCGCAGCAAGGTGGACTTGCCGCAGCCGCTGGGCCCGAGCAACGCAACGAATTCCCCGGGGCGCACCTCGAGATCGATGCCGTCGAGCACCTGCAGCACGCCGTCCCGTTGCTTGAACCAGTGGCTGACGTTGCGGATGCCGATGTGCGCGCCGGTCTTCGTTGCTTCTACAGTGCTCACCATTTGACCGTTCCCTTCTGCCACGAGAGCGCGAGATCGCGCACCGCGAAGAGCAGCGTGATGAGGCCCGAGCACAGCACGGCCATCACCAGCAGCGCCGCGTACATGTTGGCGTAGGCCGCCCAGCCCTGGGACCACTGCAGATACCAGCCGAGCCCAGCCTTGACGCCCATCATCTCGGCCGTGACCAGCACCGAGAACGATGCGCCGAGGCCCATGAACAGACCGACGAAGACCTGCGGAAGCGCGGCCGGGACCGCCACGCGCAGCACCAGGAACCACTCCGGCGCGCCGAGCGTGCGGGCCACGTCGTAGTAGTTCTTGTTGACCGAGGCCACGCCCGACCAGGTCAGCACCGCGACCGGGAAGAAGGTTGCGAGCCCGACGAGGAACACCGCCGCCGCGTAGCTCGAAGGTGCGAAGAAGAAGGCCAGCGGCAGCAGCGCGGAAGCCGGCACCGGGCCAAGAAAGCGCAGCAGAGGGTGCACCCAGTAGCCCGCGATGCGCGACCAGCCGATCCACACACCGGTCGCAAATCCCACCACGGCGCCGAGCACGAAGCCGTGGGCGAGCAGCCGCAGCGAGTGCACCGTCGACAGGCCAAGGCGGCCCCAATCTTCGTAGGCGACGTCGATCAGGCTCTGCGGCGGTGCGAAGAAGGGCGGCGGCAACACGCCGAGCTTGGCGGTGAGCACTTCCCAGAGTGCAAGGAGCACGGGCGCCGCGATCAGCCATTGGCCGGCGGGCCGCAGGCGCTGCGCGATGTGTCCGGCGCGCGCGCCGAGCAACGAAAGCAGCAGCAGGAGCGCGGCGACCGCGATGGCGGCGCCGCCGAACTCCTGCGTGAAGTTCCAGTCGCTGAAGCCCACTTCGCGGTTGGGCCAGGCAATGGTGAGCACGCCGAGCGCCAACCAGGCCAAGGCCGCGGCGAGGCCGGTGCGCCAGATGCCCTCCGTGATGGACTCCGACAGCGCCGCGGGCGTGTGAGCCACCAGTTCCACGCGTCGCCATATCGCCCGGTGCGATGGCGCCGCTTGCGAAGCCGGTGCGTCAAGGATGTGGTCCGCCGTCGTCATGCCAGCACGTCCACCGAGACATGGTTCGCCAGCCGCACCGGATCGGTGTTCTGCTTGAGAACGCCAACCGACTTGAAGTCGCGCGCGTAGAACTCCACCTCGTCGCGCAAACTCTTGCCGGTCGGATGATGCCCGTGCGTCAACGTGCCCAGAAGCGCCTGCAGATCCTCCACCGGCACCTTGGGCGAGTACTTCGCGAAGAGCCGCGCCGATTCGTTCGGGTTCTCGGCGACGAAGTCCGACGCCTGCACGATCGCGCGCACCAGCGAGGCCACGACAGGCTTCTCGTTGCGCACCAGTTCGCCACGCGCGCCGACGATGCAGCACACCTTGTCCTTGTATTCGCCCGAGAGGTTGGAGGCGATTTCCTGGTAGCGGCCCTTGTTGCGCTTCTCGATCAGGTAGAGCGTGGGGTCGCCGTCCGCGATCGCCTGGATCTCGCCCTTGTTGACGGCGATGTCGAGCAGGTCCGCCGGGTACTGGCGCCAGGTCACGTCCTTGTCGGCGTCGATGCCGTTCTTCTTGAGAAGGATCGAGAAGAAGTTCTTGCCGGGACTCGCGATGTCCGACACGCCGATGGTCCTGCCCTTGAGCTTCTGCAGGTCGGTGACGCCGGCTTCCTTCACGCCCACGAGCCGCACGCAGCCGCCGTGCGAGCTGCCGACGATCTTCACGTCGAAGCCCGATTCGAGCGGCTTGAGCCAGCGGTGGATCATGCCGACCGCCGCATCCGCCTTCGCAGTCGCGAGCGATTCGAGCAACTGGTCGGTGGAGCCGGTGTAGTTGATCAGGTCCACCTGCAGGCCGTTTTTCTCGAAGAAGCCGCGCTCCTGCGCCACCACCACGGGCGAGAGGCAGAAGGCGGATGCGTTCCATGCAAAGGTGAGCTTGCGCTGCTGCGACCAGGCGCGCGTGGTGATCAGGCCGCTCGCAGCGACCACGGCGGCGGCGCCGCCGGTACGCAGCACGCCGCGTCGTGAGAGATGTATGTCGTTCATGGCGTTCATGGCCTTTCGGTGGCGTGGATGCATGCCGGCGTCAGGCGGCCTTGCGGCGTGCGGCCAGGCGCTGCGCGACCAGCTCCCGCGTGCGCGGGATCAGTTCGCGGCCATAGTCGATGGCGTCTTCCAGCGGGTCGAAGCCACGGATCAGGAAGGTGGTGACGCCGAGGTCGTAGTAGTCGAGCAGCGCATCGGCCACCTGCTCGGGTGTGCCGACGAGTGCGGTGCTGTTCGAGCGGCCGCCGATCTCCTGCGCGATGGCGGTCCACAGCCGCTTGTCGAGGCGCGCTCCCTTCTCGGCAGCGGCAAGCAGGCGCTTCGCGCCTTCGCTTTGCTGCGGACCGCCGCGCCCGAAGCCCTGCACCACGCGCAGGCGGCGCGTCTCGGCCAGGATGGCGTCGGCCCGGGCCCAGGCCTTCTCCTCGGTGTCGGCGAGGATCGGGCGGAACGACACCGAGAAGCGCAGGCTGCGGCCATGCTTCGCCGCTTCGGCGCGCACTCGGCCAGTCAGTTCGCGCGCCTGATCGAGCGATTCACCCCAGAGCGCATAGACGTCCGCGTGCTTGCCGGCCACCGGGATGGCGGCTTCCGATGCGCCGCCGAAATAGACGGGCACATGCGGCTTGCCGTTCTGCGTCTGCACCGGCTTCACCTCCGAGAAGGCGCTCTGGAAGCGGTAGTGCGCTCCTTCGTGGTCGAAGGGCTTGTCGGCGGTCCAGACCTTGCGCAGCACGTCGAGGTATTCGTCGGTGCGCGCGTAGCGCTGGTCGTGGTCCAGCCAGTCGCCGTCGCGCTTCTGCTCGTCGTCGGAACCGCCCGAGATGTAGTGCACCGCGAGGCGCCCGCCGCTGTATTGGTCGAGCGAGGCGAACTGGCGCGCGGCCAGTGTCGGTGCGACGAAGCCCGGCCGGTGCGCGAGCATGAAGTGGATGCGCTCGGTCACCGAGGCGGCGTAGGCCACTGTCAACGTGGCGTCAGGGCTGGTCGAATGGTGCGGCACCAGGATGCGGTCGAAGCCCGCCTGCTCGTGCGCCTGCGCGAAGGCGCGCACGTAGTCTCGGTCGATGGCGGGGCCGCGCGCCGGATGGATCTCGGAGACCTTCTGGCTCTGGATCATGCCGATGAATTCGATGTCGCTCATGGTTGCGTGTCCTTGCTGGGAGAGTGAAAGAGGGGAGGGGATGAGGCGTGACCGTACCGCTCGGCCGCTGCAACGCGAAGGCAGGAAATCGACTTTGAATATGCGTCTTCCGTCGTTCCACGCGCGGGAGGCGGCCGATAAGGTCCCTGCCCATGAGTTCCCCAGTCTTGCGCCGCCTTCCGGTGGCCCCCGAAGCGGATGACGCGCTGCTCGAGAGCCTCTCTGCACGCTTTGCCGAAACCGCGGCCGACCACGACCGCAGCGGCGCCTTTCCTCACGACAACTTCGCGGCGCTGCACGAGCACGGCTTGATCGCGCTCGTCGCACCGCGCGTGCATGGCGGCAGCGGCGCGTCGCTGCAGGACGCACGCCGCGTGCTGGCGGCGGTGGCCTACGGTGAACCCGCGACGGCGCTGATCCTCACGATGACCTGGCTGCAACATCAGGCGATCGGTCGCGGTGACAGTCGTTGGCCGGCGCACCTGCGCGAACGTGTGCTGCGTGACTCGGTTCGCGACGGGGCGCTCATCAACGCGCTGCGAGTGGAGCCTGCGCTCGGCTCGCCCGCGCGCGGAGGCTTGCCGGCGACGATCGCGCAGCGCGAGGGCGACCAATGGAGGCTCAGCGGCCACAAGCTCTACACGACCGGCATCGAGGGCCTGCGCTGGCTCGCGGTCTGGGGCCGCACCGACGAGGCTTCGCCACGCGTGGGCGTCTTCCTGGTGCCCCGCGATGCGCCCGGCGTGCGCGTGATCGCAAGCTGGGATCATCTGGGACTGCGCGCCTCGGGTAGTCACGAGGTGGTGTTCGAGGATGTGGCGATCCCGCTCGACCATGCGGCCGACCTGCGGGCGCCCGCCGCATGGGCACCAGACGCTGGCAGTCAGACCGACATCGATGCCCATGCGACGCAGCAAGTGTGGATGACCGTGCTGCTGGGGACGCTCTACGACGCGGTGGCGAGGGCCGCGCGCGACTGGCTGCTGGGCTTTGTCAACCGGCGAGCGCCGAGCGGGCTGGGAGCCCCGTTGGCTACGTTGCCGCGCGTGCAGGAAAACGTGGGCGAGATCGAAGCGCTGCTGCACTCAAGTCGCGTGCTGCTCGATCAGGCTGCGGCGCGAGCCGATGCCGGCCAGCCGCCTTCGGCCACGCAAAGCGGCCTGCTCAAATATTCGGTCACGAGCCATTCGATCCGGGCGGTCGAGCTTGCACTCCAACTGAGCGGCAATCATGGCCTCACGCGGCAGAACCCGCTGGAGCGGCACTATCGCGATGTACTGTGCAGCCGCATCCACACGCCGCAGAACGACGCGATCCTGGTCAATGCTGGCAAGGCCGCACTGGTGGCTGCAGCATGAGCGGGGCGGCACCTGTGGCGCGCGCCTCTTCCATTGCCCCCCTCCGCGACTTCGTCGTTCGCTTCGGACACTTGCTCGACCGCCGGCCGGCCGAGCCGGAAATCCTGCGCGAAGGCGCGGCCCTGCTGCGTCAGCTGGTGTCGCGCGACGATTGGCTGCCCGAGGCATTCGCACTGCCGCACCCGGAGCGCTACCAGCAGTTCCTGCTGCACGCCGATTCGACCGGGCGCTTCTCGGTGGTGAGCTTCGTCTGGGGCCCGGGGCAAGCCACGCCGGTGCATGACCACACGGTCTGGGGCCTGATCGGCATGCTGCGAGGCGCGGAGTACAGCCAGCGTTATCGGGAGCGCGATGCGCTGCTTGAATCGCACGGTCCTGCGGTTCGGCTCGAACCGGGAGAGGTCGAAGCGGTGTCGCCCTTGGTAGGCGACGTGCACCGGGTGCACAACGCGTATGACGACCGCGTGTCGATCAGCATTCATGTCTACGGCGCCAACATCGGTGCCGTGAGGCGGCACACTTACCCTACCGCCGGCGGGCGCAAGCCCTTCGTTTCGGGCTATTCCAATACGCAACTTCCCGACTTGTGGGACCGTTCTGCCGAGCTTCGCCAATCATGACATCCAGATTTCCGACCCTTTCGTTTGCCGCCGTGCGCGAGCAACTGCTGGCGCGCAGGGAGATCGCGCTTCTCGACGTGCGCGAGGAAGACCCCTTTGCGCAGGCCCATCCGCTGTGGGCCGCGAACCTGCCGCTCTCGAGGCTGGAGCTGGAAGCCTGGCGCCGCATTCCCCGCCGGGACACGCTCATCGTGCTCTACGGCGAACACGCGGGCGCGGACCTTGCGCCGATTGCCGCCGCAAGACTCGCCGGGCTCGGCTACACGCGGGTGCACCTGCTCGAAGGCGGCCTCGACGGCTGGCGCGAAGCGGGCGGCGAGCTGTTCCGTGACGTCAACGTGCCGAGCAAGGCGTTCGGCGAACTGGTCGAGCATGAGCGGCGCACGCCGTCGCTGTCGGCACAGGAAGTGAAGGCGCTGATCGACGCGAAGGCCGATGTTGTCGTGCTCGATGCGCGCCGTTTCGACGAGTACCAGACGATGAGCATTCCGACGGCCACCAGCGTACCGGGCGCCGAGCTGGTGCTGCGCGTGCGCGAACTCGCGCCGGATGCGGCCACCCAGGTCATCGTCAATTGCGCGGGACGCACCCGCAGCATCATCGGCACGCAATCGCTGGTCAACGCGGGCATTCCGAACCCGGTCGCTGCGCTGCGCAACGGCACCATCGGCTGGAAGCTCGCGGGGCAGGTCCTCGACCATCAGGCATCGCGGCGCGCGCCCGAGGCTGCCGAGGCGAACCGTGCGGCCGCGCGGGCCAGCGCGCAGGATGTGGCGCGTCGCGCAGGCGTGAAGCAGGTGTCGCTCGATGCCATCGAGTCGCTGGAGCTGCCGGATCGCACCGTCTACCGCTTCGACGTGCGCACCCCCGAGGAATACGAGGCCGGGCACCTGCCGGGATTTGGCAGCGCCCCTGGCGGCCAGCTCGTGCAGGAGACCGACCACCAGGCGCCGGTGCGGGGCGCGCGCATCGTCCTCGCGGACGATGATGGCGTGCGCGCACCAATGACGGCCTCATGGCTCGCGCAGATGGGGTGGGAGGTGTACGTGGTGGAGGACCATCCGGCTGCGGCGCGCAAGGTCCGCGGCGCCGCGCCGGCGGTGCATCCCGACGCACCGATCGTGCACGAGATCTCCGTGGAGCAGCTCGCGAAATGCCTGCGCGACGCGCCGGAGCGCACGGCAGTGATCGACGTGACGGCCGGCGTCAACCACGCGCGCAGGCACATCCCGGGCGCGTGGTTCGCGATCCGGGCGCAGCTGCCGCAGGCGCTCGATGCGATCCCGCCCGCGCGCCACTATGTGCTCACCTGCGGCAGCAGCCTGCTCGCGCGCTTCGCAGCGCGAGATCTGCGAGGCCACTTGAACGCACGCGGCAGCGACGCCGAAGTGGTGGTGCTCGCCGGCGGCAATGCGGCGTGGTTCGCGGCCGGTCAGCCGGGCGAGTCCGGCTGGAAGAACGTCGCCACGCCGCCGACGGACCGCTATCGCAGGCCCTACGAGGGCACTGACGCACCCGCGGAAGCGATGCAAGCCTACCTGGACTGGGAATTCGGGCTGGTTGCGCAACTCGGGGCGGATGGGACTCATCATTTCCGCGTGATCTAGTCGAGTTGGCAGTCACGACAGGCTCGGTGCAATGAGCGTCATGCTGCGGCGGCTCGTGCAAGCTGCGGCCAAGGCACAGGGCCGGCTCAAGGAATGCTTCGACCGCGCGGTGCGTCATCTCAAACAAAGCTGTACCGCTCCGAGTGGTACTTCCCGATTGGCACCTTCATTTCGCCGAGCGCGATTTCGATCGCATCCATCATCACGTCCGGCCCGCAGATGAAGTACTCGTGATCGGCATAGTGCGGCGGCAGGTGGCGCTTGAACAGATCGGCGTCGATGTAGCCGGTCTCGCCGGTCCAGCCTGCCGGGGGCCTCGAAAGAACGTACACCACCGTGAGGTCCATGCGGCGGGAGAGCGCATCGAGTTCTTCGCGGAAGGTCATCGATGCGAGGTCCTTGCCGCCATAGAGCAGGATCAGCGGGCGCTTGTCGCCGCGGTCGGCGAGCGTGCGGATCATGCTCATCATCGGCGTGATGCCGATGCCGCCCGCGATCAGCACATGCATGTCGGCCGGGTTGCCGATGGTGAACGCGCCGTAGGGTCCGTCGAGATAGACGCGCCGGCCCACCGGCACCTTGGCGATGCCCTGGGTGAAGTCCCCGAGGTTGCGGATCGTCATCTCGACGCGCCCGTCGCCCGCCTCGGCGCTCGACGAGAACGAGAACGGATGCCCGGTGATCCTGAAAGGACTGCCCCACAGCGTGAGCCAGCCGAACTGGCCCGGCGTGAAGCGGAATCCCGCATGGCCATCGGGGCGCATCACCAGCGTCGTGGTGTCGCCGCGTTCGGCGCGCACCTCGGTCACGCGGTAGGGGCGGCGCAGCATGAAGAGCGGCTTGAACAGGCGCACGTAGAAGAGCAGGGCGATCCAGAAGATCGTCATGCAGATCCACAGGGCGCGCTTCCATGGGTCCGCAAGGTAGAAGCCCCAGCCGACCATGTGCAGCAGTCCGCCGCCGACCGCGGCCACCGCGAGCACGATGTGGCTGATGTGCCAGAACTCGTAGCTGATCTTCAGCCGCACGCGCCACAGCGCCATGATCACCAGCAGAACCACCGAGCCCAGCGACAGCACCGCGAAGACGGCGCCCATCGGCACGTCGGCGACCGAATCGGGCATCGCCAGCTTTTCCGAGCCCGCCGCGACGAGGATGGCCGGGTGCACTACCACCAGCGCCACGGCGATCAGCGAAATGCGCCGGTGGAAGTGGTAGATGACGTCCTCGCCCCACGGCTCGGTCACGTGCCGGAAGCGCGCGGTGAGTCCGAACTGCAGCCCCATCATCGCGAGCCCGCTGTAGCCGAGCGCCACCGAGAACTCGGTCCAGAAGTCGCGGGCCGGCGGCATCGCGCCCGCGAGCAGCGCCAGCAGGGGCGCGAGGATGAACAGCAGGTAGATGGCGGCCCAGACGGTCCTGCTTCGCATGCGGGCCTCAGATGCAGGTCGTGAGCAGCAGCGGCGGCCCGAGCGCGAACACCGTGCTGGCGAAGGCCGCGATGACGGTCCAGAGAATGGCTTCGTGCAGGAAGCTGCCGGTCTTGCCGGTGGCCGGGTCGGGCCGTCCGCGGGCGAACTTGCGCCACATCCAGCCGATCACGAGCAGGTGCGCGACGAACACCAGCACGAGGCTCCAGCGCAGTGCGCCGGTGGACCAGCCGAAGGCGCAGCCGACGGCATGCAGCGCATAGAGCACCGCCAGCGCCACGCACCACACGATGAAGGCCGACGCGAGCCACCATGTGCGGCCGGGCGGCACCAGGACGGTGTTCATTCCGGGACCTCCGCGCAGCAGCGCTTCGGCATTGCCTTCGGAGCGACGGGGCGGCTCATGGCCTCGCCCCCAGGACGGTCACCAGCGCCGGCAGCGAGAGCACCAGCCCGAGCGCGATGATGCCGGTGACCAATGTGTAGTCGAGCCACAGCCGCGTCAGGCGCAGGTCGTTGAAGCGGCGCTGCGAGACATGGCCGTTGCCGATGCGCTGGGCGTTGCTGACGAGGAACAGCAGGCCCACGCCCGCATGCAGGACCACGTAGCCGAGCAGCACGCAGGCCGTCGAACCCAATGCATGCTTGCTCGGATCGGGCGTCACGCCCATGATCAGCTGCACCACCTGCGAGATGACCGCGAGCAGGGCGATCGCAGTCAGGCCCAGCCAGCCCCAGGGCTTGCCACCGCGCTGCACGATCTTGAGCGAGCCGCGTGCCGTCGCCACTGCCACCACCAGGCACGCGATCGCGCCGAAGGCGAGCATCCTGCTGGGTTCGGGCGGCGTCATCTTCTGCCAGTCGGCGCCCGCCAGCCACAGATAGAAAGTGCCGAACACCAGCGAGGTGAAGAGCGTGCCGTTGGCCACCAGCGCGCAGATCAGCGACAGCCACGAGGGTGCACTCGCCGATTCGGTGTGCGGCGGCACCTCGACCCCTCGCCCCACCGGCAGCGGACCGTAGTCGCGCGGCAGCCCGGCATGGCGCGCGCCCCAGACGAACAGGCCCAGCGTGACCAGCGCGAGCGCCGCCGACACCCAGTAGGCCTTGAACAGGAAGCCGAGCACCACGCCCGCAGTGACGATCGCGGTGACGAGCGGCAGATAGGTCGGGTTCGGCAGCAGGATCAGTTGCTCGGGCTTGCCGCTGGTCGCGTGCACGCCGAGGGCTTCCTGCCAGCCGTTGCGCGTGAAGCCGAGGTAGCCCTCGCCGCGCGCGAGCGCAAGGGCGAGTTCGCTTCTCGGCACGCCTTCGGTCTCCGGGCCCACATGCGGGATCGATGCGAAGGCATAGGGCGCCGGTGGGATCGGCATCGCCCACTCGAAGGTCTGCGCCTGCCACGGGTCGCGCCGCACGCGGCGGCCATGGCGAAGCTGCACGATGAGGTCGATCACCAGCAGCCCGAAGCCGATGGTCATCACGAAGCCGCCGACCGACGACAGCAGGTTGAGCCAGTTCCAGCCTTCGTCGCCCTGGTAGGTGTAGATGCGCCGCGGCATGCCCAGCAGGCCGGTGAGGTGCATCATGAAGAAGGTCATGTTGAAGCCGATGAAGATCAGCCAGAACGCCGGCACCGAAAGCTGGTGCACCGCGGTCCGGCCGGTGAGCAGCGGCAGCCAGAAGTAGAGCGCGGCCATCATCGGGAACGCGAGTGCGCCGGCCACCACGTAGTGCATGTGCGCCACCACGAAGTAGGTGTCGTGCGCCTGCCAGTCGAACGGGACCATCGCGAGCATCACGCCGGTCAGGCCGCCCATCGCGAAGACGAAGAAGAAGCCGAAGATGTAGAGCATCGGCACGTCCCAGCGCGGTTTGCCGTGCGACAGGGTCGCGAGCCACGCGAAGACCTGCACCGCCGTCGGCACCGCGACGATCGCCGAGCCCGCCGAGAAGAACGCAAGCGCGAGGTGCGGAATGCCCACGGTGAACATGTGGTGCACCCAGATGCCGAAGCTCAGGAAGGCGAGCGCGATGATCGCGACCACGATGATGCGGTAGCCCACCAGTTCGCGCCTGGCGAAGACCGGGATGATGGTCGACAGCACCGCCGCCATCGGCAGGAAGATGATGTAGACGTCCGGGTGGCCGAACAGCCAGAACAGGTGCTGCCACAGGAGCGAGTCGCCGCCGCGCGTCGGATCGAAGAAGGGCAGGCCGAAGGCGCGCTCGATCTCCAGCAGGATCGAGCCGAGGATCAGCGGCGGGAAGGCGACGATCATCATCATCGCGGTGATGAGGATGTACCAGCCGAAGATCGGCATGCGGTCGAGCGACATGCCAGGCGCGCGCATCTTGAGCACCGAGACGGTGATCTCCATCGCCAGCGACAGCGCCGAGATCTCGACGAAGGTGATGCCGAGCAGCCAGATGTCCGCGTTGAGTCCCGGCGTGAAGACGCTGGAGCTGAGCGGCGTATACATGAACCAGCCGCCGTCCGGCGCGACGCCGAGGATCAGCGAGGCGGTGACGATCGACGCGCCGAACAGATAGCACCAGTAGCCGTAGGCGGTGAGGCGCGGGAACGCGAAATCGCGCGTGCCGAGAATCTTCGGCGTGAGGTAGACGGCGAAGCTCTCAACCATCGGGATCGCGAAGAAGAACAGCATCATCGACCCGTGCATGGTGAAGACCTGGTTGTAGGTCGCCGGGTCGAGAAAGCCCGAATGAGGCGTCGCGAGCTGCACGCGGGTCAGCATGCCGAGCACGCCCGCGATCAGGAAGAACGTGAAGGACGTGATGAACATCCGCATGCCGATGACCGAGTGATTCACCGAGGCCAGCCGCTGCCAGCCCGGGCCGGTCGCCCAGATCCGGGTCAGTTCCCGGTGCAGCCGCAGCGCCTTCGCGCCTTCCGGCCGGGGATCGACGGGTCCGCTCATTTCCTTGCCTCCGGTGCGGCGCGTGCCTGTTCGAGTGCGGCCGGGAATGCACCCTGCGGGTACACGATCACGCCGAAACGCATGCCGGCGTGGCCGAGTCCGCAGAACTCGTCGCAGGTGCCTTCGTAGCGTCCGGGCTGGTCGGCCTGGATGCGCAGGCGGTTGACCCTGCCCGGCACGGCGTCGACCTTGCCGGCGAAGCGCGGGACCCAGAAGGCGTGGATCACGTCCTTGCTCGTCACCACCATGTCGACCGGCGTGCCCGCGGGCAGCAGCAGCATGTTGCGCGTCTCGACGCCGCCGTGGTCGGGGTAGCGGAACGTCCAGTTCCACTGCGCCGCGACCGCCTCGACGCGCTGTGGCGGCGCGCTGCCCGGCAAGGGCAGCAGGCGCTCGCCGGTGACCAGCCCGTAGGCCAGCAGCGGCAGTAGCACGATCGCGGGCAGCACCAGGCCGCCCAGCACGACCCAGCGCGTGGGCGATACGCTGGAGCCCCAGCCCGGACGGCGGAAGACCTGGATGAAGATGCCCACGACCAGCAGGAAGAGCACCGCCGAACCGATCAGCATCACCCACCACATGGTGGCGATCGAGGCGGCCGCGGGGCCGGAAGGATCGAGCGTCGACAGCGGCCCGCTGCAGCCCGACAAGGCCACCAACGATCCGGCTTGGAGCGCAGCGCGCATGAGGCTAGGATGGCCGCCCATCGACAACGACATGCGCTTCGAAGGAGAAGAACCATGGCGAACAAAGGCAACGCGACTGCGCCCAAGAGTGAAGTCCTGCTCGAACTCCAGCGTCTCGATGTCGGTTCCGCCGTTGCGGTGGTGGGGCACCCGCTCCACGTGATGCTGGTGCACTTCCCCGTGGCCTTCGTGGTGGCGACGCTGGGTGTCGATGTCTTCTACTGGTGGTCGGGAGATCCCTTCTGGCTGCGTGCGGGCCTCTGGGCGGCCGGCATGGCCTTCTGGAGCGGCGTGGCCGCGAGCATCGTCGGCACCGGCGAATTGCTGCTGGTGCGCGGCATCCGCGCGCACGAGGCGAGCTGGTCGCATGCGGTCGCCGCAATGACGCTCGTTGCCATCGCCGGCGCGAGTTGGGGCGTGCGACTGACCGATCCCTCCTCGGTCCTGCCGCACGGGCTCGTGCTGTCCGTGCTCGCCTCCGTCATGGTGGGCTTTGCCGGCTGGCACGGGGGCAAGCTCGTGTTCGATCATGGCATCGGCATCCTGGTGTCGCCGAAGGACTGATGCCACAGGCGTGAGAGTCCGCCGGGCTCGAAGAGCCGCACCGCGAACTGGTTCGAATCGATGTGCGGCTTGGCCAGCACCACCCAGACGATCGCGGTGATCAGCACCAGGTAGGCGACGGTGAGCGTTACGAACGAAAGGCGGCCGAAGCGGCCGCTGGGCAGGAAGAGCTGGTGCATCACGAGGCCTGCCACCACGTGCAGCATGGCCATCAATCCCACGAACACCATCTTGATGGAGAACCACTCCACGAAGGTCGTCTGCAGGAAGATCAGCGCGGTACCGCTGGCGATCGCGATGAAGGCGGCGGGCGAGGTCAGCTCCACGTAGACCAGCCGCGTCACGCGGTGCAGGCGATCGAGCGCCTGGCCGGGGCCGAGCAGGCGACGCTGCCAGAACAGGAAGGGCAACGCGATCAAGCCGCCGGACCACACCGCGATGGCGGCCAGGTGGACGAACTTGAGGAATGTCGTCACAGCGCGGGCTCGCTCTGCCGGAGGCTGGCCCATGCCGTGTAGAGACCCACCGCCAGATAAGGCAGCATGGCCGGCACCCACATGAGGAGGCCGGCGAGCTGCTGATCGGCCAGTGGCGTGAGGCCCCATGGGAGCGTGCTCGCGAGATGCACCGGATAGAGCGGCACCGACGCGAAGACGATGACCGCGCCGAGCAGCCCCATCTGCGCGACGGTTGCCACCAGCGCCACGAGCGCCGGGCCGAACGACTCCGCCGGCGCCAGGATCGCACGCCACATCAGCCATGCGCTGCCGAGAAGCGAGAGCTGCATCAGCCAGTAGGCCGGCACGCTCGCGAGGCCCCAGGCATAAGGCCCTGGTGCATGCCAGAGCCACAGGATGACGGCATGCGCGGCCACCACCATCGCAAGCGGCGGGTAGCCCAAGGAGCGCAGCGGGAAGGCCCTCGCGAAAAGGGGCGCCACCGCGGCAACGAGCACGACGTGGTGGAACACCCGCGCCGAGAACAACGCCGACGACAGTGCGCAAAGCGGCGAGACGAAGACCATGAACATCAGCGCCAGCGCGCTCCAGCCCGCCCGGGCGTTGGACGAGCGGCCACTGGCGATCACCGCAGCCAGGGCGGCGAGCACGGCGATGAGCAGCGGATCGGCATTCCAACGAACCCAGAGGTTCTCCGGAAGCGCTGCGGGACCGCAGTAGGCAATCAGGAAGTCGGGCATCGCGATCTCCTTCCTCCTCCGGCTTATGGCGGCGAGGCGGTGCCGCCTGACGAATTCGCCGCAGGATAGGGCTTGACGGCCCGGCGCTCAAGCACCTAGCGATCGCGTTGACAAACTTCGCGCGCGATGGCTCATTGGCCTGCCCCGTCCGGGAGCCCGAGCTTGGCCCGGATGGTGCGCGCGGTGAAGGTGGTCTTCATCCCGAGCTGATCGGAGACGTCGATATCGCTCATTCCGTCCCGGATCAGCCGGGCGGCGTAGGCATTGCGCACCAGCTGCGGGCCATGGAAGGCGGCTTCGTGGCCCAGTGATTCGAGCGTGCGCTTGACGCAGCTCGAGATCACGCGTTCGGCCAGGTCGGGTGCCACGGGACTGCAGGCGTCGCCGAGCCCGCCGCCCACCAGTTCCACCGACATGATCCTGTCCGCCTGGCCCAGGAAGAGCCGGTTGGAGCGCCGCCCTTCCTCCGCGTGGGCGCGTTGCGTCTGGACGACGCGCAGGCCGCGTCGCGCGTCGAGCCAGCCTTGGAGGGCCCGGGCGAGCACCGGACGGCCGACGAGTGGGCGCGTCACCACTTGCCGGTGTCCCGGGGAGCGGATCAGCACCGTGCCGCTCGGCTGGATGGCGATGTTGCGCGGGATCAGCTTGCAGATCTCGGACAGCTTCAGTCCGCACTCGGCGACGATCAGCCGAAGCGCGAGGTTGCGCGCGGGCGTCCACGCTTCCGGCAATTCGGCGCGTTCTTCCTTGAACATGCGCTGCGCCATCTTCTCGTAGGCCTTGAGAAAGCCCGCCCCGGGGGGGAGCGGCGGATCGGTCTCGAACTGCGATTCGGGCGCGAGGCGCTTTCGCGCGAGCACGGTGGCCGCGGGATTGGCCTGGAGGACCCCGACCGCCTGCAGGTGCGTGAACACGCGGTGGATCTCGGCCAGGTAGGTGCGCATGGTGCGCACGCTGGCGGGCGCCCCGTGACGTCCCTCCAGGGACTTCAGAAAGGCCTCGATGTGCGTCTGCCGGACCTCGTCGAGCTTCAGCGACCGCCCCGCGAGCCAGCGGCAGAACTTGCCCCAGAGCGACTGGTAGAGGTTGTTGCTGTGCTCGGCATAGTGCGGCGCATCGGCATCGCTGGTGGAGGCGTCCCGCTTCCAGCTCAGAGTCGAGCGCCAGCGGCGGTGCGCGTCGACCGGGTCTTGCAGCCACGGCAGCTCGTCGGTGCCATTCGCGAGGGTGATCGTGCGGGACATGGAGCGGAGTATAAGGCGCGGTATATCATGAGTATGCGACTCAACAGCGACCGGATGCTTGCCGCGTGTCGCGGGCGCGGGCGCGGGCGCGGATCTTCACGCTAAAGTGCCGCCATTGTTTGAACTGAACTGAAAAGGGCGCATGCATGAGCAGCAGTGTTCAGCCCGGTGACCTCGGCTTCTTCTCGACCCTCGCGCGCATGGGCAGCCTCAGCGCCGCGGCGCGGGAACTGGGCGTGACGACGCCGGCGGTCAGCAAGCACCTCGCACTCATGGAATCGCGGCTGGGCGTCGCGCTGGTCAATCGCACGACGCGGCGCATGAGCCTGACGCCCGAAGGCGAGCTCTACCTGCAGCACGCGCGCCGCATCCTTTCCGACATCGACGGGCTCGAAGAACTGCTCGGAACGTCGAAGGCCCTGCCCACGGGGCTTCTGCGCGTCAACGCGACGCTCGGGTTTGGAAGAAGTCATGTGGCGCCGATCATTTCCCGATTCGTGCGCAAGTTTCCGGATGTGGAGGTGCAGCTCCAGCTCTCGGTGAACCCGCCGCCGCTGACGGAGGATTCATCCGATGTCTGCATCCGTTTCGGCGAGCCTCCCGATGCGCGGGTGATCGCGCGCCACATCGCCCCCAACCGCCGGCTGCTGTGCGCCGCGCCCAACTACCTGGCCAGGCATGGCACCCCCAAGGTGCCGAACGACCTGACGAAGCACAACTGCATCGGCATCCGCCAGGGCGAAGAGGCCTACGGCGTCTGGCGGCTGTCGAGCGGCCGCGGCCGGGCCGCCACCACGCAGTCGATCAAGACGCGCGGCAACCTCACCACCAACGATGGCGAGATCGCGGTCAACTGGGCGCTGGACGGGCACGGCATCCTCATGCGGGCGGAGTGGGACATCCAGCGCCACCTGCAAAGCGGCCGGCTGGTCCAGGTGCTGCCGCAGTACTACACGCCCGACGCGGACATCTATGCCGTATACCCCCAACGCCACCAGATGGCCACCCGCGTGCGTGCGTTCGTGGACTTCGTGGCGGCGCAGATGAAGCAGGGGCGGGTCGCCGCGTAGGGGGGCCTTCGGGGGTGTGCCCTCAGACCTCCGACCACATCCGCAGGAGGTTGTGATAGTGGCCCGTGAGCGCGACCGTCTCCTCGTTCTCGCCGTGACGCGCGCGCAGCTTCTGGATGGTCTGGTCGAGTTCGAAGAGCATGCTTCTTCGGCCGTCGTCGCGGATCATGCTCTGCAGCCAGAAGAACGAGCACACACGCGCCCCGCGCGTCACCGGCTGCACGCGGTGAAGGCTGGTCGACGGGTAGAGGATCAGGTCGCCCGCCGGCAACTTGACCTCGTGCGTGCCGTAGGTGTCGACGACTTCGAGTTCTCCGCCGTCGTACTCCCGGGGATCGCCGAGAAACAGCGTGCACGACAGGTCGGTGCGCAACTGCTGCCCGGTTCCCTGCAACGCACGCACCGACCCGTCGATGTGGAAGCCGTAGTGCTCGCCGCCTTCGTAGCGGTTGAACAGCGGTGGCACGAAGCGCAGCGGCAGGGCCGCGGCGAAGAAGAGCGGATTGCGCGCGAGCGCCGCGAGGATGGTGCCGCCGAGTTCGCGCGCGAGGGCCGAGTGTTCCGGCAACTGACGGTTGCGCTTGACCTGCGCGCCTTGCGCTCCGACGGTTTCGCGGCCGTCGACCCAGTCGGCCGCATCGAGCGCCGCGCGGACCTTGCGCACCTCGTCCGCGGTCAGTACTTCGGGCACATGCAGCATCATTTCGTCGATCCTTCGAAAGCAAAAAAAGCCCCGGCCAGGCAGCGGGGCTGGATTGTCGCGTCCCGAGGGCCGCGACACCGCCGCAGGGTGACTCAGAACTGGAAGTTCGCAGTCAGGCGGTAGGTCCGCGGCGCGCCCGGCGTGTATCGGTAGCCGCTCTTGTTGATGGCGGCCACGTACTCCTTGTCCGTCAGGTTGTACACGTTGAACTGCAGGTCCAGGTTCTTGTTGATGCGGTAGCCCGCCATGGCGTCGAAGACCCAGTAGTCCTCGACATAGGCGGGCGTGCCGATGGCGCCGTCGGTGCCGCGGTACATCTTGCCGTTGTAGCGTGCACCGATGCCGAGGCCGAGGCCGATCGGCAGCTGGTACGTGGTCCAGGCCGTGAACGCGTTCTCCGGCGTGTAGGCCAGCACCGAACCGCCGTCCGCGAGGACAGACGGGCCGCGGAGCACCTTCGCGTTCTGGTGCGTGAAGCCCGTGGTCACGCTCCAGCGGTCGGTGAGCGCACCCACGGCGGCGAGCTCGAGGCCTTCGACGCGCTTCTCGCCGGTCTGGTAGTAGTTGCCGCTGACGGCGTCCTGCACCACTTCGTTGCTCACGTCGGTGCGGAAGAGCGCTGCGGAGACGGCCAGCTTCTTCTCGAGCAGGTCCCACTTCGTGCCCAGTTCCCAGCTCTTGGTCTTCTGCGGCAGGAAGTCGGTGCGGTTCGCGCTGTTGCCGGTGCCGCCCGCCGCGAGCGTGAAGTTGTTGCCGCCGGGCGGCTGCGCGCCGGTGCCGTACGCCAGGTAGACGCTGCTGTTGTCGGTCGGCTTGTAGACGACGCCCAGCTTGCCGGTCCACTCGCTGCCCGAAACGCTGAAGGCGCTCGGCGTCAGCACGCCGCTCGTCGCATTGAGCGCCGAGGCGGAGTAGTCGGTCGAGTAATGATCGAAGCGCAGTCCGCCGGTCAGCATCCAGCGTTCGCTGAGCTTCGCGGTGTCGAATGCATACAGGCCGACGGTGTCCGTCGTGCCGGCCGTGGTCGTGCCGTTCGGCAGGCGCAGGTAGCCGTTGACGTACGGGTTCGGCGTGTAGAGGTTGGCCGCCGGCCAGCTGCCGCTGTTGCGGATGCCGGGAATGCCGAAGACGGTTGCGTTCTGGCCGTAGTAGCCCGCCGAGTCCTGCTCTTCGTGGATCAGCTCGACGCCGGCATTCATCGTGTGGGCGATGCTGCCGGTATTGAACTTCGCGCTCACGTTGGTCTGGTTCGTCAGGAGGGTGTTTTCCTGGTCCTTGTTGGTCGGATTGCTGCGCGCGATCGTCCAGGTCGACGGCTGGGAGGGGACGCGCGTGACCAGGTTCGCGGAGCTTCCCATGAACGATGTGAGCATGTAGTCCTGCTCGGTCTTGCCGTAGCGGAAGGTGTTGCGCAGCGTCACGTCCGGCGTGAAGTCGTGCTCGACGCGCGCGGTGAACATCGTCTGCGTGACGTTGTCGAAGTCCCACTGCGTTCCGTAGAAGTTGCTCGAATCGACCCGGGACGCGGTGGTCAGGAAGCGGCGGTTCGTGTCGGGCGACGTGTAGCCCGGCAGGCCGATCGTCGGCACGCCGCCGTCGGGGATGTTGTTCTGCTTGACGTAGAGCACATCGAAGTAGAAGCGCGTGGGCGAGTTCAGGCCGAAGGCCAGCGATGGCGCGATGCCCCAGCGCTTGTTGTTCACGACGTCGCGGCCCGCGGCGTCCGCATCCAGCGTGAACGCGTTGAGGCGGAAGGCCGAGCCGATGCCGTCGGGACCGCTCAGGACCTTGTTCCAGTCGATGGTGGCGCGCTTGAAGTCGTCGCTGCCGATGCTCACGGAGCCGAGGAAGCTGTCGGCGAACTGTGGCTTCTTGGTGATCAGGTTGATGTAGCCCGTCGGCGAGGTCCGGCCCGTGTCGGTGCCGGCTGGGCCCTTGACGACTTCCACCTGCTCGATGTTGAAGGTGTCGCGCGAGACGGAGCCGGTGTCGCGGATGCCGTCGACGAAGATGCTGGCCGAGCTGTCGAAGCCGCGCATGTAGATCGAGTCGCCGGTGTTCGTGGTGCCGTTCTCGCCAAGGAAGAACGTGCCGACGCCGGGCGAGTTGCGCAGCGCCTCCGTCAGCGTCGTGGCGCCCTGTTCGCGCATCAGCGTCTCGGGAATGATCTGGATCGTCTGCGGCGTGTTGACCAGCGGGGCGGTGAACTTGGGATTGGCCGAGTTGTCGACCTTGACGTCGGAAGCCGCGCCTTCGACGCGAACTTCCTTGAGCGTGTTCGTGGAGGTCTGGGCGGCGACGGGGAGGCTCAGTGCGACGAGGGTGGCAGCGGCTGCGCTACCGAGCGGCGGCAAGATGCGCGCATGCTTGCGGCTCTTGATATAGGCCATGAAGGTTCTCCTGGAAGGAATGCTGATGAGAGAACTCGACTGGCTGATCGCCTCGGGCCAGAACGGCCCGGCGTTTCGCTGGCTGGAGCGGAGATTCGCGATTCACGAAATCTATTCAAATGATAATGAATCGCAATACAGTTGTAACCGGAAATCCTCGATTTCGTCGCGCTGCGGCAACGCAGGCTGGAGTGAGCAATCAAGGTCTGTCGGGATTGGAGCCCGACAACGATCATTGTTACAGGGCAGGGTCGGGTGGAGGTCCGAAGGGATGTATTGATCAGCTGCGCAATCCCAGTTTCAAACGCCGAGGCTGCGCATCAGTTGAATCACGTCCTCTGTCGCCAGGGGACGACGTAGCGATAACCCCGCCGCGGCAAGGTTTCGATCCAGTCCGCGCCTCCAGCCAAGCCTTCGAAGATTCGCCGTACAGCTGCAATCTGGACCGTCAGGTTTGCAGTTGCACACGCTGAAGTTCATCGCCGAAAGTGCCAACGCGCTGACCATCGTCAAACCGGGCACCGGGATGCCGCATGTAGCCAAGGCTGGCGCCTACCAAGCTACCCTGCAAAGGCATGACGTACGACGTCCGAGGCCGACACGGGCAATCGGATCGAGTCTTTCGCTCAGACACCTTGGTACGTTCCTCCAGTGTCCACACCGCTCGATCTGTCGCTGTCCGATGACGGAATTCGCGAGCTGACGGAGGCCATGGTCGAGGCCATGCCAGGACACATGCCCCGAGCCGACTGGCACGCGCAAATGCGGTGCCGGATGCTTGTGGAAGGAACCCTGAAGCAGGGCCTTGCTTGAGTATCTCGATACACCTCAACGGCACAGCGGCTGCCGATGCGGCTCGGCGTGTTTGCGAGTCGCGAAGGGGACCAGGCCATTCGCAGCAAAGGCGCCGTGGCCCAGTTTTTCCCAGCGGATGGCCACGCTGTCGTAGTGGCCGCCGCCTCAAGACCTCTCAGAACGAAGGCGACACGACCGACTCCATGGGCTTCGCGGCCAAAGTCTCTTCCTCTTTCGAAAACAGGTCGCCGAAGTAAGTGACTGGGGGTTTCCCAATCGGGCTGGGATCTGCCGAATCCACTGAACCTGCAAGATCATTTGCCCTAACCGCTCGGATGCCAAGCCCCTGCGGCTGACACGCGGAAGTCGAAATCACTATGAATGCGAACAATACCGGGCGAAGTACTTCACGACACATGACGCGCTCCTACACGCGAAGCCCCAGTTTTGTGAACATTCGCCCTGAGCAGCCTCGCGTTGGACGCAAGGTACGCAGCTAGCTTCATCGTGTCGTCCTCGGAACCGATGAGGCGACGGAACGCTCCAACGCTCCTGCCTAGTGCAGAGGTGGGGTGACGCGAAATGCTGCGCCTGTCGGGCGGAGACCACCGGAGGCAGTGCTCCACTCCATGGAGAACTCGGTGGCTACTAAAACCGCCCAGGCAGCACCCTCGATCATCTGATGGAAGAGGTGAGGATCCCCGAGACGCATTGACCGCACCGTGCGGGCGGACGAATAATTCGCTCCCTGACGCGAGCCCCGTTCGCGCACACGTTCGTGCAAGTTCGCGCGGTGACTGGCGCCTTTTCACACTGGAGGTGCCAATATGCGTCAACCCCCTTCTGCGCAGTTGTGGCACCTTGCAACGGGTCACATGCTGCCGCGATGTCTTCAGGTCGTTGCCGAACTGGGAGTGGCGGATCACCTTGGCGAATCTCCGTTGAGCACGATCGCACTCGCGACGGCCACGGGAGTCCATCCAAGCGCCCTCGGCCGCACGCTGCGGCTACTCGCTTCGGCAGGCGTGTTCGAGAGTCAAGCCAGCCTATGGGCTCACACCGAGCTGTCGCGTCTGCTGCGTAGCGACCACCCGCAAACGATGCGCCCATACCTGCGCATGTTGGGCAGCCGGCTGTTCTGGTCGGCCGCGGGCGAACTCGAGCACGCTGTTCGGAGCGGTGCCATTGCAGTCGGAAAGCTTGCGCCGGAGGGCATGTGGGCCTACTTCCGAGAGCACCCGGAGGAAGGACAGCTGTTCGACGCGGCGATGACGTCGAGGTCGAATGCCGACATAGCGTCAATGATTCCTGCGCTCGACTTCACACGCTACGAGTCGATTGCCGATGTCGGAGGGGGCCGCGGCAACATGCTGGCCGCTGTGCTCGCTGCGGCGCCCGCCGCGCGTGGCGTCCTCTTCGACCGCCCGGAAGTCGTAGCGAACGTGACGCCAGCCGAGCGCATGAGAATCCAGGGCGGGGACTTCTTCAAGGAATCCCCGCCCGCAGTCGACGCCTACATTGTGAGCCGCGTCCTGCACGACTGGGCAGATGACGAAGCTGTCGCCATCCTGCGCTCGATAAGGAGCGCGGCACCGAGCGGATCGGAGCTGCTGGTTCTCGAATCGATCCTGCCGGAAAGCCCGGAGCCACACCCCACCAAGGTGCTCGACATCATCATGCTGCTTATGACCGGCGGTCATGAGCGCAGCGAGCGCGAATACCAGATGCTGCTCGAGGCCAGCGGCTTCCGCCTCGATCGCGTCGTCGCGACCGCAGGCCCAGTTTCGGCGATCGTCGCCGTCCCAACGTGAGGCTCTTCTTCTCAGGCCGGGCAAGGTCTGGCTCAGCCCTCAGCTATCCTCCATTTGGTTGTTGACGCCTCGCGTTGAAGGACTATTGTTCTGGGCGACTCACCAGAAAGGAGGTCGCCATGTCCCCGGGCAATGTCGATCACCTGGTCGCCGGCATGGCTGTCGCCGGCGCGGTCATCACAATCGTCGCAGTCTGGTTTGGATTTCAAGTCTGGTATCGGAACCGCCAGAGGTCGTTTCACATGCCGACCACCAAGCCGGGGGAAGAGCCGCCCATCAAGCGCAAAGATCCCATCCGCGCACAGATGGTTCAAAAGGGATTCGAACTCCAGAAGGCGGGCGACGACCGTGAGGCAATCAGCTACTTCGAGAAGGCGATCGCCCTGGACGGCGACGCGACGGACATGCCGCAGATTCTGAGTTTCTCCGCGGATAGCTACTACCGACTTGGCGATTACGCACAGGCGCAATCCAAAGGAATTGCCGCCCTCGAGTTTGCTCAAGCTTCTGGGGCGGGGCCCGAGGCGGCCTCCGCCCATTGCATCCTCGGCGAGACCGCACTCAAGTTGGGCGAGTGGGAGGCTGCAGTTGAACATTTCAATGAGGGAGCCGAGCACTTCTCGCAATCCGGAAATGAGAAGGCGGCGCGAAGGGCGCTCGATCGCCTGACGCAGATATTGGGGCAGGGCGCCGATCCCGAGAGCGCAGAGTTCTATCGCAACCTTGCCTCTGAGATTCGAACCACGGAATTGCTGAACTCCCGCCATAGATCGGAGACGAAAATTGGAGCCCAATAGGTGTCGCGGTACCGAGACGTCCATGAAGATCCCCGATCTGCACCATCAGAAACTTCCCGAAGACACGTATTTGCAACTCTAAGTCTTGACCGCGAGCAGCGCGGGGCACGCGAGCGTGAGCGCTTGGCCAAGTCGTTGCTGATCGAACTAACTTCGGGCTGGCTCGAACCCGCCTTGCGCCGGTTGTCATTTGCTCGCGCTCGCGGAGATCGAAACCTCAGTAGTTGCGAGCTGTCTATTCTTCTGAGCAGTGGCCCCGCCGCTTGCGGCCGGTGAGCATCGCGACTGAAAGACTCTCTTTCCATCGCCGGCTCATCACGGCGACTCCGACCAGGTGAAGGGCCACCGCCGCCAACAAGCCATTTGCAATCCAGGCATGGAGATCCTGGAGAAACTCGTCACCCCAGAATCGGTCGAGGCGGCTCATCCACCCTGTGAGCGCGAGAAGCAGCACCAGCGACCATAGCAGCCAGATCATCCAGCGCCCCAAGGGGTCGTGGCCGATGCAGCGGGGAGCGCCGGAACGAATGTATGCTGCCGTCTCTGCCAGGGAGGGCCTGAGCGCAGCGAGGCTGCCGTACCCCGAGGTCAGCGCGGCCCACAGAAGGCGAGCGACCACCAGGCCCGCCGCCACGTATCCCAGCGTGCGATGCGTCTCACCGCCGTCGTCTTGGAGCGTGCAAAAGACGACGAGGCCGGCCAGCGCCCAATGCAGCAATCGAACGGCCACGTCCCACACAAGGACGACGCGCCCTTGTGTCGGCGCGTCACTGGTGCCCGGCATAAATCTATTTTTCGATCTCGGTCTTCACCGGATCAAGCGTCTTTGCGTCGAAGTAGATCTCGACCTTCTTGCCCGCCTTGTTTCTGCCGTAGATCTCGTAGCAGTTGCCGTCCACCTTGAACTTGGAGATGGTGTAGCCCTGCGCTTCGATTCGGGCCTTCGCTTCGGCCTCCTTCATCCATTCCGACTTGGGGTAGGCCTTGCAATTGGCCTTGGCGAGCGCAGGCATCGAGACTACTGCGCACATCCCAAGCGCGACGGCGGCAATGATTTGCTTCATGCGTCTTTCCAGAAAATTAAGTAGGCTCAGTTTAGTCTCGGCACGTCTGCTCGTCGCAATCAACCCGTCGAGGGCATCGCGTTGAAGATGGGGGCGCAGTGGTCGCCCAGTCGTCCGGCGTCAGGTGTGCATCGCGCACATGAGTCCTCCACTTGCAGATGCTCCAGCGTCAATGTGCGATGTTCCGCGTGCAGTTCCGAGGGCGCGGTCGACGACCCGATGACCACGCGATATGGCCGCCGCCTTTAGAGTCGGGCCTCAGTGGATGAATCGACCGGCCACCGCCACGCTCAAACTGTCCTTCGATTCTGTGATCTGAACATCAGCAATACGCAGGAGCGGGCATTCGGCAAAACGCCCCATTGACGGGCCTCTCTCCGTCCGTTCGCCGAACTTGCTGGCCGCTCCGTCGCGGACGACCCTCCGAATGAGAGTTCGTTCATGCAGAATCCCACTCTCGTTCGTCGCTTCCTGGGGCCAGTACGATGACAGCCAGTTCCTTCTTCTTTTCGCTTCTGAAGACGAGTTCGATTTCGAGGCGAGGGCTTACGCGTTGGGGAATCGGGTCGGTGCTTTCGATGGCCCTAGGCATCGCCAGTGCGGGCAAGCCGTACAGTTATTTCGTCACCGGGGACGCCGACGCGCAAGTGGCGACGCTGCAATCCTCCTCAACGCCCTCGGTTGTGTTGATGGGTGGTGGCCCGGACGTCGACGAGGCATTCCGCTGGATGATCGCCAGAGCGGGCATCAAGCCGGGAACGGGCGGCCGATTCGTGGTGATCCGTGCGACGGGCACCGATGCCTACGATCCTTACATCTACTACAGCGACGCAGCGCTGACGACCGCGACGACCGTTGCCGATCAGTGGGTCGGCGGTGCATCGCTCGGTTTGAGCTCGGTCGAGACGCTCGTCATACCCAGCGTCGCTGCAGCGAATGATGCCTTCGTGAATTCAGTCGTGGGCAGAGCGAACGCGGTATTCATTGCAGGCGGCGATCAGAGCGACTACATCAATTTCTGGAAGGGCACCAGGCTGGATCAGACGCTTCAGGGTTTGATGGCGAACAATGTGCCGATCGGCGGCACGAGTGCCGGCATGGCTGTGTTGGGTCAGTTCGACTTCGCAGCGCTTCGAGGAAGCGTCACCAGCACGCAGGCCTTGGCCGATCCGTTCAATAAATACATGGCGCTCGACCCGAGTCCGCTGAGTCTGACCGGCGGCTTCTTGACGCCGTCGGCCCTGGCTTCGACCATCGTCGATGCGCACCTCGATAGCCGCGATCGAATGGGGCGCCTGATCGCCTTCGTGTCGCGGCTCGTGGCCGTCAATTCCAACTCCGGTTGCCCTGGCGGAATCCTCGCCTCGGGCAGCGGCTTCGCGGCCGCTCGCGGTATCGGCGTGGATGTCGAGACTGCCTTACTGGTGCAAGGCAACAAGGGATCGCATGCCTTCACGGCGCGGAGAGTCACGAATCCGTCGACGACTTCGGAGAGCGCGGTGTATTTCGTGCGGCCGCTGATTTCGCCGACTGTGTGTGCCTCCGGGACGCCGTTGACCGTGACGAACGTCGAGATCAAGAAGCTTGCGGACTCCGAGTCGATCTTCAACCTATCTGACTGGTCGGGCTTGCCAAGCTACTTCGTCGACGCAATTTCTGGCGCGTTGACGTCTTCCCCTTATTGAGAGGGTCGTTCTAATGTCGCACGGCGCGCGGGGGGCTGGGCGTCGGCATCGCGCAGCCCGAGTTCGTGGAATAGGACCTGGCACCGGGCCGCTTTATCGCGCCTTTCAAGCAGATCGTGTCGTCGCTCGTTCGAGGCGCGGCCGTATCAGGAGCGCCCCGGCAAACGCGCAGGCCGCGAGGGTCCAGACGATCACCGCGCCCGAGGGCAGATCGAATAACGCCGACAGCGCGAGCCCGAGTGCGTAGCCCAGCGCGCCTACCGCATACGCGATGCGCAGGCGTCGCGCCCCGCCGTGCGCCCGTGTGCCGAGTGCCGGGATGATGAGGCTGGAGAACACGAGGTAGACACCGACGAGTTGCACGGAGGCCGTCACCGCGAGCGCGAAGGCCGCGTAGAAGCCGAAGCGGCCCAGTCGCTCGATCCATCCGAGCCGCATCGCGAGCAGCAGCACGACCGAGATGCCGCCGAGCCACAGCAGTTGCGTCCTGTTGACCCACAGGATCTGCCCGACCAGCAGGTCCTTCAGATGCTCGCCGCCATGCGGATTGCTCGCAAGCAGCAGGATGCCCGCGCAGGCCGCGAGGATGAACATCACGCCGATCAATGCTTCCTGCTGCTGTGGCGCGCGGCGCTCGGTCCACGTCAGCAACCATGCGCCGAGCAACGCCGCGGTGACGGCCGCCGCCTGCACCGCGACGCCGCCCTCGGGCAGGCCGACGGCATCGCCGGCGATCACGCCGAGGCCGGCGATCTGCGCGATCGCGAGGTCGATGAACACGATGCCGCGGTCCAGCACCTGCATGCCCAGCGGCACATGCGTGGCCAGCACCAGCAGGCCGGCGATCAGCGCCGGGCCGAGGATGCCCGCGTCGAGCGCGCTCCAGCTCACGACTTCGTCCCGGCGCCGAGCAGCCGCGCGAGCGTGTCGTCGAAGAGGCCGAACAGATCCTTCGCGCCGTCGGTGCCTCCCACGGTGAAGGGCAGCTTCACGGCCGGGGTGCCTGCGTTCTTGGTGAGCCAGTCGGAAGGCCGCGAGTCCTGGTAGGCACCGTAGATCACCATCTTCGCGGGGGTGCCCTTGAGCGTCGCCTGTACCTCCTGGAGATGCGAAGCCGTGGGCTCGACGCCGGGCTTGGGTTCGAGCACCGCGACCTCCTTCATGCCGAGCCAGTCATAGAGATAGACGAAGCCGTTGTGCTGCGAGACCACCGGCGCGCCTTTGAGCGGCGCGCCCTGCGTGCTCCAGCGCGCCATCGCCTGCTGCCAGCGCTGGCTGAAGTCTGCGCCGCGCTTCGCGTACTCGGCGGCGTTGGCCGGATCGACCTGCTGCAGCCGCTTGCCGAGCGCAGTGGCGACCAGCGCGATGTTGCGCGGATCGGTCTGGATGTGCGGATTGCCGGCCGCATGCACGTCGCCTTGCGAGCGGTCGACCTGGGTTGGCACTTCGAGCTTGCGCACGAAGTCCGCCGCCGCGAAGTTGCCGGGCTGGCCGGGCTGCACCTTCGCGTTGCCAGACTGCTGCAGCAGCACCGGCAGCCAGCCGATCTCCAGTTCTGCGCCGGTGCAGACCACGAGGTCCGCGCTGCGCGCGCGGGCGATCAGGCTCGGCTTGGCCTGGATCTGGTGCGGGTCCTGCAGCGCGTTGGTGGCGACCGAGACGTCGACGAGATTGCCGCCGAGTTCCTGTGCCAGCGCACCCCATTCGGGCTCGCAGGCGAAGACGCGCAATGCGGCCTGCGCGGGCGCGGCCAGCAGCATCAGGGGCGCGGCCAGGGCGATGAGGGGAAGGAGAGAGCGGTTCTTCATGGTGTGGTCCTCGTTCGTGGAGTGATCAATAGCTATGGGCGCCGTGGGCACCCAAGCTCATCTGGTACTGCAGGGTGATCTGGTTGTCGACGAATCCTTCGCGCGCCCGGTCCTGCGCGAACTGCAGCCGGATGCGCGAGAACTCGCTCGGGTTGAACTCCACCATCACCGAGTTCTTGCGCGGACGGTAGTCGTTGAAGAGCGCCGTGGACGCCAGCCCAAAGCTCGGCGTGCCGGGGTCGAGCTGTTCGGTGCGCACGCCGACGCGCCAGCGCGGCATGAACTGGTAGACGCCTTGCACGTACCAGCCCGACTGCGCCACGCGATAGTCCCCGAAGGCATCGATGCCGCCGACGTCATAGAGCAGGTTGCCGTTGCGTGTGCTGTGCAGGTACTCGCCCTGCAGCTTGAAGTTGGTCCGCGTGGCGTTGCCGTTGGGAGCCCATTTCCACACGCCGTCGAGCACCCACACGCGGGTGTCGCCGTTGAAGATGTCGTTGACCGTGACGCCCGCCGCGTTCGTCGAGACCAGGGTCTGGTTGTTCGCCTTGGCATTGAGCACCGAGACGCCCGCGCGCCAGTTGCTGCTGTCGCCGATGTCGCCGCCGGTGTGCAGCGTGAGGGCGGTCATGCCTGCGCCGTTGCTGCTCGAATCGCTGCCCGGAAAGGTGAGGCCCCGGCCGATCTCGGCGCCGAGTTCGATGTAGTGGTCGATCGGCGCGATCCAGGTGAGCTGCAGGCCGTCATCGCCGTACTGCGTGCCGAGCATCGCCTGGTAGGCGAGCGGGTTGTCGACGAAGTCCCAGGTGTGGGCATGCTGCGCGTTGAGATAGCCGATACCCGAGAAGAAGCGGCCCGCCTTGAGCGACAGCCCGTTGCCCAGCGAGGTCGTCTGGATGAAGGCTTCTTCCACCGACACCGAGTTGTCCGGCTCCAGCGCGATGCTGGCTGCGCCGCGCAGCCACGGGTCGATGCTGGCCGAGAAACCCAGCTCCGATTCCGAGAGGCTGAACCCGCGTGTGCCGGGGCCGATCTGCGCGTCCGGTGGCAGCGGGAAGCCGGTGATCGCGTACTTGGCGGGATCCTGTGAGGTGCGGGTGTAGCCGCCTGAGAGGATCAGCGACAGGGCAGGATTGAAGGCGCTCGCGCCGCCGCCGGTGGACGCGACGGCCGCCGCGGCCGGATCGCCCGCTGGAGGCGGCGGGGTGACCGGCGCAGCCGCGGTGGCGGCGCTGGCGGTGGCCGAAGCAGTCGCCTGCGCCGCTGCGGCTTCGGCCGCCTTCACGCGCTGTTCGAGCGCCTGCATGCGCGCTTCGTAGTCGGCGCGCATGGACTGGATCTCCCGCCGAAGCGCGTCGACATCGGAGGACGAAGGATCGGCCAGGGCGCCGAGCGGCATGGCCAGGGCCAGCACGAGACCGGCCCGGGAAAGGTGTTGCATGAGCGGAGGCTCCTCGCAGGAACGTTGGAGGGCGCCCGCCTGGCGCTGCGCGCGGGCGGGCGTGGAGTCAACGGGTCAGAGCGAGGAAGCGGGCGGCGCGCGGCTGCGGTAGGGAAGCGCGGGTGACCCCGGCCATCCGGCGACGAATGCGACGAGCGGCGCTTCGTGCCGAACGGTCGGATGCAGGAGCGGGATCGGCGCGCTTGGCAGCGCGCCGCCATGGATGGTGGCCGCCAGCAGGCAGAGGTCGCAATGGCCGGCCTGCGACAGCGGCTCGTTGGGCGTAGGCGCGCCTTGCTGGGCCGTTGGCGCCACATGCGACACGCCGTGCCATAGGGCGGCGACTTGCGCCACAGGAAGCAGCAGCATGACCCACAGCAGCCACGCGAAGCGGCGCGTCGAAGGGCTTGTGGTGCGGGGGGCTGCCATGGCGAAACTGCTGTAGATCGTAACGCTAGTAATTCGCGGCTGTGACATCGGGTGGGGTGGCGCGGGAGAAGCGCCAGTGCTCCGGCGACTAGGACTTTGCAACCAAGAGCAGGGGGCATTGGCCGTTTTCGTCGAAGGCAGGACTGGAGTCCTACACCGATGGCGCATTGAGGGAGAGAAAACCGTCACGGCTAGGAAGGCCTCCCTATTTCTTCTTCTTGCCATCCAAGTGGATGTTTATAAGATGCCTTCATGCCAAGAAAAAGTGCAACCCTCGCCGCTTCGTCGAAGCCCGCAGACGAGAAGATCACGATCAACATCGGGTGCGTGGACCTGGGCCAGATCGACCTGCTCGTTCAGGAGGGCTTCTACGCCAATCGCACGGATCTCATCCGCACAGCGATCCGTAATCAGCTCGCCGTTCAGGCCGACATGGTCCGCAACGTCGTGTCGCGCAAGGCCCTGGTGCTCGGGATTCAGCATTTCACGGCGGATGATCTGCGCGCGGCCAAGGCTGCCGGCCAGACATTGCAGATCCGCGTCCTGGGGTTGGCAACGATCGCCTCAGACGTGACGCCTGCACTGGCTCAGGCCACGATCGAATCCGTCATGGTGCTCGGAGCATTCCATGCATCGCCCGCGGTCAAGGCGGCTCTCAAGGGCCGCATCCGAACCCCTTAACCAATCGCCCCAAATGAACAGCGACTTCCTCCGCCGCATGGCCGAAGCGACACGCTTGACCCGCCTTGGTGATGTGCACGCTGCAACCGCAGCCATCCGTGAGGCATTGGCACACCAGACTTCTGGCGACGGTTCGCTCGGTGCTCCCTCGACCGTCATCGACGTGGAGGCAAGGGAGTTGCCCGATGCAGAGCCCGCGTCGATCGAGACCGAACGACCGCCGATGCCCATCGATCGCGGCATCGATGGCTCAACTGAAGCTTTTCTGGCCGGGACCTTTGCCAATGCCTCCGCCCAACGCGATTACAAGCTGTTCGCCCCCGCGCAGGATGGCAATGCGAGGCTGCCGCTGATCGTGATGCTTCACGGGTGCACCCAGAACCCGGATGACTTCGCCGCCGGGACCGCAATGAATCAGCTTGCACGCGAGCAAGGCTTCTATGTGCTGTACCCCGCGCAATCTCGCCGCGCGAATCCACAGGGCTGCTGGAACTGGTTCAAGCACAACCATCAGCAGCGCGGCCGGGGCGAGCCCGAACTGCTGGCGCAGATGACCAGGGAGGTGATCGGACTGCATGCAATCGATCCACGACGCGTGTACGTTGCCGGGTTGTCTGCGGGCGGTGCGATGGCTGCAATTCTTGGGGACGCCTACCCGGACATCTTTGCGGCCGTCGGCGTTCATTCCGGATTGGCAGCGGGCGCCGCGAGCGATCTGCCCGGTGCTTTGAGCGCCATGCAGTCCGGGGCGAGTCCGAAGGTTGGCCGCGGCACCGCCATCCCGACCATCGTGTTTCATGGTGATGCCGACTCGACGGTTCACGCGAAGAACGGAGAACACGTGATTGCCGCCAGTGCCGCCGGTGCGGAATCAGTTCACCTCGAGCGTCTGGCAGGTGGCGGCAAACGGCCGACGACGCGGCGAGTCCACATCGCCGCAGACGGACGCGTCCTGGCAGAGCACTGGCTCGTACACGGGGCATCGCACGCATGGTCCGGCGGCAGTTCCGCAGGGACGTATACCGATCCGCGTGGACCGGATGCGAGTGCCGAGATGGTGCGCTTCTTCCTGGAGCATCCCCACGGCCGGCTTCATTGAAGGGCTCCGTCATTGACGTTGCTCAGACGCGTCGAACGCGATTTCCGTCTGTTCCGCCGTCCCAGCGGACGCGGGGCTTGATCGGAGGCACGCGGCCCGAGCTTCGATCAGATCGGATCAGCGCCCACCCAGGATATGGAACTGCGCGTTCAGAGTGGCTGGGTCGCCCCACTGGCGACCTCCCCTAGTGAGTCGCGGCGGCTTTGAAAAGATGTCGACATCGGTGTAAACGCTCTGATTGACATCCTACTCATCGTCGACCATCTACGACCGCAGCGCGTGCCACTCGGTCAAGTCGATGGCGCGCAATTTGCATAAGGCTCGCCATGACCGCCACCTCGCCGCGCACGCCCAGCAAGACAACCAAAGTCACCCGTATCGACCGTGACGGCGACAGCACGGTGCAGTCGCTCACGCGCGCCATGCAACTGCTCGAACTCCTGGCCGAGGATGACGAAGGCTACCGGCTGGTGGACATCGCGGCGCACAGCGGACTGTCGTCGTCCACAGCGCATCGGCTGCTCACGACGCTGGAGCAGCGCCAGTTCGTGCAGTTCGATCGCGAGACCAACCTCTGGTACGTTGGCGTTCGCTGTTTCTCGGTAGGGGCCGCGTTCGGACGCCGCCGCCGAATTGCGCACCTCGCGCTGCCCGTCTTGCGCCGGCTGCGCGACACCACGGGTGAGAGCATCAATCTCGGCATTGCCGATCTTGGGGATATCGTTTTCGTCACGCAGGTCGAAAGCCGAGAAACGATGCGCGCCATCGGCAAGCCCGGCTTTCGTGCACCACTGCATGGCACCGCCATGGGGCAGTCGATCCTGGCGGCCATGGCAGAGGACGACGTGCTGCAGTACCTGCGCACCTACGGCCTGCCGAAGCTCACCAACAACACGATCGCGCGCGCATCGCGCCTGCATGAGACCCTTAGCGAGGTGCGCCGCGCGGGCCATGCGATCGATGACGAGCAGAACGCGGTGGGCTTGCGATGCATTGCCGCTGCCATCCGCGACGAGCATGGCCGGCCCTTCGGCGCGATCTCGCTTGTCGGTCCGACGCAGCGCATCAGGAGTTCTGATTTCGCACAGATCGGCACCGCGGTGCGCGCCGCCGCGGATGAGATCACGGCGGCCTACGGCGGCCGCGCTCACTAGCCCCGTCTTCCACTGGCGCACAGCGCCAAGCCCTTGATTAACAAGCGGTTTTGATCGCGTTCCCGCGAAGCGGAATAGTCCGCAGCCCGCGCCGGGTGCGCGCTCCAATGGGTGCACTTCAACCGCACTCCTGGCAAACAAAACCATGAAAACATTGCTCCCCCGCCATGACGTGAGCCGAGCGCTCGCGCGGGTTTGCGACTGGACCGTGATCGCCTGCGGCTGGTGGCTGATCGCGCTGTCCGTCATGACCTGCGTCGAGATGCTCGGCCGCAAGTTGTTCTCGTTCAGCCTGCAGGGCATCGACGAGATCGGCTCGTACACCTACGGCATCGTCGGCGCATTCGGTTTCGCCTACACGCTCATCACGCGCAGCCACACGAGGGTCGACTTCCTGCTCTCGCGCTTCTCGGTCAGGGCGCGCGCGGCGCTGAACATGCTCGCCATGGTGAGCCTGGCGGCCCTGGCACTGATGTGCCTCTGGCGCGGCTACAACGTGGTGGTGGAGAGCATCGAGTTGCGAAGCACGGCAGCCACGCCGCTCGCCACGCCGATGTGGATTCCCCAGGCGATCTGGCTGTGCGGGTACCTGATGTTCGCGCTGGTCGCGGCCTGGGCGGCGCTGGATGCGCTGCGCCTGTTCTGCAGGGGACGCTTGGGAGAACTCAACGAGCGCTTTGGTCCGCAGACGATCGAGGAAGAGATCGAGGCCGAAACTGAAGTCCAGTTGAAGACGCCGGCGGCGGTATCGCCAACCGCGCCCATGGGTGCTACCGGAGCCGCGTCATGATCGGACCCTTCGAAATCCTCGTGGGTCTGGCGATCATGCTGGGCCTGATGTTCCTGGGCTTCCATGTCGCGACGACGATGCTGGTGGTCGGCCTGCTCGGCGCGCTGATGCACTTCGGCATGCCGGCCATCAACGCGGTGGGTGAGCAATTGTGGGCGGCGGGCGAGGACTACCTGCTGCTGTCGATTCCGCTGTACATCCTGCTCGGGGAGATCCTGATGCGCGGCGGCGCCACCGACAAGATGTACCAGTCTCTCGGCCAATGGCTCAACCGCATGCCGGGCGGACTGCTGCACACCAACATCGGCGCATCGGCATTGTTCTCCGCCGTGTCGGGATCGTCTGTGGCAACCGCAGCAACGATCTCGACGGTGGCGCTGCCGGCCTTCAAGAACCGCAAGTACGACCAACGCATGGTGCTTGGCACCATCGCTGCCGGCGCGAGCCTGGGCAACCTGATTCCGCCGGGCGTGGCTTTCATCATCTACGGCTCGATGACCAACACCTCGGCGGCGCGGCTGTACATGGCCGGCATCCTGCCGGGCGCGATCATGACGGTCCTGTTCCTGCTCACCATCCTGGCGATCTGCGTCTGGCGGCCCGCGGTGGCAGGCGCCCGCGAGGGCAGCACCGCGCTGGGCGAGAAGCTGCGCCACTCCGTGCACCTGCTGGGTCCTCTGGCCGTATTCGCGGTGGTGATGGGCGGCATCTACACGGGCTGGGCCACCGTCACGGAAAGCGCGGCGCTGGGCGTGATCGTCTGCCTGCCGATCGCAGCGGCCTACGGCAAGCTGAACATCGCGATGCTGCACGAGTGCTTCCGCTCGACCATGCGGCTCACTGCGATGACCGCGCTGATCCTGGTGGCGGCGCTGTACCTGAACTTCGTGCTGTCGATGCTGGGCGTGCCGCAGGCGCTGGCCAGTCTCATCAAGTCGGCCGATGTCTCGCCTGTCATGCTGCTGTGGATGCTGGCGGTCCTGTATCTCGTGCTCGGCATCGCGCTCGAGACGATGCCGATGCTGGTCGGCACGCTGCCGGTGGTATTTCCCATCATCCAGGCGGCGGGCATCGACCCGGTCTTCTTCGGCGTGTTCATGGTGCTGATGTGCGAGATCTCGCTGATCAGCCCGCCCATCGGCATGACGCTCTACGTGATCCAGGGCGTGCGCGCCGAAGGCTCCATCAACGACGTGTTCCAGGGCACCTTGCCCTTCTTCGCCGCAATGATCGTGATGACCGCGATCCTGATCCACAACCCCTCGATCGCCACCTACTTGCCCAACCTGATGTTCGGCAAATGAAGGCACCGCATCTTTTTTCCGGTTCTCTATTCAAGGAGTCAGGCATGAAACTGAAGTTCGTTCTCCCGCTGCTCGCAGCAACCCTCGCGTTGGTTCTTCCTGCCCATGCGGACAACGCCAAGCTGCGGGTAGCCGGTAATCTGGTGGCCACCGGCCTGATCCAGCAGACCAAGGAGCAGCCCTTCTTCGAGAACTTCGCGAAGAACACGGGATTGCCCATCGATGCCGACTACAAGCCGATGGACGTGCTGGGTGTCAAGGATGCCGACGGCCTGCGCGTGCTGAAGTCGGGCCTCTTCGATGTGGTCACTCTGCGCCTCGCGCAGGTCTCGCGTGACGAGCCGTTCTTCCTCGGCCCCGACATCGTGGGCCTGTCGACCGACTACGAGGTCGCACGCAAGGTCGTCGATGCCTACCGCGACGCCTTCGACAAGCGCCTGCAGGAGCGCCATGGCGGCAAGCTGCTGGGCATCTATCCCTTCGGTCCGCAGGTTGTGTTCTGCAAGGTGCAGATCAACGGACTGGCGGACCTGAAAGGGCGCAAGGTGCGCGTGTACGACCAGTCGCTCGCGAAGTTCATCGAGAAGCTCGGCGGCATTCCGGTCACGATCCCCTTCGGGGAGACGCAGCAGGCCCTGGAGCGGGGCGTGACCGACTGCGCCATCACGGGCCCGAGTTCGGCCAACTCCGCGGGCTGGCCGGAAGTGACGACGCATTTCATGCCGATCGGCTTCCAGATCGCTCTCAACGCCTACGCTATCAACCTGTCCAAGTGGAACGCGATGACGCCCGACCAACAGGCGAAGTTGACAGCCGCGTTCAGGAAGTTCGAGACCGAGGTGTGGGCCTATTCGAAGGAGTTGTTCGACGATGCATCGCGCTGCAACGTCGGCAAGGAGCCCTGCAAGACGGTAAAGAAGTTTGCAATGAAGGACGTCCCGGTCAAGGCTGCCGACGAGCAGATGGTTCGCGAGGCACTGGCGACCGTGTCGTTTCCGACATGGAGCGAGCTGTGCGACAAGTCCTATGAAAAATGCTCGGCGACCTGGAAGCAGGTCGTCGGTCCGGTGGTCGGCCTCAAGTAGCCCGAGATGCAAGCGCTCTGGCAACTTTCCGCGACGGAACTCGCTTCAGGTTTTCGCGACGCCGCTTTCACGCCGAGCGACGCGCTGCGAGCGTGCATGCTGCGCAGCGACGCCGTCGACCCCTGCCTGAACGCGCTGGTCGCGCTGGACGCGGTGGGTGCCATGCACGCCGCGGAGCAGAGCGGTCTCCGGTGGCGCGAAGGACGCGCATTGAGTGCGCTGGACGGCGTGCCGATCACGATCAAGGACAACCTGCAGGTGCGCGGCCTGCCGACCCACTGGGGCAGTCGCGCGCTGGCCGGCTTCGTGGCGGAGCGCGACGAAATGCCGGTGGCCCGTTTGCGCGAGGCGGGTGCGGTGATCTTCGGCAAGACCAACGTGCCCGAGTTCACGATGCAGGGCTACACCGACAACCCGGTATTCGGTCCCACCGGCAATCCCTGGAACCCGGCGCTCACGCCGGGCGGTTCGTCCGGCGGGGCAGTGGCACTGGTGGCCGCGGGAGGATGTCCGATAGCGCTGGGCACCGATGGTGGCGGCTCGATCCGCAGGCCTGCTTCGCACACCAACCTGGTCGGCTTCAAGCCGTCGCGTGGGCGCGTGCCGCGCGGCGAAGGGCTGCCGCCGATATTCCTCGACTTCGAGGTGGCAGGGCCGATTGCACGCAGCGTGGCCGATGTGGCTTCGGTCATGCGGGTGATCGGGCGGGGCCCGATGGAGGAGTGGAGTGCGCCGCGTGCCCGCGTTCTCTTCATCCCGCGGTTCGGTCGTCATCCGGTCGATCCGCAGATCGCGGCGTTGACCGAAGCGGCCGCGCGCAAGCTGGCGGAAATGGGGCACGAGGTCACGACGGCACAAGACTTCGACATGGCCGAGGCAGTCAACGAGCGCTGGTCGCTGCTGGCGCAGGTGGGGCTGGCGTGGCTCGTTGCCCATCCGCAAGAGTTGCCGGGCCGGCCCTTCGACCCGTCGTTGATCGGCCCGATGATGCAGGCCAATTCCGAAACCGGCCGCAAGGCCATTGCAACGGACCTTTTCGACCTGCTGTTCGAGGCGGAGCGGCTGCGCACCGGGCTGTCGGGACTGTTCGACCGGTACGACTTCCTACTGACACCGGCGGCCGCTGCATTGCCGTGGCCCGCGAACGAAACTCACCCGCCGCGCATCGATGGACGCGCGGTGGGGCCACGAGGCCACGCAGTGTTTGCCGGGTTCGCCAACGCCGCGGGCTTGCCCGCTATTGCGCTGCCCTGCGGCTTCGCGGGCGGGATGCCGGTCGGCATGCAACTGGTCGCGCGTGAAGGCGCGGACGACGCGCTACTCGCGCTGGCCCAATCGATCGAGCAAGCCCATCCATGGCAGCGCTTCCCCGACCTTTGACGATGTCCGCGCCCGTGGCGGCCGAGGTCACTGCTGCGCAGGCGTTGGGCCGAGCGCGGCGCGATGGCCGGCGCGTGTTGTCGACGCAGCTTCAGCTGCGCAGCCGTGACGAGGCCTATGCGATCCAGGACGCGACCCTGGCTGAGATCGGCCCGATCGGAGGATGGAAGGTCTGCGGGGCGGGAGCGGGTAAGGAGCCGGAATGTGCTCCGCTGCCGGCCGCAGGTCTGGTGCCCGGCGGATCTGCGCTCAACGGCTGCGGATGGCACTTGCTTGGAACCGAAGCGGAGGTCGCATTCCGCCTTGGATCCGACTTGCCGCCACGCGCGTGGCCGTACACGCGCGACGAGGTGGCGCGAGCGATCGCATCGGTACTGCCAGTGATCGAAGTGGCTGAAACCCGCCTCGCCGACTGGCTCGATGCCGCCCCCGTGGCGCTCCTTGCCGACTTGCTGTGCCATGGTGGCCTGGTGCTAGGGGAGCCCGAGGCGTTCGACGCCGGATGGTTCGACCTGAAGCAGACGGAGGTCGTGATGCGCTTTGACGATCAGATCGTCGCGCACACGATTGGCGAGCATGCGCACCCGGATGTCGGCGGGCTGCTGGTGTGGCTTGCCAACCATTGCATGACGCGTGGCTCGGGGTTGCAGGCCGGCCAGATCGTCACGACCGGCTCGTGCACCGGAATGCTGTTCGCATCGCAAGGCACGGCCGTGCACGTGGAAGTGGCAGGTCTCGCGCCGCTGAGCCTCTTCTTCTGAGCGCATCGAACCCGACCAAAGGAAATCGACATGGACACTTCAAGGATCGACGTTGTCGTCGAGGCACTGATCCGTGCGCGCCGCGACAACACCGTGGCCCTCGCCGCGCCGCTGGCCGATGCGCTCCGCGACGCCGGTGATGCTTATGCAGTGCAGCAACGCGTTGCCGAAGAAATCGGCTGGTTCGCGAACTCGCCGCCGCGCTACTGGAAAGCTGGGGGACCGTCGCGCGACGCGGAACTGACCTGCGCGCCATTGCCGCCCGAAGGTGTGTGGACGAGTCCCGCCCGCACCGGCGGGTGGCCGTTCCACCTTCGTGGAATCGAGGCCGAAGTCGCCCTCCGGGTGGGACGCGAGGTCGATCAAGCGCTTGCATCGACACTGGATACGCGAAGCGCGCTGGCCCTCGTCGATGCGATGGCCGTCTCGATAGAAATCGTCGATTCGCGCTGGCGGGAGGCGCTTGATGCGCCTGCACTGTGCAAGCTGGCCGACCTGCAGTCGCACGGTGCGCTGGTGCTGGGCCACTGGGTTCCGTTTGTCGCGCGCGACTGGAGTGCGCAAACCTGCGCAGTGCGCATCGGCACGCAAGCGCCAGTCGAGCGCCGCGGCAGTCACTCGCTCGGCGACCCTGCATACCTGCTGCCCGCATGGCTGCGTCATGCCACACGCCGCGGCGGCCGCATTGCGGCCGGCACGGTGGTGACCACCGGCACGTGGGTAGGCATCCTGAATGCGGCCGAGGGTGACCTCGTCGTCGCTGAATTTCCGGGCATCGGCCATGCGTCGGTGCAGTTGTAAACCCCTGATTGAAACGAAGGACGGAGACAAAAATGATCGCTCTCGACAACCATCCCAGCGGCCGCCATTTCCTGCAGATCCCCGGACCCAGCCCCGTGCCCGACCGCATCCTCCGGGCAATCAGCCTGCCCACCATCGATCATCGCGGGCCCGAGTTCGCGACGCTCGGCAAGAAGGTGATCAGCGGTTTGCAGGAGGTGTTCCGGACACGGCATCCGGTGGTGATCTACCCCGCGTCGGGGACCGGCGCGTGGGAAGCCGCGCTTGTCAACGTGATGAGCCCCGGCGACAACGTGCTGATGTTCGAGACCGGCCACTTCGCGACGTTGTGGCAGAAGATGGCGCAGCGGCTCGGCCTGGAGCCCGAGTTCCTCGCATTGCCGGGCACCGACGAGACAGGGTTGCCGCGGAGCTGGCGCCATGGCGTGCAGGCCGATCTGATCGAGGAGCGCCTGCGAAAAGATGCCGCGCATCGCATCAAGGCGGTATGCGTGGTGCACAACGAGACTTCCACCGGCGTGACCTCCGACATCGCGGCGGTTCGGCGCGCGATCGATTCGGCAGGCCACCCGGCCTTGCTGATGGTCGACACCATCTCCGGCCTCGCCAGTGCCGACTACCGCCATGACGAGTGGGGCGTTGACGTAACGGTCAGCGGCTCGCAGAAGGGCCTCATGCTGCCGCCGGGCATCAGCTTCAACGCGCTGTCCCCGAAGGCCATGGAGGTCAGCAGGACGGCACGCCTGCCCAAGGCCTTCTGGGCGTGGGACGAGATCGTCGAGATGAACAAAGGCGGCTACTGGCCCTACACGCCGAGCACGAACCTGCTCTACGGCCTCAGCGAATCGCTCGACATGGTGCTGGAGCAAGGGTTGCCGGCGGTGTTTGCGCGCCACCAGCGTTGGGGCGAGGGCGTTCGCACGGCTGTGCGCGCCTGGGGCCTGCCAACGCAATGCGCGGATGAGCGGCTGCATTCGCCGGTATTGACGGGGGTCATCACGCCCCAAGGGGTCGATGCCGATGCGCTGCGCAGGCTGATCCACGAGCACTTCGATCTTTCGCTCGGCGCCGGGCTCGGCAAGCTGAAGGGCCGCATGTTCCGGATCGGGCACCTGGGCGATTGCAACGACCTCACGCTGATGGCGGCGCTGACGGGTGTTGAGATGGGCTTCAGGCTGGCTGGCGTATCGCTGGCCGGTAGCGGCGTGCTGGCAGCCATGGATTACTTTGCGGGCAGTCCGGTCGCCAATGCAAGGTGATCTGGGGCAGAGGCTGGAATCGCGTCCAGAAGAATCTCCCGCTCGCTGTCGGAAGCGATGAGGCCGACCTCGAAAGCATCCCCCGGAGGAGCTAGCCATTGGCCTAAAGTGTTGATCCAGAAGGCTGGATTCCGTAGACTGCCCTCCCTCCCCAGTGGGGGTCGGCGGGCTTTTTCTGGCCAAGATTTCTCCGTCGGCCCGGGGAGGCGAACCTAGCGAAGCTTCCCCAGCCAGAGCGCCGCCAGCGCCGAGCGGTTGCCCACGCCGAACTTGGCGTAGATCGACTTGACGTGGAAGTGCGTGGTATTCGGACTTTGGTCGAGCTTCTGGGCGATCTGCTTTTCGGTGTGCCCGTCGAGCATCTCCAGTAGCACCTTTCGCTCGGCCGCTGTGAGGGGCGCATTCGCAATGAGCAGGCCGTGGCTGAGCAACTGCTGGCGGTAGAACCAGCGCAGGCCGCGCATCACGAAACCCAGTTGGCGGCTGTCCAGTGCGGAGAAGCGGGGCGCCTGCGCGTCCCGGAATACGAACAGGTGAATCCTCACATCGTCATTGAGCGAGCAGCGCATCGACATGCTGTCGGCGTGTCCGACGTTCAGGTAGTGGCGCCTATAGTGTTCGCCCTCGAACCATTCAGGCGGCAGCGTCTGGAAAAGCAGGCGGGTGCGAAACGGCTCATCGCCTGAAACCGCAAGAATCTGCGACACGTCCACTTTGGGAGACCAGAGCCCGTCGAATTGCTCCTGCACTGACGCTGCAACAGCAGGGATCGGATGCAAGAGCCGCACGAGGCGCGGGCGCCAACCAAGCAAGGCATCGGTCGGGGTGGCCGACGGCAGTCGCACGACCACGGCCCAGAGGACGTTGCGCGCCGCAAACATGGCACACAGCGTGGCCAGAAGAAAGTTCAGCGCCGCATCGCCCTCGCCCGCCGAGAACTCGGCAAGTCGGTCCCACATTGCATAGGCGTCCTCATGGTGCAGATCGGTTGAATCCGTCGGTTGGTGCATGTCGTCCCCGAAAGAAGTGTGTGCGGATCGCTCGGGCAAGCATAAGGGACACAAGGGACATGGGGCCACCTATCGAGGTAGTACCCAGCCGCGTCGCCGCGCACGATATTCAGTGCGGAATCCAGGGGTCGACGAGGACGCCTTGGGGTTCGCCAGCGCCGCTGTCATGCGAGGCGTTCGCAAGCTCGGGCGGCGGGCCCTGAAGCATCCGGGAAGCAACGACGAACCTGCACACCCGAGAGAAGAAAGGACTTCGACATGATCGACCTGGAAGGCGTGACCGCCCGGCAACTTTCCGACGTGATCGGAGCGATCTACGACTGCGCCCTGGCGCCGGAGCGATGGCCGGCAACCTGCCGGATGGTCGCCGACCTGTGCGCGAGCACGGGCGGCGGCATCTGCGTTCACGACCTGCAGCAGGTGCAAAACGATCAGCTGTTCGTATTCGGCTACTCGCCGGAATTTCTGGAGAAGCTGGGCAGCCAGTACGCCGAGAGTCCGATGGCCGCCGCGGATGTCGTCTCCAACGTCGGCGACGTGAACTCGCTGTCCAGGGAGCCTCGGCAACTGATCGAAAGCCGCTTCTACCGCGAGGTGCTGCAACCGTTCGATCTGGCAGACATGGTCTGGTTTCCGGCCTTGCGGACCGGCAGGCGCATGGCATCGTTGCATGCATCGCGTAGCAGGGAAAGGCCCTTCTACCAGCAGCATGACCTTCAGCTGTTCAGGCTGCTGTCGCCGCATGTCTGCCGGGCGCTGGCGATCTCCGACGCGCTCGACATTCGCGCGCTCCATTCGGAAATGCTCGAGAAGACGCTGGACGGGCTCTCGGCGGGTGTCTTCCTCACGGCCCGCGATGGCCATGTGGTCTACATGAACGCGGCCGCCGAAGGTCAGGTCCGCGCAGGCCGGTCGATCCGGCTGGATCATCAGCGCCTGTCTGCGGTGAATCCCACAGCGCGTGCAGCGCTTGCGCAGGCTATGGACGCTGCGATGCGCAGCGTGGCCGACCCGTCCTGGAAATCGCCTTCCGTGGCCATCCCGGATGGCGCCGGCGTGGGCGTCGGCTGCGGCTACGTCGCCACCCTGCTGCCCATCGAGAACGGCGAGCGAAGCGGCATCCTGGCGCCCTTCGCCGCATCGGTTGCGATCTTCATGCAGGACCCCGTCCAGGTCCCGCTCATGCCGGGCGAAGCCTTCGCCCGCCTGCATGGCCTGACCGGCGGAGAGCTTCGGGTGCTGCTGGCCCTCTCCCAGGGCCTGGGCGGCATGGAGTCCGCAGCGATGCTCGGCATCAGCGAGCCGACGGTTCGCACCCACCTTCAGCGAATCTTTTCAAAGACGGGCACGACGCGGCAGTCGGATTTGCTGAGCCTGCTCCATCGCTCCACGCCACCGGTGCGTGTGGCGGCACATGCGAATTGACGCCACCGGCATTCCCGTTGACAGGGCAATGAGCGGCGCCGCGCCTGAAGCGGCTATGGCGCGTCGGCCGCCGGCCCGCGGACGGGGGCGCGCACGCGCTCGACCGCATCGCCTGGTAGAGCCGCAGTGCGTTCAAAGGCAACAGCATCGAATGGAGCAGCAGCACCGGCCCCAAGCCGATCCGGTGCGCATACCACACGAACAGGACGTTGCTGCCGATTGCCATCAGGCGAAGCGCCCGCATCTCGCGCAGGGCGAAGGTCGCGAGCACCGCCGCCGACGCCGCGTAGCCCAGGCAGTCCGTGGGATGCAGTTGCATCATTGGCGCACCCGCTGACCTCGCGTCGTTGCGACTTCGAACCCACTTCCGATGTGCGCCGTCATCTCGATTCCCCTCTCAGTCCGACTGACTCGAAAGGCTAGAGATGCGATGAGGTTCATGCGTCATCCGAAGCAACGATGCCGGCGCATGGTGGTCGGAGCGCCAGATCCAGTGTTCCCCGCCATCCGGCACGCAGGAACATTGCCTTCATCGACCTTCAGTTCGGCGGCTGGATTCCCCAGCGTCGCATGCGCCTGTAGATCGTCATGCGTGCCAAGCCCATCTGATGGGCCACCGCGCTGATGTTCCAGCGCGATGCACGGAGGTACTGCAGCAGCAACATCGCTTCGGGCGATTGCGGGCGGCCGACCGGGCTCGCGCTGTCGCCCGACGTGGCTGTCGTCTCCACGGCTTCCAAGGCAGCTGGGGAAGTGGCGGCCAGGATGCTCTCGGGAAGTTCGGACAGGCCGATGGTGCCGCCGTGGCCCGCCATGGCCCGCGCAAAGTCCAGCGCGTTGCGCAACTCGCGCAGGTTGCCAGGCCACGCATAGGCCAGCAGACGCTGCTCGGCGGCAGGGTCCAGTTGGCATGCATCGGCCGGCGTGTCGAGAAAGCGGCCGATGAGCCAGCCCAGGTCGCGGCGCCGGCGCAGCGGGGGCAGCGTGAGGTGTGCGCCCGCCAGGCGGTAATACAGGTCTTCCCGAAAGCGTCCCTCGCGCACGCGCGCCGGGAGGTCGGCGTGCGTGGCGGCCAGCACCCGCACGTCGACCTTGACGGCACGGGTGGCGCCAATGGGCAGCACTTCGCGCTCGGCGAGCACGCGCAGCAGGCGCGCCTGCATGGCCAGCGGCATGTCGCCGATCTCGTCCAGGAACAGGGTGCCGCCATCGGCCTCCTGCACGAGGCCGCGCTTGCCTTTGGGAGCGGCGCCGCTGAAGGCGCCGGGCAGGTGGCCGAACAGCTCGCTCTCGATGAGCGTTTCGGGAATCGCCGCGCAGTTCACGGCCACGAACGGCTGGTCGCGCCGCGGGCTGGCCGCATGCAGTGCGCGCGCGAGGTATTCCTTGCCGCTGCCGGTCTCGCCGGTGACCAGGACGCTGACCTCCGTCTCCGCCAGTCGCGCTGCGCGTTGCAGTTGCTGGTCGAGTGCCGCATCGCCGCCGCTCAACGCGGCCAGCGGCGAGGGCAGGGCGATGGCGTCGGCCGTCGGCGCCACCACGCGGCTGGGCGGCGCGATGGCGTGCAGGAACAGTCGCGTGCCGCCGCGCAGCACCACGGCGCGGCGCTCGCCCGGCATGGCACGCAGATACCGGCCCAGGTCATCGAGGCGCAGCTCGAACAGCTGCTCGAAGGAAAGGCCCAGCACGCAGCTGCCGTGGGCCGCCTCCAGCAGCAGCTGGGCCGCGCGGTTGTGGCCCACCACGCGGCCGCCCGCGTCCAGCGCGACGAGGTAGTCGGGGCTGATCTCCACGAACTCCGGCGAGGGATGAAGCTTGAGCACCCACTCGCTGCGGAACCAGCGCAGGAAGTTCGCGCTCTCGACCCGGTGCGCGTACAGCTTGACGAGCTGAAGCGCCAAATACTGGCTGTTCTTGGCCTGCGGCGAAGTGAGTGCCGAGATGTCGAGCACCGCAGTGAGGCGGCCCAGCGGGTCGTAGATCGGCGCCGCGGTGCAGGTCAGCGGGATGTGGGTGGCATCGAAGTGGTCGGTCTGGTGCACGACGAGGGCCTGGCCCGTGGCAATGGCTGTGCCAATGGCGCACGTGCCGGCGAGGTGCTCGTTCCAGTCGCTGCCCAGGTACAGGCCGGTGCGGCGCAGGTCCGGGTCGAGCCGCAGGTCGCCCAGGTAGTCCACCGTCACGCCGCGCGCGTCGGCCAGCAGCACGCAATAGCCCAGGTTGCCCACCTGTTGGTGGATGGCTTCGAGCCCGTGGCGCGCGATGGAAAGGAATTCCTCGATGCGCTCGCGGTGTTCGCGAATCCGTTGCGAGGGCAGGATGATGGCTTCCTGCATGCGCGTGGGGTCCAGTTTGTGCTGGTGCACGCAGCGCGACCAGCTTTCCCGGATGAGCGGGTCGATATCCGGCCCGGCGATGCCCGTGCGCGGGTCGATCAGCCGGATCACCTCATGGATGTGCTCGCTCTGCGCTGTGTGCATGCGCTGTCTCCTGCTGTGGGCACCTGCCGTGGGCACGCGCCGGGATCGCCCCCTGGCCCCGGGGGTTGGCCAATATAAACCCCGTGCAGGATCAGGTGCGCAGCTTGCGTCCGAGCAATTGCTCGACCTTTGCGGTCTTGGCCAGCAGCCGTCCGGCCGGTCCGTCGCGCCAGTCGACCTTGAGGTTCAGGCCGATGCGTGTGCAGCCGGCCTGGCGCAGATGATCGAAGCAGGCCTTCACGAGAGCGAAGCTCTCGTCCCATTCGCCCTCGACGATGGTGCCCATGGGCGTGAGCTGGTAGGGCAGGCCGCTCCTGTCGATGATGTCGATGACCTGAGCCACGTAGGCGCTGACACTGTCGCCGTCGGCACGCGGCGAGATCTGGAATTCGAGCAGAACCATGGATCTTCCTTTTGTTGCGTCTCTTGCTTCTCTAGCGTTTCTTCACGTGGCGCCGTCCAGCCCATGCAGGCGCAGCGCCCCGGCCAGCCGGCCGGCCCAGTCGGCGGCAGGCGCTTGCCCGGCCCGCATCGCTTCGACCGCGACGCTGGTCAGCGCATCCTCGCGGTAGCGGCGCACCTGACCCAGTCCTTCCTCGAAGGCGTTGGTGGCGACGGTGAGAGCGGCCGGATCCGCGTCCAGCACGATCACGGCATGCGCCAGAACGACCGGTACGCCTTCCACGCGCCGCCATGCCTGCGCGGTGCCCACGAGCTTGCGGCCACCGGCGGCGAGGTTGTAGCGGCCATCGCAGAACGAGCCCTCCACCGGCTGCGGCGATGCAGCCACGCCCAGCGCCGCCAGCGTGCGTTCCAGCAGCGCGCACAGGTCGCGGTAGACCGCGTCGGCCTGCACCGGTTCGGACTGCGCCGTGCGCCACAGCAGGCTCAGGTTCCAGAGGCCCGGTCCCTGGGGCACCAGGCCGCCGCCCGACGAACGGACGTGCACCGGCGTGCCGGCCTGCGCGCAGCGCGCCTGCCAGTCGGCCCAGCCCGGCGCGCGCGCGTAGGTGGCCGGCACCGCCCAGCCCGGCTCGCCTTGCCACAGATGCGCCTGCGGCCCCGCCCCCGCGGCTGCCGCCTGCGCCCAGCCGCGCTCGGCGGCGATACCGTCAGCCAATGGACTGACATGGTGTTCGAGCATGGCAAAGCGCGGCAACATGTGGCGATGCTAACCAGCGCGCGCGAGGTGCTTCAGAAGGGCTGCATTGACCTCGCCGGCCTTTTCCAGCATGGCCATGTGGCCGGTGCCCGCGAACCGGATCACCTCGGCCTGCGGCCCGGCATTGGCAGCCTGGGCGGCGGGGATCACCTGATCGTCCTCGCCCCAGAACACCAGCAGCGGCTTGTCCAGCGCCTGGAGCCGTTCGGCCAGCACGGTGCTCTGCCGCCCTGCGGCGAAGAGTGCGGCGCCGAGTTCGCCCAGCAGCGGCTCGATCCCGTCCAGCCGCTTGTACTTGAGCATGTCGTCGACCATCTGGCGGCTGACCAGGGCGGGGTCGGCAAATAGCTGCTCCAGCACGGGCTTGAGTTCGCGCCGCGATTGCGCCTGCACGAAGCCGTCGGTGTAGCCGGTGTTGATCTCTTGGCCCAAACCCGCCGGGCTGACCAGTGCCAGGCTGGCCACGCGCCCGGGTGCGTCGAGCGCCAGTTGCAGCGCGATGGCGCCGCCCATCGAATGGCCCACCATGTGCAACCGCCCTGGCACGCCCGCTTGATCGAGAAAGCGCGCGACGAAGCCCGCAAGCGCAGGCAGCGAGGTGCCGGGCAGCCTGGCATCGCTGCCGCCGTGGCCCGGCAGGTCCAGCGCGATGACGGGGTGTCGCTCCGCGACGGCGTCGAGGTTGAACAGCCAGTTGTTCAGGTCGCCGCCAAAGCCGTGGATGAACAGCACCGGCACGCCCTCGTCGGGGCCTCGTCTCGCAAAGCGGACGCGGATGCCGTCCACTTCGGCATGGTCGAAAGCCGGGCCGCTGTCCTCGTCGTCGGCACCGGCGTCCGGCACTTCGAATGCAGCGATGTAGGCGTCGATGTCGGCATCGGCCACTTCGGGCTCGGCCATGACGGCGAGCAGCGACTTCACCGGCAGCAGTTCGCCGCTCTGGCCGACGATGCGGCGCAGCAGGCCTGCATCGGCAGCCTCGACCGCGTTCGAGATCTTGTCGGTCTCGACATCGACGATCGCCTGGCCGACCGCGATGCGCTCGCCTTCCTTCACGAGCCAATCCTGCACGGTGCCCTCGCGCATCTCCAGGCCCCACTTGGGCATGACGATGGGGATGATCTGCGTGTTGCTCATTTCAGTGCGCTCCCTTGCCGAGCGTGCGGCGCGCGGCGGCGGCGATCTGCGCGGCGCCGGGAATGTAGAGGTCCTCCAGCGCGGGCGAGAAGGGCACCGGCACATGCGGCGGCGCGACCATCCCGATCGGCCCCTTCAGCGCAGCGAAGGCTTGCATCGCCACCTGCGCGGCGATATCGGTGGCGATGTTGCAGCGAGGACTTGCCTCGTCCACGCACACGAGGCGGCCGGTGCGCTCCACGCTCTCGAGCACCGTGTCCATGTCCAGCGGCGAAAGCGTGCGCAGGTCGATCACCTCGGCTTCGATGCCTTCCTTGGAAAGCAGCGCCGCGGCCTCCAGCGCACGGTGCACCATCAGCCCATAGCTGACGATGGTCACGTGCTTGCCGTCGCGCACCACGCTGGCCTCGCCGAACGGAATGGCATAGCTGGCCTCGGGCACCTCGCCTTCCAGGCCGTAGAGGTTCTTGTGCTCGCAGAAGATCACCGGGTCGTTGTCGCGGATGCTCTGGATCAGGAGGCCCTTGGTGTCATAGGGCGTGCTCGGGCACACCACCTTCAGGCCCGGGATGTGGGTGAACAGCGGCGTGAGCATCTGCGAGTGCTGCGCCGCGGCCCGGAAGCCCGCGCCCACCATGGCGCGGATGACCACCGGCGTCTCGGCCTTGCCGCCGAACATGTAGCGGAACTTGGCCGCCTGGTTGAATATCTGGTCGAAGCACACGCCCATGAAGTCGATGAACATCAACTCCGCAATGGGCCGCATGCCGCAGGCCGCCGCGCCGATGGCCGCGCCCACGTAGGCGCTTTCGCTCAGGGGCGTGTCCAGCAGCCGGTCGCCGTGCTTGGCATGCAGGCCCTTGGTGACGCCGAGCACGCCGCCCCAGGCGTCCTGCTCGCCCTCTGCACCGGCACCGCCGACGATGTCCTCACCCATCATGATCACGCTCGCGTCGCGTGCCATCTCCTGGTCGATCGCCTCGTTGATGGCGGTCTTCATGCTGATCTTTCTGGCCATGGTGTTCTCCTGGGTTTCTCTCGTTCAGTACTTCACGTACACGTCGGTGGTCAGCGCTGCGGGCGCGGGTTGCGGAGCGGCCTTGGCTTCGGTGCAGGCGCGCTCGATCAGGTCCAGCACCTCGCGGTCGATCGCGGCCAGTTGATCGGCCTTCACGAGGCCGGCGCCGGTCACGGCATCGGCGAAGCGGCGCAGGCAGTCGCGGTTGGCCCGGATGTGCTCCAGCTCACCCTTGGCGCGGTAGGTCTGGGCGTCGCCCTCGAAGTGGCCGTAGAAGCGGACCATCTGGCATTCGAGCAACGAGGGCCCGCCGCCTTCGCGCGCGCGGCGGATCACTTCGCCCGCGGCTTCGTGCACGGCGAAGAAGTCGGTGCCGTCGACCGTCACGCCGGGCAGGCCGAAGCCCGCCGCCCGGTCCACGTAGCTGTCGACCGCGGTGCCGTAGTCGCGCGAAGTGGACTCGGCATAGCCGTTGTTCTCCACCACGAAGATCACCGGCAGGTTCCACACCGCGGCGAGGTTCAGGCTCTCGAGGAAGGTGCCCTGGTTGCTGGCGCCGTCGCCCACGAAGCAGATGCCGACGTCGCTCGGCCCACCTGCCTTGGCGCGGTACTTGGCGGCCAGCGCGGCGCCGCACACCAGGGGCGCACCGGCGCCGAGGATGCCGTTGGCGCCCATCATTCCCTTGGACAGGTCGGCGATGTGCATGGAGCCGCCCTTGCCGTTGCACGAGCCGCCGGTCTTGCCGTAGATCTCCTTCATCATGCCCACCACGTCCACGCCCTTGGCGATGCAGTGGCCGTGGCCGCGATGGGTGGAGGCGATGCGGTCGCCATCGCCCAGGTGGCTCATGATGCCGACGGCAGTGGCCTCCTCGCCTGCGTACAGGTGCACGAAGCCGGGGATGTCGCCGCGCGCGAAGTCCACATGCAGGCGCTCCTCGAACTCCCGGATGGTGCGCATGCGGCGGTAGGCCGCGAGCAGGCCCGTCTTGTCGAGCGGGAAGGGGTTGTCACTAGGCATGGTGCGTCTCCTTGGGTTGGTGATGAACAATGAAGAAAGCATTCAGGCGGTGCCGCACAGCAGGCCGCGCAGGGCGGCTTCGTGCAGGCAGCGGCCCACGTCGATGGTGGAAAAGGCATTGGCGCGCACGCTGACGTGCACCCGCTCGCCGGGCCCGAAAGCGAGCTCGCGCTCGCCGTCCAGCGCGACCACGCCGGCCGCCTGGCGTACGGTGAAGTCCTGCCCGGGCGGCATGGCCTCGACGTGCTCGATGCCGATGGCGCGGACCATGCCCGGTGCGAGGGGCGCGCGCACGATCCGCTGACGGCGCACGGGCTCGGGCGCCAGATGCACGGCGAGCCCACCGGGCGCGTCGCGCGGCACCGGCTGCAGCAGGCCGCCGATGGAAGAGAGTCCGATGGCCTGCGCTTCGGCGAAGGCCAGGTAGACAGCGCGCAGTCCTTCGGGCTTCCACAACGCGCGGGCTGCGATCAGGCGTTCGTCGGCCAGCACGGCATCCACCAGCGCGATGTCGCGCCGCGTGCCGGCGGGGCCATCGATGCGCACGTCCAGCAGCTTGTTGGCGGTCAGGGCCCGCTCTGCCGGCAAGCGGCCGGTGGCATACAGGCCGACGGCCAGGCCGGCAGTGGTGGATTCGCGCAGCTCAGGAAAGGCGTTGTTGGTGCCGGTCGACAAGCCGCACACCGGCACGGTCTCGCGCCAGTCGGCGGTGCCCGCGACCAGTTCGCGCACCACGGCGCGGTGCGTGCCGTCGCCTCCCAGCACCACGATCGCGGTGGCGCCGGCCTGGCGCAGCAGTCGTGCGGCGCGGCAGCTGTCCTCCATCGTGGCGACCGGCACCATGTCCAGCAGCTCCACGTCCGCCAGCACATGACCCTGGCGCCGTTCGCGCAGAAGATGCCGCGCAAGCATCGCCGTCAGGCCGGCGCGGTCCGGCATCATCAGGACGCGCGAAACGCCTGTGGCCGCCAGCGCGGAGAGCAGGCGCAGCACGATGTTCACGCGGTCCGGCAACTGCAGGTTCCCCGCATTGGCCACGATGCGCCGGATGTCCCGTGCGGAGACGGGGTTGGCGATCAGGCCGACGACGGGAGATGCAAGGCTGGGCGCATGTGACATGGCCTTTGTTGCGCAACTGGCGTGCCAGAGCGATGCGGGCAAGTGCCATTGCCTCTGGCGCCAGCGTCGGGACCACGGGTTTCCCCACGGGGTGGGGAGTGCCGCGATGTGACAGGTGTCACTGCATCATGTGACAGTGCTTTGCCAAGGCGGAGCCTTCAGGCCTGTGCATGTCTGAATCCGCAGACAGGTCGGCTGCCTTCATTCGACAGTCGCTCCCGACCGCTTCACGACTTCGGCCCACTTGATGCGCTCGGCCTGGATGTACTTCGTCAGCTCCTCCGGTTTCGAGCCTATCGTCTTGACGCCATCCGACGCAAAGCGCTCGCGCAGCTCCTTGGACTGAAGCGCGGCCACCGAGCCGTCGTGCAGGCGTTTGACGATCTCCGGCGGCGTGCCGTGCGGGGCGAGCAGCGCGTACCAGACGCCGGACTCGTAGCCCGGCACACCGGCCTCCGCGATGGTCGGGACATCCGGCAGGGCTGGCGAGCGCTGGCTCGACGATACGGCGAGGACGCGGAGCTTGCCCGCCTTGATGTGGGCGCTGCCGGCCCCGTAGCTCACGAACATCGCCTGCACGTTGCCGGAGAGCAAATCGGTCAGCGCCGCGCCGCCGCCCTTGTAGGGCACATGGACCAGATCGATCCCGGCCATCGACTTGAGCAGTTCCATCGACAGATGCAGGCCGCTGCCATTGCCCGTCGACGCATAGGACATGCCACCGGGCTTCGACTTCGCCAGCTTGATGAACTCAGCCAGGTTCTTGACCGGCAGCGATGCGTTGACCGCGAGGAAATAGGGCGCCGACCCGATCAGCGTGATGGGCTCGAAATCGGTGAGCGCGTCATAGCGCAGCTTGGCGTACAGCGCCTGGTTGATGGCCAGTTGCGAGGTGAGGGCGAGCACCACCGAATACCCGTCGGCCGGCGACTGGGCCACGTACTCCATGCCGATATTGCCGCCCGCGCCGCCGCGGTTGTCGATGTAGAACGTACCGCCGAGCTGCTTGCCCAGCTCCTGCGATAGCGGGCGGCCGACCACATCGCCGCCACCGCCGGGCGAGTAGGGCACGACGATGCGTACCGGCTTGTCCGGGTAGGGGGCGGCCATGGCCGAAAGGGAAACCGCCAGGGTTGCGAGCAGCGATAGAAGTCTTTTCATGATGTCGTCTCCGAATTCGAGGCTGAGGTTGTAGAAGTAGCCGACCTGCGATCCACGATCGCCGCGACGGCGGCTTCGAGTTGCGCCTCCGCGCTCGACAGGTGGGCGCGGCACGATTGCGTCCATGCAAGATCGGCAGCAAGTTCCCCGCGCTGACGGGCGAGCATCCGCTCGGCCTCCGGGATCTGCGGGCCACCCGTCCCCTTGCGGCCGAAGACCATGTATTCGGGACTCGTGACTTCAGCGAAAGCCTGTGCGTCCAGCGGAAAGGCTTCCGATGCCGTCGCCTCGTAGAGGCGAGCGGCCTCGCCGTAGGGAATCTCGCGCAGGCTGAGATGGCGCGAGCGGCCGTAGTCGGTCAGGGCCGATGCGAAATGGTGGCCGATGCGGAAGGGAACATCCGCGCGTTGAAGCAATGCGTCGGCGATCTCGGTCGCAGTCGAATAGTCGGCGTGGACCTCGGCCAGGGCGCGCGCCTTGTCGACGACAAGGCCGCCGAGGATCTTGCGCAGAAGCTCGAACACGGCGAGTGCACGGCCGCTCGGCACAGGGTCGTAGGCCCGGTAGTCGAACATGCCGCTGCGCACGTTGTGCGCCATCAGCGACACGGCCTGCATCTCGCCGAGGAGCATGCTGCTCTGCACGCGCAGTTGCTCCAGGGCGGCTGGATTGCGCTTCTGCGGCATGATGCTGCTGACGCCCACGAGTTCGCCGCGCTGCAGCGTCATCCACGGCTCGGGGGCGGCGTATTGCGCGTGGAGATCCTGCGCGAACTGCCCGATCTGCACGGCTGCAATGCCGAGGACTGCGGCGACCTCCAGGCTGGTGTCGACCGGCGCGAGATGGTTCGCGTCGTAGGCGTTCTCGACGAGGCCATCGAACCCCAGGAGCGAAGCCAAGCGGCGGCGATCGAGCGCGAAGCTCGATGTCGTCAACGCGGCGGCACCCAGGGGGCCTTGGTTGACATGCCGGTACGCGGCGCGCAACCGGCACGCGCTGCGGGTCAGTGCATCGTCGAAGGCGAGCAGGTAGTGCGCGAGAGTCGTCGGCTGCGCCTGCACGCCATGCGTGTAGGCCGGCGCGATGGTGCGCGTGTGCTCACTGGCCAGGGAGAGCAGCGCCTCGCGAGCCCGCGCGAGCGCCTCACATTCGTCCAGCAAGCCCGCCCGGAGGTTCATGCGTGCGATGGTGGCCGAGATGTCCTGCCGGCTGCGTCCGCAATGCAGTCGCGAGGCATCGGCGCCTACGGCGGCGAGCAGCTTGGGTTCGTAGTCGAGGTAGTCCGCGGACCACTGCCGCGGCTTGCCCCGCTCGGCGCGGATCAACGCGAGGATGCCGGCCGCGATCCGGCTGGCGATGTCCTCCGAAACGATGCCCGCGTCGGTCAGCGCGACGAGGGACGCCTTGTTGATCTGGTCGAGGAATTCAACCGAGCGTCCGCCGCCGCGGAAGCTCGCGTTCACGTCTTGGGACTCGATTGTTTGTTGCGGATTCTTCATGGAGTCGTGCCTTGGTGACGTTGATTCTTGGCTCCGCAGACCATTGTGTAAAATGAATATTTAGGCCGTCATCATTGCCATAAAGGCATACTTGGGGGAACCGTGCCGATTACCTTCCAGCAACTCCGATGCGTGCGCCAGGTAGTCGACAGTGGCTTCAGCGTGTCACGCGCGGCCGAGTCGCTGCACACGACCCAGCCCGGCGTCAGCAAGATGATTCGTGCCCTCGAGAAGGAGATCGGCGTCGAGCTCTTCGCGCGTTCCGGCAACCGCCTGACGGCACTGACGGAGCCCGGCCAGGAGGCGCTCTCGCTGTGCGCGCGGGTCCTGCAAGACGCACAGGCCCTCAAGCGCCTGAGACTGGACCTTCCCGCCGAGAGCGAAGGCACCTTGCGCGTCGGGACGACGCACATCCATGCGCGCTATTCGCTGATCGATGTCACCCGTCGGTTCCTTGCTGTGTATCCGCAAGTGAAGCTCGAATTCACGGTGGGGCCCCCCACCCAGATCCTGGCTGGCATCACGGCGGGAACCATCGACATCGGCCTGTGCACCCTGCCCGATACGGTGCCCAAGGGCGTTGTCTCGGTGAAAGCCTATGACATCGACCGATGTCTCATCGTGCCGCCGCGCCATCCTCTGTTGAAGATGGGAAAGCTGGGGAAGCTGACGATGGAGCAGATCGCGCGATGGCCGCTTATCACCTATGACACCAGCTTCACATCCGGTTCGGTCGTGCAGGGGGAATTCCGCAGGCACGGCATCACGCCCTGGATCGTGATGCGGGCTATGGATGCCAGCATCATCAAGGCCTACGTCGCCGCCGGCGTGGGCGTTGCGGTGCTCCAGAAGATGGCGTTCAACGCTGCGTTGGACAAGGACCTGCGCGCTGTGGCGGTCGACCACCTGTTTCCTTCGTCCAGCGCGATGATCAGCCTGCGACGGGACCATTTGTTGAAGAAGTTCGCCTTCGACTTCATTCAGATGGTCGCGCCCGAATGGTCTCGCGAGGCGATCAATGCCCGGCTTTTCTAAGGGTCGGCTTCAGGGGTGCGGGGGAGAGGATGACGGTCCTTTGGTGGCCTCGACGTTGATCCAGGTGCAGGCGGTGGAGATATTGTTGATGGACCGCAGTGGCGAGAGAGTCAGAGAGGAGCGAGGCAGCCTGATTGGCGCACGCCGCTCCATCCCCTCGATGATGGAGATGCCGCAGCGCGGCCGCATTGGAGCCGATGAAGATTTTCGGCACACTGGCGCTGCCGTTACAGCAGCAGGCCTGCCATGACAAAGCTCGCCGTCATCGGAACAATCGACGTCCAACCCGGTGCCAGGGCAGAGGTTCTGAGCGCCGTCCTTGCCCACCGCGACCGCTGCTTGCGGGACGAGCCCGGCACCCTCCAGTTTGAAGTTCTGGTGCCGACCGAGGAGCCGACAAAGCTCATGCTCTACGAGCTCTACGCCGACAACGCCGCGTTTTCGGTCCACATGAAGGGTGCGAGCGTGGCCAAGGTGATGGAGGAGGTTGGAGCCAAGGTTGTCGGCCTCACCGGCATCCGCTGCACACCAGGACCCGAGTTTTCAGAATGAAGGGTTTCGACCCTGGATGTTTGCTTCGCCAACATCTGGCCCGGTGTGTGCGGGCCGGTCATGCGCCTATTGCCGTCCGGGAGGCGCCTGGCGCAGTTTGTCGCCATCCATCTTCTCCCCGAGACGTCGCACGACCCACCGGGTTCTATCAGCAGCAGGCGACGACGCTCCGAGATCGATAGCCACTCGCTGCTCATCGACATACCTGATGGCCGCTGAACCGAGCAGGGTTGGCACAAGGTCGGCATGCATCGCCTTGCCTTCATGGTTGGCGCGGAGCTGTTGCCAACGTGCGGAGTTGCCGGCGCGCCATTCATCGTTCGCCCACATGACCACGGGGACTGTCGTGTCCCAGCGCGTCGGATCCTTCAGCGCGTGTTGAAAGAGTTTTCGCCGGTCGTCGAGCAGGTTCTCGCCATGGTCAGGCGTGTACATCACGAAGGACGAGCCGCCCGCCCGCGCCGCCTCCGAGATCACGGCATCGACGAATCGGAGGGATTCCGCAACGGCGTTGTCGTAGGCGTGGATGAAATCCGGCAGCGTGGAATCAACGGGGAGTTCAGAGAGCTTCGAGCAGTCGGCTTGAAAAGCAGCTGTGGCGAGCTCATAGCGATCGCAATACGAAAAGTGTGCGCCATAGGCATGCACCACGATCAATTTCTTGGGCGCATTGTCCGCTAGCACCGATCTGAGCGATGGCAGAAGGCTTTCACGATCGGTCTTCTTCATTGTCAAGAACACGTCTGTGTTGGCGTCAGGCCAAGCAATGCCTCTTTCCTGGACGGCAAGCCAATAAGTGCGAAATCCAGCTTCCTCGAAAGCCTTCATGAATGTTGCGTCCTTGCTGACCCGAAGTGCGCCGCCAGGCATCTCGCGCGAGACGAGCAGAGGGACCGACGTATGCGTGCTGCTGGACCCGGCCATCACATCGCAATAGATGATCGCGTCTTGATGGCTGATGCCGACCTGCTTTGGGCCGCCGCATGCGCCGATCCGGTCGGCACGCACGGATTCCCCGATGATGAGGATGTATGTCTCGTCATGCGGGCGAAGCCCCGGCAACCGCGAGGCGCCCCAACTCGCGGACGCCGAACGAGGGTCGATCGGCGCATAGGGCAACGCCGTCGAGATGAATTCGCCACGGCCGATCGCACTCGCCGCGGCCACGGAAATCACATTCAGCGGCCACGCGCGCAGCACGGTGTCATGAAAGGCGACGCCGCATGTGACTGCGGCGACAGTGACTGCCGCAAGGGTGGTCGCAGACCACCTCCTGCGCGCTGATCGGGCTGACGGAGTGCGAAACGACACCCAGACAGGCATGGCCAGCAGGACCGCGGTCAGGGCTATCCCTTGAGCATGAGGCTGAATGACTGGCCACGCTTCGTGTGGGTCCGGCCGGATCAAGGCCGCCTCGAGAAGGTTGAAATCGCGCAGAAGATCGGCTCCCACGGCCAGGACGCCGAACAGCGCCGGGACGTATGTGAGAACCAGGAATACTCGAAGTCCCAGGATCGCCCGAAGCAAGCCGAAGAACACTGCGCTTGCGGCTAGGAGGCAGGCGGCCCCAAGATCCCGCACGTGAGTGGTTGAAAAGATCGTCAGGGCCGGGATCAGCAGGATGACGCCCCAAACATAGTCGATCAGACTGACGACGCCTTGTCGTCTGCTTGTCGTTGACGCAGATGCTACCTGCGCCTCCCGTGGATCGCTGTGTTGCTCCATGATCTGCTACGCAGTTGACCGCATTCTGGCCAGCACCCTTGGCGACGTGATGGCTCAAGGTGGAAGACACTGCCGACCGCAGGGGCTGACCGGCCTGGGTCGGAAGACGATTGTCTCCGCGGGGCTCGAGGCCTTTCGCCCGGGGGGTCGATTCCGGTTTGCTGCGATGCGAAGATCTTCCCATACTGCTCTTTTCTTCACCCAGTGATGAGGATCGCCACCTTCAACGTCAACGGCATTGCCAGCAGGCTCGATCTGTTGCTGGAATGGCTGGCGGAGTCGAAGCCGGACGTTGCGTGCCTGCAGGAACTGAAGTCGCCGGATGCCAGGCTGCCTGTGGACGCAATCCGTCGCGCCGGCTATGGCATCGTCGGGTTCGGGCAGCCGTCGTGGAATGGCGTGGCGATCCTCGCGCGGGGGCGCGAACCGATCGAGACGGGGCGCGGCGTGCCAGGCCTCGAGGCCGACCCTCAGAGCCGCTACATCGAGGCGGTGGTCGACGGCGTGATCATCGGTTGTCTCTACCTGCCCAACGGCAATCCGCGGCCCGGGCCCAAGTTCGACTACAAGCTGAGATGGTTCGAGAGCTTCAATGACCATGCGAAGAAGCTGTTCGGGTGCGGTATGCCGGTTGTGCTGGCCGGCGATTACAACGTGGTGCCGACCGACGCGGACATCTACAACCCCGCCTCCTGGCGCAATGACGCGCTGCTGCAGCCGGAAAGCCGTGCGGCATTTACGCAACTCATTGGACAGGGCTGGACCGACGCCGTTCGCGCTTGCTACCCCGATCGCGTGCCCTACACCTTCTGGACCTATTGGCGCAACCGCTATCAGCGCGACGCCGGCCTGCGCATCGACCATCTGCTGCTGAATGCTGAGGCGGCGCCGATGCTGCTCGGCGCCGGCGTGGATCGCAACGTGCGCGGACGGCCGGGTGCAAGTGATCATGCGCCTGCCTGGATAGAACTGGCAATCGGTAACGACTGACGGGTTCGCCCGTATGTGGGCCTGCAGCAAACCGCTTTCCGAAGCCGAGCGCAACGCCCAACGAAAAGGTCGGTAGCATGAATTCAGTTTGCAGGCATAGCCATGAATACATCTGTTGAGGTCGACCTTCCATCACTGGCAGTTCTCGCAGAACGCGTGGGTGCATCCTTGCGCAGTCGGGGAGAGTCGGTCGCAGTCGTTGAATCTTCTGCAGGAGGGCTCGTGTCCGCATCGCTTCTTGCGATACCCGGGGCCTCCGCCTTCTACCTTGGAGGTGCCGTCGTCTATTCGAGGCGAGCTGGTCGGGCACTTTTGGGCCTGACCGCGGCCGACCTCGCGGGGATGCGTGGTGAAACCGAGCCCTACGCCCTGCTTGTCGCCGGGCGGATGCGAGACAGTCACCGCGCAACCTGGGGTCTCAGCGAGAGTGGCGCTTCAGGCCCTTCTGGCAGCCCGTATGGAGACCCGCCCGGTCGAGTGTGTCTCGCGGTGGTCGGCGCGACGTCTGTGGCCAAGACCATCGAAACAGGGGGTGTCGAGCGCGCCACGAACATGGACATGTTCGCACGGCACCTGCTCCACTTTTTTGACGAGGTGCTGCGAGCAAGGGTCAGCTGAATGCGGCCAGCGCAGACAGCCGGGGGCCTTCTTTCTCTTCGTGTGAGCAATCGTAGGGGTCTTATCGCTCTAGCAAGGCCTGCATATACGCCTTCGCCGCGGCGAGCTCATTGCGGGCCTTTTGCAGGTCCGCCCGCGCCGACGAAAGGGTCAAACGCATCTTCTCCTTCGCTGCGCAAGCTCGCTCGCGCGTGGCCGCGCACTCGGCCAAGAGCGCGCGCGTGCTGGTGTCCAGTCGGCGGTTACCGGCCGGGGGTGGGTCTGAGGATGCGGCCATGGCAGCGCTCCTTCTTGGGAAGTGCGCTGACAAGTAGCCCAGGGCAAGCCTTCAAAGCTCGACAACCAGCCTGGGGCACGAAGGAAGGCTGGCTTTGACGTGGGCGGATGTCTTCACTGTAGACCCTTCCTTGCGCGATGCAAGAGCGGTCGATTCGCGGCTATGGCTCGGCGAGTGCAACATACTCACCGTCCGCGAGCGAAAAGCGCTTTCCGTGAACTCAGGCGGCTTGCCTCGCGGGATTTCTGCAGTCAGGCATTTGGTCGCGGCAAGCTCTCCAGCGCCAGGTCGCGCGCGAAAACCAGGTTCACCTCGGCGTCCGGGACCTCATCCCAGGCGATCTCCCAGATCCGGAAGTCCCGCAGCCCTGCGTCATCGAAGATCAACACCTCGACATCGGAGCCGGCGACCCAAGGCTTCGATTCACGTGCGAGAGGGCCCGCGATCTCGCACTTCACGCCAATCCGTTGCAGGCGCTCGAAGAGCTTGTCCACCTGCTGGCGCAGCAGATCCTGTCGCCCGCTACTTCGCGGCCGATGGGGCGCAAAGATCTGTCGATGCAGATCCGCGGGCTCGGTGAAGTTCATCATTGGCTGTCTCCCGGTCAGCAGATGGGAGGGCGATTTTGCTCACATCCGGCGAGCTCGGCAGCAGCTGTTGCGTTTGCTTGCCACCACGGGCGTTGAGCCTTCTTGACAGGTGCGTGAGGGGCCGCTAACGGGCGTCAACGCCCGCCGGGATCTACGGCGCGGCCCCAGCGGTGCTGCCCTCCCGCGGGCAGCGCGATTGACGATCATCATGAGCAACTGGTCGTGTCGCACCTTTTTGACAGCAATGCGAGTTCGGTAACGGATGGAAAAGATCCCCAAATCGTGTCAGCATTCGGCCGTTGTGCGAGGGTGACCGCGGTTCCGAACCGATGCCTTCGCGCCTGGGGCTCACGACAAGTGGAAAGGAGAAAACCGTGAAACGTCGCAAGATACTCATCGGTGCAGTTCTGGCCACGCAGCTGACCAGCATCTCGTACGCGAAGGACAAAGACAAGGCCGCGCACCAGGCCGAGGTGAAGTCGAAGGCCATGCACGCATTGCAGGACTTCTACAAGGCCGATCCCGCGATCAAGGATGAGGTCAGCAAGGCACCGGGCTACGCCGTGTTCACGACCTACGGCTTGAGCTTTGGCCTTGGGGGCGCTGGCGGCAAGGGCATTGCGCACGACAGCAAGTCCAAGAAGGACACATACATGTCCATCGCGCAAGCGAGCGCGGGCTTGCAAATCGGAGCTTCCGACACGCGCTATCTCTTCGTTTTCAAGGATGCCAAGGCTCTGGCCGACTTCATCGACCAAGGGTGGGACGCCTCTGCCGGTGCCGGCGCAGGCGCAGGCACGGGAAAGGAAGATGCGAATGTCAAGGCGGGTGCGATCGCATTCACGGGCGGCCATGCTTACGTGCTGACCAAGACCGGCCTTCAGGCGGGAGTAGCCCTGGGAGGCTCGAAGGTCTGGAAGGACAAGGACCTGAACTAGTGTGACCTTCTCAACCGCGGGGCAGATGAACTGGTGAGCGTCTCGCGCGGACGCAGCTCAGAACCACCGGACTTGAATGCGGCGTGTGGTGAGCCGACGCAATTGGCGCCAGCGATCGCTTGGTAGCTGAGCTTGGATCTGCCGGCGCCTGGAGTGAGGGAGGATGCGGTCAGTAGACATCGCGGCGATAGCGATCGCCCGCCGACAGTTCACCCACCACCGCGGTGCCGAGGATCTGCCTGAGCGCCGCATCGACGCCCGACGCCATGCCGTTCAGGCTGCCGCAGACATAGATCGCCGCACCGCGCGCGACCCATTCCGACACCTCTTCATGCGCCTGCAGCAGACGATGCTGCACGTAGAGCGACTCATTCTGGTCGCGCGAGAAAGCCATATCGACGCGGCGAAGGACGCCGCTCTCGTGCCACGACGCGATCTCGTCCCCGCAGAGGAAGTCGCATCGCGCGTTGCGTTCGCCGAAGACGAGCCAGTTCTCGTGCCGGCCCTCGGCCGCCCGGGCGCGCAGATGGCCCCGAAGGCCCGCCAGTCCGGTGCCGTTGCCGATGAGGATCAGCGGACGGTCCGCATTGCCGCCGAGCCGGAAGCCGTGGTGCGGGCGGATGCGAAACGTCGCGGCCTCGCCGATCGCGAGGGTGGAGGTCAGCAGCCCGGAGGCGGCACCCAGCGTGCCGTCGCGGTGCCGTTCCTGGCGAACGAGGAACTGCATTTCTCCGTCGGCGGTGATCGAGGCGATCGAGTATTCGCGCGGGCGGCCCGGATCACCGTCGAGCGTGATCTGCGCGGTGTCGCCGGATTCCCAGTGCGGAACGCTTCCGTCCACCGGCTTGAAGGCCAGCTCGAAGATCGGCCCGCCCATGCTGCCTTCGTTGAGCAAGCTTCGGCGCACGAGGCGCCATGGCTGTGGGGCCGACACCGGGGCTTCGGCCACGGTTTCGGTATCGCTGCCGCTGCAATGTGCCTGCCACGCAGCGAGCTGAACCACATCGCCGCTGTCCACCTCGACGCGTTCGGCCTGGCGCCGGGCACCTTTGGCGTGCAGCCATTCATCGAGTGCACGGCCGAAGGCGCAGAAATGGGCGTACTGCCGGTCGCCCAGGGCGAGCACCGCGTATCGGAGCGACGACAGATCGGCGATCGCGCCGCCCATCACGCGCTCGGCGAAGAGGCTCGCGCCATCCGGCGCATCGCCCTCGCCGTAGGTGCTCGCGATGAAATAGGCGCTGCCCGCCGAGCGCAGGGTCTCCGCGTCGACATCGTTGAGCGGCATCAAACGTGAAGGCGTGCCGCGCTCGTGAAGCCAGCGCGCCGTCTTCCACGCGAGGGTCTCGGCGTTCCCGGTCTGGCTGGCGAAAAGCACCAGGGCCTGCTGGCCGGCATCGCCGCCGGCCAGCGCAGCGGCTGCACGGGCGTTGGCGGCGCGAAGCCGGCGCTGCCGCCAGTAAACGCGCGCACAAAGCGCCGCATAGGCGAGCACGGTCATGCTCGCTCCGAGGGCGCGCCATGCGGAATCGTTCATGAGGCGAGGACTTGCGCCAGCGCCGCCCAGCCGTCGGTGGAGCGCGCCAGGTGGCCGGCCTCGTGTTCCATGACGAACAGCGCGGCAAGCTTCTGCTGCTCCGCGAACGCGAAGCCGTCCTCCGGCCCGAGCACCGTGAGCACCGTGGCCAGCGCGTCCGCATGCATGCATCGCGGATGAAGCGCGGTCACAGAAACGAGCGGATGCCTCACGGGCTCTCCGGTGCGCGGATCGATCGTGTGCGACCAGCGCTGTCCGTCCAGCTCGTGCGCGTGCCATCGGTTGCCGGAGGTCGCGATGGCCATGTCGGTGAGCGCAACCGGAACCGATTGGGGACCGGCCTCCACGAGCACGCGCCACGGCGCGCCGAGCGGACGCCGGCCTGCGCAACGCACTTCGCCGCCGACTTCCACCAGGAAGTCTCGAAGGCCGAGCGCCTTCAGCGAATCGGCCACGCAGTCCACCGAGAAGCCCTTGGCGATGCCGGACAGATCCAGCCGCACGCCGCCGGGCTGCGTGATCGTGCGTGCCGCGCCATTGAACTGCAACTGCTGCCAGCCGACGCGAGCGCGCGCGGCAGCGAGTTCGGACGGCGAGGGCAGGCGCGTCAGCGGGCTGGCGTGCGATCCGAACCCCCAGAGCGACACCAGAGACCCGATCGTCGGATCGATCGCGCCACCGCTCGCGGCCGCCCAGTGCAGTGCGGCATCGAGCACCTCGGCGAATGGCTGTTCGAGCACATGGCGGGTGCCTGCGGGCGCCTGGTTGAATTGCGTGATGCACGAGCCGGTGTCCCAGGTGCTCATCTGCGCGACGACGAGATCCAGCGCGCACTCGATGGCTGCCCGGATGGTCTCGAGCGGCACCATCGACCGGTTGTCCAGACGCACGCTCCAGGTGGTGCCCATCGTTCGGCCGCCCAGGCTTTGCAGACTTGCGGGGTCCGCGAGCCGAGGCACGGCGCCGTTCGTATAGCCGCTGGGTCGCCAGGTCGCGAACGAAACGCGCGGCGGTGTCGGGTTCGCGGGGGACGTCAGGGCATCACTTCCAAAGTCGCGGCGTAGCTCAGGCGCCGCTCCTTGGCGGCCGGCACGGAGGTCTTCGTGTCCTTGCCGGTCGCTTCGAGCCAGTACATGCCGGCGTCGGGCCAGGTGACCGAGAACTGGCCATTGGCATCGGTGCGGAGCGTGGTCTCGTTGATCTTGTCGCGATAGCGCGTGTTGCCCTGCGTGATCGTCACGTCGAAGTTCTTCGCCGGCTGCCCGTCGATCTGCAGCGCGAAGCTGGCCTTCTCGCCCTTCACCAGATCGGTCGGATTGGCGGCGACGAGCTCCAGGCCCTTGCCGCTCGGCTTCAACGCGCTCGGCTTGCCGACCGTGACGAAGGTTTCGATGCGCCCGGCCGATTGCGTGACCTCGACCTCCTGCGCGTCGGCGGGGATCTGGCCCGCGATGTTCTCCGGCGTGCCGCGCGCGCGCTTGACCTGGCCCGTGGCCTTGTCCTTCCAGCGCGCTAAGACGCCGTCGTTCAGCACCGCGACCCGGTAGGTGCCCGGCTGCACGAGGTTCAGGTCGAACACGCTGCGCAGCTTGCCTTCGAGCATGTTCTCGGGCTTGACCGTGCTGCCGTCCGGCGCGGTGACGACGAGGCCATCGAGCCCCATCGGGCGATGGTTGAAGAAGAACAGGTCGTTCGAGACCGCGGCGTCGACCGTGATCCAGTCGCCCTTCGACAGCACCGTGCTCGACGGCAGCAGCCAGACGTTGTGTGCGTGGACCGCGGCGCTGGCGGAAAGAGCAAGCGCGATCGAGGCCAGGCGGGTGGCAATCTTCATGATGAATTCCCGAAGTCGAGGATGGAAAGGGTTCAGGGCGCGAGGTCGAGCCTGATCTCGCCGAGTTCGCTGCTGCCGGCGACGGTCGCCGTCTCCGCCTTGGCCGGCGGCCACTGGAAGGGGATGCTCACGATCTCGCGCCCGCCGACTTCGCGCGCCGCTTCGACATGGAGCTTGTACGCCCCCGGTGCCAGCTTGGGCAGCTGGACCGAGCCTTCGGTGAAGGCGAGCTGGTGCTTGCCTGCGGGCCGCGTCGCACTGCTTACGCCATCGACCGGCATCTGCAGTTCGCGACCGGTGCGGCGCCACCACTGGCGCAGGTCCTTGAGCCACTTCGTGCCTTCGCCCTCGCCATTGCCCTTGTTCTTGACGTCGTACCAGACGGCCAGCGTCGTCGCGACCGACTGGTCCGGCCGCTCGATCCACGCGGCGATGTAGGGCCTGTGGTACTCCGCGACATTGAGGCGCGGCACGTCGATGTTGACCGAGAGCCCTCCGGCGAAGGCCGGCGCGCCCAGGAGCGCAACGAGAGCGAGGGAGTAGCGAACTTGCACGAAAACCTCTTCCTGAAATCAGTGGATGAACAACAAGGCCAGCAGCACCGGAATGACGAGCCCCATCCCGGCCACCGGCCAGGTGAGGGGCCTGTTGCCCGCATGCATCTTCAGAATGAACAGGCCGGTGATCGAGAACACCAGCGCCGCCACGGCGAAGATGTCGATGAACCAGCTCCAGGCCGCGCCGGTGTTGCGGCCCTTGTGCAGATCGTTGAAGTACGACAGCCAGCCGCGGTCGGTGCGCTCGTACTCGATCTCGCCGTCGTCGAGGTTGAGCCGCACCCACGCGTCGCCGCCCGGACGCGGCAACGACAGATAGATCTCGTCGTCGGACCACTCGGCCTCGCGGCCGGCGGTCTGGACCGACCATTCGTGCCGGACCCACGCCTGCAGGGCTTCGGGCAATTCGGCCTTGCCCTTGTTCGACCGGGTTTCGGGAACGGCCTGCACGAGCTGCTCGCGCAGGCGCGCATCGATCTTTGCAGTGCGATTCGTGACTTGGGGCTTGGCCTCGATGCTCGCTGCATGGTTCAGGGTGAAGCCGGTGACGGCGAACAGCACCATCCCCACGAGGCAAACCGCGGAGCTGATCCAGTGCCATTCGTGCAAGGTTTTCAGCCAGTAGGCGCGGCGGGGGGCGTTGGGAGCGGAGGTCATTGGCGCCCGCGATTCTAGGCGCTGAATGAGAATGAATGTCATTTGCGTCGGCTGGCGCCGGCGTGGGGAAAACGCCCCTTTCGGCTCGCAATCCCTTTGCTTTGAGACGTTGGCGCTATGAATTCAATAGCAAGTGAAGTTAAGTAAAGGGATTCGGCGAGGGCAAGGCCACCCTGCCTGCATTTCCCATGCGTGAAAATCGGCGCCATGCCGAGCGCAACTCCGCCCCTTCTCGCCCAAGCCGAACAGATGTTCCGATCGGGCCGCGCACCCCAAGCCGAGGCGATGCTGCGCGCCATCATCGACACGCCGGACACGCCCGCGCGTGCCTTCGAGCTTCTCGCGTTCATCCGCGGCAACCAGGGGGACCTGGCAGGTTGCGAGCACTACCTGGCACGCGCAGTCGCCTTGCCCGGCTGCTCCGCCGAAGCGCACTTCTATCTGGGCCGCGTTCGCCTTCAAAGAGGCAGCGCGCGCGAAGCCATTGCCTGCTTCGAACGCGCGATCCGCGAGGCCGGCGAGTTCTTCGAAGCGCTGCATGAGATCGGCGTCGCCCACAGCGCGACGGGCGAGCATGCGCGCGCGCTCGCGGCGTTCGAGCGCGCGGCACGCATCAACGATCGCGTGCCGGAACTGCAGCTCAATCTCGGAAGCAGCCTGCTGGCATTGCAGCGGCCTCGGCAGGCCGTGGTGCACTTCGAGCGTGCACTGAAGCTGCAGCCCCAACTCGCGCGCGCGTGGTCGGAGCGCGCCATGGCGCTGGCCGAGCAGGGCCGGCTGGACGAAGCGATCGCGAGCTGCGAGCGCGCCCTGCAGTTCGCACCTCAGGATGTGTACGCGTCGATGAACCACGTCGTACTGCTCGAACGCGCCGGCCGCGATGACGCCGCGCGCGAAGCCCTGTCCCATCTCGCGCGACTGCCGGCCGACACCGGCTACCTGCGCGGGTACTGGCTGCACGACCGCATGCTTGCGTGCCGCTGGGACGGATGCGCGTCGCTGCTGCAGGAAACCTGCCATCGCGTGCTGGCCGGCGAGCAGGCGGCCGAGCCCTTTGCCCTGCTGCCGACCGGCGCGGAGCCGGAGGTGCTGCTGGCCTGTGCGAAGCGCTACGCGCAGGACCATGCGGTCCCGGTGCGCGGTCCGGCACCGGCGCCTCCCGACGCGGCGCCGCGCCGGCTGCGCATCGGCTACTTCTCATCCGGCTTCGGTCCGCATCCGACCTCCCAGCTCATCGCGCGTCTCTTCGAATGCCACGACCGCACGCGCTTCGAGAGCTTCGGCTTTTCGTTCGGACCGCCGATCTCGGATCCGCTGGGCCGGCGCGTCATGCAGTCGCTCGATCACTTCGCCGAGGTGGCGATGCGCGACGACGCGCAGATCGCGGCGCTGGCGCGCGAAGCCCGCATCGACATCGCGATCGACCTCAACGGCTACATCGAAGGCTCCCGGCCCGGCATCTTCGCCCACCGCGCCGCACCGCTGCAGGTCAGCTATCTCGGCTACCCCGGCACGATGGGCACGGACTTCATCGACTACATCCTGGCCGACGCGGTCGTCATCCGGCCCGAAGACCAGCGCTTCTACAGCGAGAAGGTCGTCCGCCTTCCGGGCAGCTACCAATGCAACGACGAGCTGACCGAGGTCGCGCCCTGCACGTCGACGCGCGCGCAGGCCGGGCTGCCGGCGGACGGCTTCGTGTTCGCCTGCTTCAACAACAACTACAAGATCACGCCCGACGTGTTCGAGGTGTGGATGCGCATCCTGTCGGCCGTGCCCGGCAGCGTGCTGTGGCTGCTGGAAGGCCATGCCGGCGCGCCGTCATCGCTCGCGGCCGAGGCGCGTACGCGCGGCGTCGATCCGTCGCGGATCGTGTGGGCCAAGCGCGCGTCGCACGCGGAACATCTCTCGCGCCATGCGCTGGCGGATCTCTTCCTCGACACCTTCCACTACAACGCCCACACCACGTGCAGCGACGCGCTGCGTGCCGGACTGCCCGTGCTCACTCGCGAGGGACACACCTTCGCGGCACGCGTGGCATCGAGCCTGCTCGGCGCGATGGGGCTGCCCGAACTCGTGACGCACGATGTGGCCTCGTACGAGGCGCGCGCCCTCGAATTCGCGCGTTCGCCCGAGCAGCTCGCGGCGTTGCGCGGCAAGCTGCTGCAGCAGCGCGAGTCGAGCGGCGTCTTCGATGCGCGCCGCTTCACCCGCCACTTCGAGGCCGCATGCGAAGCGATGTGGGCGCGCCATGTCGCGGGCCTGCCGCCCGAGGCGATCGACGTCGCTCCGCTCGTGGCGTGACCGCCGTCAGCGCGGCGCGGAAGCTGTCGTCGGCGCTGACGAAGTTGCCGCCGCCGAGGTGGTGAGAAGCAATCCATCGCTCGAAGTATTGCCAGGGTCATCCTTCGACGGCATCATGCGCGGCGCTGAGGAAGGAGCCCCGATGAAAACGTGGATTCGCCATGCCGCCGCTCTCGCAACCCTTGCCATCGCTGCCGGTGCCGCCGTCACCGCGCAGGCGGCCGGCACCGTCGGCAACACCTTGCCGCCGGGCTTTCCCGCGATCGAGGACACCTCGCTCGGCAAGCCGCTCATCGGCTTCGGCGCGGCCGGCCCGGTGACGCGAACGCCGGTGATCCTCATCCACGGCAACAACGACACGCCCTTCGCGACCGCCTGCAATCCCTATGGCCGCGTGCAGGCGCTGGCCCAGTACCTCGCTGACAACGGCTACTCGACCAGCGAGCTCTGGGGCATCGGCTACCAGGGCGACCAGTGCGACCTCGCCACCGACCCCACGCGCCGATCGAGCATCGCCCACACCAACGCGGCCAATGTGCCCGACCTGCGCCGCTTCATCCGCGCAGTGATGAACTTCACCGGTGCGAAGCGGGTGGACATCGTCGGCCACAGCCTCGGCGTGACGCTCGCGCGCGAATGGATGCGGCAGGACGAGGCGCAGGACATGGTGCGCCGCTTCGTCGCCATCGACGGCCCCAACCACGGGATCATCAACTGCTCGCCGGACCCCGCGAACTACTGGCAGGCGCCCGCGGCCGGCGGCTTCACGCCGCAAAGCGAGGTGTGCCAGGAACTCGGCTCGCCCGACACGCCTTTCCTGCAGCTGCTCAACGGACAGAGCGGCGGCCGGGAGAACGACGGCCCGACGAAGGTGCTGGTCATCCGCAACGGCGACGCGAGCTTCGTCTACTTCCCGGTGCAGGACGGCTCGATCGCACCGGTGCCCGCGGTCGATTCGTTCGGCAAGCCGACGGACTTCTCGAAGAGCGCGCGGCTGCGCGGTGCACGCGAGATCGTGCTCACCGGGCAGGTGCCTACGACCCCTTCCTGCACACCGGCCACCTCGGCATCCTGAATTCGCCGCAGACCTGGCAGGCCACGCTCGACTTCCTCACAGGCCGCTCCAAGGACAAGGAAGACTGAGCTTCCTTCCGGGCGCGTCGAGCCGCTATGCTGGGCGGCGATGAATCCCCCGAAGACGCTGCTCGTCGTCTATCACACGATGACCGGCGGCACCGCGCAGATGGCGCAGGCGGCCGCCGAAGGCGCACGCGACGAACCCGGCGTGCAGGTGCGGCTGCTGCGCGCGACCGAGGCCGGTCCTGACGACGTGCTGGGCGCCGACGGCTACGTGTTCGCCACGCCCGAGAACCTCGCCGCGATCGCCGGACTGATGAAGGACTTCTTCGACCGTTGCTACTACCCCGCGCTCGACCGCATCAACGGCAGGCCCTACGCCGTGCTGGTCTGCGCAGGCAGCGACGGGCAGAACGCGGTGCGGCAGATCGACCGCATCGCCACCGGCTGGCGGCTCAAGTCCGTCGCCCCGGCGCTCATCGTGTGCACGCATGCCCAGACGCCCGAGGCCATCCTCGCGCCCAAGCAGATCGGCGATGAGGATCTCGCGCAATGCCGCGAGCTCGGCGCGGCTCTGGCCGCGGGCATGGCACTCGGGGTCTACTGAAGCGGCCTTATCGGCTATGCCTTCTGGCGGTTGCGCCCGGCCTTCACCGGTCTAGCATCCGCGCCATGGAGCCGAGGATCGACAAACGCTGGCGGGTTCCCCTCCCGGTCTATCGCAGGCTGCGCGTCTTCGCCTTCGACCCGGGCACCACCGCGCGCCTGGACACCGCGGTCATGAACGAGATGACGCTGCTGGTGCCTTGGGAAGACCTGAAGGCCGGCCCCATCGGCGAATACATCGCAGTGGTGGACAAGGACGAGCACGGCCGCCAGGTGCATCCGGCCGTCGACCTCGACGACCCGCAGATCCTCGCGAACGACGGGCTCGCGCCGTCGGACGGCAATCCGCAGTTCCATCACCAGATGGCGTACGCGGTCGCGATGCGGACCATCCGCAACTTCGAGCGCGCGCTGGGACGCTCGATCCATTGGCCGCCGATCGCGAAGGGACGCCGCGTCGACTACCGGCGCCGGTTCCCCATCTATCCGCACTACATGGCGGATGCCAATGCCTACTACAAGCCCGGCGACGGCCTGTGCTTCGGCTACTTCCGCGCGCAGAAGCCTTCGGCCTACGAGGGCACCACGATCTTCACCTGCCTGTCGCAGGACGTGATCGCGCACGAGATCACGCACGCGATGCTGGACGGCATGCGCATCTCCTTCAAGGGCCAGCACCCGGATGTGCTCGCGCTGCACGAGGCTTACGCCGATCTCATCGCGGTGCTGCAGCACTTCTGGCCCTCGGACGTGTTCCGCGGCCAGATCGCCGCGATCCAGGGCCGGCTGGAAAGCTCGCGCCGCCTCGGCGCGATCGCCCCGCAGTTCGGCGAGGCGATCGGGCGGCCCGAGGGCATCCGCAATGCGCTCGGGTCTATCGACGAGGCCGGAGACTGGCATCCGCGCAAGCCCGACCCGAAGGCCTACGCCGCGACGCTGGAGCCGCACGACCGCGGCGCGATCGTGGTGAGCGCGGTCTTCGAGGCGCTCAAGAAGATCTACGAGGCGCGCACCGCCGACCTGCGCCGCATCGCCACCGGGGGCACCGGCATCCTGCCGGAGGGCCAGTTGCATCCCGATCTGGTCAACCGGCTCGCGCAGGAAGCCTCGCGCTCGGCACAGCGCGTGCTGGAGATGATCATCCGTGCGCTCGACTACATGCCGCCCGTCGAGACCACCAGCGGCGACTTCCTGCGCGCGATCGTCACCGCCGACCACGACCTGCGCCCGGTGGACGACGGCAACTACCGGCTGGCGTTCGTCGATGCCTTCCGCAGCTACGGCATCCTGCCGCCGGACGTGGGCACGTTGTCGCAGGACACGATCCTCTGGCGCGCGCCGGCCCGGCCCGCGGCGACCCGCGCGGTGAGCGAGTTCGTGCGCGAACTGTCGCGCGAGTTCACGCCCTGGACGCTGCCGCACGACCGCGAGGCGCTCTGGTTGATGCTCGAAGGCAAACGCGCGCTGCTTCACCAGCGGCTGTCGGAGAGCCCCGTCGCCGCGATCGGGCCGATCGATCTGCGCCGCCCCTTCGAAGTCGAGTCGTTCCATCCGCGCGAGCGCAGCGACGCGTCGGGCAACTTCGCGTTCCAGTGGGTCATCAAGCTGGTGCAGGAGATGCAGGCCGCCCCGGCTCCGAAGGCCCGGGGCAAGGCGCTCGAACTCACCGTCGAGGTCGACACGCGCCCGTGGGCCGGCGTCACGCTCATCGTCGACGGCGACACTGGCAACGTGCTCTACCAGATCGAGCGCAAGACGCCGAAGGCGGCCGCGAAAGAGAGCACGCCGCCGGCACCGAAGATCGAAGCGATCCCCATCGCCCCGTCCACGCAGCGCCTGGTGCGCGTCTTCGCCTTCGACCCCAGCATGGGCCGCCAGCGCGAGACCGCCGGCATCAACGAGACGCTGATCCGCGTGCCATGGGAGCGCGACGCCAACGGCAAGGACATCCTCGGACCGGGGCCGACCGGCGAATACATCGAGGTGGTCGACCGCGATCCGGCGAGCCGCTGCTTCTACGAGCCGGTCGATCTCAACGACCGCTACGTGGTGGCGCAGCACGGCTTGCCGCCATCGGAAAGCAGCCCGCAGTTCCATCAGCAGATGGTCTACGCGGTCGCGATGCGGACCATTCGCACCTTCGAACGGGCGCTGGGCCGGCTGGCCTTGTGGCGTTCGCACAATGCGAGGGACGCCGGGGGCGGTGGGCTGAGCGAGGAGTACGTGCAGCGCCTGCGCATCTACCCGCACGCGCTGCGCGAGGCCAACGCCTACTACAGCCCCGACAAGAAGGCGCTGCTCTTCGGCTACTTCTCGGCGCCCGCGGTCGAGGAGGGCGGTGCCCGGCTCACCGTCTTCAGCTGCCTGTCGCACGACATCGTCGCGCATGAGGTGACGCACGCGCTGCTCGACGGCATGCACCGGCGCTTCAGCGAAGCGAGCAACCCCGACGTGCTCGCCTTCCACGAGGCCTTCGCGGACATCGTCGCGCTGTTCCAGCATTTCTCGCTGCCCGAAGTGCTGCGGCAGCAGATCGCGTCGACGCGCGGCGACCTCGCTGGCCAGAGCCAGCTCGGCCAGCTGGCGCAGGAGTTCGGCCAGGCGATCGGCAACCGGGGTGCGCTGCGCAGCGCGATCGGCGCCATCGACGAGAAGACCGGCCGCTGGCAGCGGCGGGAAGGGCATCCGGACGACTACCAGCGCTCCACCGAGCCGCACGAACGCGGCGCGGTGCTCGTGGCCGCGGTGTTCGACGCGTTTCTTTCCATCTACAAGAGCCGCGTCGCCGACCTGTTCCGCATCGCGAGCGAAGGCACCGGCGTGACGCGCGAAGGCAGCCTGCACCCGGACCTGATCGGCCGCCTCACCGACGAGGCGGCGCAGTCGGCGCGGCAGGTGCTCGACATGTGCATCCGTGCGCTCGACTACTGCCCGCCGGTGGACATCAACTTCGGCGACTACCTGCGTGCGCTGGTCACCGCGGATTTCGAGAACGACCCGGTCGACGAGGAGCATCGCCGCGTCGCTTTCATCGAGGCTTTCCGGCGGCGCGGCATCGTGCCCGAGAACGTGCGCGCCTTCTCGGTCGAAGGCCTGCTGTGGCGCGCCGCCACGGCCGCGCCCGACGAGAACGAGCATGTGATGGTCGGCATCGTCAAGGAATGGGCCAAGGACATCCGCTCCTGGGGCCTCTCGAAGGACCGCAAGGCGCTCTTCGAGATGACCCGCGATCGGCGCGCGGCGCTGCATGCCTACCTGAGGCCGCGTCTCGCGGACGAGAAGGTCGTGCTCGCGGGGCTGGATCCCGAGCTGGCGTTCGAAGTGCACTCGCTGCGCCCCTCGATCCGGATGGACTGGGAGGGCCGGCCCAACTTCCAGTGGGTGATCGAGCTCACGCAGCGCGTCCCCCAGTACATCGACGGCGCTGCGCCGCGCGGCGACCGCAAGGCCGACTACTACTTCCGCGGCGGATGCACGCTGCTGGTCGATGCCGAGACCGGCGAGGTGCGCTACAGCATCAAGAAGAAGCTCAACGACGAACGCAAGGCGCGGCAGCGCCGCTTCTTCCTGGACGAGGGAAGCCGCAGCCTCGCGGCGACCTATTTCGGTCCGCCGGGCGCGGAGGAGCGCGAGCCCTTCGCGGTCCTGCACCGGCATTGACGGATATGGCTCACCCCCAGGCTCGCGCACTTCGTGTCGCTCTCCACCCCCTCTCCGGGGGCGCACCCGGCGGCCCGGCGAAGCCGGTTCCGCGGGTGCCTGCGAACGGGCCCGCTGCGCGACCTTGTCTAGCCTTCATGGAGCGGTCGAGATGGAAGTGAAACAGTCCACGGAATGCGTCCGCATCCGCATGTTTCGCCAGGGCCTCGGCGATTCGTTCCTGCTGAGCTTTCCGGGCGATGCCGGCGAGGTGCACGTGCTCATCGACTTCGGCGTGCTGCTCGGCACGCCCGATGCGAAGGCGAAGATGCAGGAGGTAGCGGGCCACATCGTGTCCGCGACCAACGGCAAGCTCGATGTGATGGTCGCCACGCACGAGCACTGGGACCACGTGTCGGGCTTCGCGCAGGCACAGGCGCTGCTGGAGCGCGACAAGCTCGAGGTCGGCGAATCCTGGGTCGCGTGGACCGAGAAGCCCGGCGAGCCGCTCGCCGACGAGTTGCGTGGGCGCCGCGCGGCAGCCTTGAACCGGATCGCGGCGGCGAGCCGGCAGATCGGCGCGAGCGCGGACCCTTCGGCGCAGAAAAGCGCGGCGCGGCTGAATGCCATCCTGGAGTTCTGGGGCGGGCAGGGCGCGGCCGCGCGCGCGACCACCCGCACCGCGATGGACTGGGTCAAGTCGCGCACCGCGCCGCGCCCGCCGCGCTACCTGTTCCCCGGCGAGACCTTCACGCTGCCCGGGGCGAAGCGCGTGCGCGTGTACGTGCTCGGCCCGCCGCACGACAGCAAGTGGATCAGGAAGAGCGACCCCACGAAGAGCGCGAGCGAGGTCTACCAGCTTGCGGCCGCGAGCGGCGCGGACTTCAGCCTCTTCTCGGCCATCGATGCGCTGGAAGCCGGCGCGATGCCCGGCGACCAGCCCTTCGACGAGTGGTTCCGCATCAGCGAGAAGGCCGCCCGCCGCAATGCCTTCTTCCGCGACCGCTACGACAAGGGCCCCGCGTGGCGGCGCATCGAGAACGACTGGCTCGGCCCGTCTGGCGCGCTCGCGCTGCAGCTCGACTCCGACACCAACAACACCAGCCTCGTGCTCGCCTTCGAACTCGGGGACTCGGGCGGGGTGCTGCTGTTTCCCGCCGATGCGCAGGTCGGCAACTGGATGTCGTGGGACGAGATCGAATGGAGCGTCGATGCGGACGGTGGCGCCGCGGCCCGGAAGGTCAGGGCCGGGCAACTGCTCGCGCGGACCGTCTTCTACAAGATCGGCCACCACGGCAGCCACAACGCGACGCTGCGCGAGAAGGGTCTGGAGCTGATGACCGACGACGGCCTGGTCGCGATGCTGCCGCTCGACCGTCCCACCGCGTCGAAGATGGAGTGGAACATGCCGTTCCCGTCGCTCTACGAGCGGCTCGGCGAGCGTTGCAGGGGCCGCATCCTCGACCTCGAACTCGGCATGCCCGCGAAGCCACCCGGGATGTCCGAGGCCGACTGGGCGCGGTTCCAGCAGCGTGTCGATGTGCAGGACGACTGGATCGACTACCGCATCCCGCTCTGAAGCTCAGCCGCGGGCATCGCCGCTATCATTTCGCCGGTCGCGGCGTCGCGCCTCGGCCGTGGGATGCGGGGCGCACGGCGGCATCGAACGGAGCCGCGGCATTCCAGATCGATCCAGGCAGGACTCCTCATGACACTCATCACTCGCCGCCGCCTCGCCGCGTGGGCCGGCTCGCTGCTGCTCGGCACCTCCTTCGCCGCGCAGGCCGCCGACAGCTTTCCCTCGAAGCCGATCCGGATCCTCGTCGGCTACACCGCGGGCGGCGCCGTGGACGCGGTCGCGCGCGCCGTGGGGCTGCGCATGTCGACGATCCTCGGCCAGCCGGTGATCGTCGAGAACAAGCCCGGGGCGGGCACCAACATCGCGGTGAAGACGCTCACGTCGAGCCCGCCCGACGGCTACACCCTGCTGCTCGCGGCCAACGCGCTGGCCGTGAACCCGGCGCTCTTCAAGCCCGCGCCCTACGACCTCGACCGCGACTTCACGCCGATCAGCCTCGTGGGCCGGGTGCCGGTGGTGTTCACCGTGCGTGAGGATTCGGAGATCAAGACGCTCGCGCAGCTCGTCGCCGCCGCCAAGGCCAAGCCCGGCGGCGTGACGGTGGCCACGCCGGGCAACGGCTCGACCCCGCATCTGGCGATGGAACTCTTCCAGCACACCGCCGGCCTGTCGCTGCGCCACGTGCCCTACAAGGGCGGCGCACCGGCGCTGACCGACGCGCTCGGTGGCCATGTGGACGTGGTCGCGGTCAACGCGCTCGAAGCCCTGCCGCTCGCCAGGGCCGGCAAGCTGCGGGTGCTCGCGGTGATGAGCAGCGAGCGTTCGGCGGTGCTGCCCGGCGTGCCGACCGTCGCCGAATCCGGCTACCCGGGATTCGAGGCCAGCGTCTGGTATGGCCTCGTGGCACCGGCCGGCCTGCCCAAGCCGGTGCAGGCCCGCCTGCACGAAGCGGTGCAGAAGGCGATCGAATCCAGCGAGGTGCGCGACCTGCTCGCCAGCGCGGGCGGCGTGCCGCTCCCGGGACCTTCGGAGCAGTTCGACAAGCTGCTCAGGAGCGACGCGGCGCGCTACGGCAAGCTGATCCGCGAAGCCAACATCCAGCCCGACTGAAAGGCGGTCGATGCAACACGGAATCACGCGCCGGAAGGCGATGCTCTCGGCAGCCGGCGGCGTGCTGCTCGCCACGTCGCGCGGTGCGTTCGCGCAGGCCGCCTATCCCACGCGGCCCATCCATCTGATCGTGCCGTTCACGCCGGGCGGCTCCAGCGACGTTCTCGGGCGAGCGATCGGCACGGAGCTCGGCCTCGCATGGAAGCAGCCCGTGGTGATCGAGAACGTGCCCGGCGCCGGCGGATCGCTCGGCGCCGAACGGGTCGCGAAGGCGCCGGCCGATGGCTACACGCTGCTGATGGGGCATATCGGCACGCTGGCGATCAATCCCTCCCTGTACCCCAAGCTCAACTACCAGCCGCTGCAGAGCTTTGCGCCGGTCGCGTGGGTCGCGCGCGTGCCCAACGTGCTTGTGGTGCATGCCTCGGTGCCGGCGCGCTCGCTCGGCGAGCTGATCGCGCTCGCGAAGGCCAAGCCTGGCCAGCTCGCCTACGGCTCGGGCGGCAACGGCAGCGCCGCGCACATCACGATGGAGTACCTCAAGCTGCAGACGGGGGCGTCGTTCCTCCACATCCCGTACCGCGGCACCGCGCCGGCGGTGCAGGATCTGCTGGCAGGGCAGGTGCAAGTGCTGTTCACCGGGGCGCCGGCGCTGCTGCCGCACATCAAGGCGGGCAAGCTGCGCGCGCTGGCGGTGTCGAGCCCCAAGCGCATCGCCTTGCTGCCGGACGTGCCGACGGTGGCCGAGAGCGGCGTGCCCGGCACGAAGGGCTTCGAGGCCGACCAGTGGTACGGCATCGTCGCGCCCGCGGGAACGCCTGCGGATGTGGTGGCGGCGCTCAACCGGCAGATCAACCAGTCGCTCAACTCGGCGGAAGTGAAGTCGCGGCTCGCCGCCGAAGGCGCGGAGCCGACGCCGGCCTCGCCGGAGGTCTTCGGCAAACTGATCGCCACCGAACTCAAGCGCTGGGAACCCGTGATCCGCAACGCGCACGTCACCGTCGACTAGGGTGAACACGCCTTCATCAGGAGAACACACCATGGGCATCAAGCTCGGCATCATCGGCTACGGGGAAGTAGGGCGGATCTTCGGCCGCGGCCTGCTTCCGAGGACGGACATCGACCGCATCGCGGCCTGGGACCTGCGCTTCGCCGATCCGGCGACGGGCGAGGCCGCCCGCGAGGCCGCGCGCGCCGATGGCATGCGTGTCGCGGACGGCATGGCCGATCTTTGCGAAGGCGCGGACCTGCTGATTTCGGCGGTCACGGCGTCCAACACGCTCAACGTCGCGCAGCAAGCCGCGCTGCGGGTGGGCGCGGGAGCGCGCTTCCTGGATCTCAATTCCGCCTCGCCCGGCACCAAGCAGCGCGCCGCGGCCGCGATCGATGGCGCGGGCGCGCACTACGTCGAAGCGGGCGTGATGACCTCGGTGCCGCCCTACGGCATCAGGGTGCCGATGCTGCTTGGCGGCGCGCAGGCCGAATCGCTCGCGCAGATGCTGGGCGGCTGGGGCATGGATGCGCGCGCGGTCAGCGATCGCATCGGGGTGGCCTCGGCGATCAAGATGAGCCGCAGCATCATGATCAAGGGGCTGGAGGCGCTCGTCATCGAGAGCTACACCACCGCACGCCGCTACGGCGTCGAGGCGCACGTGCTGCCGACGCTGAAGGAGACCTTCCCGCAGATCGACTGGGACAGGCAGGGCGCCTATTTCTTCAGCCGCGTGGTGCAGCACGGCAAGCGGCGCGCGGAAGAGATGCGCGAAGCGGCGGCCACGGTGCGCGAGGCCGGCTTCGAGCCGCTCATGACCGCCGCGATCGCCGACAAGCAGGACTGGGTCTCCCGCCAGGCGCGCGCGGGTGTGTTCGAAGGCGTGGACGCCAAGGACCGGTGGGAAGCGTATGCGGACCGCCTCATCGAACGCAGCGCCGACTAGGACCTGCCGCGCTGAGCGAATCGCGCGAAGGCCTCGGGCGGCGGTGCGGCCGGGGGCCTCAGCCGGTCGAGCAGACCTTGACCGCCACCTTGCAGGGCTCGGTCGGCAGGTAGCTCTCGCAGGTGCCGATGGCGGTCTTGATGGCCCCCGCTTCGGTCGGCGCGACGCCCGCGCCCCATTCCCCGAAGTTGCCGGTCGCCAGCGCGGCGCACGAGCGGTCGAAATAGGCGCGCACCTCGCATTGGCCCGAGCGGCTCGCCACGCGATTGCACTGCGTGAGCGCGGCGCGCTCCGCCTCGCCGCGCGTGCGCTGGTTGTACGAGAAGCCATAGGCACCCGGGCGGGATGCGATCGCGCCCCAGGTCGCGCCGGGGTCGGCATGCGCCGGCAGGCTGGCCATGCCGGCAAGAATCCCGCCGCCGGCGAGCGCCAGAGCGGCCCATGCGCGCGGCGCACGCGTTCGAAATGTCATCTTCGTCTTTCGGTTTCCAGGGGCATCGCGGCCCGTGACGAGATTGACAACGCACGCGCCCAAAGGTTCGCCGACGCGGGCCGCTTCCGGGCCGGTCGCTAAGATAGCCGGCGGCCAAGCACGAGGCCACACACGAGGCAAAAGGACGCCACCACCATGAGTGTCGATGAGCAGGTTCGAAGAAACTACAGCCGGTACGCCGCCGGCAAGCCCCGTTCGGCCTATTTGCGGGCGCGCAAGCGGCGGGGGCTGCTGATCTTCTTCGCCACGGTCGTGGTCATCGCGGCGGCCTCGTACTTCATCTTCGACTACCTCGCCGCGAGCGAACCGACACCGCTGGCCCGCGGGGCCGCCCCCTCGGTCGCGTCGCCCTCGGACGCCATCCAGAAGCCGAAGGAGCGCACGGCCGCGCTCCCGCCCCTGAACCTGCCCGCCGACGATGCGCCGCACGGCTCGGCCATGGAGTGGTGGTACTACAGCGGCGTGCTCGATGCGAAGGGCGGGCAGCGCTTCGGCTTCCACATGGTCGTCTTCGTCGCCAACGGATTGATCAAGCACACGGTGATGCATGCGGCGCTGACCGATCTCCAGACCGGCAAGCGCTACACCAGCCAGATGCGCACCGCCGGCACGCCCGCGAACGCCGGGGCCAGCGGCTTCGACTTCCGCCAGGATGGCTGGCAGGTCACCGAGACACCCACGTCGCACAAGCTGCACGCGGCGATCGAGGACGGGGCCCAGGTGTCGCTCGCGCTGCAGGGCGGCGGGCAGGTGGTGGCGCATCGCGCACCGGGGTCGGAAACCCCGGGCCTCCTCGACTTCGGCGCGAGCGGCATCAGCTACTACTATTCGCGCCCGCGGCTTCCGGCCACCGGCGAGATCACCGTGGGCGGCAAGCCGCTGACGGTTCACGGCGACATCTGGTTCGATCACCAGTGGGGCGAGTTCGACGTCCTCACGCTGGGCTGGAACTGGTTCGCGCTGCACCTCTCGGATGGCTCGGACCTGATGCTCTACGAACTCTTCGACATGGAAGGCCACAGCGTCATGACGGCCGGCACGATCTCGAACGTGCAGGGTTCGGTGCCGCTCAAGGCCGGCGAGATCGAGCTGGTCGCCGGCAACAAGTGGACGAGCCCGAGGACCCGCATCGCCTACCCGACCGAGTGGCGGCTCAAGTTGCCCTCGGGGGTGCTCGACGTCAAGCCTTTCCAGCCCGACAGCGAATTCGACTCGAGCGGCACCACCGCCAATATCTACTGGGAAGGACCCGTGAAGGTCTCCGGCGTGCTGAGCGGCGAAGGATTCCTCGAACTGAGCGGCTACGACCGCCTGAGCGCGAGGGAGGCGACCCGCAAGTGAAGCTGCAGGAGTCCTCGCACGGCAAACGCGGGTTTCCAGGCTAGCGTTCCTCGGCGGCGAATGGGCATCCAGCGCGTCAAGGCGTTGCTGAAGCACCTGCAGGAATTCTGGAAGGACTAGGGGGCGCTCACCCCCGGTACTGCGGAAGCTCGACCGAGGACCGCTCGACCTACTGGAGCTTGCGATCTTCCTCCTTGGCCTCGGCCATGGCTTCGGGTTCCAGTTCCTCGGCCGCGCGGTTGAGCCGGATGAACACGCCCCAGCCCACCAGGAGGGCGCCCACGGCCGCCACCAGCGCTGCCGCGTTCAGCATCAGCGCCGGCTCGGAGCGCGCCTTGAAGGTGGTGACCAGGGCTTCGACCGCGATGGCCACCACGATCACCACCATGAAGCGCGAGAGGAAGCGGCGCACCCGCGTGGGCGCGCTGATGTGCGCGTCGCGGATCACCTCTTCCTCGGCGATGGTCTGCGAGATCTGCACGGCCACCACCGCGGCGGCCAGCACGCCCATGGCTTCCACCATGCCCTCCGGGGCGGCCACATTCCAGTCGCCGAAAGCCGCCTGCCATCCGGCGCGCGCGGCCGCGGCCATGAGCATGACGCCGGCACCGGCGAAGAGCAGGGCCATGAATCCATGGGCCACGGAATAGAGGCGGAGGATGAATTTCATGCGCGCGCTGCTTCTTCTTCGAGGTGAGCGGGGCGCCTTGCCCGCGACGTGATGGTGAACCGCAAGCCGGCGGCGCGGCTGTGGGCATGCACGCGGGGCGTGTGTAGTCGCGGGCCGCGTCAGGCCGGCACGGCGGCCACCAGCGAGAACGTGCGCGGTTTGTCCATGTGCCGCCCGTCGACCTCGGGTTAACCCTTGCGAGCCTGTCCGGCAGTTCGGACGAACTCCTTGCCCGGCATCCGGATCGTCGGCGGGCCGCCAGCCCGCTTTCGCCAGATCTCTCGTGAAATCAACGACTTAGCGCGTTCCAGGTGCCGCTCGCCGCGTGGCACATCGATTGCTCTTCACAACCTTCTCGCCACCGGATTTTCGAAAACCTCCAGGAGACACCCATGGACCACCAACCCGTACCCAAACCCTTCTACAAGTCCCTGTACTTCCAGGTCATCACTGCGATCGTCATCGGCGTTCTGCTGGGCCACTTCTATCCACAGACCGGTGCGGCGATGAAGCCGCTGGGCGACGGCTTCATCAAGCTGATCAAGATGATCATCGCGCCGATCATCTTCTGCACCGTGGTGGTGGGCATCGCCGGCATGGAGGACATGAAGAAGGTCGGCAAGACCGGCGGCCTGGCGCTGCTGTATTTCGAGATCGTCAGCAGCATCGCGCTGGTGGTGGGGCTGGTCATCATCAACATCGTGCGCCCCGGCGCCGGGATGAACGTCGACGTGAGCCAGCTGGACACGAAGGCGATCGCCGCCTACACGGCGCCCGGGCAGATGCAGGGCACCGTCGACTTCCTGATGCACGTGATCCCGAACACGGTGGTCGACGCGTTCGCCAAGGGCGAGATCCTGCAGGTGCTGCTGTTCGCCGTGATGTTCGGCTTCGCGCTGCACAAGTTCGGCGGTCGCGGCACGCTCGTCTTCGACTTCATCGAGAAGTTCTCCCACGTCCTGTTCGTCATCGTCGGCTACATCATGAAGGTGGCGCCGATCGGCGCATTCGGGGCCATGGCGTTCACGATCGGCAAGTACGGCGTCGGCTCCCTGCTGCAACTGGGCCAGCTGATGGCGACCTTCTATGCCACCTGCCTGCTCTTCGTCTTCGTCATCCTGGGCGGCATCGCGCGGGCGCACGGCTTCAGCATCTGGAAGTTCATCAAGTACATCAAGGAAGAACTGCTGATCGTGCTGGGCACCTCGTCGAGCGAATCGGTGTTGCCGCGCATGATGGCCAAGCTCGAGAACCTGGGCGCGAGGAAGTCGGTGGTGGGCCTCGTGATCCCGACCGGCTATTCGTTCAACCTCGACGGCACCTCGATCTACCTGACGATGGCGGCCGTGTTCATCGCGCAGGCCACCAACACCGACATGACGTTGACGCAGCAGCTCACGCTGCTGCTGGTCCTGCTGCTCACGTCCAAGGGCGCGGCCGGCGTGACCGGCAGCGGCTTCATCGTGCTGGCAGCCACCCTGTCGGCCGTGGGCCACGTGCCCGTGGCGGGGCTGGCGCTGATCCTGGGCATCGACCGCTTCATGTCGGAAGCCCGCGCCTTGACCAACCTGATCGGCAACGGCGTCGCCACGGTCGTGGTCGCCAAATGGACCAACGACCTGGACGCGGTGCGGATGAAGCAGGTGCTGGACAACGAGTCGCCGGCCGCCGCCGACGCGCCCGAGGCCGTGCTGGACCAGGTAGAGACCCACATGCCCGTGGCCCAACTGCGCTGATGAATGGGCGCTGGATACCGTGGTGACGCGGGCCACCGGGCAGCCACCGATGCAGTGCTCGCGGCCTTGTGCAATAACCGGCTCATGACTTCACGGGAGCCGGTCCGACGCCTCGACGTGCCTGCGCAAACCCGACGGCGCTGGCGCGGCCTGGCGCGCTGGTGCGGCGCGCTCGCGCTGGTGGCGCTGGCTGCCGTCGCCGGCCACTACCTCGCCATGCAGAACGGGCTGGCACGGCTGCGCGAGGCCGCCGACCACCGGCTCGACATGCTGGCGACCGCGCTCGATGCCGACCTGGCCCGCTTCGAGTACCTGCCGGCGCTGATGGAGATGACGCCCATCGTCCCGGCGCTGCTCGGCGCGCCGTCGGATGCGGGCCTGCGCGATGCGGTCAACCGCTACCTCGACGGCGTCAACGCCACCGCGGGCGCCGAGATGCTCTATGTGCTCGACGCCTCCGGGACCTCCCTGGCTGCTTCCGACTGGGACCGCCCCGGCACGACCGTCGGGCAGGACCTGTCGTTCCGGCCCTACGTCATCGATGCGCTGGGGCAGGGCAGGGGCCGCTTCTACGGCGTCGGCATCACCAGCCGCAAGCCCGGCTATTACCTCTCGTACGCGCTGCGCCGCGATCGGGCCGCGCGCGGCGTCGTGGCTGTCAAGGTCGACCTGGAGGAGTCCGAGCGCGGCTGGCGCAAGCTGCCGGGCGACGTGGCGCTGGTGGATCAGCGCGGCGTGGTGATCCTCTCCACGCGCGAGGACCTGAAGTTCCGTCCTCTGTGGCCGCTGGATGCGTCGCAGCGCGCCGAAGTGCAGCGCTCGCGTCCCTATGGGGAGGCCGCCTTGCAGCCGCTGCAGTGGAGGCAGAAAGAGATACTGGCGCGCGACGTGCAAGTGATATCGCTCGACGGCGTGGATCAGCTCGCCTCGACGCGCACGCTGCGCGGGGCGCCCTGGCAGCTGGTGGTGCTCGACGATCTGGCGCCGGTGCGCGCGGGTGCGCGCTATGCGGCCATCACCGCGAGCCTTGCCATGGCGGTCCTCCTGCTGGTCGCGCTCACGCTCCGGCAGCGCCGTCGCGCGGTGCGGCAGAAGCTGGACAGCCAGGCCGCGTTGCAGGCGGCGCACGACTCCCTCGAATCGACGGTGGTCGCGCGCACCGCCGAACTGCGTGCGGCCCAGGGCGAGCTGGTGCATGCCGGCAAGATGGCGGCGCTCGGCCAGATGTCGGCAGGCGTGGTGCACGAGCTGAACCAGCCGCTCACGGCCATGCGGACGCTCTCCGAAAGCGCCGCCATCCTGCTCGACAAGAGCCGCTTCGACGAGGTGCGCGGCAACCTGCTGCGCATACGCGGAATGGTCGATCGCCTGGCCCGCCTGACCTCGCAGCTCAAGACCTTCTCGCACAAGAGCGAGCTTCCGTTGGCGCCGGTGGTGTTGGCGCAGGCCGTGGCGGATGCCCGGTTCATCGTGGCCGGAGCGTCGAAGATCGACGGGATCGTCATCGAGGTCGACGTGCAGCCCGCCGCCCTGGCAGTCATGGCCGAGGAAGCCGCGCTCGGCAGCGTGCTGGTCAATCTGATGCGCAATGCCATCGACGCCATGCAGGCTTCGCCGCGGCGCACCTTGCGCCTGGAAGCACGGCCGCAGGCGGGCCGTGTGATCCTGCGCGTGAGCGACACCGGGCCGGGCATTCCGCCCGACATCCTGCCGCGCCTGTTCGAGCCTTTCGTCACCAGCAAGCCGGCGGGCACCGGGCTGGGCCTGGGCCTCGTGATCTCGGCACAATTGGTGCGGGCCATGGACGGCACGCTGCGTGCCGCCAATCTGCCCGAGGGCGGCGCCTGCTTCGTCGTCGACCTGCCGGCCGCCATGCAAGGCGTTCCTGTCCCGCAAGAGGAGTGATCAGCAAGTGAGCGAAACCCCTGCCATCCGCGTCCTGCTGGTCGAGGACGATGAAGACGTCCGGCTCAGCACGACGCAGGTGCTGACATTGGCCGGGTTCGAGGTCGAGGCCTTCGCCAGTGTCGAACGTGCGCGCCCGCAGATCAGCTTTGGCGTGCGGGCCATCGTGATCTGCGACGTGCGCCTTCCGGGCCTGAGCGGCAACGAATGGCTTCACGAGCTGCACGAGGCCGATCCCGAATTGCCCGTCATCCTCGTCACCGGCCACGGTCACATCGCCATGGCCGTGCAGGCGATGCGCGAGGGCGCCTACGACTTCATCGAGAAGCCGTTCGGCTCCGAGCGGCTGGTGGCCACCGTGCGCCACGCCGTCGAGCGCCGGCAGCTCACCTTGCAGGTGCGCGCGTTGCACGCTGCGCTGGAAAACTGGCAAGGCATCCAGGCGGCGCTGATCGGACGCTCGATGCAGATGCAGCAGGTGCGCCGCACCGTGATGACCCTGGCTGGAACTTCGGCCGATGTGCTGATCTACGGCGAGACCGGCACTGGCAAGGAACTCGTCGCCCGGTGCCTGCACGACCACAGCGACCGTCGAAGCCGGAATTTCGTGCCGCTCAACTGTGGCGGCCTGCCCGAGGCGCTGGCGGAGAGCGAGTTGTTCGGCCACGAGGCCGGCGCCTTCACCGGCGCCAATCGCGTGCGCGTGGGCAAGTTCGAGTACGCCGACGGCGGCACGCTCTTCCTCGACGAGATCGAGAGCATGCCGATGGCGGTGCAGATCAAGCTGCTGCGTGCGTTGCAGGAGCGCTCGATCGAGCGCATCGGCTCCAACCGTGCCATTCCGTTCGACTGCCGCGTGGTGGCCGCGAGCAAGGAAGACCTCAGGGACCTGAGCGACCGGCAGAAGTTCAGGGCCGACCTGTACTACCGTCTCGGCGTCGCCTTCATCGAACTGCCGCCGCTGCGGGAGCGGCGCGAGGATATCCCGCTGCTGTTCGAACACTTCACGCTGCTGGCGGCCGCGCGCTATGAGCGCCCCGCGCCGATTCCAAGCGGCCCGCAGGTCGCCGACCTGATGGCCTATGCATGGCCCGGCAATGTGCGCGAGCTGCGCAACGTGGCCGACCGGTTCGTGCTGGGCCTCTTGGGCGAACGCCTGACGCAGACGCGCGGCGGTGCCGAAGAAACGCCCGCCTTGCCGCGGGGACTGCCGCAGCAGGTCGAGTCCTTCGAGCGCGCGGTGATCGTCGAGGCCTTGCGCAAGCACCAGGGCGACCAGCCGGCCACTGCGGCTGCGCTTGCGATCGCGCGGCAGACGCTGCACGACAAGCTGCGCAAGCTGGGCATCACCGCGGATGAATTCAAATCCCAATGAAGGGATCGCCGTGGTCCGCCAGGCGCCTCATCCCTTGTCCGATTTGCCGGCCGCATTGGCCAGTTTGCTGAGCATACGGTCGACCATCCACGGCTGTCGGCCATCGTCTTCGGCCTGTTCCTTGCGCCGGATGGCGTTGCGGACCACGATCGAGCCCACGTAGCGGACAGGCTCCGGCGGAAACCGGCCCAGCGGCCCTCGGGTGAGCGGGCTGCGCGTCCACGCGTTGTCGGCATCGAGTACCAGGGACGAGAGGATCTGGCCACCCATGTAGCTCGGCCCGACGCCGTTGCCGGAATAGCCGAAGCCGTAGTAGATGTGCCCCTGTTCCTCGAAGCGGCCGAAGAAGGGAAAGCCGGTCACCGAGCGGTCGGACGGGCCGTTCCAGCTGGCGGTGATGGGCGTGCTGGCCAGCGCCGGGAAGAACTCGCGCAGCGCAAGCGTCAACTGATCCTCGTAGGGCGAGCGCTGGTCGAACACCGGCGCCACGCGCCCGCGCCATGCAAAGGTGTTGCCGCCCTTGCCCAGCATGAGGCGGCCGTCGACGGTGCTGCGGTAGTAGTAGACGAAGGTGCGCGAATCCAGCACCGACACGCCGTCGACGAGCCCGCTCTGGTGCAGCAGATCGGGGCAGCGCTCGGTGATGACCATGTCGCTGGAGACGATGGCAATGGTGCGTTCGAAGCGCGGGAAGGCGCTGGCCATCCAGGCGTTCATGGCCAGCACCAGCTTGCCTGCAGTCACGCTGCCCGCAGGCGTGCGTACCACGGCAGGCGGACCGTTGACGAAGTCGAGCATCGGGGTGCGCTCGTAAATGCGGATGCCCTTCTCCAGCGCCACACGGCGCAGGCCCCGGACCAGCTTGCCAGGATGCACGGTAGCTGCATGCGGCGAGAAGACGCCCGCCAGGTTGCGTGCGGAGCCCGAGCGCCGCGCGACCTCCTCGGGCGGCAGCTCGCTGTACGAATGGATGCCCAGGTCGTCCAGCGCACGCATCACCGGCGCCATGGAACCGATCTGCGCCCGCGCAGTCGCCGTGTACAGCGTCCCATCCATGCGCAGTTCGGCATCGATGCCGTGGGCCTGGCAGAAACGGGCGATGTGGCCCACGGCGTCTTCGGAGGCCTTGACCAGGCGTACGGCTTCGGCTTCGCCGAACAGGCGTCTGAGGGTGAAGTACTTGGCCGACCAGGTCAGCAGGCAGCCGCCGTTGCGCCCGCTGGCACCCGCCCCGCACAGATCACTTTCCAGGATGACGATGTCCAGATGCGGTGCCTGCTGCTTGGCCTGGATGGCGGTCCACAGCCCGGTGAAGCCGCCGCCGACGATGCAGACGTCGGCCCGCGTCTCGCCTTGCAGCGCGGGCGCCAGGTCACCGGCGCCGAACAGGGCCTGTTCGATCCAGAAGGGGCGCATGGCGTGCCTCAGGCGGGCTGCCGCTTCAGGCGGTGCTCGCGCGCCGCGGCGTCGAGGTGCCGGATGAAGTGCGCGAGCCCGGGCACGGGCAGGTCGGCCGCCTTGGCGGTGTCGTCCCACCGGCGCAGCCGCACGGCATCCAGCGCGAAGGGCTTGCGCTCGAATTCCTCCGCCTGCGCGGCATCGAAGATGCCGCCCTGCAATTGCAGGCTGCGCTTGGAGTCGGCCGACAGCGCGTCGTGGTAGTCGGGCTCACGGGCGCAGAGGAAGCGCTTGGCATCCACGTGCAGCCGGATCGGCTCCAGCGTGGCGGGGCCGAAGAGGCCGCGCAGGAACGGCAGGCACCGGTACTGGTGCACGTCGTCCAGGCCTTTCATCGATGGCGTCTCGCCGAAGTCGTGCAGCAGGTGGCCGATGTCATGAAGCAGCGCCGCGCTGATGAGGGCGCTGCCCGCCCCCTGCTGCTCGGCCAGATGCGCCGACTGCAGGGCGTGCTCGAGCTGCGTCACCGGTTCGCCGTCGTACTGTTCGTGGCCCCTGGATTCGTAAAGGGTGACGATGTCTGCAAGTGTCAGGCTCATGGCTGGCTCTACCAGGGCAGGGAATAGGTCTTGGTGTTGGTGAAGCTCTTCATCGCCTCGAGCACGCCTTCCTTGTAGCCCAGGCCCGAGTCCTTGATGCCACCGAAGGGCGTGAGCTCCAGGCGGTAGCCTGGCACCTCGCGAACATTGACGCTGCCCACGTTCAGCTCGCCGATGAAGCGCGTGATGTAGTCGAGCCGGTTGGTGCACACCGAGGAGGAGAGCCCGTAGGCCGTCCCGTTCGAGATGCGGATGGCCTCGTCGATGTCGCGGAAGCGGATGACCGGCGAGACCGGGCCGAAGGTCTCGTGCTTGACCACCGTCATTTCGGGGTCGACGCGATCGAGCACCGTGGGCGAATAACAGGCGCCCTGTCGCACGTTGCCGTGCAGCAGCCTGGCGCCCGCCGCGAGGGCCTCGTTCACCACGCTTTCGAAGTGGCGTGCGGCCTCCTCGTCGATCACGGTGCCCACGTCGACGGCCGGATCCATCGGATCGCCGTGCCTGAGGCTCTTCGTCTTTTGCACCAGCAGCTCGACGAAGCGGTCCGCGACCGATTCGTGCACCAGCATGCGCTTGATGGCGGTGCAGCGCTGGCCCGAATTCTTGTAGGAGCCGCTGGCCGCGAGCGTCGCGGCCTCCTCGATGTCGGCATCGTCCATCACGATGATGGGATCGTTTCCGCCCAGTTCGAGCACCTGGCGCTTGTAGACCGCCTTGCCGGCGATGTACTTGCCGATGGACACGCCCCCCGTGAAGGTGATCATGTCGACGTCGGGGTTGGTGAGCATCTCGTCGGCGATCTCCTTCGGGTCGCCCGTGATGACCGACAGCATGGGCGGTGGCAGCCCGGCCTCGTACAGGATGTCGGCCAGCACGAAGGCCGACAGCGGCGTCTTCTCGCTCGGCTTGAGCACCATGCGGTTGTTGGTGGCCACGGCCGGCGCCACCTTGTGGATCACCTGATTGAGCGGATGGTTGAAGGGCGTGATGGCGGTGATCACGCCCTGCAGGGGCTCGCGCAGCGTGTAGACCTTGCGGCTCTTGCCGTGGTGGGTGAGGTCGCAGGAGAACACCTGTCCGTCGTCCACCAGCGCCTGGTTGGCGGCGAACAGCAACACGTCCGAAGCGCGTCCCACCTCGTAGAGCGAATCCTTGCGCGAGAGGCCCGATTCGAGCGTGATGACTCGCGAGATCTCGTCCAGGCGCGAGGCGATGATCTCCCCGGCACGCATCAGGATCTTGTAGCGCTCGTAGCGTGTCAGCCTGGGCTTGTAGGCGCGCGCCGCACTGTAGGCCTGGCGCACATCGGCGAGCGTGGCCTTGGGCACGGTGGCGATCACCTCGCCTGTATAGGGATATGCGACCTCGATCACGCGGTCATGCCGGACGCGCTCGCCGGCGATGCGCAGTGCCTCGCGGTGCACGGCGCCGGGCTTCAGGTTCATGGCGGTCATGAAAAGCTCCTCCCGGGGTCAGGCGATGACGGCAACGTCGGCGTGGTTGAGTGCGATGTCCAGCGCGTCGAAGTTTCGCAGTCGGCGCCCCGGCGCGATGCCTTCGACGGGACGGTTGCAGATCAGCGGCACGCGCTGCTCCGACACGCCGCCGTGCGAGCGCAGCGGCGCGTCCAGTCCCGACAGGTCGTGGCGGCTGGCCGCGGTGCCGAGCACCGTGTTCTTCTCGCTCACCACCACGATGTCGCCGATGCGGTCCGGCGGCAGCTCGAAGCGCTGCGCCGCTCGTGCCCGCGAAAGCACCAGCTCGGTGCCGGGAACGTCCTTGAGCCTTTCGATCCAGCGCGCCGCGCTGGCCTCGTCGGGCGCATAAATGGTGGCGAAGGAGCCCAGTGCGCCATGGTGGACCACGTAGGGGTCGGTGATGGGCAGGATGACGCGCGCCGCGCCCGCGCCGTACCAGCCGTCAAGCAGGTCCTGCAGGTAGATGACCTGGGGCTTGCCGTCCTGGTCGTGCTTGTCGTTCATGCCGTGGTCGGCCGTCAGCACGATGGTGGCGCCCATCTCGTCGAGCCGGGCCAGGTAGGCGTCCATCATGGCGTAGAAGGCATTGGCCTGGGCAGTGCCCGGCGCCGCCTTGTGCTGCACGTAGTCGGTCGTGGACAGGTACATCAGGTCGGGGCGGTGCTTCTCCATCAGCTTCACGCCTGCGGCGAAGACGAACTCCGAGAGCTCCGCGCTATAGACATCGGGAACCGGCATGCCCACCAGGCCCAGCACGTCCTCGATGCCGTTCTCCGCCAGCGTGACCTGGTCGGACTTCTCGGACGAGAAGCAGATGCCCTTCATCTTGTGGCCCAGGAGCTTGCGCAGCTTGTCCTTGGCGGTGACCACGGCCAGCTTGGCGCCCGCGTCGGCGAAGGCGGCCAGCACGGTGCCGGTGCGCAGGTATCTCGGGTCGTTCATCATCACTTCCTCGCCGCGCTCGCGGTCGAAGAAGTAGTTGCCGCAAATGCCGTGCACCGAGGGCGGCACGCCGGTGACGATCGACAGGTTGTTCGGATTGGTGAACGACGGCACGACGCAGTCGGCCAGCAGGTCGGCGCCCTGGGCGCGCATGCGCTTCAGATAAGGCGCCACGCCCGCGGCGATGGCGGCGTCCAGGTAGGCCGGCTCGCAGCCGTCGACGCACACGACGACCACGGGTGCGGCCATCCAGCGGTAGGTGCGGGCGTTGACTTCCAGGGTTTCGGTGCTCATTGGATCTTTCCTTCGGTAGTGGAGTCCGGGGATGGGGTGGCCGCCGCGGCATGTGGGCGGCCGAAGGCCTTGTGCATGCGCTCGCGGCTTCCAGCGACGTGGCCGCGCAACGCCGCCCCGGCGCGCTCGGGGTTGCCGCTGGCGATGGCTTCGACGATGGCGCTGTGCTCGCCGGCCGACACTTCCAGCCCGCCGCCGGTGTCGAGCGCCCGCATGCGAAACAGGTGCAGTTCCTTGACCAGGCGTTTGTAGGTGTCGGTGAGCTTGCGGCTGCCGGCGATCTCCAGCAGCGTGTCGTGGAACTGCAGGTTGAGCTGGGCGTACTGCTCCAGGTCCTTCGCCTGCGCCGCGCCGCGCATGGCCTCCACCATGGCGCGCATGCGGTCGATGGCGTCCGAACTCATCGCCACGGCCACGCGGCGGCCGATGACTTCTTCCAGCGCCTCCCGCAGTTCGTAGATCTCGTCGGCTTCCTCGAATGAAATCTCGCGCACGTACACACCGCGGTTCTTCTCGTTGCGCACCAGGCCGGCCTCTTCGAGCGCACGCAGCGCCTCGCGGATCGGGCCGCGGCTGGTGTTGAAGCGGGCGGCCAGCTCGCTCTCGTTGACCCGGCTGCCCACGGGCAACTCGCCGGTCATGATGAGCCGCTCGATCTCCTCCTGCATGACCATGGGCAACGTACTGGACCGCAGGAGCGCAAGTGCCGAAGGGGGAGTTGTGTGGGGCATGGACGGCATTGTTTCAGTGGAATTGCTAACTGTCAACAGTTGACAGTCGGCATTCGACGTTCTACATTTTTGTCCAGAGGCGCCGACCGGCGCTTTCGCCAACCCCACATGACCGCCTCGCACCAGGAGACATTCGAATGACGACTTCCTCCCGCGCAGCCCGCTTCGGGCTCACCCTCTGTCTTGCGGCACTGGGTCTTGCGGCCAGCAGCGCCTTTGCACAGAAGACCACCCTGCAGGTCTATACGGCGCTCGAGACCGACGCCATGAAGCGCTACAAGGACGGCTTCGAGAAGGCCAACCCCGACATCGAGGTTCGATGGGTCCGTGACTCCACCGGCATCGTGACCGCCAAGCTGCTGGCCGAGAAGGCGAATCCTCAAGCCGACGTCGTGGCGGGCCTGGCGGCCAGCAGCCTGGCCCTGCTCAAGCAGGAGGGCATGCTCATGCCCTACGAACCCCAGGGCTTCAAGGAACTCAATCCCGCCTACTCGGACACCGCCAAGCCGCCGTCCTGGGTCGGCATGGACGTGTGGGCCGCCACCATCTGCTTCAATCGCGTCGAAGCGCAGAAGCTCGGGCTGCCGAAGCCCGAAAGCTGGAAGGACCTGACCAAGCCGATCTACAAGGGGACGATCTCCATGCCCCATCCGGCCTCCAGCGGCACCGGCTACCTCGACGTCTCCTCGTGGCTGCAGATGTGGGGCGAGGAAGAGGGCTGGAAGTACATGGACGCGCTGCACCAGAACATCGCCCAGTACGTGCATTCCGGCTCCAAGCCCTGCAAGCAGGCAGCGACCGGCGAGTTCCCGATCGGCATTTCCTTCGAGTTCCGCGCGCACCAGGTCAAGAAGGCCGGGGCCCCGGTGGACCTGATCTTTCCCAAGGAAGGACTGGGCTGGGACATCGAGGCCACCAGCGTGATGAAGACCACTACGAAACCGCAGCAGGCCAAGCGCTTTGCCGACTGGATGGCCAGCAAGGAAGCCAATGTCATCACCGCCAACTGGTGGGCCGTGGTCGCCTATCCGGGCGTGGCGTCCAAGCTCGAAGGCATCCCCGACAACTACGAGAAGCTGCTGGCGAAGAACGACCTGGAGTGGGCCGCGAAGAACCGCGAGCGCATCCTGGCCGAATGGGGCAAACGCTATGAAGGCAAGGCCGAACCCAAGCCCTGACGCGGTGCGCCCAACATCCGAGTTTTCCCCGCGCATGGCCTGCCGCACGGCCACGCCATTGCGCGTCATCGAAGTGAGCCAACCATGGAGCCGACCGTGACCGAGTCTTCTTCCAAGATTGCGACCCCTGGCGGCCCGGCCGCCCTGGAAGTCATCGGCGTGAGCAAGGACTTCGAGACCTTCAGCGCCTTGCGCGATGTGCACTTGAAGGTCAACCAGGGCGAGATGCTGTGTTTCCTGGGGCCTTCGGGTTGCGGCAAGACCACGCTGCTGCGCATCATCGCGGGCCTGGAGACGCAAACCGCGGGCCGGATCATGCAGAGCGGCAAGGATGTGTCGCTGCTGCCGCCCAACCAGCGCGACTACGGCATCGTCTTTCAGTCCTACGCGCTGTTTCCCAACCTGACGATCGCGCAGAACGTGGGCTATGGCCTGGTCAACAACCGTGCGCGCCGCGCCGAGATCAAGGCGCGCGTCGACGAACTGCTGCACCTGGTCGGCCTGCCCAGTTCGGGCGCGAAGTATCCAAGCCAGCTTTCGGGCGGGCAGCAGCAGCGCGTGGCCCTGGCGCGCGCGCTGGCCACCCGTCCCAAGCTCCTGTTGCTCGACGAGCCGCTTTCCGCACTCGACGCCATGGAACGCATCCGCCTGCGCGGCGAGATCCGGCGCCTGCAGAAGCAGGTGGGCGTCACCACCATCATGGTCACGCACGACCAGGAGGAGGCGCTCTCCATGGCCGACCGTATCGTCGTGATGAACCATGGCGTGATCGAGCAGGTTGGCACGCCCATGGAGGTCTACGAGCGCCCGGCCACGCCCTTCGTGGCCGACTTCGTGGGCAAGGTCAACGTGCTGCAGTCGGTCGCGCTGGGCAACCAGCGCTTCCGCGTGGGCGACATGGAATTGCAGTGCGATGCCTGCAGCTCGGCCTTCGCGCCCGGCGAGGCGGTCAACCTGTACCTGCGTCCGGAGGACCGCGCCGTCGAACACCTGGACGAAGGCACCGCCAACCGGCTGCGGGCACTCGTCACGCGGGTGGAGTTCCTGGGCGGCCTGTGCATCGCCGAAGTCACCGCAGACGCGCTGCGCGGCCAGACACTGGGGCTTCACTTCTCGCTCAACCAGCTGCACGACCTGGATATCCGGGAAGGCAACACCATCGACATCGCGCTGCGCGCCAACCGCATCCGCGCATTTCCCGCGCGCGTGCCGCAAGCATGAACACGCTGACCCGCCCCTTGCCCGCGATGGCGGCCGCCGCCACACCGTCGCGCATGCGCTGGAGCCGTGACGAAGTCATTGCCAGGCTCGTCCTGTTCGCCGTCATGGCCATGCTCGCGCTGTTCCTCGCGGCGCCGCTGTTCACCATCCTCGTGCACGCGGTGCAGGACAAGCAGGGCCGTTTCGTCGGCCTCACGCACTTCATCGCCTACTTCAGCACCCCCAGCCTGCTTCGCTCGGTGGGCAACTCGCTGTGGGTGGCCGCGGCCGTGGTCTGCATCTCGGTTCCGCTGGCCTTCGTGTTTGCCTATGCGCTCACGCGAAGCCGCATCCCGGCGCCGCTGAAGGCCACCTTCCGGTTGATCGCGCTGATTCCTCTGCTCGCGCCGTCACTGCTGTCCGCGATTTCCTTCGTGCAATGGTTCGGCAACCAAGGCGCCCTGAAGTGGCTGCTGGGAGGCACGTCCATCTACGGGCCACCCGGCATCATCCTGGCGGAGATCTACAACACCTTCCCTCATGCGCTGATGATCCTGACCACTTCGCTGGCACTGGCCGACGGCCGGCTCTACGAGGCGGCCACCGCGCTGCGCACCACGCCGCGGCGCCAGTTCCTGACCATCACCCTGCCTTCGTGCAAGTACGGCCTCATCAGCGCGGCGACCGTTGTCTTCACCTACGTGGTGAGCGACTTCGGCGCGCCCAAGGTGATCGGCGGCAACTTCAACGTGCTTTCGGTGGACGTGTTCAAGCAGGTCGTGGGGCAGCACAACTTCGCGATCGGCGCGGTGGTCGGCCTGCTGCTGCTGGTGCCTTCCATCGTCTCCTTCGGCATCGACTATGTGGTCCGGCGCAAGATCAAGGCCCAGCTCAGCGCACGCTCGGTGCCCTACGTGCCGCCGCGCCGCCAGGTTGCCGATGCGGTCCTGACCGTGTTCTGCCTGGTGATCTGCGCGCTGCTGCTCGCCACCGTGGGCATGGCGATCTACACCTCGGTGATCTCCCTGTGGCCCTATGACCTGAGCTTCACCCTCAAGCACTACAACTTCGTGCTTCTGGAAAGCGACATGGCCGCGGCCTACACCAACAGCCTGGTGGTAGCGCTGGCGACCGCTCTGGCCGGCTCGCTGATCGTGTTCGTGGGCGCCTATCTGATCGAGAAGACCCGCAATCTGGGCGTTCTCGGCCGCTCCATGCACCTGATGGCCATGTTGTCCATGGCGGTGCCGGGACTGGTGCTGGGCCTGGGCTACGTGATCTTCTTCAATCATCCGGCCAACCCGCTGAACTTCATGTATCAGACCATGGCGATCCTGATCGTCTCGATGGTGGTGCACTACTACACCTCCAGCCACCTCACGGCCATCACCGCGCTCAAGCAGATCGACAACGAGTTCGAGGCCGTCTCTGCTTCGCTGAAGGTGCCGCTGTTCAAGACCTTCGTGCGCGTGACCGTGCCGGTGTGCCTGCCGGCGATCCTGGACATCGGCCGCTACTTCTTCGTGGTGTCGATGGCCAGCCTTTCATGCGCCATCTTCCTCTACACACCCGAAACCATCCTGGCTTCGGTCGCGATCATGCACCTGGACGATGCCGGCGACATCGGGCCGGCGGCCGCCCTGGCCACGCTGATCGTGCTGACCTCCATCACCGTGTGCATCGCCTACGCCCTGCTCACGCGCGTGCTGCTGGCACGCACCCAGGCCTGGCGCACGCTGGGCCGCACCTGAATAGTCCTCGATCCCAACCCTCTCTTTGACCCCGGAGACACCATGAGCCAAGCACCCAACCCGCCGATCCTGCTGACCCCCGGCCCCCTCACCACGTCCATGCGAACCCGCCAGGCCATGCTGCGCGACTGGGGCTCGTGGGACGGCGACTTCAACGAGATCACCACGCGCCTGCGCCAGCGTCTGCTGGACATCGCCAAGGCCGGTGCGACGCACGAGTGCGTCCCCATGCAGGGCAGCGGCACCTTCTCGGTGGAAGCCGCCGTGGGGACCCTGATACCGCGCGACGGCCATGTGCTGGTGCCCAGCAACGGCGCCTACTGCCAGCGTCTGGCACGCATCTGCCGCACGCTGGGCCGCAAGGTCACGACCATCGACTACACCGAAGACCAGCAGGTGTCGCCGGCCGACGTGGACCGGATCCTGGCGGGTGATGCCAGCATCACCCACGTGGCGTTGGTGCATTGCGAGACTGGCGCCGGCGTGCTCAATCCGCTGCACGAGATTGCCGTCGTGGTGGCCAGGCACGGCCGCGGCCTGATCGTGGACGCCATGAGCTCTTTCGGCGCGCTGCCGATCGACGCGGCACGCACCCCCTTCGACGCCGTGGTCGCGGCCTCCGGCAAGTGCCTGGAAGGCGTGCCGGGCATGGGCTTCGTGATCGTCCGCCGCAGCGTCCTCGAAAAGTGCGAGGGCAACAGCCATTCCCTCGCGCTGGACCTGTATGACCAGTGGGTCTACATGCGCAAGACCACTCAATGGCGCTTCACGCCGCCCACGCACGTGGTGGCGGCGCTGGACGAAGCCGTGACTCAGTACATTGAAGAGGGCGGCCTGCAGGCCCGCGGCGGCCGCTACGCTCGCAATTGCGAGGCACTCATCGAGGGCCTCGCCGCCATTGGCCTCCGTTCCTTCCTGCCATCGGACATCCAGGCGCCCATCATCGTGACGTTCCACGCGCCGGACCACCCCAACTACGAGTTCAAGCGCTTCTACACCGAGGTGAAGAAGCGCGGCTACATCCTCTACCCGGGCAAGTTGACCCAGGTCGAGACCTTCCGCGTGGGTTGCATCGGCCACTTCGGTGAAGCGGGCATTCCGGGCGCCGTGGCCGCCATCGCCGAGACACTGGAAGCGATGGGCATTCCGACGGCCCAGGCGAGGGCGACCGCCGAAGCCTGAGAGGCCGGTCACCTGGTGGGCCATGAGCCAGCCCGGCGGAGCGATCGTCGAGCTGGTGGCGCTACTGCTGCTGTAGGAACTGAGCCAAGAATTCGGCTTCCTACAGTCTCCACCGCCGCTCCGGCAAACCGCCTGGGAGGCGCGGCGGCCCGCCGCATGAAGCAGGTTCAGTTTCGGGCTCAGACTGCGAGTCGACGTTCGCGCTGCATTCTAATAAACATTAGAATGATGGAATGAGAGAACTGAAGACCCAGCTCTACCAACAGGTAGCTCGCATTGGCAAGGCCATCTCGAGTCCGAAACGCCTGGAACTCGTGGAGCTTCTATGTCAGGGCGAAAAGACCGTCGAAACCCTTGCGGCGCAGTCGGACATCAGCGTCAAACTGGCCAGCGCGCACCTGAGGGAGCTCAGGCTGGCGCGCCTTGTTGACGCCCGCAAGGAAGGCAAGTACGTCTTCTATCGCCTGGCGAGCACGAGCGTCGCCGACCTCTGGGTCACGTTGAGGTCCGAGGCAGAGGAGCGGCTTGTCGAGCTGCAGATGGCACTGGCGTCAATCACCCACCACGCAGACGAACTGCACGGGGTCGACCGCAGCGACATCTTGCACCGCGCTGCCGCCGGCGAGGTGGTTGTGCTCGACGTGCGCCCGCAGGAGGAGTTCGCATTCGCGCACCTGCCGCACGCACGCTCGCTGCCGGTGGACGAACTCAAGAAGCGACTCGCTGAGCTTCCCAAGCATGTGCCAGTGGTGGCCTATTGCCGCGGCCCGTTTTGCCTGATGGCCAAGGACGCGGTCGAACTGCTGCGAAAGAAGGGCTACCAGGCCTTCCACCTGACCGACGGCGTGGCCGAGTGGCGCGCTCGTGGCTTGCCGGTCGTGGAATAGCGCCACCGGGAGTGCACACATGTTCATCCGACAACGCCCCGCCGCCAATGCCACGCTGTCCTACCTGTTCGGCTGCGCCGGCAAGCGGATGGCCGTTGCTGTCGACGTCGTGGCCGGCGACGAGGACTGGTTTATCGAGGCCAACTTGCGAGGTGTGGCGCCGGTCCCCGAACACGCCTGAACCGACGATGCACTTCGGCATCCGCGTCAACCTTGGCCAGTTCCTTCAGCAGCTGCTGCAGGTGCTACTTGTTGGCATGACCATCGGGATGATGCGCAACGTCGTTCCGGCCCTGGCCGAGACCGAATTCGGCGTGCCACGTGGCTCCTTCATGCTCCTGGTGGCCTTCGTCGTGGCGTTCGGCTTCGTCAAGGGCGCCATGAACTTCGTCGCCGGGCGCATGGCCGAGCGGATGGGGCGCAAACGGGTGCTGATGCTGGGGTGGCTCGTGGCGCTGCCCATCCCCGCAATCGTCTACTTCGCGACGAGCTGGTCGTGGGTAGTGTTCGCCACGGTCCTGCTTGGCATCAACCAAGGGCTGACATGGTCGATGACACAGACGGCCAAGCTCGACTTCACCCGCGCGGACCAGCGCGGCCTCGTCATCGGGCTGAACGAGTTCTCCGGTTACGTTGGCGTGGCCGTGGCTGGCGTGGTCACTGGCTATCTTGCCTCGATGCTGGGACCGCGCCAAGGATTGCTCTGGTTCGGTGCTGTCGTCATCGGGTTGGCGACTCTGCTCGCATGGTTGTCCGTGGCGGAGACGCTCCCCTGGGCCCGCGATGAGGTCAAACGTCATGCCAGTTCAACGGCCCAGGCCTTGAGACCTCGCTATCCGGCGAACGTGGGCTCTGCGCCTACGACCGGCGAGATGTTCACCCTCATGAGCTGGCGCGACCGCCGCATGGCGGCCCTCTGCCAGGCCGGGCTGGTCGAGAAATTCGTCGATGCGCTGGTATGGGCCTTCTGGCCTGTCTACCTGCATCAGCGCGGCATGAGCCTGCCGGGCATCGGTTGGATTGTGGGTGTGTACGGGTTCACCTGGGGGGCAGCGCAGCTCTTTACCGGCAAGTTGTCAGACCAACTGGGCCGACACCTGCTCAATTCATGGGGCATGTGGATTTGCGGCGCCGGCGTCGCCCTGATGCCGCTTGGCGAGGGGTCGGCGTGGTGGAGCGCCGCAGCGGCCGTCTCCGGTCTCGGGATGGCCATGCTCTATCCAAACCTCAGTGCCGCCGTCGCGGATATCTCTCATCCGAGCTGGCGCGCTTCGGCCATTGGCATCTATCGGTTCTGGCGCGACCTGGGCTACGGCATCGGTGCGCTCGGACTGGGTGCGGCCGCCGAACTGGGTGGCAGGCTCGAGAGTGCCTTCTGGTTCGTTTCCATCGCGATGGCCGTGTCAGGTGCGGTGCTCTACCTCTGTGGCGAGGAAACGCATCCTCGACTGAACCCTGCAAACTGAAGTAGCCTGCGCGGCATTCAAGCGACCAGCATTCCATGAACGCACTCGAATTGAAGGTGCCACCCCCAGTCGTGGCGTTGGTTCTCGCGTTGGCGATGTGGGCTGTCTCTCGGCTCACGCTCACCTTCGAAGTCGATGCCACCCTGCGTATTGCTGTGGCAGTTTCCATTGCGCTCGTTGGCGGTGCATTCAGCGCCGCGGGCATCTCGGCCTTCCGGCGGGTCAAAACTACACTGAACCCGATGAAGCCAGAATCTGCCTCATCGTTGGTCACAAGCGGTATCTACCGAGTCACTCGCAATCCGATGTACGTCGGGTTGCTCTTCGTGCTCGTCGCCTGGGCGGCGTTTCTTTGCGCGCCGTGGGCACTGGCTGGGCCCGTAGTGTTCATGGCCTACATGAACCGCTTCCAAATCGCACCGGAGGAGAGAGCCCTCCTGTCCGCATTCGGCGAGGTGTATGCAGGTTACACGGCACGGGTTCGCCGGTGGCTTTGAAGGGTCCGGGGGTGTAGGAACTCAGCGAAGATTTCCGTAGGGCCCATAGGCAGAGGGCGCCCGGATCAAGCTACTTTTCAGTGGTTTGACTCAGGATAGATTTCAGTTTCCTAGCCGGACGGACAGAGTCGCTCAGTCCCGAGGCGATCCTCCTGCAGGGCATCGTCTATGCTGAACCTTCCCGGCTTCTGGGCACAGCACCAAGTGGCACCCTCCGAGGATGGCGTCCACCTATTTTTGGCGGACGCCTATTCATCTCAATACCTCCAGTCGCCGAGTCCACAGTGCCGAGTTCAAGGCACGGATCCTCGCCGAGTGCCGGCAGCCCGGCGCGTCAATTTCTGCAGTGGCCATCGCGCACAGCCTGAACCTCAACGTCGTGCGCAAGTGGCTCACGGGCCGCGGCCTCAAGCGCACGGGCGACGCGGCGCCTGCGGCCAGTGGTGCTGTGTGTGGTGCGCCCAGAGTGCAGAAATTCCGTCTTGGGCAACCAAAAAAAAGAAGAAGATCGCTTCAATCAAATACCGCGTCAATTTGCGTGGCTGAACGATAGTTGCTCGACAGAGTAGGGTCAATCCTGTCGAAATTCGGGACCCCCTCGAAGGCGGATCAATGCAAAACTATTTGCGCTCAGGCGCCGGCGTGTTTGTTATCTGGATGCTGACAGCTTGCAGCCATCCGACGCCCAGTGCGTCGATCGGTGTCGGCAATCCCTATCCAGTCAGCAGCTACGTTTGCGATGGGACACGCTTGGCTGTGCGCTTGATGGGAGAAAGCGCCTCGGTCTCCGTTGACGGAGCGCCGGCCGTCGAGCTTCCCGCAATCGGAAAGTCGGGGACCACGTTCTCCAACGGACGTCAAACGCTGATCATCGAGCAAGGCCGCATGGCGTGGGCCGTGGGGCGCGCCACGCCGGTTGCATGCAGCGGTGGCTAGCGAGGGAGAACACCTTCGGAGCGCTTCGCGGACCGCTTGGGCCCCATCGTCCACCGCGATGGGTTGCCGTTCACGGATGCGGCAGCTTTGTCTGGTAGCGGCACACGAATCCTTCAATCAGCGCAGGGCTCGCTCTGGCGAGTGGTTGAGCGCTGGCCGACCCGACGTCAACACCGTCACGAACTGGGACGGCAATACTCGATTGACCGACACGCCGTACGCGCAACACGCGCTACCGCTCGCGGGCTTCTCAGTCATCGAGGCCGCGACGGCGGAAGAGGTACTCCTCCTGGTCGCGTGCTTCTGTCGACGAATACTTTCGACCGAGAAAAGGGGAGCGCGACAATCAACGTCTTCGCTATCTGAAGGAGCTCCTCATGTTGAGATCCGAAGACGCCGGCAAACTCGTCCTTCGCCTTGGCCTTGGCCTCATCGTCCTCGTGCATGGAATCAGCAAGCTGAGCGGGGGCCTCGGGTACATATCCGGCCTGCTCACATCCCACGGACTACCGCCTGCGCTTGCTTATTTGGTCTACGTTGGCGAGATCGTGGCGCCGCTGTTGCTTGTCCTTGGCCTGTATTCGCGAGCGGCAGCGTCAATCGTCGCAATCAACATGATCGCGGCGATTGGCCTAGTTCGCCATAAGGACATGTTCGTTATCAGCAAGACCGGGGGCTGGGGAATGGAACTGGAGGGCCTGCTCCTGGTGGCCGCGATAGCAGTGGCGTTGCTCGGCGCCGGCCCCTTCAGCCTGGGCGGGAGCGACAACAAGCTCAACTGAGCGGATGCGCGACGGTGTCCGCAATGTCGAGGGCTACGGACGGCCATGAGCGGTACTTCGTTTGTGACGCCATAAGCGAACATTGAGCCAAGAGGAGCCACAACCGAAACGGCGACCACAGCACGCTGCACGAGCCGTCGGCTGCGGCTTGGTCCGGCGCCGCTCATCGTCCAGCGCTCGCGTCGCGCGGCAGGCTCGACAACGCCGCCAAGTTTTCGTCGATCGCACGGATCAGTCCCCACGTCTCGCCATAGTTGATTGGATAGCCTGGGCAACCGGCGTCGAGGTCGTCCTGCCTCGCGTGCGCGTATTCGGTCCAGCGCGGCGAAGAGGGGCGACGGTGATGGAAGTCGTGGCACGGCGTGTCCGCGACCAGCACAACGACGCGCACCAGCAGCTGGACAGTAAGCATGTCGGCCCACCAGGTGACCCACGACACGAGACCACGTAGCGTGGCGGCGTCGTGCGGCGGCGGCTCGGAGCCAGGAAACACGCCAAGCGTGACGCGACACTGAAACAGCTTGTCCCTATCGCCGCTGTGCGACGGATCGGGAAAGCGGTGCTCGATGAGGATGCGGCCGACCGTGACCAACTGCAGCAGCAACGTGAGCGGCAGCACCCAGAGCACGAAGAACGGTATCAGCCACCCGGCCGCCGCGCAGCCGGCCGCACCAAGCGCCCAACTGGTGATGCCGACCGTGTCATGCAGGCGGTCACCCGACATCCAGGACATCCGCGCCCGATGGACCAGAAAGCGGGTGTGGAAGCGTGGCGACGCCAGGCTCGTCAGCACGCAGCGCCAAAGCTGCCGCTTGGGCATCCCCGGCTCGAGCCGGCAAAAGCCAAGCACGAAGTCGTTGAACTCGTCGCCCTCGGTGAGGAGCGTGCGGACGCTGTGGTGACTCATGTGCTCTTGCTGGTAGCGATCGAAGTGCTTGAAAAGCAGAAGCGCGGAGACCAGTCGGCCGACATCCCGGTTGTGTCGGCGGTCGGCGAAGAGCTGAGCGTGTGCGCATCGGTGGAAGACGGCGATCTGGAAGAGGCTGACGCCAGCAGTCGTCAATACCAGCGAAAGCGCGATCAGGGCGGCCGATATCAGGCCATGCGTCGCGAAGCCGACGGCGCCAACGAGTTGCCCGAGCACAGTCCATGCGAGCGCCTCGAGCAGGAAGGTCCACGGGGCGCGTACGCGGACGCGCTCGCCGGGCGCGGGGCGGCCGGTCAGCCAGGTGAGGACCGGCTGCATGGCGCGCGGCAGTCGAAGCGCCATGAGGGCGCGCGGGTCGGTGCGATGGTCGGACATGGTGCGGGTCGCGGGAGGGTGGAAGGTGCAAGGAGTGACGTGGACGCATCGGGACGTGCCTGGTCCGAGACTTCCCTTCGACACGATGCGCCAGTTGAGTTGCGCGGCAGGCAGTTTTGGTTCAACCTGCGGCCCTGGGGCATGCTTCGCCGTGGCCGGACCAGTGGCGGCCTTCGCTGTTTCCGGGATCAGTCGCACGAGGGAACTTGCCTCCTCCTGCAGGAAGGGATCGAAAACCGACGCCCGAGGCACGAGGTTGGGCGCAGGCAGACTTTCTGCGGGCCGCTCATGGGTCCGTTACGTCTGCGAAGCAGTCATCGGACGCAGACAAAACATTCGGCAGGTGCGTGCCTGTTGCAGTCTGGGCTACGCCGTCTGGACGCGGCCAGAACCCATTTCATTCGCCACCGAAGCTCAATGCCCTGCACACCAACGTTCGAGATTGGTGTCGTCAGAATGCGCGAAGTGCTTGTGGCGCCTCAGATCGCGACTATCATCAGCAACAATGCAAATGCACCCAACCCCGCTTCGGCGGGGTTTGCTTTTTGGTGATTCCGCTATTAGGAAGAAAGGATGCAAGGACCGCATGAACGTCATGGACAGGCATGCCTGCATGCAGACCTGGGCCTTCTTCGTGGAAAGCTTTAACGGATAAGCATGAGAGTACTTGTCTGTGGTGGCCATCGCTACGATGACTGGGCATTCATCGTCAGCGTCCTTGACCGCGTTCATGCGCGCCGACCCCTTACGCTCCTGATCGAAGGTGGCGCGACCGGCGCAGACAATCTCGCGCGCCGATGGGCTTTGGCAAGAGGTATTGAGGTCGCCACGTATCGCGCAGACTGGGATCGCTATCAGCACCGTGCCGTGTCGATCAGAAACGCTCAGATGCTGCGCGAGGGTCGGCCGGAACTCGTCGTTGCCTTCAAGGGTGGTCGCGCGACCGCACACATGGTCACGATTGCTGCGGCAGCGCTCGTGCCCGTGCTGAAGACGTGGCAGCTCTCGGATCAGTCGAGGGCTGCTTGAACGGCATTCCCTCTCCACTCGCTGAAGGGCAACGGCCGAGCTCCGCCGCGCTCAACATCACCGGGCCTGGGGGTGCTCCCTACCGACTCGGAGAGCCCATGCACATCTACGATCGCGAGACGCACGTGGGGACCATCGGGGCAGTGACGGCATCACGCGGTGGGCACACGGTTCATCTCGATCGCTTCGTGCCCTCAGCCACCCCGATGTGGCCTAGCCTGGCGACGAGAAGTCTTGTCCTCGTCGAGGTAGTTGCCTTCTTGACTGAGCAGTTTGCGGCAGTGCAAACGATCAGGGTGTGCTTGAGTTCGCCCGTTGAGAGGCGCGACGATGTCCTCAAAGTCGCGAGAGAACGTGCCCGGCTCCTGCAAAGGATCGGCGCAGATCCAATCAACATCATTCCCAACCTGGAGTCCTCAAGTCGGGGAAATTTCACGGTTAGCGGGGTGTGGAAGCTCGACCCCCAAAGCCTTGAGGTCTTCAACGCCGCTCTATGCGACGAACGCGAAATGCATCGACGTCGGAAAGCCGCCGCAGCCACCGTCAGAGGTCGCCTGGCAAGACTCGGTCAACAGGTTCGCCGTCTGCTCTCCGGCTCCGCCAAGAAAGGCATCTGAAGTGCAGCCGGCCGAACTTTCGCCACGACATTCCTGTCCCAGGATCACGAACAAATTCGACAGGCCCTGCGCCGCACCTTGGAGCTGGTGGAATTCAGGGCGCGAGTGGACGGGCGCGCGTCGAGGTCAACAAGCCATGCCGCCGGTGCGTGACAGTGCACCGGGCCAGAACTTGGTGACCAGGGGAAGCTTGCATTATTTCGGCCGATCGTCATGAAACATTGGATCGCAGGCTTTCTCCTTGCTGCACTGGCCACGCAAGTCCTCGCGCAGACCACGCAGCGCGTCGTGGACATCCCTACCCGCCCCGGCGTGACGCAGCGAATGCTCGTGCTGTCTCCGCCGACGCCGAAGGCTTCCGTGATCCTGTTCGCGGGCGGACACGGGGGCCTGCAGATCTTCCCCAATGGTTCGCTCAAGTGGGGCGAAGGGAACTTCCTCGTTCGCACGCGGCAACTGTTCGCAGATCAGGGGCTCATGGTCGCCGTCGTCGATGCGCCATCCGACCGCCAGAGCCCGCGGCCGCATACGTGGCCACCGAGCTTTCAGGCCCTGAGGGACCGGACGGCATCGTGTTGAGCTCGACCATTCTTGTGGATGAAAAAGGGCGCCCCGTTCCGGCGATGCCGCTTGGCAAGATTCGGATCCCTGTTCTGGTCGTGCATCACGAGCAGGATGGTTGTCCGCTCTGCGCGTTCGCCAACGTGCCGGCACTGATGGCGAAGCTCGACAACTCGCCGAGGAAGGAACTGTTGGTATTCAAGGGCGGGGAGAACAGAGGCGATCCGTGCGAAGCCTTGGCGTATCACGGCTTCAATGGGCTCGATCTCGAAGTTGTCACTCAAATCGCTGGCTGGATTCTCAGCCCCCAGCGCTGAGCGCGTCCAGAAGCGGAAGGTGGGCTGCCTGGCAGGCCAAGCGAAAGGAGGGGCGGCAAAGGTTCTTTTGCGCTTGGGGGGCCCGCCCGGTCACTTGAGATCATGCGGGCTCAATGTTCTTCTTCGTGAGGGTGCTGAAAATGACGATCGAATGCTTTGCAGAGACCAATCCGGCTACGCGAAACCTGCCCCGTTCTCTGGCGACAAAAGCCGGTGACTTCGTCTTCGTGGGCGGCCAGGTGGCTCGTGACGAAGACGGACGCATCGTCCCAGGAGGCATAGAGGCTCACGCGCGTCAGACTTTGAAGAACGTCGTTCAGGCGCTTGCGGTGGCGGGTTGCACGCTCGAGGACGTCGTGAAGACAAACGTCTGGCTCGACGACGCTCTCGATTTCAATGCATTCAATCGCGTCTACGGTGAGTTCTTCCGTGACCACAAGCCGTCGCGGTCGACACTCCAAGCAAAGAATGTGGCCGGCAGCAAGGTGGAGATTGAAGTCATTGCCTACAAGCCATGAATCCACTTCTTCGCGCGCGGCGAATTTCGTCGCTCTGATTCTCAATGGCGCCCCTGCGGAAGCACCGATAGAGCGCCCAACCAGGCTCGAGCTGGTGGTGAACTTGAAGCTCGCCCATGCAGCGGGACTCGACATTCCGCACCTGCTGCTGCGTGCTTCGAGCGCCACCCCGCCGCGCGCGGGGTTCAGCAAGTCATGACACCATGAAAGGCTTGTGCAGAGGTGGCGTGTCGGCCACGAGCAGAAGTCCGTGCTCGGAGCACTACTGGTCGTCCGGCGAGCCGGCAACAATGTCGTAGCCACGGGAAACCAGCTCACCCTTCACCTCCGGCAGGGTCGGAACTTGCCGAAGCCGCGAGCCATGGAAGTACCGCAATTGCGCGATCCGAGTCCCCGGATCGCTACGAGGAACGCGTCCGCCAACTCGTGAAGCTGGATCCCAAGCGCATGAAGCTGGTTTAGGTGGTTGCGGGCGAACGGGGCAGAGAAAGGACCTCGCATTCCAGGGAAATGCTGTCGCGGGATGACGGACATGCCGCGGTAGGCAAACGAGGCGGCATCGCCGTCATGCCGAGGCGGCATTTCCGCGCCGACGACGACGGCTCATATGCTCCCGGGCATTTGCACCGAGACACCATGCCCGCCTACTGCATCGCGAATATCGAAGTCCACACGCCTGACATCTACGATTCCTATCGACGTCATACGGCCGGGACGTTGCCGAAGTTCGGCGGACGGTTCCTTGTCCGTGGCGGCGCCACCGAAGTCGCCGAAGGGTCCTGGCAGCCCGCGAGGCTCGTCGTCATCGAATTCCCTTCGATGGAAGATTTGCAAGCTTGGTATCGGTCTCCTGAGTACCAGGCGATCGTCCGAGGCCGACGCGAGGGCGCGCGCTCGGAAGTCGTGTTCGTGGAAGGCTTTACTCCTTGAAGCCCATTGGCATCCGATCACACCCAGGCCACCAGCCCGTGGACCGGGGACTGCAAGGCGAGAGGGCTATGGTGCCCGAAGCAGGCAAGGGGCTCGGGCGCGCCTGCGGACTGGCCCTGTCGCGGGAAGGCGTCTCAGTGACGCTCGTTGCGCGTGGCGAGGACGCGCTGCACGGGACCGCCGACGAACGCGGATCCGTCCCGGGGCCTACGCTCGACGCCTTCGATGCGCGGCTGCGGCCACTTCGTCCGGCGCCCCCCGCCTCCCTCCATGTGAGCCTTCAAAGATGAACACCACGATCAGCCTCGACGACAAGTACACGGCCGCCTCGGGCATGGCCTACATGAGTGGCACGCATGCGCTGGTGCGCCTGTCGATGCTGCAGCGTGAACGCGATGCCGCGGCAGGCCTCAACACAGCCGGCTTCATCAGCGGCTACCGCGGCTCGCCGCTGGGCGGCTACGACCAGGCGCTCCAGAAGGCGAAGCAGCACCTGGACCGCCACCACGTCAGCTTCGTGCCGGGCGTCAACGAGGAGCTGGCGGCGACGGCCGTGTGGGGCACGCAGCAGGCGAATCTGCGGCCTGGAGCGAAGTACGACGGTGTCTTCGGAATCTGGTACGGCAAGGGCCCGGGCGTGGACCGCAGCGCGGATGTGTTCCGGCACGCCAACCAAGCCGGCACCTCCGCGCACGGCGGGGTGCTTGCACTGGCGGGCGACGACCACAGCGCCAAGTCCTCGACGATGGCGGCGCAGACCGACCACCTGTTCCAGGCGGTGGGCATGCCCGTGCTCGCGCCGGCCACCCTGCAGGACTTCATCGACCTTGGCCTGCATGGCTTCGCGATGTCCCGCTTCACCGGCCTGTGGGTCGGCATCAAGTGCGTCACAGATTGCGTGGAGAGCACCGGCATCGTCGATGTGTCGCCCGACAGGATCCGTCCGGTGCTGCCACAGGGGATCGACTTGCCGCCGGGAGGACTGAACATCCGCTGGCCCGAGGAGGGTTTCGTTGCGATGGAGCAGCGGCTCATGCAGCACAAGCTGCCGGCGGCCCTGGCCTATGCGCGCGCGAACCGACTCGATCGCGCGCACTTCGAATCGCCGGGCGCGCGCCGCGGCATCGTCACCTCCGGCAAGTCGTGGCTCGACGTGATGCAGGCTCTGGAGGACCTCGGTATCGACGCCGCGGCCGCGCGCGAGCTCGGCCTGAAGGTCTACCAGGTGACGATGCCCTGGCCGCTGGAACCGGAAGGGCTCGTGGCGTTCGCGCAGGGCTGCGAAGAGCTGCTGGTCGTCGAGGAGAAGCGCGACCTGCTGGAGAGCCAGGCCAAGCAGGCGCTATACGGGCGGCCTGCCGCGCCGCGCGTGATCGGCAAGGTCGGCGCCGACGGTCAGCCTCTGCTGTCCGCCGCGGGCGAAATCGATCCCGCGATCGTGGCCCGCGTGATCGCGAAGTGGCTCGGTCTCGCAGGGCCACTCGCCACCCGTCGCATCGCCGCCATCGACGAGGCGATGCTCGCTGCCGAGGTGCACAAGCCCTTAGAGCAGCGAACGCCCTATTTCTGTTCGGGCTGCCCGCACAACACCTCGACCAAAGTGCCGGACGGCTCGCGCGCGCTCGCGGGCATCGGCTGCCACTACATGGCGCAGTGGATGGACCGCGAGACCGAGACCTTCACGCAGATGGGCGGCGAGGGCGCGAACTGGGTCGGCCAGTCTCGCTACGTGAGCGACGGCCACGTGTTCCAGAACCTGGGCGACGGCACGTACTTTCACTCCGGCCATCTCGCGATCCGCCAGGCCGTCGCCGCCGGCACGGCCATCACCTACAAGATCCTGTTCAACGACGCCGTCGCCATGACTGGCGGCCAGGAGCACGACGGCCGCCTCACGCCGGCTTCGATCGCGCGGCAGGTGCTGGCCGAAGGCGTGCGCGAGGTGGTGGTGGTCACGGACGATCCGGCCAAGTACCCGCCGGGCTTCTTCCCTGCCGGCGTGCAGGTGCATCCGCGCACCGAGCTCGACCTCGTGCAGCGGCGCCTGCGCGAGATCCCGGAGGTGACCGCGCTCATCTTCGACCAGACCTGCGCGGCCGAGAAGCGCCGCCGCCGCAAGAAGGCCGCGATGCCGCAGGAGCAGCGGCGTACCTTCATCCACTCCGGGGTATGCGAAGGCTGCGGTGATTGCGGCGTGCAGTCCAACTGCGTGTCGATCGAGCCGCTGGAGACCGAGTTCGGCCGCAAGCGCCGCATCAACCAGTCCTCCTGTAACCAGGACCTGTCGTGCGTGCAGGGCTTCTGCCCGAGCTTCGTGACGGTGACCGGCGGCAAGCCGCGCAAGGCACTCGCCGGTCCCGGCGATGGCGGTGGCAAGCCGATGCCCGCGTTGCCGGACACGCAAGTGCCCGCAATCGCGGCACGTTATGGCTTGCTCGTGACCGGCGTGGGCGGGACCGGCGTCATCACCATCGGGCAACTGCTCGGCATGGCCGCGCACCTGGAAGGCAAGGCCGCGAATGTGATGGACATGACGGGCATGGCGCAGAAGGGCGGCGCCGTCACAAGCCACGTGCAGATCGCGCCCTCGCGCGACCTCCTGCACGCGCCCAAGCTCGCTGTCGCGTCAGCCGACGCGGTGATCGGCTGCGACCTGTTGGTGACGGCCGGCAGCGACGTGCTCGCCCGGCTGCGGCAAGGCCACACCCGCGTCGTCGTGAACACCGACTCGCCGCCGACCGGCGCGTTCACGCGCGACGCCGAATGGAGCTTTCCCGGCGACCAGCTGCTGGACGCCGTCGCGCAGGTCGTGGGGAAAGATCATGTCGCCAGCCTACCGGCCGCGTCGCTTGCAACGGCCCTGCTCGGGGACGCAATCGCCGCCAACGCGTTCCTGCTGGGATTCGCGTGGCAGAAAGGACTGATCCCGCTGGCGGCGGCCTCGATCGAGCGCGCGATCGAGCTGAATGCAGTGGCCGTCGAGATGAACCGTCAGGCCTTTCGGTGGGGACGCGCGGCTGCCGCGGACCTGCCCTCGGTGCAGGCGGCCGCGCGGCCGGCGCAGGTGATCCAGTTCGTGCCGCGCCGCAAGCAGACCCTGGAGCAACTGGTCGAGCAACGTGCGGCCCACCTGACGGCCTACCAGTCTTCTGCGCTCGCGGCCCGCTACCGCGAGTTCGTGAAGCGTGTCGCGCAGGCCGAGTCGGCGCTCGGAAACGGCCAGCGTCTCACGGAAAGCGTGGCCCATTCCTACGCGAAGCTTCTCGCGTACAAGGACGAGTACGAGGTCGCGCGGCTGTACGCCGACCCGAAGTTCCGCCAACAACTCGACGCAGCGTTCGAAGGCGACTGGCGTCTCACTTTCAACCTGGCACCGCCGCTGCTGCCCGGCCCGCGATCCGCAGGGCCACCTGCGCAAGCGCGAGTTCGGCCCATGGATTGCGTACCTCTTCCCGCTGCTGGCGCGTCTGAAGGGGTTGCGCCCGAAATACATGACCTTCCCGGTCAAGGTGACGCGGCCGGAAGAGCCTCTGCTCGAAGGCATCGGCGACTTCGAAGTGCCCGACGAGCTCTATTGCATCGAGGATGTCACCAAGGACCTCGACGTGCTGCTCCACACGCGCTGGGGCGGCGAAGCGTTCGGTGGCATCCAGCTCGAGGAAGCCGATCGCCCGATGCTCTACCGCCGCGCGGTCGGCGCCGGCGGCGTGCTCTATCTCGCGCTCGGCCACGCCAATCGGCCCTATGACAAGGCCTTCCCGCACGTGCCCGATCAGCCTGACTATCGCGGCTCCTGGGACCTGCCGGTGTTCCAGGATCTGGTGAAGCGCGGCGTCGAATGGGCGGCGCAGCGGCGGCCGTTTTGACCGCATCCTCTGGAGAAACAACATGAAAATCGCCGTCGTGGGAGCGACCGGAAGAATCGGTGCCCCACTCACGCAAAAGCTGCTGCGTGCGGGCCACCAGGTCAGGGCCCTCTCGCGGGGCGGTCCGTCCCTCGACGCATTGGTGCAGGCCGGTGCGGAGCCATTCTTGGGAAGCTTCGACACGGGCGCAGGAGAACTCGGCAAGTTCTTCCAAGGCGCGGATGCCGCCTTCCTGATGGTCAAGACCGACTGGATCAACGACCTCCACGGGCACTATCCGGCGGTCGCACGCCGCTTCGTCGATGCGCTGCGCGATTCGCCGGTCCGGCTGGCCGTGAGCTTGACGGCCATCGGCTCTGAAGTGAAGGGTGACACCGGCCACTTCGCCAGCTTCCACCAGCTCGATCAGAAGCTGAACGAGCTCGAGAACATCGACCTGGTGCACTTGCGTGCCGGCTGGTTCATGGAGAACCTGCTGGCCTGGACGGACGGCATCGCAAAGCATGGACGCATCGCCTATTTCCTGGATCCCGACGTAAGGATGCCCTGGGTCGCCACGCATGACATCGCCGACCTCGCGGCCCGTGAACTGAATCATCCCACGGGGGACAAGCGCATCGTCCGAGAGGTCGGTTCGCAAGACCTCACCATACCGGAGGTGGCGGCAACGATCAGCCGCGAGTTCGGGCGCGCGGTGGAATACCGGTTCATCGACAGGAACCGCAAGGAGGTCGAGGCCGAGTTCCTGCAGGGGTTCGGCATCCCGGCGAGGTGGCTCTACGACAACCAGACGTATGCCGCGCTGAACGACCGTCGTGTGCGCTTCCATGGCGAGCGCCGGCCGCTGCCCACCACGATGGAGAGCTTCCTCCGCAACACTTGGAAGCCGCACTACCTGGCGTCCCTCGCCAACCCACACGAGCCCGAGTCCTTCAACACGTGGTGCGCCCGGGGGGGCCTGACGCCTTAGCAAGGACATGGACCGGGTTTCGGCATATAGGCGCTCGTGGTTGCTCTTCCGACCGAGCTGGCCATGCCACTATTTAACTGGGGATTCAACATGCAGGATCAAATTCCGGACGCTACGTCACTTCAACTCCGCTCTGTCATTACTCCTGATGGAAAGGTTGTGCTCTCTCTTGTCAAAGAGCCGGTTCCAGCTCTGAGGCCCGAAGAAGTACTTGTTCGCGTCGAAGCCACTCCGATTAACCCGTCCGACATTGGTCTTATGCTTGGCGCCGCGGACCTCAGTCGGGCGTGGATTGCTGACGGCGCTGGTGGACCGGAACTTGTAGCGCCTGTGCCCGCGGAATCATTGAAGGCGATGGAATCGCGCAGGGCTGCTTCGACGCCGGTCGGTCTCGAAGGTGCAGGTACTGTGGTGGCGGCGGGAAGTTCACATGCTGCGCAGTCTCTGATGGGGCGGACGGTCGCAGCGATGGCCGGCGGCATGTACGCTCGCTATCGCTGTATACCCGCAGCGGAATGCCTCGTTCTTCCCGAGGGAACTACTGCTGCACAGGCTGCCTCTTGCTTCGTCAACCCCCTGACTGCGTTAGGGATGATTGAAACAGCTCGCAGTGAGGGCCACACAGCGATTGTCCAAACCGCTGCTGCGTCAAATCTCGGGCAGATCCTGCTTCGGCTCTGTCTTGCCGACGATATCCCACTCGTCAACGTCGTTCGATCGGAACAGCAGGCGGAACTCTTGCGCGAGCAGGGTGCACGCTTCGTGTGCAATTCAAGTTCTGACGATTTCAGAGAACAACTGACCGACGCCATTGCGGCCACGGGAGCAACGCTTGTCCTCGACCCCATAGGTGGAGGCAGCGGGGGGCAGATCTTGAGTTGCATGGAAGCGGCCATCAATCGCCGTCCCGGCCAGGCGGTCTCCCGCTACGGCTCCGACGTCCTCAAGCAGCTGTATGTCTACGGCGCTCTTGATCCTCGCCCAATCGAGATACCGCGCGACGTTGGCATGGCATGGGCAGCTGGCGGCTGGCTTCTTCTTCGGTATCTCAAGGTGACACCACAGCAAACCCTTGAACGGCTCAAAGCCCGGGTTGCTGCAGAAATCACGACCACGTTTGCGAGCCGATACGCGCGATGTGTTTCGCTGGCGGAGTTCATCTCACCCGAAGTTCTCAACATCTGCGCACGTCCCGCGACGGGAAGGAAATTCTTGATCGAACCGTGGAAAGACTGCTAATCGAACCATCGGAAATAGCGAGGCGGGCCGGGTGTTCACTTTCATGGCTAGCAGTCAAGCTCACTAAAGCTCGGCAAGCGGATGCTCAGACGCTTTCGATCGCTCGGAGTGGATTTATCAAATGAAGCGCGTTGACGGTCGGCTTCCGAATGAAAGTGCTGCCCTGGGGTTTCTTGAGCGCAGCATCTTCTACGACCACCCCGATTTGGCGGTCATCCGACTGAGCATAGCGGTCGATGTAGGAGCGCGGGTACCTGCCTTTGCTTGGAAGTATTGCCGACAGGCTGCACATTGCAGCGCTGACCCGGCACTGCGCAGGCTGTTCGAGGCTGCCTCGCAACACCATGCCCACCGACATGGTGGCACACCTTAGTACTCCGTTTCGGAAGTTCGCACACGTATTCTTCAAGCGGCCAGCTTCAGGCTCTGCGCCCATCGATCGCGCATGCGTGCGATCAAGGCATTGAGATCGGTGCGGGTGA
>NZ_JBBKZU010000016.1:0-152160 GCF_037889935.1 Variovorax ureilyticus
CAGCATGGCCGCGGGCTATGCGGGGCTGGACAACGAGCTGTTCTACATGGACAAGACCATGATGGTCTTCGGGGATGCCAAGAAGGTCGTGGAGGACATGGCCAAGGCGATTGAGTGACCCCCAGCCTCGCCCACTTCGTGTCGCTCTGACACCCCCTTCCAGGGGCGCACCCGGCGGCCCGGCTGAGCCGGTTCCGCGAGTGCCTTGGGCTTGGCCGCGCGGTTTCATTGACACGGGTCGCACACATGGCGCGGCCCGTGCCGCTTGGGTACGTCAAGTTACGATAGCGGCAATTTTTCGTATCGAGATTCTGGAGACTTCAACGTGACCGATCGCCCCTGGCTTTCAAGCTATCCGCAAGGCGTGCCTGCCGACATCGACGCCTCGCACTATCCGTCGCTCGTCGGTCTGATGGAGGAAAGCTTCACCAAGTTTGCCGATCGCACGGCCTACAGCTTCATGGGCAAGGATGTGAGCTATGCGGAGGTCGATCGCCAGAGTCGCGCGTTCGCGGCGTATCTGCAGGGACTCGGACTCGCCAAGGGCGACCGGGTCGCGGTGATGATGCCCAACTGCCCGCAGTACCCCATCGCGGTCGCGGGCCTGCTGCGTGCCGGGCTCATCCTGGTCAACGTCAACCCGCTCTACACGCCGCGCGAACTGGAGCATCAGCTCAAGGACTCGGGCTCGAAGGCCATCGTGCTGATGGAGAACTTCGGCACCACGCTGCAGCAGTGCCTGGCGCATACGCAGGTCAAGCACATCGTGCTGGCCTCGATGGGCGATCGGCTCGGCATGCTGAAAGGCGCGATCGTCAACTACGTCGTGCGCAACGTGAAGAAGATGGTGCCCGCCTACAGTCTGCCGGGCGCGGTGCGCTTCAACGATGCGCTCGAGAAGGGCGCGACGCGCAAGCTGCAGGCGCCGGCGATCGGCCCTGACGACGTCGCGGTGCTGCAGTACACCGGAGGCACGACCGGCGTCTCGAAGGGGGCGGTGCTGCTGCATCGCAATGTGATCGCGAACGTGCTGCAGTCCGAGGCGTGGAACGACCCGGTGATGCAGAAGGTGCCGCAAGGCGAGCAGCCGACGAGCGTCTGCGCGCTGCCGCTCTATCACATCTTCGCGTTCACGGTCGGCATGATGCTCTCCATGCGCACGGGCGGGAAGCTGATCCTCATCCCCAATCCCCGCGACCTCGCGGCGGTGCTCAAGGAGCTGTCGAAGCACACGTTCCACAGCTTCCCGGCCGTCAACACGCTGTTCAACGGCCTGGCGAACCATCCGGACTTCAACACCGTCAACTGGAAGAACCTGAAGGTCTCGGTCGGCGGCGGCATGGCGGTGCAGGGCGCGGTGGCCAAGCTCTGGCTCGAGAAGACCGGCTGCCCGATCTGCGAAGGCTACGGCCTCTCGGAAACCTCGCCTTCGGTGACCTGCAACCCGACGACCAGCATCGCCTACACCGGCACCATCGGCGTTCCTCTGCCGAGCACCTACGTGAAGCTGATCGACGACGACGGCCACGAAGTCGCGCCCGGCCAGTCCGGCGAACTGGCTGTGATGGGCCCGCAGGTAATGGCAGGCTACTGGCAGCGGCCCGACGAGACCGCCAAGGTCATGACCGCCGACGGTTACTTCAAGACCGGCGACATCGCGATCGTCGACGAGCGCGGCTACTTCAAGATCGTCGATCGCAAGAAGGACATGATCCTGGTGTCGGGCTTCAATGTGTATCCGAACGAGGTCGAGGACGTGGTCGCGCAGATCCCGGGTGTGCTCGAATGCGCGGCGGTCGGTATTCCCGACGAGAAGACCGGGGAGGCGGTGAAACTGGTCATCGTCAAGAAGAACCCGGACCTCACCGAAGCCGAGGTGCGCGCGTTCTGCCATGACAACCTCACCGGCTACAAGCGGCCGCGCGTCATCGAATTCCGCACCGACCTGCCCAAGACGCCTGTCGGCAAGATCCTGCGTCGAGAACTGCGCGACAAGAAATAAGGGTTCCGCCGAGGACCGAACCCGGCATCGGTCTTGCATATTGGGGATGAATGTTCCGCTTCATCGTCACGCGTGCGAGCCTGCTCGTGCCGACCTTCATCGGCATGACCCTGCTCGCCTTTTTTCTGATCCGGCTGGTCCCCGGCGACCCCATTGAAACGCTTGCGGGCGAGCGCGGCATCGACCCCGCGCGCCACGCCGTCCTGCTGAAGGAATACGGGCTCGACAAGCCGCTCTTCACGCAATACGGCATCTACATCGAGCGCGTGCTGCACGGCGATCTGGGCAAGTCGGTGATCACGCAGGAGCCCGTGATGAGCGAGTTCCTCGCGCTGTTCCCGGCCACGGTCGAGCTGGCGATCTGCGCGGTGCTGTTCGCGCTGCTGCTGGGCATTCCGGCGGGCATCATTGCGGCGGTGAAGCGCAATTCGCTGTTCGATCACGGCGTGATGGCGACATCGCTCACCGGCTATTCGATGCCGATCTTCTGGTGGGGCCTGCTGCTGATCCTGTTCTTCTCGGTGCAACTCGGCTGGACGCCGGTGTCGGGCCGCATCGCGGTGCAGTACTACATCGAGCCGGTCACCGGCTTCCTGCTCATCGACTCGCTGCTGTCGGACGACAAGGGCGCCTTCCTCTCGGCGGTGCAGCACCTGATCCTGCCGGCGATCGTGCTGGGCACCAACACGCTCGCGGTGATCGCGCGCATGACGCGCTCGGCCATGCTCGAAGTACTGGGCGAGGACTACATCCGCACCGCCCGCGCGAAAGGCCTGGCACCGATCCGGGTGGTCGGCGTGCACGCGCTGCGCAACGCGCTGATCCCGGTGGTGACGGTGATCGGCTTGCAGGTCGGCGTGCTGTTCACCGGCGCGATCCTGACCGAGACCATCTTCTCGTGGCCGGGCGTGGGCAAGTGGCTGATCGAGGCCATCGCGCGCCGCGACTATCCGGTGTTGCAGGGGGGCATGCTGCTGCTCGGCGTGATCGTGATGCTGGTCAACGTGATCGTGGACCTCGCGTATGGCTTGATCAACCCGCGTATCAGGCAGGCCCGATGAGTGCAGTGGCTGTTGCTTCCAAGAAGAGCGCGCCGCCCGGACCGTGGCGTGAGTTCTGGACGTCTTTCTCCGCCAACCGCGGCGCAGTGATCGGGCTCGCGGTCATCGTGCTCCTGTTGCTGGTGGCGCTTCTCGCGCCGTGGATCGCGCCGCATGCGCCCAATCAGACCGACAGCAGTGCCTTTCTGCGGCCTCCGGCCTGGCAGGCCGGCGGTTCCGTGACGCATCTGCTCGGCACCGACGCCATCGGCCGCGACATCCTCTCGCGGCTGATGTACGGCGCGCGGTTGTCGTTGTCGATCGGTGTGGCCGTGGTCGCGATCTCGGTCGCCGTCGGCATTGCACTCGGCATGGTCGCGGGATTCTTCCGCGGCGTGCTCGAGATCGCGATCATGCGGTCCATGGACGTGATCCTCACGCTGCCGAGCCTGCTGCTCGCGATCGTGATCGTCGCGATCCTGGGGCCGGGACTCATCAATGCGATGCTGGCGGTGGCCATCGTGGTGCTGCCGCACTACGTGCGCATCACGCGGGCGGCTGTCATCTCCGAAGTCTCGCGCGACTACGTGACCGCGGCGCGCGTGAGCGGCGCGGGCACGCTGCGCCTGATGTTCAGCGAAGTGCTGCCCAACTGCGCCGCGCCGCTGATCGTGCAGGCCTCGCTCGGCGTCTCGACCGCGATCCTGGATGCGGCGGCGCTGGGCTTCCTCGGCCTCGGCGCGCAGCCGCCTTCGCCCGAGTGGGGAACCATGCTCGCCGATGCGCGCGAATTCGTGCTGCGCGCTTGGTGGGTCGTCACCTTCCCGGGGCTCGCGATCCTTGCGGCCGTGCTCGCGTTCAACCTGCTGGGCGACGGCCTGCGCGACGCGCTCGATCCCAAATTGAAAAGGTGAACTTCATGATCCGAGCACCCGAGCCTGCGCCTGATCCGGAACTGCCGCGGAACCGGGTTTGCCGGGCCGCTGGCAGCGCCCCCGAGGCGGCTACGCGAAGCGAGCAAGCAACGGGGGTGGGCTGATGCTTCTCGATATCCGCGATCTCCACGTGGAGTTCCCATCGCAAGGGGGCACGCTGCACGCGGTCGACGGCGTGAGCCTGCGGCTCGAAGAGGGCGAAGTCCTCGGCATCGTCGGCGAGTCGGGATCGGGCAAGAGCGTCACGATGATGGCGCTGATGGGCCTCATCGGCTGGCCCGGCCGCGTGCGCGCGGAGCATCTGCGCTTCGCGGGGCGCGACCTGCTCGGGATCTCGGACCGGGCGCGGCGCGGCCTCGTCGGCAAGGACATCGCGATGATCTTCCAGGAGCCGACGACCAGCCTCAACCCCTGCTTCACCATTGGCTGGCAGTTGATGGAGACGCTCCGGCTGCATCTGCGCCTCGACAAGCGCGCAGCGAAGAAGCGCGCGATCGATTTGCTGGAGCAGGTCGGTATCCCGGCAGCGTCGACGCGGCTCTCCAGCTATCCGCATCAGCTCTCGGGCGGCATGAACCAGCGCGTGATGATCGCGATGGCGATCGCATGCAACCCGCGCCTGCTGATCGCGGACGAGCCGACTACCGCGCTCGACGTGACGATCCAGGCGCAGATCCTCGACCTGCTGCGCACGTTGCAGAAGGAGCGCGGCATGGGCCTCGTGCTGATCACGCACAACATGGGCGTGGTCAGCGAAATGGCGCAGCGCGTGGCCGTGATGTATGCCGGCCAGTTGATGGAAGAGCGTGGCGTCGACGAGCTCTTCGCGATGCCGCAGCACCCCTATACCGCCGCGCTGCTCGCCGCATTGCCCGAGCGTTCGACCGGCGAGCAGCGCCTCGCCACCATCGCCGGCGTGGTCCCGGGCGTGCACGACCGGCCCGCCGGCTGCCTCTTCGCGCCGCGCTGCGCCTATGCCACGCCGCATTCGCATGCGGTGCGGCCCGAGTTGCGCGAATGGCTCGGCGGGCAGGTGCGCTGCCACTATCCGCTCGGCGACCGCGAACGGGATGCGCACCGCATGCGCGACGGCGGGCAAGTCGTGGAGTTCGTTCGATGAGCGAAGTGGTGGTCGAGGCGAAGGATCTGCAGCGCGTCTACACCGTGCGGCGCGGACTGTTCCGCGCGCCGGCGCATCTGCAGGCGGTCGGCAACATCTCGTTCCAGCTCGAAAAGGGCCGCACGCTCGCGGTGGTCGGTGAATCCGGCTGCGGCAAGTCCACGCTCGCGCGCATGGTCTCGCTGATCGAGAAGCCCACTGCCGGTTCGCTGACATTGGTGGGCACCGATGCGGTCCATCCGCCGGCGGACCGCAAGCGCGAGCTTCGGCGGGCGGTGCAACTCGTGTTCCAGAACCCTTACGGCTCGCTCAATCCGCGCAAGAAGATCGCGACGGTGCTTGAAGACCCGCTCGCGATCAACACCACGCTCGGCAAGTCGGAGCGGGCCGCGAAGGCGCGCGAGATGCTCGCCCGCGTCGGCCTCAGGCCCGAATACGCGAACCGCTATCCGCACATGTTCTCCGGTGGCCAGCGGCAGCGCATCGCGATCGCGCGCGCACTCATGCTCGGGCCGCAGCTCCTGGTGGCCGACGAGCCGGTGTCGGCGCTCGACGTGTCGATCCAGGCGCAGGTGCTCAACCTGCTCGCCGATTTGCAGGCGGAGTTGGGCCTGTCGTACCTCTTCATCTCGCACGACCTCGGCGTGGTGCGGCACATCGCGCACGACGTGCTCGTGATGTATCTCGGCCATGCGGTCGAGCAGGGGCCCAAGGCGCGCATCTTCGCGCGGCCGCTGCATCCCTACACGCAGGCCTTGCTCGCTTCGACGCCGGGGCTGGCCGAGCAGCGCATCGTGCTCAAGGGCGAACTGCCGTCGCCGCTTGCGCCGCCGCCGGGCTGCGTGTTCAACACACGCTGCGCGCATGCCACCGAGCGTTGCCGCGCCGAGCGCCCGCTGCCGCGCCTGCTCGACGAGCGGCTGGTGGCGTGTCATCACGCCGAAAAGTTTCTGGATGGCGCGGCCGAAGGTCGCGTCGACGATGCCCCGTCCGCCGTCGTGCGGGCCCAACCCTGAAGGAGCCGAGCCTCATGTCCCACACCTCCAAACTCTCGCGCCGTCTGCGCGCTGCCTCGCTGCTGGCGCCGACCGCGCTCGCGCTGGCTTGCGGCGCCGCGTCGGCGAAGACGCTGGTCTTTTGCTCCGAGGGCAGTCCCGAGAACTTCTACGCGGCGGTGAACACGACGGGCACCTCGTTCGACGTCACCACGCAGGTCTACAACAACCTCGTCGAGTTCGAGCGGGGCGGCACCAAGGTCGTCCCGGGCCTGGCCGAAAGCTGGACCATCTCGCCCGACGGCACCGAATACACCTTCAAGCTGCGCAAGGGCGTGAAGTGGCACAACACGTCCAAGAGCTTCAAGCCCACGCGCGACTTCAACGCCGACGACGTGGTCTTCATGATGGAGCGGCAGTGGAAGGACAGCGACCCCTACTACAAGGTCACGAGCACGAACCACTCCTACTTCAACGACATGGGGATGCCCAAGCTCTTGAAGTCGGTCGATCGCGTCGACGACTACACGGTGAAGATCGTGCTGAACAAGCCGGAGGCGCCTTTCCTCGCGAACCTCGCGATGCCCTATGCGGGCATCCAGTCGAAGGAATACGCGATCGCGATGCTCAAGGCCGGCACGCCCGAGAAGATCGACCAGGACCCGATCGGCACCGGCCCGTTCTACCTCGTGCAGTACCAGAAGGACGCGATCGTGCGCTTCAAGGCCTTCCCGCAGTACTGGGGCGGCAAGGCGAAGATCGATGACCTCGTCTTCGCGATCACGCCCGATGCCTCGGTGCGCTGGGCCAAGCTGCAGAAGGGCGAGTGCCATGTGATGCCGTACCCGAACCCGGCGGACCTGGACACGATCCGCAAGGACCCGAACGTGCAGGTGCTGGAGCAGCCGGGCCTGAACATCGGCTATCTCGCCTACAACACCCAGAAGAAGCCCTTCGACGACGTGCGGGTGCGCAAGGCGCTCAACATGGCGATCAACAAGAAGGCGATCATCGACGGCGTGTACCTGACCACCGGCGTCGCGGCGAAGAATCCGATCCCGCCGACGATGTGGTCGTACAACGACGCGGTCAAGGACGACCCGTACGACCCCGAAGCCGCGAAGAAGCTGCTCGCACAGGCTGGCTACGCGGACGGCTTCACCACCGACCTCTGGGCCATGCCGGTGCAGCGTCCGTACAACCCGAACGCCAAGCGCATCGCCGAACTGATGCAGGCGGACCTCGCGAAGATCGGCGTCAAGGCCGAGATCAAGTCCTTCGAGTGGGGCGAGTACCGCAAGCGCATGCAGGCCGGCGAACACCAGATGGGGATGCTCGGCTGGACGGGCGACAACGGCGATCCGGACAACTTCCTCTACACGCTGCTCGGTTGCGCATCGGCGCAGTCGAACGGCAGCAACGTCGCGAAGTTCTGCTACCAGCCGTACGAAGACCTGGTGGTGAAGGCAAAGAACGTGCCGAAGCAGGCCGAGCGCGAAGAGCTCTACAAGAAAGCGGAGGTGATCTTCAAGGAGCAGGCGCCGTGGTTCACGATTGCGCATGCGGTGCAGCTCAAGCCGGTGCGCAAGGAAGTGGTCGACTTCAAGCTCAGCCCGTTCGGGCGCCACACCTTCTACGGGGTGGATATCAAGTAAACCCCCAGCCTCGCCCACTTCGTGTGGCTCTGCACCCCCTTGCAGGGGGCCATCCCGGCGGACCGGCGAAGCCGGTTCCGCGGGATTCCTGGCCCCGGGTGTGGGGGCGCTAAGCTTGCGTCCGATGAACGAAGCCACGAACCTTCCGATCGCCATCGTGTCCGCGATGCACGAGGAACTGGGCGCGCTGCTCGCGCAGATGCCGGACGAGCAGCGCATCACGGTCGGCGGACGCGACTTCTGGGTGGGGCACCTGCAGGGGCAGCTCATCGTCGCGGTGCTGTCGCGCATCGGCAAGGTGGCGGCGGCGACGACTGCGACGGTGCTGCTGGAGCGCTTCGGCGCGCGGGCGATCGTCTTCACGGGCGTGGCGGGCGGGCTGGCGCCGGATGTGCGGGTCGGTGACGTGGTCGTGGCGACCAGGCTGCTTCAGCACGACCTCGACGCATCGCCCATCTTCCCCAAGTACGAGGTGCCGCTGACAGGCCACGCCCGCTTCGCTGCCGATACCGAGATCAGCGATGCGCTCGCCGCGGTGGCTGCCGACGTCCTGTCCGATCCGGTGACGCTGCTCGGCGAGAAGGTGGCCGACGACTTTGCATTGGATGCGCCACGGGTTCATCGCGGCCTGCTGATCAGCGGCGATCGGTTCGTGTCGACCGCAGCCGAGAGCGAAGCACTGCGCCACGCGTTGCCAGATGCGCTCGCGGTGGAGATGGAAGGCGCGGCCGTAGCGCAGGTGTGCCACGACTTCGGCGTGCCCTTCGCCGCCGTGCGGACCATCTCGGACCGCGCCGACGACGCCGCCCATGGCGACTTCACGCGTTTCGTCTCGTCGGTCGCGAGCCGCTACAGCCTGGCCTTGGTCAGCGCCTGGCTCGCGATGCTGTCGCAGCAATAGAGAACAGCTGCCCGGCCCCGCTTCGTTCAGGGCACCCGTGGAACCGGCTTCGCCGGGCCACCGGGTGCGCCCCCTTGAGGGGGGAGGCGGCTACACGAAGTGAGCAAGCAACGCGGGTGGTCTACTTCAACCAGCCGCGCCGCCGGAAATACCACATCGGCACGAGCGCGCTCGCGGCCATCAGCACGATTGCGTAGGCGTAGCCGTACGTGAGGTCGAGCTCCGGCATGAACTTGAAGTTCATCCCGTAGACGCTGGCGATCAGCGTCGGCGGCAGGAGCGCCACGCTCGCGACCGAGAAGATCTTGATCGTCTTGTTCTGGTTGATGTTGATGAAACCGACGGTCGCATCCATCAGGAAGTTGATCTTGTCGAAGAGGAAAGCGGTGTGGTTGTCGAGCGATTCGATGTCGCGCAGGATCTGCCGCGCCTCCTCGAACTGCTCGGCATTGAGCATGCGGCTGCGCATCATGAAGCTGACCGCGCGGCGCGTGTCCATCACGTTGCGGCGGATGCGGCCGTTCAGGTCTTCCTGCCGGGCAATGAGGCCGAGCACCTCGCCGGCCAGTTCGTCGCTGACGTTGCCCGAGAGCACCTTCTTGCCCGCGTTCTCGAGTTCGTCGTAGATGTTCTCCAGCGTGTCGGCGGAGTACTCGGCGTCGGCATCGAAGAGCTTCAGCAGCACTTCCTTGGCGTCCTCGATCAGGCCCGGGGCGCGGCGCGCGCGCATGCGCACCAGCCGGAACACCGGCACGTCCTCGTCGTGGATGGAGAACAGCACGCCGCGGCTGCGCAGTTCGGTGTTGTGCTGGTTGAGGATGAAGGCGACGCGGACCGAACGCGGGTTCTCGGCATCGTCGATCAGGAAGTCGCTGCGGATGTGGAGCTCGCCGTTGTCTTCCTCATAGAAGCGCGCGGACTCCTCGATGTCCTCGTCCATCGCGTCTTCGGGAATGGACAGGCCGTAGTACTGCTTGATCCAGCGCTTTTCCTCCAGGGTCGGCGATTCGAGATCGACCCAGATCGGCTGAAACTTGGACAACTCCTCCAGCGCTTCGATCTCTTCCTGGACGAGGCGGCCATTGGCGAGCGTGAAGATGTTGAGCATGGCTCACTCCCTGTGAAAGTCTGGCGGTATGGCGAGTGGTGGGGCGCTTTCAATCCCCTCGCCGGCAGTGCGTCAGAAGAGGAGTGAAAGCTGCCGAGACGGGACGATTTCCATCGAGAAACTCCGGTTTTGCAGCGAGGCGCGATTATGTCATCGGCGGTTGCCGGCGCCCCGTGGCTTCTGGATAAACATCCAGTACAGTTGTGCTCGATGCCGAGCGTTGCGACCTCCCTCCTCAACACCCCCGAAGAGCGGCTTGCCGAGGCGCTCGCGCAACTCAACGACGCGCAGCGCGCGGCGGTGCAGCACGGGCGGGTCGCCGTCGTCGGCAATACCACGCGGGACGAGCGCCCGCTGCTCGTGATCGCCGGCGCCGGTTCGGGCAAGACCAGTACCCTGGCGCACCGGGTCGCCGCGCTGATCGCCCGGGGCGCCGATCCGCAGCGCGTTCTTCTGCTCACCTTCTCCCGCCGCGCGGCGCAGGAAATGGAGCGCCGCGCCGGTCAGGTGCTGGTGCGAGTCCTGGGCCTGTCCTCGCAATCGCCGCCGGCGCTGCCCTGGGCCGGCACCTTCCATGGCGTGGGCGCACGGCTCTTGCGTGAGTACGCCGCGCAGATCGGTCTGGACGAGAACTTCACCATCCACGACCGGGGGGACGCCGAAGACCTGATGGGGCTCGTCCGCAACGACCTGGGGCTGTCGACCTCCGCCCGGCGATTCCCGCTGAAGGGAACCTGCGTCTCGATCTATTCGCGCACCGTGAACACGCGCGCGCCGCTGGCCGGTGTGCTCAAGCACGCATTCCCGTGGTGCGCCGACTGGGAGGCCGAGTTGAAAAGGCTCTTCGGCGCGTATGTGGAGGCCAAGCAGCAGCAGCATGTGCTCGACTACGACGACCTGTTGCTGTACTGGACCGAGATGATGGCCGAGCCGACCCTCGCGCGGCAGGTCGGCGAGCGTTTCGACCATGTGCTGGTCGACGAATACCAGGACACCAACCTCCTGCAGGCGGCCATCCTGCGTTCGCTCAAGCCCGACGGACGCGGCGTCACGGTGGTAGGCGACGATGCGCAGTCGATCTACTCGTTCCGGGGGGCGACGGTGCGGAACATCCTCGATTTTCCGGCGCACTTCAGTCAACCGGCGCGCATTGTCACGCTCGAGCGCAACTACCGGTCGACGCAGCCGATCCTCGACGTGTCGAATGCGGTCATCGCCGCGGCGGCGGAGCGGCACGCCAAGACGCTGTGGACCGACAAGCCGTCGGCGGGGCAACCCCAGCTCGTGCTGGTGGCGGACGAGGCGGCGCAGGCGACGTGGGTCGCCGATCGGGTGCTGGCGCACCGGGAGGGCGGGTTGGCGTTGAAGTCGCAGGCGGTGCTGTTCCGCACCTCGACCCACAGCGCGGCGCTGGAGCTGGAACTGGCCCGGCGCAACATCCCGTTCGTCAAGTACGGCGGCCTCAAATTCCTCGAGGCAGCACATGTGAAGGACATGCTCGCGGTGCTGCGCTTCGCGCAAAACCCGCGGGGGCGCATGGCCGGTTTCCGGGTGACTCAGCTGATTCCAGGCATCGGCCCCGTCACGTCCGCGCGGCTGCTCGACGCGATGGACACCGCGGTCGACCCAGGAGCGGTGGTGCGCTCCTTCGTGCCGCCTTCCCAGGCGCAGGCCGAATGGGCGCGCTTTGCCGATGCCTACGCCGCGCTGCGCCAGCCCTCACTGTCGTGGCCGGCCGACATGGACATCGTGCTGTCGTGGTATCTGCCGCACCTGGAGCGGCTCTACGACGATTCGGGCGTCCGGCGCGGCGATGTGGAGCAGCTCGCCCGCCTGGCGGCCGGGTACGGCTCGCGCGAGCGTTTCCTGACCGAGCTGACGCTCGACCCGCCCGAGGCCACCAGCGACCGGCCTGGCCCGCCGCTGCTCGACGAGGACTACCTGATCCTCTCCACCATCCATTCCGCCAAAGGGCAGGAGTGGACCTCGGTGCACGTGCTGAACGTGGTCGACGGATGCATACCGGCCGACGTGGCGCAGGGCGCGCAAGAGCTCGAAGAAGAGCGGCGGCTCCTGTATGTGGCGATGACGCGGGCGCGCGATCACCTGCATCTCCTGGTGCCGCAACGCTTTTACGTCACGCAACAGGCCGTTCGCGGCGATCGCCACCTGTACGCCGGGCGCACGCGCTTCATCACGGCGGCCGACGCGCAGCGCTTCGAGCAGCAGACCTGGCCGCCGCCGCCGCCGCGCGCGCCGCACGTTCCGCCGCCCGCGGCAACGATCGATCTCCTGAGCCGCATGCGCGCCGCCTGGCGCTGAGGCAGAGTGCCCCGGCCCTTGGGCCGGCGTGGTCGTATTTCCCCCGTCTTGACACCTTTGCAGGCCTTTCGGATGAGTTGCGGCTGCCTGTGCCGCCGCCATCTGTTGCTATCGATTTCATAGCGATTTCATGCCGTGAATTCGATCTGGATCAAGGCTATGTGTCGAAGGCATTGCAATTCGATGACACCCTGTGCATAGTGAACCGACCTTCCCGCATTTCCTTGTCTTCCCTCTCTCCTCTCCCCGAACTCCCCTTGAATTTCCCCGGTCGCGTCTCCCAACTGGAGGCACGGCCATTTCACCAACCGTCAATTTCCAGGAGGTCATTCATGAATTTGACGATCAGCGGTCATCACCTCGACGTCACCCCCGCGCTGGACAACTACGTTAGGAGCAAGCTGAGCCGGATCAACCGCCATTTCGACCAGGTCGTCGACGTGAAGGTGATCCTTACGGTGGAAAAGCAAAAGGAAAAGGAACGCCGGCAACGTGCCGAATGCAATATTCACGTCAAGGGCAATGACATGTTCGCGGAAGCGAGCCACGCTGATCTCTACGCTGCCGTCGACGAACTGGTCGACAAGCTCGACAGACAGGTCGTCCGTCACAAGGATCGCCTGCAGGATCACCACCACGCCGCACCCAAGCGCGTGATGTAGTTGCACTCTTCGGGCAAATACTCTTGCGGGCCGCTTTCGAGCGGCCCTTTGCTTTTTGCGGGGTGGGTGCATAATCGCCCCCGCCCCGCATCAACATGAACCGACTCGCGTCCATCCTGCCACCCGCTCAAGTGCTTGTGAGCGTCGACGCCACCAGCAAGAAGCGTGCTTTTGAAGAAGCCGGCCTGCTGTTCGAAAACCTGCATGGCCTCGGCCGCGCCCTCATCACCGACAGCCTGTTCGCGCGCGAACGCCTGGGCTCCACCGGTCTGGGCCACGGCGTTGCCATCCCGCACGGCCGCATCAAGGGGCTCAAGTCGCCGATGGCGGCCGTGTTCCAGCTCGCCAACCCCATCGGGTTCGACGCGCCGGACGAGCAGCCCGTCGTCCTGCTCATCTTTCTGCTGGTGCCGGAAGCGGCCACGCAGAAACATCTTGAAATACTCTCCGAGATTGCCGAGCTGCTCAGCGACGCGAACCTGCGCGAGCAGATCAAGTCGAGCAACGACGCGGCGGCGCTGCATGCGCTGATCGCCGGCTGGCAATCCGCCCAGGTCGCCTGAAGCGGTGATGCCTCGCCGGCTCGCCGCTTCGTCCTCCTCGCTCCACCGGCATCCGGCGCCCTGGCGGGCAAGCCCGGATGTTCCGCCGCTCGCCCGCGCGCGCTAGTGGCCCATACTCTGCGCCATCATGAAGCCCACCGTCATCAGCGCCGACGCCATGTTCGAGGAGTTCCGCGGTTCGCTCCGCTGGGAATGGCTGGCGGGCCTGGGGGCCTCGGAGCGCCAGTTCGATCCCGACGTGATCAGCCGGGCCCAGTCCGCGGCGGATCTGGTGGGGTATCTCAATTACATCCATCCCTACCGGGTACAGATCCTCGGTGCCCGCGAGGTGGCCTATCTCACGCGCGGCACGCACGAGGATTGCGTGCGGCGCATTGCCCGCATCGTCACGCTCGAACCGCCGATGCTGGTGCTGGCCGACGGTCAGCCGGCGCCTGACGAGCTGCTCTCGATCTGCGAACGGGCCCAGTTGCCGCTCTTCGCGACGCGCGAGTCGTCGGCCTTCGTGATCGACCTGCTGCGCGCCTACCTGTCGAAGCACTTCGCCGAGCGCACGTCGATGCACGGCGTGTTCATGGACATCCTGGGCCTGGGCGTGATGATCACGGGCGAATCCGGCCTCGGAAAGAGCGAACTCGGCCTGGAGCTGATTTCACGCGGCAACGGCCTCGTGGCCGACGACGCGGTCGACCTCTACCGCATCAATCAGACCACGCTGGAAGGCCGCTGCCCTGAACTGCTGCAGAACCTGCTCGAGGTGCGCGGCATCGGTCTCCTGGACATCCGCGCGATCTTCGGCGAGACGGCGGTGCGCCGGAAGATGCGGCTCAAGCTCATCGTGCACCTGGTGCGCCGCGACAGCTTCGAGCGCGACTACGAGCGCATGCCCTCTGCGCCGCTCACGCAGGACGTGCTGGGCATTCCCGTGCGGAAGGTGATCATCCAGGTGGTGGCCGGTCGCAACATCGCCGTGCTGGTCGAGGCGGCAGTGCGCAATTCGATCCTGCAACTGCGCGGCATCGACACCTACGCGGACTTCGTCGCCCGCCATCACAAGGCGATGGAAGCGGCCCGCGACGACGACTAGCCCGGAATCAGCGCTTGCTGACGCAGTCGGCGCACAGGCCGTAGAGGGACATCGCGTGGTCCTGAAGGATCCAGCCCTTGTCTTTCGCGATCATTTGCTGGCGACGCTCGATCTCGGCGTCGTAGAACTCCTCCACCTTGCCGCAGGACGTGCAGATCAGGTGGTCGTGGTGCTTGCCCTCGTTCAGTTCGTAGACGGCCTTGCCGCTCTCGAAATGGCTGCGCTCCAGGATGCCGGCCTGTTCGAACTGCGTGAGGACGCGGTAGACGGTGGCCAGGCCGATGTCGGAGTGGTCGTTGAGCAGCACGCGGAACACGTCTTCGGCCGTCATGTGCCGTTGGCCGCCGTTCTGGAATATCTCGAGGATCTTGAGGCGCGGCAGCGTGGCCTTGAGGCCAGTGTTCTTGAGTTCGTCGATGTTGCTCATGGGTCTTCCCTGCGGGCAGCGCGGAAAAGGGCTCCAGAGGGCCAACCGCTACAATGACTTGATCATATCGTCCAACCCGTTTCCCATGCCTGCCATTCCCCAACGCCGTCACTGGCTGCTTGCTGCAGCCGTTGCGGCAAGCCTGGGCCTCGGCGCTTGCAGCAGTGTCAACGACAGCGCTCGCAACGCCCTGTACGCGGTCACTCCCTACAAGATCGAAGTGGTCCAGGGCAACTTCGTGTCCAAGGAGCAGGTCGAGGCGCTCAAGCCCGGCATGACGCGCCAGCAGGTGCGCGAGATCCTCGGTACCTCGCTGCTGACCGACGTCTTCCATTCCAATCGCTGGGACTACGTTTTCACGATCCGTCGCCAGGGCGTCGAGCCGCAGCAACGCCGGCTGACGCTGTACTTCAACGGCGACGTCCTCGACCGCTTCGAGGGCGATGCGATGCCGAGCGAAGAAGAGTTCGTCGCCACGCTCGACACCCGCCGCCGCAGCGGCAAGGTGCCCCAGCTCGAAGCATCGGAAGACCAGCTCAAGAAATTCGAGCCCAAGGACAGCGACAAGGCAAAGGACAAACCGACCGAAGGCGAGCCCGCCTCGTCTACCGCGCCGCTGCCGGCTGCGTATCCTCCGCTCGAATCGCGCTGATGAGCGCACGCCGGTCCAGCGGCTGGCGTGATTCCTTCCCGAATCTGCATTTCCGAGGACGAGACTCGTGACTGCCCATCCCACTTCCTCTTCCTCCCTCCGCCGCGTCGCCGTTGCCGGCGCCTCCGGGCGCATGGGCCATATGCTGATCGAAGCCGTCCGGCAATCCGGCGACTGCCAACTGGCGGGCGCGCTCGACATGGCGGGCAGCAGCGCAATCGGCGCCGACGCCAGCGCGTTCCTGGGCGCCCCGAGCGGCGTTCCGATCGTTTCCGACCTGCGCGAGGGCCTCAAGAACGCGCAGGTCCTGATCGACTTCACCCGCCCCGAAGGGACGATGGCGCACCTCGCCGTCTGCCGCGAGCTGGGCGTGCAGCTCGTGATCGGCACGACCGGCTTCAGCGATGCGCAAAAGGCCGAGATCGCCGCCGCCGCCAAGGACGTCGCGATCCTGTTCGCGCCCAACATGAGCGTCGGCGTCAACGTGACCCTGAAGCTGCTCGAAATGGCTGCCAAGGCGATGTCGACCGGCTACGACATCGAGATCATCGAAGCGCACCACCGACACAAGGTCGATGCGCCTTCGGGCACCGCGCTGAAGATGGGCGAGGTGATCGCCGACGCGCTCGGCCGCGACCTCAAGCAATGCGCGGTGTACGGCCGCGAGGGCGTGACCGGCGAGCGAGATCCCTCGACGATCGGCTTCGCGACCATCCGCGGCGGCGACATCGTGGGCGACCATACCGTGCTGTTCGCCGGCACCGGCGAGCGCATCGAGATCTCGCACAAGTCCTCCAGCCGCGCCGGCTACGCGCAGGGCAGCCTGCGGGCGGTGCGGTTCCTGGCCGACAAGCGCGCGGGTCTCTTCGACATGTTCGACGTGCTCGACCTGCGCTGACCGAGAACGCCTGATGAGCGTCATCGAACTGCTCGCGCATGGCGATGGCGTCAGCCGTTCGGTGGCGATCCTCCTGGTGCTCATGTCCGTATCGAGCTGGGTCGTGATCCTCTGGAAGGCCTGGCTGCTGCGCGGCGGTACGCGCGATGTCGCGCGCAGCATCGCGGCCTTCTGGCAGTCGCCGTCGCTCGGCGAGGCCGAATCCAGTCTCAAGTCCTTCGATCGCGCGGAGCTGGTGCTGCCGGCGGTGAGCGCGGTTCGCCACCTCGCAGTGGAGGCCGACGGTGCAACGCTCGGCGGCGCGGTAAACCGCACCCAGCGCGTGACGCGCGTTCTGCGCGATGCACTGCACGCGGCGCTGCGGCGCCTGCAATCCGGGCAGATCCTGCTCGCGACCGTGGGCGCCACCGCGCCGTTCGTCGGCCTCCTGGGCACGGTCTGGGGCATCTACCGTGCGCTGGTCGGCATTGCCGGCGAAACCGGTGGCTTCACCATCGACAAGGTCGCGGGCCCGGTCGGCGAGGCGCTGATCATGACCGCCTTCGGCCTCGCGGTCGCGATTCCCGCCGTGCTGGCCTACAACGTGTTCGGCCGCGTCGTCGGCCGCATCGAAGCCGAGCTCGAAGGCTTTGCGCACGACCTGCTCGGCATGCTGGGCGAGCCGGTGCCCCGCGAAACGCCGCCGCCTCCAGCGCGGGCGATGCCGGTCTGAGGCCGGTCTGAGGCATGGCCTTCGGTCGCACCTCGCTCGGCAGCACGCCCACGGGCGGGCGCTCGATCGGCGCGGGCGGCCAGCGTCCGCTGTCGGACATCAACGTCACGCCGCTGGTGGACGTGATGCTGGTGCTGCTGGTGATCTTCATCATCACCGCGCCGCTGATGGCCAGCTCGATCAAGCTCGACCTGCCGCGCACCGATGCCGGCAAGCCCAACGAGACGCCGAAGTTCGTCAGCCTCGTCGTCGACGCGTCGGGCAAGGTGTTCCTCAACGACCGGGCGGTCACGAGCGATGAACTCGCGGCCGGGCTCGCCAAGGCGGCAGCCGACAGCCGCGATACCGAAGTCCAGCTTCGCGCCGACCAGGCCGTGCCCTACGGCAAGGTCGTTGAATTGATGGGCATCGCGAACAAGGCGGGCCTGAGCCGCATCGGCTTCGTCACCGAAGCGCCCCCGCCCCAGCCGCCCAAGTGAGCGCGGGGTCAGATCAAGGCCACCGGCCTTGTCTTCCAGATCTGGTGGGCGTACTCGGCGATGGTCCGGTCCGATGAAAACGCCCCCATACCCGCCACGTTGAGGATCGCCATGCGCGTCCACGCATCCGCATCGCGGTAGAGCGCATCGACCCGGCCCTGCGCCTCGATATAGCTCGCGTAGTCCGCCAGCAGCAGGTAGTGGTCGCCCCAGCTCACCAGCGCGTCGAAGATCTCGTGGTAGCGCGACGGCTCGCTGGGCGAGAACATGCCGTCGCGAATGCTGTCCAGCACGCGCTGCAACTCCGGATTGGATTCGTAGTAGTCGCGCGGCTGATAGCCGCTCGCGCGGATCGCGGCCACCTGTGGCGTGGTGTTGCCGAAGATGAAGAAGTTGTCCGCGCCGACGTTGTCGCGCATCTCGACATTGGCGCCGTCGAGCGTGCCGATGGTCAGCGCGCCGTTGAGCGCGAATTTCATGTTGCCGGTACCCGACGCTTCGGTGCCGGCCGTCGAAATCTGCTCCGACAGATCGGCGGCCGGCATGATCATCTCGGCCAGGCTCACGCTGTAGTTGGGAATGAACACCACCTTCAGCAGCCGGCCGACGCGCTCGTCGTTGTTGATCGTGTGGGCCACGTCGTTGATGAGCCGGATCACCAGCTTGGCCATGTGATACGCCGACGCCGCCTTGCCCGCGAACACCACCACGCGCGGCACATGGTTGGCTTCGGGCGCTTCGAGGATGCGGTGATAGCGCGTCACGACGTGCAGCACGTTGAGGAGCTGCCGCTTGTACTCGTGAATGCGCTTGACCTGCACGTCGAACATCGCATCGGTGTCGATGTCGATGCGCAGGTGCTCGTCGATCCAGTTGGCCAGGCGCAGCTTGTTCTCGCGCTTGGCGTGCCGAAAGGCGCGCACGAAGGCCGGCTGCTGCGCCATCGGCCGCAGCACTTCGAGCTGCGTCAGATCGCGCCGCCAGCCGCGGCCGATGCGCGTGTCGAGCAGCCCCGCGAGCGGCGGGTTGGCCTGCGCCAGCCAGCGCCGAGGCGTGACGCCGTTGGTCTTGTTGTTGAAGCGCTGCGGAAACAGCTTCGCGAAGTCGGCGAAGATCGACTGCTTCATCAGCTCGGAATGCAAGCCCGACACGCCGTTGACCGAATGGCTCGCGAGCACCGCCACGTAGGCCATGCGCACGCGCCGCTCGCCGGCCTCGTCGATGAGCGAGAGCCGACGCATCAGCTCGACGTCGTGGCCATGGGTCTGCGTCACGCGCGCGAGGAAGCGCGCGTTGATGTCGAAGAGGATCTGCAGGTGCCGCGGCAGCACGCGGCCGAACATCTCGACGGGCCAGGTTTCCAGCGCCTCGTGCATCAGCGTGTGATTGGTGTAGCTGAACACTTTCTGCGTGTGGTCCCAGGCGACATCCCACGGCAGGTCGTGTTCGTCGATCAGGAGGCGCATCAGCTCCGGCACTGCGAGTACCGGGTGCGTGTCGTTGAGGTGGATGCTGACCTGGTCCGGCAGGTCGTCGAAGTTCGTGTGGTTGCGCAGATAGCGGCGCACGAGGTCCTGCACGCTCGCGCTCACGAAGAAGTACTCCTGGTGCAGCCGCAGTTCGCGGCCCGACGGCGTGGAGTCGTCGGGGTAGAGCACGCGCGAGACGTTCTCCGAGTGGTTCTTGCTCTCCACCGCCTCCATGTAGTTGCCGCGGTTGAAGGCCGAGAGATCGATCTCTTCCGTGGCGCGTGCCGACCACAGCCGCAGCGTGTTGGTCGCCTGCGTGCCGTAGCCGGGGATGATGGTGTCGTAGGCCACGGCCAGCACGTCATGGGTGTCGACCCACCTCGCCGCGCCGCCTTCGCCGCGTTGCACATGGCCGCCGAAGCGCACGCGGTAGGTCACTTCCGGCCGCTGGAACTCCCAGGGGTTTCCGCGCGTGAGCCAGTAGTCGGGCGTCTCGATCTGCTGGCCGTCGACGATACGCTGGCGGAACATGCCGTATTCGTAGCGGATGCCATAGCCGATGCCTGGCACGCCGAGCGTGGCCATCGAGTCGAGGAAGCACGCGGCGAGCCGCCCCAGGCCGCCGTTGCCGAGCGCCGCATCGGGCTCGCGCTCCGCGATGGCCTGGATGTCGACGCCGAAATCGGCCAGCGCCTGCTTGACCGTACCCTGTAGTTCCAGCGCGAGCAGCGCGTTGGTGAAGGTGCGGCCGATCAGGAATTCCATCGACAGGTAGTAGACGCGCTTGAGGCGCTGCGCATAGATCTGGCGCGTGGTGGTCATCCAGCGCTCGACGATCTGGTCGCGCACCGCGAGCGCGGTGGCGTGCAGCCAGTCGTCCTGGCTCGCGGCGACCGGGTCCTTGCCGACCGCATAGATGAGCTTGTTGGCGACCGCGCGCTTGAAGGCCGCGACGTCGCGGTCGGGATGGTCGTACTTGAAGTCTTCGATGGTCATGGTGGGGAGGTTTGAATTCGCCGGCGGGGCTCAGCTCAAGGCTTCGGCGTAGACATCGAGATAGCGTGCGGCGGCCGTGCCCCAGTCCGCGGGGCGGCGCATTGCATTGGCGCGCACCGCCCGCCAGTCGGTGGAGCGCCGGTAGAGCGCGAAGGCGCGGCGGACCGCGCGGGCGTAGCCGGCGGCGTCGAAGGCATCGAAGCTCAAGCCGGTGGCGTCGCCGCTCGCCATGTCTTCGAGCGTGGCGTCGACCACCGTGTCGGCCAGTCCGCCAACGCGATGCACCAGCGGCAGGCTGCCGTACTTGAGCCCGTACATCTGCGTGAGACCGCAGGGTTCGAACAGCGATGGCACCAGCGTCACGTCGCCCGCGCCGAACAGGCGATGCGCGAGCGGCTCGCTGTAGCCGAGCGTGACGCTGACCGAGCGCGGCGCATCGGTGGCGCGCTGGCGGAACGCGGCTTCGAGGTCGGCATCACCACTGCCCAGCAGCGCGAGCTGACCCCCCTGGGCGACGAGCGCGTCGAGCCCTTCGAGGACGAGGTGCAGGCCCTTCTGCTCGGTCAGGCGGCTCACCACCACGAAGAGCGGGGCGTCGGCCTGCGGCGCAAGGCCCAATTCATCCTGCAGCGCGGCCTTGCAGCGCGCCTTGCCGGGCATGCGCCGGCTGTCGTAGCGATGCGGGATCAGCGTATCGGTCGCCGGATTCCAGACCTGGTCGTCGACCGCATTCAGGATGCCGCTGAGCACATGCGAGCGGCTGCGCAGCAGGCCGTCCAGTCCGAAGCCCTGCTCGGGCGTCTGGATCTCGTGCGCGTAGGTCGGGCTCACCGTGGTGATGCGGTCGGCGAAGCAGAGACCGCCTTTCATGAACGACAACTGCCCATGGAACTCGAGCCCGTTGACGCTGAAGGCGGCCGGCGGCAGCCCCAGTTCGGAGAAGTGCCACGGCGCGAACAGGCCCTGGTAGGCCAAGTTGTGCACGGTGAACACGCTGCCCACGCGCGGACGGCCGTCGGGTTGCGCGAAAGCCAGATAGGCCGGCGCAAGCCCGGCATGCCAGTCGTGGGCATGGACGATTTCGGGGCGCCAATCGGGGTCGAGGTCGCGCGCCAGTTGCGCGGCAGCCCAGCCCAGCAGGGCGAAGCGCCGGTGGTTGTCGCCATAGGGCTGGCGGCTCGGGTCTTCGTAGGGATTGCCGGGCCGGTCGTAGAGCCACGGCGCATCGATCACATAGGCCGGAATGGCTGGCGCGCCGCCGATCGGAATGCGGCCGAAGCGCAGCCGGACCCGCTCGCCCCAAGGCGCGGCGAACTCGGCGACAGGCTCGGAATCGGCGACCCCCGCGACGATCGCCGGAAAGCCCGGAAGCAACACGCGCACGTCCTGCCCGGCCGCCAGCAGCGCGAGCGGCAGTGCGCCTGCGACGTCGGCCAGCCCTCCGGTCTTCAGCAGGGGAAAGAGTTCGGCGCTGACCTGAAGGATCCGCATGCGTCGTTACTGGGGAAAGCCGAGACGCTTGAGCATCTCGCGCGTGACGAGCACCACGCCGCCCTCGGTGCGCTCGAAGCGCGCCGCGTCGGCCTCGGCGTCTTCGCCGACCACGGTGTTGTCGGGCAGGATGCAGGCGCGGTCGATCACCACCTTGTTGAGCCGGCAGCCTTGGCCGATCTGCACGTCCGGCAGCAGCACCGCCTCGTTGATGGTGCAGAAGGAATGCACGCGCACGCCCGAGAACAGCACCGAGCTGCTCAGCTGCGAGCCCGAGACGATGCATCCGCCGGAGACGATGGTGTTGACGGTCATGCCGTGCTTGCCTTCGCGGTCGAGCACGAACTTGGCCGGCGGAAGCTGCCGCTGGTAGGTCCAGATGGGCCAGTCGGTGTCATAGATGTCCAACTCGGGGGTGATCGAGGCCAGGTCCAGGTTGGCTGCCCAGAATGCATCGATCGTGCCAACGTCGCGCCAGTAGGCCTGGGCGTTGCCGCCGCGCTGGGCGCGGGTCACGCACGACATGCCGAAAGGATGTGCCACCGCGCGTCCTTCCGCCACGGCGCGGGGAATGATGTCCTTGCCGAAGTCATGGTCCGAATCGGGGTCTTCGCTGTCTTCTTCGAGCATCCGGTAGAGGTACTCGGCGTCGAAGATGTAAATGCCCATGCTCGCGAGCGCCACCTCGGGCTTGCCGGGCATGGGGGGCGGATCGGCGGGTTTTTCGAGGAAGTCGGTGATGTTGCGATCCTTGTCCACGTCCATCACGCCGAAGGCCACCGCCTCCGCGCGCGGCACTTCGATGCAGCCGACCGTGCAGCCGCGGCCGTGTGCGACATGGTCGGTGAGCATGATCGAGTAGTCCATCTTGTAGACGTGGTCGCCGGCCAGCACCACCACGTAATCGTGCGGCGTGGAGCGTGTCCGGAAGATGTCGAGGTTCTGGTAGACCGCATCGGCCGTGCCGCGATACCAGTGCTCGTCGCCGACGCGCTGCTGGGCGGGCAGCACGTCGACCATCTCGTTGAGCTCCGCGCGCAGGAAGCTCCAGCCGCGCTGCAGGTGGCGCATCAGCGAGTGCGACTTGTACTGCGTGACCACCGCCATGCGCCGGATGCCCGAGTTGAGGCAGTTCGACAGCGCGAAATCGATGATGCGGAACTTGCCGCCGAAGTACACCGCCGGCTTGGCCCGCCGGTCGGTCAACTGCTTGAGCCGGGACCCCCGGCCGCCGGCCAGCACCAGCGCGATGGTGCGGCGAACGAGTTGATGGGCCTGCAGGTTCGGTTGCTCGATGTCGTTCATCTGTTGCCTCCGTTTGTTGTTTCCCGGTGATTCCAGCCTAGCATTCCCGCGGACGCTTGGCTCCTATGTTTTTGCGACCCAGAGGCTGCCGGGCTCGAGCGTGACGGTCGAGCCGAGCGGCCATGCCTCGGCGCTGTCCTTGTCGCTGGCGAGCCGGCGGACCCAGGGGCCGCCATCCAGGTGGAAGGCGACTTCCGCAGCCTCCGCGTTCACGAGGATCAGCCAGTTCGTTGCAGGCGATGGGGCTGCGAACAGGATCGCGAGCGCATGGCGGTCGCGGCGCTCCCAGTCGGCGGGGGTCATCGCCTGGCCTTCGGGCGTGCGCCAACGCAGCGCCGTGGTGTCGGGCATGGCGTACGCGGGCCACCACTGCGTGCTGCGCAGGGGCGCGGCCTCGCGGCGCAGTGCCAGCAGGCGCGACACGTAGTCGACAAGGCTGGCGTCGGCCCGGTCCCAGTGGAGCCAGGTCGTCTCGTTGTCCTGGCAATAGGCGTTGTTGTTGCCGCGTTGCGTGTGGCCGAGTTCGTCGCCGGCCAGCATCATCGGCGTGCCTTGCGAAAGCAGCAGCACCGCCAGCAGCACCCGGGCGAGGCGCTTGCGCTCGGCCAGCACCAGCGGATCGTCCGTCTCGCCCTCCACGCCGCAGTTGCGGCTCAGGTTGTGCGCATGGCCGTCGCGGTTGTGCTCGCCGTTGGCGAGGTTGTGGCGCTCGCTGTAGCTCAGCAGGTCGCGCAGGGTGAAGCCGTCGTGCGCGGTGATGAAATTGACGCTCGCGGTGGGCGCGCGGCCGTCGTGCCTGAAGGCATCGCTCGATGCGGTGAAGCGCTGCGCGAACTCTCCGAGCCCGACGCCGCGGTGCAGCCAGAAGCCGCGCTGCGTGTCTCGGAAGCGGTCGTTCCATTCGAGCCAGCCCGGGGGGAACTGGCCGAGGCCATAGCCGCCCGGCCCGATGTCCCAGGGCTCGGCGATGAGCAGCGTGCGGGCGAGCACCGGGTCCTGCGCTGCGGCGGCGAGGAACGGGGCGCGCGGATCGAAATCGCCACCCTCGCGGCGCGCGAGGATCGGCGCGAGATCGAAGCGGAAACCGTCGACGCCGAGTTGAGTGACCCAGTGGCGCAGCGCGTCCATCACCAGTTGCACCACGCGCGGCTCCGAGAGGTGCAGGCAGTTGCCGCAGCCGGTCCAGTTCTGGTAGAGCGCCCGGTCGTCCGGGCGCAGGTGGTAGTACAGCAGGTTGTCGATGCCGCGCAGGCTCAGCGTCGGGCCGAGCTCGTCGGTCTCGGCGCTGTGGTTGAACACCACGTCGATCACCACTTCCATGCCGCGCGCATGGATCGCATCGGTCATCACGCGGAACTCGCTCGCCGGCGAGGTGCCGGGGCGGCCGGTCCAGTAGCGTGCCTCGGGCGCGAACCAGCCGATCGGGCTGTAGCCCCAGTAGTTGCTGAGGCCGAGCTTGAACAGACGCTCCTCGTCGGCACGGAACTGCACCGGCATGAGGTTCAGCGTGGTGACGCCGAGGCGCTGCAGATGGTCGAGCACCGCCGGTTCCGCGAGGCCCGCATAGGTGCCGCGCAGATCGGGCGGAACCCCGGGATGCAGCCGCGTCTGGCCGCGAACGTGGAGCTCGTAGATGACGCGGTCGCCGTCGGCGATGCGCGGCGCGGGTCCCGCAGGCGGCAACGGATCGACCACGCGCGCCTTGAGCGCGATCGATGCGTTGTCGCGCGCGTCGCGCCGGTTCGGATCGGCCGGGTGGTGTCCGAGGAACAGGTCCTCGCCGCCGTAGTTGCCCACCACCTCGCGCGCGTAGGGGTCGAGCAGCACCTTGGCCGGATTGAAGCGCAAGCCCTCGTGCGGTACCCATGGCCCGTGAACGCGCCAGCCATAGACCAACCCCGTGCGCGCATGCGGCAGCGCGGCGTGCCAGACGCCGTTGGTCTGGGCGGTGACCTTCAGGCGCTGCTGCTCATGGCGGCCCGTGGCATCGAAGAGGCACAGCTCCACCACCGTCGCGCGGGGCGCGGCCAACGCGAAGTTGACGCCGTGCGGCCCCGGCGTCGCGCCGAGCGGATAGGGCGTGCCCGGGTGCAAGCCGGTCACGCCAGCACCCACATCAAGGTGCACAGCGCAGGCAGCGTCAGCGTCATGGACTGCGGCCTTCCATGCCAGGGCGTCGCCTGCGTTTCGATGACGCCGTTGCCGAGTCCGCTTCCACCGTAGATCTGGTTGTCCGTATTGATGATCTCGCGGTACCTGCCAGCAAGCGGCATGCCCAGCCGATAGCCATCCCGCACCATCGGCGTGAAGTTGCACACCGCGACGACGAAGCTGCCGTCGCCGGCGCGGCGCACGAAGGCGAACACCGACTGGTCCGCGTCGTCATGGCAGATCCACTCGAAGCCCTGAGGCTCGCAGTCCAGCGCGTGCAGCGCGGGGAAATGCCGGTAGACGTTGTTCAGGTCGCGCACGAGCCTGCGGATGCCCTGGTGCGAGGGCTGTTCGAGCAGATGCCAGTCGAGGCTGCGGTCCGCGCTCCATTCGGCCCACTGCGCGAATTCGCCGCCCATGAAGAGCAGCTTCTTTCCGGGGTAGGCCCAGAGGTAGCCGTACAGGTTGCGCAAGCCCGCGAACTGCTGCCAGTGATCGCCCGGCATGCGGCCGATCATCGATCCCTTGCCGTGCACCACCTCGTCGTGCGACAGGGGCAGCACGAAGTTCTCGCTGTGCGCGTACATCAGCCCGAAGGTGATCTGCCGGTGGTGGTGCTTGCGGTAGACCGGATCGATGCCCGCATAGCGCAGCGTGTCGTTCATCCAGCCCATGTTCCACTTGAAGTGGAAGCCCAGGCCGCCCTGCTCCGGCGGGCGGGTCACGCCGGGGAAGCTGGTCGATTCCTCGGCGATCGTGACGGCACCGGGCCGCTCGACGCCGACGACGTGGTTCATCCGGCGCAGGAAGTCGATCGCTTCGAGGTTCTCGCGGCCGCCGTGCGCGTTGGGAATCCACTCGCCCGGCTGGCGGCTGTAGTCGCGGTAGAGCATCGAGGCCACCGCATCGACCCGCAGGCCGTCGACGCCGTAGCGCTCCAGCCAGTACAGCGCATTGCCGACGAGGTAGTTGCGCACCTCGGTGCGGGCGTAGTTGAAGATCAGCGTCTGCCAGTCGTTGTGGAAGCCTTCGCGCGGATCGGCGTACTCGTAGAGCGCGGTGCCGTCGAAGTCCGCGAGCCCGTGCGCATCGGTCGGGAAATGCGCGGGCACCCAGTCGAGGATCACGCCGAGCCCGGCCGCGTGCGCCGCTTCGACGAAGGCGCGGAAATCGCCCGGCGTGCCGAAGCGCGAGGTGGGCGCGTAGAGGCCGATCGGCTGGTAGCCCCACGAGCCGTCGAAGGGGTGCTCGCTGATCGGCAGCAGCTCGATGTGCGTGAAGCCCATGTCGCGCGCGTAGGGCACCAGCGTGTCGGCGAGCTCGCGGTAGTCGAGCCACTCGTGGCCGTTCTTGCGCCGCCAGGAGCCCAGGTGCACTTCGTAGATGCTGAGGGGCGCGCCGCGGGCGTTGGCCTGCGCGCGGCCGGGCGGCATCTTGCTCGGGGGCGGCAGGGGCTGGACGACGCAGGCAGTGTCCGGCCGCAGCCGCGCCGAGAAGCCGAAGGGGTCCGCCTTGCGCAGCACATGGCCCTCTGCCGAGAGGATCTCGAATTCGTAGCTGTCGCCCGGCGCGACGTGCGGCGCGAAGATCTCCCACACGCCGCACTCGCGGCGCAGCCGCATCATGTGGCGGCGGCCGTCCCACTGGTTGAAGTCGCCGACCACCGAGACGCGGCGCGCATTGGGCGCCCACACCGCGAAGGCGCATCCGCGCACGCCGTCGATCTCGCGCAGGTGCGCGCCCAGTTGCTCGAAGGGCCGCAGGTGCGTGCCCTCGGCCAGCAGCCAGACGTCGGTGGCGCCGAGCACCAGAGGGAAGCGGTACGGATCGTCGAGCTGCGAGGTGTGCGTGCCCCAGTCGACATGAAAGTGGTAGCCGAGCCGGGCTTCCGATGCCGGGACGAGTCCGGCGAAGAGGTCGCTGTCGCCCTGCCGGTCGAGTTCCGCCAGCGGCCAGCCCGAGCCCGATTGCATGACCGTCACCGCTTTCGCGCCCGGCAGCAGGGCGCGGACATGAAGGCCTTCGTCCGTCTCGTGCGGGCCGAGCACGGCGAAAGGATCGCCATGTTCTGCGCGCATCAGGGCACGTATTTCGGCCTCAGGCAGCATCGAGCGGTACTCCGAAGAAAACGCCGTATGGCGGCAGGACGAGCCTGCCGCCTTCGATGCCAGTGTCCGCGAAAGGCGCGCCTTCTGCCGGCGCGAGCGCCCGGGGCAGTTCGAGGGATACCGGCTCGTCTGCGAGATTGAACACGCCGTGCAGCGAGCGTTCGGCGTCGTGGCGCTCGAACCAGAGCACCGTGTCCGGCACGCCGGGCGCGTCGATGAAGCGCATCTCGCCGCTGCGAAGCAGCGGCTGGCGGCGTCGCCAGCGCAGCAGCGCGCGACTGAAATTCAGCATCGAGGCCGGGTCGTCCGTCTGGCGGTCGATGGCCAGCGGCAGGTGCATCTCCGACACCGGCAGCCAGGGAGTTCCGCTGGTGAAGCCGGCGTGGTGTGCATCCGTGACCCACGGGATCGGCGTGCGGGCGCCGTCGCGGCCCTTGAATTCGGGCCAGAAGGCGCGCCCGTAGGGGTCCTGGAGCAACTCGAACGGCACCTCGGCCTCGGGCAGGCCGAGTTCCTCGCCCTGGTAGACGCTGGCGCTTCCGCGCAGCGAAAGCAGCAGCGCGAGCCACATCCTGTCTCGGCGGGTGTCCTCGGTGCCATTGGCGTTCCAGCGGGAGGCGACCCGCGGCACGTCGTGGTTCGACACCGCCCAGCAGCCCCAGCCGCCGGTCTTCGCGAGTTCGCGGTCGAGCGCCTCGACCTGCGTGCGCAGGTGGGCCGCGCTGTGCTCGCTGGTCAGCAGGCTGAAGCTGTAGGCGAGGTGCAGGCGCTTGCCGCGCTCGGTGTACCGGGCCATCACGGGGGGCGCGTTTTCGTCGCCGACTTCGCCGAGGCCCACCGCGCCGTAGTCGTCGAGCAGGGCGCGCAGTCGTTCGAGGAAGCGCAGGTTCTCCGGCTGGCTCTTGTCGTGCAGATGCTTCTGCATCGCGTACGGGTTGTCGGCCCGCACCGTGCTGACCATGCCGCCGTCGGCCGGCGGGTTGTCGCGAAGCCGCGCGTCGTGGAACTGGTGGTTGCAGGCGTCGAAGCGGAAGCCATCCACCCCGCGCTCGCACCAGAAGCGGACTTCGTCCAGAAGCGTGTCCTGAACCGCCGGGCAATGGAAGTTCAGGTCCGGCTGCTCGACCAGGAAGCTGTGCAGGTAGTACTGGCGCCGGCGCGAATCCCACTGCCACGCGGATCCGCCGAAGACCGACAGCCAGTTGGTGGGCGGCGTGCCGTCCGGCCGTGGGTCGGCCCAGACGTACCAGTCGGCCTGCGGGTTGTCGCGGCTGGCGCGGCTCGCGGCGAACCACGCGTGCTGGTCGGAGGTGTGGGAGAGCACCTGGTCGATGATGACCTTGATGCCCAGCGCGTGGGCGCGGGCCAGCATCGCGTCGAAGTCTTCCAGGGTGCCGAACATCGGGTCGACCGCCCGGTAGTCGGCCACGTCGTAGCCGAAGTCCTTCATCGGCGAGCGGAAGAAGGGCGACACCCAGATCGCATCCACCCCCAGCGCGGCGACGTGATCGAGCCGGGCCGTGATGCCCGGCAGGTCGCCGATGCCGTCGCCGTTGCTGTCCATGAAGCTGCGCGGGTAGATCTGGTAGATCACCGCGCCGCGCCACCAGTCCTTGTCCATGCAGGAGCCCCCCAGGTCCAAAAATCATTGTGCATGCAAAAAGCCGGCCTCCGGGGATCGCGCACCATCGAGGTGCTTCGGGGCGTCGTCCCCTCGGAAGACGAGTCCGAACGCCATGAAAGGGACGGGGCGGGGGGTGATAATCACGATCCCCCGGCCGCCTGGCGCCGGGCCGTTGCCGAAGCCGAGCCCGAATGAATCCCAGCTACAAACCCGCCGACGTCGAGTCCGCCGCCCAGGCCTATTGGACGGCCGCCGACGCCTACCGCGTGACCGAGGACGCGCGCAAGAAGAAGTACTACGCCTGCTCGATGCTGCCGTACCCCAGCGGCAAGCTGCACATGGGCCACGTGCGCAACTACACGATCAACGACATGCTCACGCGCTACCTGCGCATGAGCGGCTACAACGTGCTGATGCCCATGGGCTGGGACGCCTTCGGCCTGCCGGCCGAGAACGCGGCGCTCAAGAACGGCGTGCCGCCGGCCGCGTGGACCTACGAGAACATCAGCTACATGAAGGGCCAGCTCCAGGCGATGGGCCTGGCCATCGACTGGAGCCGCGAGATCGCGACCTGCGATCCGGGCTACTACAAGTGGAACCAGTGGCTGTTCCTCAAGATGCTCGAGAAGGGCATCGCCTACCGCAAGACGCAGGTGGTCAACTGGGACCCGGTCGACCAGACCGTGCTCGCCAACGAGCAGGTGATCGACGGCAAGGGATGGCGCACCGGCGCGCCTGTGGAGCGCCGCGAGATCCCGGGCTACTACCTCAAGATCAGCGACTACGCCGAGGAACTCCTCGAGCACACCCAGCACAAGCTGCCGGGCTGGCCCGAGCGCGTGAAGCTGATGCAGGAGAACTGGATCGGCAGGAGCGAAGGCGTTCGCTTCGCCTTCACCCACAACATCCGGGACGACAAGGGCGCGCTGATCCAGGGCGGCCGCATGTACGTCTTCACGACGCGCGCCGACACGATCATGGGCGTGACCTTCTGCGCCGTGGCGCCGGAGCACCCGCTGGCGCTGCATGCCGCGAAGTCCGACCCGAAGGTCGCGGCCTTCATCGAGGAATGCAAGAGCGGCGGGACCACCGAGGCCGAGCTCGCCACGCAGGAGAAGAAGGGCCTGCGCACCAGCCTGACGGTAACGCACCCGATCACCGAGGAACAGGTGCCGGTCTGGGTCGGCAACTATGTGCTCATGAGCTACGGCGACGGCGCCGTGATGGGCGTGCCGGCGCACGACGAGCGCGACTTCGCGTTCGCGAACAAGTACGGCATCGAGATCATCCAGGTGGTGCTGGTCGATGACGAGCCGCATTTCAACTACCACCGCTGGCAGGACTGGTACGCCGACAAGGAGCGCGGCGTCACCATCAACTCCGACAACTTCAGCGGCATGTCGTACGCCGAGGCGGTCAAGGCGGTGGCCCACGCGCTGGAGCAGAAGGGCCTGGGCGAGATGAAGACCACCTGGCGCCTGCGCGACTGGGGCATCAGCCGCCAGCGCTACTGGGGAACGCCGATCCCGATCATCCATTGCGAGCAGCACGGCGCGGTGCCGGTGCCCGAGAAGGACCTCCCGGTGGTGCTGCCCACCGATTGCGTGCCCGACGGGTCCGGCAATCCGCTGCACAAGCACGAAGGCTTCCATGCCGGCGTCGTCTGCCCGGTTTGCGGCAAGCCGGCCCGCCGCGAGACCGACACCATGGACACCTTCGTGGACAGCTCGTGGTACTTCATGCGCTATTGCGACCCGAAGAACGACGAGGCGATGGTCGCGGGCGGCGCGGACTACTGGATGCCGATGGACCAGTACATCGGCGGCATCGAGCACGCGATCCTGCACCTGCTCTATGCGCGCTTCTGGACCAAGGTGATGCGCGACCTGGGCCTCGTGAAGTGCGACGAGCCCTTCAGCAAGCTGCTCACGCAGGGCATGGTGCTCAACCACATCTTCTATACGCGCAACGAGAAGGGCGGCAAGGACTACCACCCACCGTCGGAAGTCACGCAGGTGCTCGATACGCAGGGCCGCATCACCGGCGGCACGCTGGCGGACGGCACGAAGGTCGAGTACGGCGGTGTCGGCAAGATGGGCAAGAGCGAGCGCAACGGCGTCGACCCGCAGGACCTGATCGAGAAGTACGGCGCGGACACCGCGCGTCTCTACACCATGTTCACCGCGCCGCCCGAAGCCACGCTCGAGTGGAACGATGCGGCGGTCGAGGGCAGCTATCGCTTCCTGCGCCGGGTCTGGAATTTCGGCGTGGCGCTCGACGGCGCCGGCGCCAACTCCGCCGTCGAAGGCAAGCCCGTCTTCGGCAAGGAGGCCAAGGCCCTGCGCCGCGAAGTGCACACCGTGCTGCGCCAGATCGACTACGACTACCAGCGCATGCAATACAACACGGTGGTGTCGGGCGCGATGAAGCTGCTCAACGCGCTGGAAGGCTTCAAGCCGGCCGAGCCGGACGGCGGCGACCGCGCGGCGGTGCGCGAGGCGATGGGCATCCTGCTGCGCTGCCTGTATCCGGCGACGCCGCACATCGCGCACCAGCTCTGGCATCAGCTCGGCTACGACAAGGAGATCGGCGAACTGCTCGACGCGCCCTGGCCCGTGGTCGACGTCGGTGCGCTGGAGCAGGACGAGATCGAATTGATGCTGCAGATCAACGGCAAGCTGCGCGGCTCGTTGCATGTGCCGGCGACCGCTTCCAAGCAGGAAATCGAGAAGATCGCCCTCGCCAGCGAGGCGTTCGTCAAGCACGCGGAAGGCGTGACGGCAAAGCGCGTCATCGTGGTGCCCGGGCGTCTCGTCAACGTGGTGGTTTGAAGGCGATGGCGGTGAGTTCGCTTCGGTCGCGGCGCGGCCTTCTCATCGGCTTGTCCGGTGCGCTCGTGCTCTCGGGCTGCGGCTTCCAGTTGCGCAAGGCGCCGGAGTTCCAGTTCAAGAGCATCGCGGTCCCGGCCACTTCGTCGTTCGCGAACCAGGTCAAGCGCAATCTGCGCGCCGCCGGAACGGTCGAGGTGGTGCCCACGGAGCAGGTGGCGAACGCCGAGGCGGTGCTCGAGATCCTTGCCGAGAAACGCGACGCCGTGGTGATCTCGACCAATGCCGCCGGACAGGTGCGAGAGCTTCAGCTGCGGCTGACGGTGCGTTTCCGGGTCCGCAGCAAGGATGGCAGGGAATTGCTGGCGCCGACCGAGATCAGCCAGTCGCGCGACATCACCTACAACGAAACGGCCGCCCTCGCGAAGGAAGGCGAAACCGCGCTGCTGTACCGCGACATGGAAAGCGACATCGCGCAGCAGATCCTTCGTCGCCTGGCGGCGGCAAAACCGGCGTGACCCCCAGCCTCGCCCACTGCGTGTGGCTCTGCACCCCCTTACAGGGGGCGCACCCGGCGGCCCGGCAGAGCCGGTTCCGCGGGTGCCCGCGATCTGGGTCGGCGGGGCGGTGAACCACTGATGCAACTGGCGTCCAATCAATTGGCTGCGCACCTCGCCAAGCGGGTGGCGCCGCTGTACGTCATCCACGGCGACGAAGCGTTGCTGGCGCAGGAGGCGGCGGATGCGATCCGTGCTGCGGCGCGTGCGCAGGGCTACACCGAGCGCAGCGCCTACACGGTGGCCGGCGCGCACTTTGACTGGAGCGCGGTGCTCGCGGCGGGCGGGTCGCTGAGCCTCTTCGCCGACCGCCAGATCGTGGAAATCCGCATCCCGTCCGGCAAGCCGGGCAAGGATGGCAGCGTGGCGCTCCAGCAGATAGCCGAAGCCGCGCAGGGCAACGACAGCACGCTCACGCTGGTGATGCTGCCGCGCCTGGACAAGGCCACGCGCACCGGCGCGTGGTTCGGCGCGCTCGAAGGCAACGGCGTGAGCATCCAGGTCGACACGGTCGAGCGTGCCGCCCTGCCGCCATGGATCGCCCAGCGGCTCGCGCAGCAGGGCCAGCGCGTGAAGCCCGGCGAGGAGGGCCAGCGCACGCTGCAGTTCTTTGCCGACCGGGTCGAGGGCAACTTGCTCGCGGCGCATCAGGAGATCCAGAAGCTCGCGCTGCTGCACCCCGAGGGCGAACTGAGCTGGGAGCAGGTCGAGGCCGCAGTGAACAACGTCGCGCGCTACGACGTCTTCAAGCTGTCCGAGGCCATCCTTGCGGGCAATCCGCAGCGGGTCTCGCGCATGCTCGACGGCCTGCAGGCGGAGGGCGAAGCCGAGGTGCTCGTGCACTACACGATCGCCGAGGACATCCGCGCCCTGAAGCGGGTCAAGGACGCGATGGCGGCCGGCCGGCCGCTGCCGATGGCACTGCGCGAGAACCGGATCTGGGGCCCGCGCGAACGGGCTTTCGAACGGGTACTGCCCCGGCTCGACGACCGTGCGCTGGCCCGCATGCTGCGCGCCGCGCATGTGGTCGACGGCATCGTCAAGGGCCTGAAGCAGCCCGACTGGCCGGCCGACAGTTGGCAGGCGCTGCAGCGGTTGGCGCTGATGCTTTGCAGAAGTTGTAGATAACCCCAGGCTCGGCCTCACCCCCAGCCTCGCCCACTTCGTGTGGCTCTGCACCCCCTTCCAGGGGATTCTTGGCCTCACCCCCAGGCTCGCGCACTTCGTGTCGCTCTCCACCCCCTTCCAGGGGGCAATCCCAGCGGCCCGGCCAAGCCGGCTCCGCGGGATTTCTGGGCTTTCGCTGTGCCAGATTTGGGGGCGGGTGACAATCGGGGGTTATGAACATGTTCAATGTCTCCGAATACATGCAGACGCTCGGTCTGCAGGCCAAGACGGCGTCGGCCCTGATGGCCCGGGCGGATGCGGCCACCAAGAACAAGGCGCTGAAGGCGCTCGCGCGCCGGTTGCGCGAGGCGGGCAGCACGCTGGCTGACGCCAATGCACAGGATTTGGCCCGCGCGACCGCCGCCGGGCTGTCGGCGCCGATGGTCGACCGACTCAAGCTCACCCCCAAGGTCATCGAAACCGTCGCCCAGGGCTGCGAGCAGCTCGCCGCCATGCCGGACGTCATCGGCGAAGTCATCGGCATGAAGCAGCAGCCCAGCGGCATCCGGGTCGGCCAGATGCGGGTGCCGATCGGCGTCTTCGGCATGATCTACGAGAGCCGGCCCAACGTCACGATCGAGGCGGCGAGCCTGGCGATCAAGAGCGGCAATGCCGCGATTCTGCGCGGCGGCTCGGAAGCCATCGAGTCGAACAAGGCGCTCGCCCAGCTGGTGGCGGATTCGCTTTCCGAAGCCGGGCTGCCGGCCGCAGCCGTCCAGCTCGTCCAGACGACCGACCGCGAAGCCGTGGGCCAGCTCATCGCGATGCCGGCCTTCGTCGACGTCATCATTCCGCGCGGCGGCAAGGGGCTGATCGAGCGCATCAGCCGCGAAGCCAAGGTGCCGGTCATCAAGCACCTCGACGGCAACTGCCACGTCTACGTGGACGACACGGCGGAGCTGGACATGGCGCTGCGCATCGTCGACAACGCCAAGACCCAGAAATACAGCCCCTGCAATGCCGCCGAAGGGCTGCTGGTGGCGGCATCGATCGCCGAGACCTTCCTGCCCGAGATCGGCGCGATCTTCGCGGGCAAGGGCGTGGAGATGCGCTGCGATCCGGCGGCCGGGCGCATCCTGCGCGAAGCGCTGCACGGCAGCGGCCGGGTGGTGGACGCGGTCGAGTCCGACTGGTCGGAGGAGTACCTCGCCGCGGTCATCAGCATCAAGGTGGTCGAAGGCGTGGACGAGGCCATCACGCACATCAACCACTATTCGAGCCATCACACCGACGCGATCGTCACGCGCGATCACATGAACGCCCAGCGCTTCCTGCGCGAGGTGGACTCGGCCAGCGTGATGGTCAACGCGAGCACGCGTTTTGCGGATGGGTTCGAGTTCGGGCTGGGCGCCGAGATCGGCATCAGCACGGACAAGTTCCATGCGCGTGGGCCGGTCGGCATCGAAGGTCTGACTTCGTTGAAGTACGTGGTCCTCGGTCAGGGCGAAGTCAGGACCTGAGCGCGCTGGGGCGTCTTGCCCCTAGCACGTCTTCTCCGGCGCGCATCGGAGCGCAGTGTTTCCATTTGAAGAACAAAACTGCGTCTACAGTGGCTTGTCATCAGGGGCGGTACCCCAAAATCTACAATTCCGCCTTAGCACAAGCCACAAATCCAAGAAGGCCGCCGCATGGTCCCGCATCTCGTCACCGCCCTCACCGGCCCGATCAATGAGCTCGAGCAGCGCGTGCTCGACTCCACGCCGGCCATCGAGCGCTGGTTCCGGCTCGAATGGATGGAGCACACGCCGCCGTTCTACAGCTCGGCGGACATCCGGAATGCGGGCTTCAAGCTGGCCCCGGTCGACACCAACCTCTATCCCCGCGGCTGGAATCACCTCACCCACGAGATGCTGCCGCTGGCGGTGCAGGCCGCACAAGCCGCGATCGAGAAGATCTGCCCCGAGGCGCGCAACCTGCTGGTGATCCCCGAGAACCATTCGCGCAACACCTTCTACCTGGCCAACGTCGCTCAGCTGGTGCGCATCTTCCACATGGCCGGGCTCAACGTGCGGGTGGGGTCCATCGATCCGGCGATCAAGTCCCCCAAGAAGATCGAGCTGCCCAACGGCGACACCGTGTGTCTGGAGCCGGTGGTGCGCAGCAAGCGCCGGCTGGGGCTCAAGCATTTCGACCCGTGCACCATCCTGCTCAACACCGACCTCTCGGCCGGCGTGCCGGGCATCCTGGAAGAGCTGTACGAGCAGTATCTGCTGCCGCCCCTGCATGCGGGCTGGCCGATGCGGCGCAAGAGCAACCACCTGCACAGCTACGAGGAAGTCTCCAAGCGCTTCGGCAAGCTGCTGGGCATCGATCCTTGGCTCATCAATCCCATGTATGCCAAGGTCGGCGAGGTCAACTTCGGGAGCGGCGACGGCGTCGACGTGCTGACCAGCCATGCGGACGCACTGCTGACCAGGATCCGCCGCAAGTACAAGGAATACGGCATCAACGAGAAGCCGTTCGTGGTGGTCAAGTCCGACAACGGCCGCAGCGAGATGGGTGTGGTCACCGTGCGCGACGCCAAGGAGATCGAGGCGCTGGCCCGCAAGCACAAGCCGCGCTCGGGCGCCGCCAAGAGCCCTGCCGAGCGGCTTGAACTCATCGTGCAGGAAGGCGTGCTCACCAAGGAGAGGGTGCACGACGGCGTTGCAGAGCCGGTGGTCTACATGATGGACCGCTACGTGGTGGGCGGCTTCTATCGGGTGCATGCCGATCGCAACCCGGACGAAGACCTCAAGATCCCCGGCGCGAGCTTCGTGCCGCTGGCTTTTTCCGAGAGTGCGCACTTGCCCCAGCCGGGCGCCAAGCCGGGCGCGAGCGCCCCGAACCGGTTCTACATGTACGGCGTGATCGGCCGTCTTGCCATGGTCGCGGCCAGCTACGAGCTGGAGGCGACCAACCCCGACGCCGAAATCTACGAATGATTGGCCCGGCCATCTTGCTTGCCGTGCCGGCGGCGGCAAAATAGCGACCCCATACCAACGCAAATCAACCAGGGCGGAGGCGATGCGGCGGCTGCGAGGCTGGCGACGCGCCGGAACGTGCCGCACGTTCCAGGGCCCTTTGCATCGACCCCGTGTCAGCCCCTAAATCCTTCTCCCCTGCGTTGATCCTCGCGGCGATCGGCGTCGTCTATGGCGACATCGGCACCAGCGTGCTGTATGCGGTCAAGGAAGTGTTCGGGCACGGCCACGTGCCTTTCACGATCGAGAACGTCTACGGCATCCTGTCGATGTTCTTCTGGACGCTCACGATCATCGTGTCGATCAAGTACGTCGTGCTGGTGCTGCGGGCCGACAACGAAGGCGAAGGCGGGCTGGTCGCCATGCTCGCGCTGGCTTCGCAGGCGGTCGTCGACAAGCCGCGGCTGCGCCACGTGCTGCTGGTGGTCGGTGTCTTCGGCACCTCGCTCTTCTATGGTGACGGCGTCATCACGCCGGCGATCTCGGTGCTCTCTGCCGTCGAAGGTCTCGAGGTGGTTTCGCCCCACTTCGGGCACTACGTCATTCCGATCACGCTGGTCGTCCTGTTCTGCCTGTTCGCGCTCCAGAAGCATGGCACCGCCGGGATCGGCCGCTTCTTCGGCCCGATCACGCTGACCTGGTTCCTGGTCATCGCGCTGCTGGGCGTCTCGCAGATCCTGACGCATCCCGAGATCCTGAAGGCGGTCAGCCCGTACTACGCGCTGCGGTTCATCTGGCTCAATCCGGGCACCAGCTTCATCATCCTCGGCGCCACCGTGCTGTGCGTGACCGGCGCCGAGGCGCTTTACGCCGACCTCGGGCATTTCGGCAAGAGGCCGATCCGGGTCGCATGGTTCTCGGTCGTGATGCCGGCGCTGACGCTCAACTACTTCGGGCAGGGCGCGCTGCTGCTGGAGAACCCCGAGGCCGTGAAGAACCCGTTCTTCATGATGGCGCCGGACTGGGCGCTGCTGCCGCTGGTGTTCCTCGCGACCGCCGCGACGGTGATCGCCTCGCAGGCCCTGATCACCGGTGCGTTCAGCGTGACGCGGCAGGTCATCCAACTGGGCTACCTGCCTCGCCTGAACATCGAGCACACCAGCGTGCGCACTGCCGGCCAGATCTACATTCCCTTCGTCAACTGGGGCCTGTTCGTCGCGATCGTGCTCGCGGTGGTGATGTTCCGCTCGTCGAGCAACCTGGCCGCGGCCTATGGCATCGCGGTCACCACCGACATGCTGATCACCACGGTGCTGACCTTCTTCGTGATCCGCTATGCCTGGAAGTACCCGCTGGCGCTGTGCATCGCCGCCACCGGTGCGTTCTTCATCGTCGACTTCATGTTCTTCGCGTCGAACCTGCTGAAGCTCTTCGAAGGCGGTTGGTTCCCGCTGCTGATCGGCGGCTCCGTCTTCCTGCTCATGCTGACCTGGAAAGAGGGGCGCCGCCTCATGGGCGAGGCCCAGTTGGCGGAGGCCATCGACCTGCGCAGCTTCCTGGACTCCGTCTTCGTCAACCCGCCGGCCCGCGTCGACGGCACCGCAGTCTTCATGACGGCCGAGCCGGGCATGGTGCCCAATGCGCTGCTGCACAACCTCAAGCACAACAAGGTGATGCACGACCAGAACCTGTTCGTCACCGTGCGCAATCACGAGGTGCCCTGGATCCCGATGGACAAGCGCATCGAGATGGAGCCGCTGGGCCACCATTGCTGGCAGGTCGTGGTGCACTACGGCTTCAAGAACGACGTCGACATCCCCCGTGCGCTCGAGAATGCACGGCTGCGCGGCTGCCAGCTCGAGACGATGACGACCAGCTACTTCCTGTCGCGCGACGTCGTGATCCCGACGCTCGGCAGCGGCATGGCGCCCTGGCGCGAGAAGCTCTTCGCGCAGATGCACCATAGCGCGAGCGGCGCGGCGGACTTCCTCGGGCTGCCCAACAACGCGGTAGTGGAGCTCGGCTCGAAGATAGAGATTTAGCTCGCCCCCCAGCCTTGCCCACCCCGTGTGGCTCGGGCACCCCCCTGCCGGGGGGCAACATCGGCGGCCCGGCGGAGCCGGTTCCGCGGTGTTCCTGGAAGGGGTCCGACACGCCGGCACAATCCGGGGATGCGGTTCTTCAAGGATTTGAGTCTGTCGGCGTTCACCGCCGGTTTCGTGGCGGTGCTCGTGGGCTTCACGAGTTCGGTGGCGATCGTGTTCCAGGCCGCACAGGCCTTCGGGGCCACGCCGGAGCTGATTTCCTCGTGGATGTGGGCGCTGGGCCTCGGCATGGGGCTCGCGTCGGCGCTGCCTTCCCTGTGGTGGCGCAAGCCGGTGATGATCGCCTGGAGCACGCCGGGCGCGGCGGTGCTCGCGGTCGCCGGCGCGGGCTATTCGATGCACGAGGCGGTGGGCGCCTTCATCGTCTGCGCGCTGCTCATGACGATCGCGGGCGCCACCGGCTGGTTCGAGCGCGTGATGAACCGGATTCCGATGGCGCTGGCGTCGGCGCTCCTGGCGGGCGTGCTGGCGCGCTTCGGCCTGCAGGCGTTCATCGCGGCCCAGACGGCGCTGCCGCTGGTGCTGTTGATGCTCGGCACCTACCTGGTCGGCAAGCGTGCCCTGCCGCGCTATGCGGTGCCGCTGACCTTGCTGGTGGCGATCGCCTTCGTGGCGGCGCGCGGCGAACTCGCCTGGAGTGCGGTGCATTTCAGCGTCGCGATGCCTGTGTTCACGATGCCTGTGTTCAGCTGGCAGGCCGTGGTGAGCCTCGCATTGCCGCTTTTCGTGGTGACCATGGCTTCGCAGAATCTCCCCGGCGTCGCGGCCATCCGCGCGGCGGGCTACGAGCTGCCGGTGTCGAAGCTCATCACGGTCAGCGGGCTGGCCACGCTGGTGCTCGCGCCTTTCGGCGCCTTCGCGCTCAACCTCAGCGCGATCACCGCCGCGATCTGCATGGGCCGCGAGGCGCACGAAGATCCGGGGCGCCGCTATACCGCGGCGGTGAGCTGCGGCGCGATCTACGTGGTGATCGGCCTGTTCGGCGCGGCGGTCACGGGGCTGCTGACGGCCTTCCCCAAGGAACTGGTCGCCGCGATCGCCGGGCTGGCCCTGCTCGGCACCATCGGCGGCGGGCTGGCTGCGGCGGTGCGCGACGAATCGCATCGCGAGGCCGCGCTCATCACCTTCCTGGTCACGCTCTCGGGCGTGACGCTGCTGGGCATTGGCTCCGCTTTCTGGGGCGTGGTGGCGGGCGCCGCCGCGCTGGGCATCCAGCAGATCGGGCGCAGACCCTTCGCCGGCAAGGACATCGCGGCTGCCTGCAAGATCAGAAAATGAAGCTCACCCCCAGCCTCGCCCACTGCGTGTGGCTCGGACACCCCCTTCCAGGGGGCAACCCCGGTGGCCCGGCCAAGCCGGTTCCACGGGGTTCCTGGTTCGAGATGCGTTTGATTCATACGCCCGTGGCGGCGTGCAACACCATAGACAACTGACATGCACTTCCTCTTCGTCGCCGATCCGATCGAGCACTTCAAGATCTACAAGGACACCACCTTCTCGATGATGCGGGAGGCCCAGCGGCGCGGCCATGCGATCTCGGTGTGCGAGCCGCGCCACATGGGCTGGCAGCGCGGCCGGCCGGTCACCGCCAAGGTCCGCAGGATCACGCTGACCGGTTCGGCGGACGCATGGTTCCGCGAAGAGGCCGCCGAAGAGCTTCCGTTGCATTCGTTCGACGCGGTGCTGATGCGCAAGGACCCGCCCTTCGACGCCGAATACATCTACGCCACGCATCTTCTCGAGCAGGCCGAGCGTGAAGGCGCCCGCGTCGTCAACAAGCCGGGCGCGCTGCGAGACCATCCCGAGAAGCTCGCGATCATGGAGTTCTCGGAGTTCACCACGCCGACGCTGGTCACACGTGATCCGGCCGCGGTGCGCGCCTTTCATGCCGAGCACCAGGACATCATCCTCAAGCCGCTCGATGGGATGGGCGGCATGGGCATCTTCCGCGTCAAGGCCGACGGGCTGAACCTCGGCTCGATCACCGAGACCCTCAACAAGGACGGCGTGCAGACAATCATGGTGCAGCGCTTCGTGCCCGAGATCGTGCAGGGCGACAAGCGGGTGCTGGTGATCGGCGGCAAGCCGGTGCCCTACAGCCTGGCGCGCATTCCGCAGGGGTCGGAGGTGCGAGGCAACCTCGCTGCCGGCGGCAAGGGCGTGGCGCAGCCGCTGACCGAGGACGATCGCCGCATCGCCGAAGCGATCGGCCCGGTGCTCGCCCAGCGCGGGCTGCTGCTGATCGGGCTCGACGTGATCGGCGGCTCGCTGACCGAGATCAACGTGACCAGCCCGACCTGCTTCCAGGAAATCACCGAGCAGACCGGCTTCGACGTGCCGGCGATGTTCATCGACGCTCTCGAAGCGGCCGTGAAGAAGGCCTGAAGGCACCCGCGACGGGAAGCCCGTGCCAGGGCACCCACGGAACCGGCTATGCCGGGCTGCCGGACGCGCCCCCTCGAGGGAATGCAGAGCCACACGCAGTGGACGAGGCGGGGGGTGGGTCAGCCACCCTCCGGCCGTCCACGAACACCATCAGCTCCTGCGGCGCGAAGGCCGTCCAGGTCTCGTTGGTGGTCAGCGGAGAGGTCACGACGACCGCGACCCGATCGGTCGGCGTGGTGTGGTGGGCGAAATCGATGCTCAGGTCTTCGTCGGCCAGCTGCGCGGTGAGGAAGGGATGCTTGCGCTCGATGTACCAGAGGTTCGTCGAGGCGTGCGCCCACAGTGCCTGCCCGTTCGACAGCATGAAGTTGAAGGTGCCGTGCGCGGCCAGACGGGGCGCCAGTTCGCGCAGCGTGAGCGTGAGCTCCTCGACGCTCGGGACGTCCGCGTGCGACTTGGCCAGCTCCTGCATGATCCAGCAGAAGGCGTGCTCGCTGTCGGTGTTGCCCACCGGGTGGAAATTGCCGTGCAGGCGCGGCCGGAAATCCTTCAGGTCCCCGTTGTGGGCGAACACCCAGTAGCGCCCCCACAGCTCACGCACGAAGGGATGGCAGTTCTGCAGGTTCACCGCACCCTGCGTCGCCTTGCGGATGTGGGCGATGACGTTGCGGCTCTGGATGGGGTAGCGGCGGATCAGCTCCGCCACCGGCGATTCGCAGGCGGGCTGGTGGTCGACGAAATGCCTGAGCCCGCGGTCCTCGAAGAAAGCGATGCCCCAGCCGTCGGCGTGGTGGTCGGTGCGCCCGCCGCGCTGCGCGAACCCCGTGAAGCTGAAGGTCACGTCGGTTGGCGTGTTGCAGTTCATCCCAAGTAGCTGGCACATCTGGATAGCTTACCCCCAGGCTCGCGCACTTCGTGTCGCTCTCCACCCCCTTTCAGGGGGCGCTCCCGGCAGCCCGGCGAAGCCGGTTCCGCGGGAGCCCGCGAACGCGGCGCGCCGAGCGCGGCCGTCGGATCAGCTGGCGGCTTGCTCGTCAAGTTTGCGCGGCGACTTTTCGCGCAACTGCCAGGCGGCGCAGATCGCGAGCGCGCAGAGCGCGGCGAGCAAGACGAAGACCTCGTCGAAAGCCGCGAGCCGTGCCGGGCTGCTGGCGGCGGCGGCCAGCGAATCGCCATGCGCGGCCAGACGCCATTCGAGAATGACCGCACAGAGGCTGACGCCTGCCGCCCCGCCGAGCATGCGCAGGAAATTGATGGAGCTCGCGCCCTGCGGAATCATGGGCTTCGGGAGCGGCCGCATCGCGCCGAGATTGAGCGACGGCAGGATGAAGCCGAGTCCGATGCGGCCGATGACCGCAAAGGCGACCAGGAGCCAGATCCCGCTGTCCAGGTGGAGCACGATCATCAGCGCGAAGGATGCGGCGAGCAGCAGCAGGCCGGTGCACACCAGCAGATAGGTCGGGTGCCTGTCCGCGAGCCGCCCGACACCCGCAATGGTGAAGGCCAGGACGATCCCCGCCGGCAGCAGGATGGTGCCCACGTGCGACGCCGAAAGCTGGAGCCCGACTTGCATGTACACCGGCAGCAGGTAGGTCGAGCCGAACAGCGCGGTGCCGTAGATGAAGGCCACGATGCTGCCCATGGCGAATTGACGGTGCTTGAAGAGCGCGAGATTCATCAGCGGCTCGCCGCCGGCCGCCGCGAACCGCCGCTCCCAGGCCAGGAAGGCGCCGAACGCCACGCCGGCCGCGGCGAGCAGGACGGTGGATTCCGCCGCCGAGTCGCCCCGCAGTTCGACCAGCCCGTTCAGCAGGCAGAGCGTGCCGATGGTGCCGAGCGTCAGCCCGCGCCAGTCGAGTCCGCTGCTGCGCGAAGCCGCGACACCGCCCGGCGCGGTGGTCGGAACGAACTTGTAGGCCAGCCAGATCGAGGTGACGCAGAACGGCACCACCATGAAGAAGATCGAGCGCCAGCCGAACAGATCGACCAGCACGCCCCCGATGCTCGGCCCCACCGCCGGCGCGAGCACCACGCCCATGCCGAAGATGCCGCTCGCACGCCCCTGCTCGTGCGGCTCGAAGGCGCGCAGGATGATGATCGCCGGGATCGGCTGCACCACCCCGGCGGCGAGCCCCTCCGCCACGCGCGCGATCAGCACCAGCGAGAAATTCGTCGCCAGCCCGCCGCTCAGGCCGCCGGCCAGCAGCAGCACCATCGTTCCCACATAGGTGCGCCGGTATCCGTATCGGGCGAGCAGCCACGGCGTGGTGAGCATCGACACCGTCATCGCCACCATGAAGCCCGAACTGACCCACTGTGCGCGCTCCTGGCCGAGCGAGAAATGGTGGCTCATGCCCGGTATCGCCACATTGACGATGGTGGAAGACATGATCGAAGCCATCACCCCCACCATGACCGAAAACAGCAGAAGCCAGCGGTAGCGCTCGCCGTAGCGGGCGCTCAGGGATTGCACGGAAGGATTGTTCATGAGGGCGAAGCCGGGTCGGGCCGTCCTACAAGCATATCGGCGTTTGGGCCGCGGCCGCCGTAAGTCGACGGCCCACAATGGGCCCGCTCCGATCGCGACGAAAGATCACGCCATGGAAGCCCTGAACGACAACAGCAACGAACGCAACGACGACGTCACGCAGTCGCTCGCCGCCGAATTCAAGGCGCCGACCGTCACGCGCGCCTACCAGTGCCAGTGCGGACGGCCGGTCTTCCTCGCCAACAGCCGCTGCCTCGCCTGCCAGACGCCGCTCGGCTATGTCATCGAGCAACTCGGCGTCGTGCCGCTCGCGCCGGCCAGGCACGAGGGCGCGGAGCCCGACACCTTCACCGTATTCGGCGACGCGGGCGGCAGGGCCTACCGGCACTGCGCGAACCTGATGTCGCCTTCGGCCTGCAACTGGATGGTGCCGGCGCCGCGCGAGGGCGACGATCCTTCGTTCAACACCGACGGGCTGACCGCTGGCATGTGCCTCGCGTGCAGCGTGACGCGCACCATTCCGGACCTTGCCGTCGAAGGCAACGGCGACCGCTGGCGGAGCCTGGAGCTGGCGAAGCGGCGGCTGCTGTCGCAGCTTCTTGCGCTGGAGCTGCCGGTGGTCACGCGGCTGAGCGATCCGGCGCATGGCCTTGTTTTCGACTTCCTGAGCAGCACGCCCGGCGCGCCGCATGTGCTGACCGGCCACGACACGGGCATCATCACGCTCAACGCCGAAGAGGCGCAGGACGATGTGCGCGAACGCATCCGAGCCGAGATGCGCGAACCCTATCGCACGCTACTCGGCCACTTCCGCCACGAGATCGGCCACTACTACTGGGATCTGCTGGTGCATCCGACGCCATGGATCGACGCCTTCCGGACGCTCTTCGGCGATGAACGCGAGGACTATGCCGCCGCGCTGCGCAAGCACTACGACACCGGGGCGCCGGCGGACTGGGCCGATCGCTTCGTCACCAGCTATGCCAGCGCGCATCCATGGGAAGACTGGGCAGAAACCTGGGCGCACTACCTGCACATGGCCGATACGGCAGACACGGCGATGAGCTTCGGCGTCGACGCGCGGAACGTCGAATTGGCGAGCGACCTCTTCGAGGCGGCGGATCTCTGGCAGCCGGACCATCCGGAGGCGGGGCAGTTCCTCGACTTCATCAATGGCTGGGTGCGCCTCACGAACGTGCTCAACGAGCTGTCGCGCAGCATGGGTCAGCCGGACTACTACCCGTTCGTGCTGCCGCGCGCGGCGGTGGGCAAGCTGCAATTCATCCACCAGGTGATCGCGCAGCAGCGCGAGCGGGGAGCGCAGCCTGCCGCGCCGGCGCCCCAGGACAACCCCGAGCCCCAGCCCGAACCTCAGGCCTGAACCACCGCCAGCGCCGCGCATCGCGCGCAGATGCACGCGATGCCCCGCTTCTCCTGCGGCACCTTCGCCAGCAGTTCGGGGCTGAAGCTGAACTCGGCAGCCATGCACCAGCACGGCGGCTGCTTCTGGCCGGTTTCGCGCTCGACCTCCATCGCGCAGCGATTGGCTTCGCCGCACAGCGGGCAGCGCGATGCGTCGACGCTTGGAGATTCGCTCATCACGCCGTCTCGAAAGCAGGCAGCTTCTTCGGCACCGGATGGTTCTCGAGCGTCACGTAGACCGGCAGGCCGTTGCTGTAGGCCGGATAGTCCTCGCCCTGGATCAAGGGCAGCAGATAGCGCCGGCACTTGTCGGTGATGCTCCATCCGTCCTCGGAGATGAAATCGCGCGGCATGAACTTCTCGGTGTTCGCGACCGCGTCGAGCGGCGCGGTGCCGATGCGGTACTGGTATGGCTCATCGGCGATGCGCTCGATGGTCGGCATCACCGCGTTCCTGCCTTCGAGCGCCAGCTCGACCGCGCGCTGGCCGAGTTCATAAGCCTGCTTCACGTCGGTGGCCGAGGCGATGTGCCTCGCCGCGCGTTGCAGGTAGTCGGCCACGGCCCAGTGGAACTTGTGGCCCAGCGCTTCCTTGACCATCTGCGCGACCACCGGCGCCGCACCGCCGAGCTGCGCGTGGCCGAAGGCGTCCTTCGTGCCCTGCTCGGCGATGAAGGTGCCGTCGGGGTGATGGCAGCCTTCGGACACCACCACGGTGCAATAGCCGTGGTACTTCACGAGCGCGTCCACGCGCGCGAGGAACGCCGGGGGGTCGAAGGGGATTTCCGGAAACAGGATCACGACAGGAATGCCCTGGTCGGCGACCAATCCACCGGCCGCCGCGATCCATCCCGCATGCCGGCCCATCACCTCGATCACGAACACCTTGGTCGACGTGGCCGCCATCGAGCGCACGTCCATCGATGCTTCGAGCGTCGACACCGCCACGTACTTCGCGACCGAGCCGAAGCCCGGGCAGCAGTCGGTGATCGGCAGGTCGTTGTCGATGGTCTTCGGCACGTGGATCGCCTGCAGCGGGTAGCCCATCGATTGCGACAGCTGGCTCATCTTGAAGCAGGTGTCGGCCGAGTCGCCGCCGCCGTTGTAGAAGAAGTAGCCGATGTCGTGCGCCTTGAAGACCTCGATCAGGCGCTCGTACTCGCGCCGGTTCTTCTCGAGCGACTTGAGCTTGTAGCGGCACGAGCCGAACGCACCGGAAGGCGTCGTCCGCAGCGCGGCGATCGCTTCCGCCGATTCGCGGCCTGTGTCGATGAGATCCTCCGCAAGCGCGCCGAGGATGCCGTTGCGGCCCGCATAGACGGTGCCGATGCGGTCGGGGTGCCGGCGTGCCGTTTCGATCACGCCGCAGGCCGACGCATTGATCACGGACGTCACGCCGCCGGACTGGGCGTAGAAGGCGTTGAGGGTGGGCATGCGGCATTCTCCCGCGTCGCCCAAGGCAACGCCAGTACCGGATTCGCGCCGGCTCAGCGTCCGGGCAGGCCCATTGCGCGCGTGATCACTTCTTTCATGATCTCGTTCGTGCCGCCGTAGATCCGCTGCACCCGCGCATCGGCGTAGGCGCGCGTCACGGGGTACTCCCACATGAAGCCGTAGCCGCCGTGCAGCTGCACGCACTCGTCCATGACCTTGCATTGCAGGTCGCTGGTCCAGTACTTGGCCATGCTCGCGGTCGCGGTGTCGAGCTTCTCCTGCATGAGCAGTTCGATGCACTTGTCGACGAACACCCGTGCGACCTGCACTTCCGTCTGCAATTCGGCGAGCGTGTAGCGCGTGTTCTGGTAGGCCGCGACCGGCTGGCCGAACACCTTGCGGTCCTTCACGTAGGCCACCGTCTGGTCGATCGCCGACTGCGACGCCGCCACCGCGCCGATCGCGATCTGAAGCCGCTCCCAAGGCAGTTGCTCCATCAGGCAGACGAAGCCGCGATTCTCCTGCGCAGCGCCTCCGAGCAGCGCATCCGCCGGCACATGCACGTCGTTGAAGAACAGCTCCGAGGTGTCCTGCGCCTTCAGCCCCAGTTTCTTCAGCCGCTTGCCCTTCTCGAAGCCGGGCATGCCGCGCTCGACCAGGAAGAGGCTGGTGCCTTTGGCGCCGCCGGCCGGATCGGTCTTCGCGACCACGATCACGAGGTCCGCATGCCAGCCGTTGGTGATGAAGGTCTTGCTGCCGTTGAGCACGTAGCTGCCGTCCGCCTGCCGGATCGCGGTGGTGCGCACCGCCTGCAGGTCGCTGCCGGCGGAAGGCTCGCTCATCGCGATCGCGCCGATCATCTCGCCGCTCGCGAGCCTGGGCAGGTACTGCTTCTTCTGCGCCTCGGTGCCGTAGCGGAGGATGTACGGCGCGACGATCTCGCTGTGCAGCCCGAAGCCGATGCCGGTGAAGCCGCGCGCCCAGAGCTCCTCGAACTGGATCACCGAATAGAGCAGGTCGGCGCCGGAGCCGCCGTATTCCTCCGGCAGCGCCGTGCAGAGAAAGCCGTTCTCGCCGGCCTTGTTCCAGACGGCGCGATCGACGTAGCCCTGGTCTTCCCAGGCTTCGTGGAAGGGGGCGATCTCCTTGTCCATGAAGCGGCGGAAGCTGTCGCGGAAGGCCTCGTGGTCGGGCGTGAAGAGGGTGCGTTCGATCATCGGTTTCAACGGGGAGGAAAGACGGGGGCGCGCTTCTGCAGGAAGGCCATCACGCCCTCGGCGAAGCTCGGCTTGTCGAGCAGTTCGCGCTGGCGCTCGCTCTCGTAGTGCAGTTGCTCGGAGAGCGAATGCCCCTCCGACACTTCGATGGCCTTGCGCGCTTCGAGCACCGCGTGCGCCGGCAGGCGTGCGAGGCGCTGCGCGATCTTCTGGGCTTCGAGCAGCAGCAGATCGTCCTCGATGCAGGCCCAGATCAGGCCCCATTGCGCCGCCATCTCCGCGCCGAGCTTTTCGTCGAGCAGCGCCATGCCCATCATGCGCGCCGGGCCGACGCGGCGCGGAATGAACCAAGTGCAGCCGAGGTCCGGCACGATCCCCAGCTTGGGCAGGAAGGGCAGGTAGAAGTACGCGCTGCGCGCCGCCACCACGATGTCGCACGCCAGCGCCACACCCACGCCCGCGCCCGCCGCAGGCCCGTTGACCGCGCAGACCACCGGCACCGGCAGCGCGCGGATTGCCTCGATCAGCGGATGGCTCATCGACTGCATCCACTCGGCGGTGCGGTTGCCGAGCGTCTTGCCGTCGTCGGGCGGATTCATCGAACTCAGGTCCGCGCCGACGCAGAACGCCTTGCCCGCGCCGGTGAGCACCACCGCGCGCACTTCGGGGTGCATGCGCACCCGCGCGAGGGTGTCGCGCAGCGCCTGCTGGAGTTCGAGCGCGATCGGGTTCAGCTTGGCCGGAAGATTCAGCGTGATCGTCGCGATGCCGTCGTTGACCTCGTAGAGAACCGTGTCGTTCATCCTCACAGCCTTTCCACAATGGTGACGTTGGCCATGCCGCCGCCTTCGCACATGGTCTGCAGGCCGTAGCGCTTGCCGCGCTGGCCGAGCGCATTGACGAGTGTGGTCATGAGCTTGGTGCCCGATGCGCCCAACGGATGGCCGAGCGCGATCGCGCCGCCGTTGACATTGAGCCGCGCCGGATCGGCGCCGAGCTTCTGCAACCATGCAAGCGGCACCGGCGCAAAGGCTTCGTTGACTTCGAAGAGGTCGATGTCGTCGATCTTCATGCCGGCCTTCTGCAACGCGCGAGCCGTCGCGGGAATCGGCGCCTCCAGCATGATCACCGGGTCGTGCCCCATCACGCTCATGTGGTGGATGCGCGCGAGCGGTTTCACGCCGAGCGCCTTCAGGCCGCGTTCGTTGACCACCAGCACGCCGCTGGCGCCGTCGCAGATCTGGCTCGCGGTCGCGGCGGTGCAGCGACCGCCTTCGGCGATCAGCTTCACGCTGGCGATGGACTCCAGCGTGGCATCGAAGCGGATGCCTTCGTCGATCGTGTGCATCTCGCCGCTTGCGGAGCCGTCGGCGAGGCGGATCTCCACCGGCACGATCTCGTGCTTGAACGCGCCCTCGCGCGTGGCCGCGATCGCGCGCTGGTGGCTTTCGAGCGCATAGCGGTCGAGCACGTCCTTCTCGATGCCGTAGTTCCGCGCGATCATTTCCGCGCCGGTGAACTGGCTGAATTCGACGCCGGGATAGCGTTTCTGCATCGCGGGGCTCATGTAGATGCCGAGCCCGGCCTTCGCCGGCAGCGCGTTGGGCGTGAACATCGGCACGCGCGTCATGCTCTCGACACCCGCGGCGATCACTGCATCCATCGCGCCCGACATCACCGCCTGCGCCGCGAAATGCAGCGCCTGCTGCGACGAGCCGCATTGCCGGTCGACCGACGTGCCCGGCACCGACTCGGGCAGCTTCGATGCGAGCACCGCGTTGCGCGCGACGTTGGTCGCCTGTTCGCCGACCTGGCTCACGCAGCCGAGGATCACGTCGTCGACGGCGGCCGGGTCGATGCCGCTGCGCGTCACCAACGCGTCGATGACCTGCGCCGCGAGATCGACCGGGTGCCGGCCCGCGAGCTTGCCGCCGCGGCGGCCGCCGGCGGTGCGGCCGGTGGCCACGATGAATGCTTCTGCCATGGGGAGTCCTTCGTCCGAGTGATGAAACCCGGCGCGAAAGGGCTCTCCTGTACCGGGCAAACGTCGATGGTTCGACGCCCGGCGGGCGAGGTCAAGCCGGGGACATCCCGTGGAGCCAGAGTCGCCAAGGCGACGCGGCCGGCCGCGGGGCTTCCTGCGCGACCGCGACCGACAGCCGCTTCGCGGAGAACCGCACGCAGGAGGGCTCCAGCGCCGCGACCAGCGCTCGCTCGTGCGAATCGCTTCGGAAGTGCTCGCCGGGGTTCAGCACGATGTCGCGCCGGTCATGGTCGATGGTGATCCACACCGCGCCGCTCTGGCACTCGATGTCGACCTCGTGCGCATCGGGCAGCGTGAAGATCGCCTTCTTCGGCAGGCTCAGCGAGAGGCGTTGTGGACGGGCGTTCATGGCGGCTCCTTGCATTCATTCTGCGAATGAATATAGTCAGCGCACCTCTCGCTGTCATACGGTCATTTGGAACTCGTTGCATGCGTCCAGAGAATGCCAAACCCCTTCCGCCGCCGCTGGCCGAGCTGCCCCCGCTCGAGCTCCTGCGCAGCTTCGAGGCGGCCGCGCGCACCCTGAGCTTCACCGAGGCGGCGGGCGAACTCTTCGTCACCCAGTCGGCGGTCAGCCGTCAGATCCAGCAGCTCGAAGCCAGCCTGGGCGTGATGCTCTTCGAGCGCCGCCATCGCGCGCTCGCGCTGACCGAGCCGGGCCGCATCTACCAGCGCGCCGTCGTCGAAAGTCTGGAGCGGCTGCGCGATGCCTCGGCCCGCGTGCGCGCCGTGCCCGCGCCGCGCCAGGTCGCGCTCACCACCACGCCGGGCTTCGCATCGCTCTGGCTCATCCCGCGCCTGGCGCGCTTCACGGCGGACCATCCGCTGGTCGATGTGCGGGTCTCGGCCACGCTCGAAGTGATGGACCTCGAACGCAGCCGCATCGACGTCGCCGTGCGCTTCGTGCCGATCGGGCGCGGCACCGGGCCGACGCTGTTCGAGGAATCGGTGATGCCGCTGTGCGCGCCGCAGGTCGCCGCCGCCCTGCATGCGCCGGGCGATCTCGTCGATCAGACCCTGCTCACCGTCGACCTCCCGAACCACGCCGAAGCGCCCACTGCCGATTGGGAACCGTGGCTGGAAGTGATGCGGCTCACGGACCTGCGCATGAAGAACACCATGCGCTTCACCCAGTACGCGGACGCGGTCGCCGCTGCCGTGGCGGGGCAGGGCGTGGTCATCGGGCGGCTGCCGCTCCTTCGCGAGCTGGTGCGTTCGGGCCAGCTCGTGGCGCCCTTCGGCGAGGGGGCGGCATCGCGCCGGGGCTATTTCATCGAGACATCGCGCCGCGCGGCCACCAATGCCGATGCGCAGGATTTCGTCCGCTGGCTGCGTGCCGAGGCCGAGGCGGCGCAGCGCGGCTGAGCAAGCGCATTAAAGTGGAGGGCTTGGCCGCCTCGCGCGGCCGTGCATCCACCGACCAGATATTCCGATGACCTCGACGATCGATAACGACGCTGCCGCGCCCGCGGCACCGGTTGAATCCACGGCGCCCGCCGCCCCTCGAAAGCGCCGCCGCCGTGGTGGGCAGAAATCCCGGCCTGCCGAGGCAAGTGCCGGCCAGCAGCCTGCGGCGCAGCCACCCGCCCAGAAGGCCCAGAAGCCCGAGAAGCCCCGGAAAGGCCAACAGAAGCCGGCGCGCAAGGTGCATCCGGTGCTCGAGCGGCTGTTCGAGCTCTATCCGAAGATGTTCGGCGCGCGCTTCCTGCCGCTCAAGCTCGGCGCCTACCAGGACCTGCTTGCGGCGCATCCGGACGAGTTCAAGAAGGAAGACCTGAAGATCGCGCTCGGCCTGCATGCGCGCTCCACGCGCTACCTGGAAGCGGTCGCCGCTGGCGAACAGCGCCATGACCTGAATGGCGTCCCGGTCGAGCCGGTCGCTCCGGAGCATGTGCACCACGCGATCCTCGAAGTCTTCAAGCGCCGGCAGGCGCGCACCGGGGAGGACCTGCGTCCCAAGCTGCGCGAGCGGCTGGTCGCGGCGATCGAAGCTTCGGGCCTTTCGCGCGAGGACTACGTGCTCGCGATGCGCGGCGGCGACGAGACGACCAATGCGGTGCTCGACGAGGCCTTCGCCGAAGTCGGCGCGCGCACCGCGAAGCGTGAGGCGCTGCGCCGCGCTTTCGAGGCCAGCGGCAAGTCCCTCGCGGAGTTCGCCGAGATGTATGGCATGCAGCCCGAGGAAGTCGAGCGGACGTTGCAGCATGCTGCGGCCGGCAAGCCAGCCTGACGTTCCGGCGCCCCAAAGAAAAACGGCACCCCGAGGTGCCGTTTTTTCATCGCCGGGACGAATCAGGCCCCAGCCTTCACCTTCAGCCGCCAAGCATGCAGCAGCGGTTCGGTGTAGCCGCTCGGCTGCTCGACGCCCTTGAACACGAGGTCCTGCGCCGCCTTGTACGCCGCCGAGGTGCCGAAGTTGCCGGCCATGTTCTTGTAGAGCGGATCGCCGGCGTTCTGCTGGTCGACCACGGCGGCCATGCGCTGGAAGGTCGCATCGACCTGGGCCTTCGTCACCACGCCGTGCAGCAGCCAGTTGGCGATGTGCTGGCTGGAGATGCGCAGCGTCGCGCGGTCTTCCATCAGGCCGACGTTGTGGATGTCGGGCACCTTGGAGCAACCCACACCCTGGTCGATCCAGCGCACCACGTAGCCGAGGATGCCCTGCACGTTGTTGTCCAGTTCCTGCTGGCGCTCGGCGTCGGTCCAATCGACCTTCGGCGCGACCGGCACCTTCAGCAGGTCGTTCAGGATGTTGTCGCGCTCGGCCTCGGCGTCGATCTTTTCGAGCTGCTTCTGCACGTCCGCCACGCTGACCTGGTGGTAGTGCAGCGCATGCAGCGTCGCGGCGGTGGGCGAGGGCACCCAGGCGGTGTTCGCGCCGGCCTTCGGGTGGCCGATCTTCTGTTCGAGCATCGCGGCCATCAGGTCCGGCATGGCCCACATGCCCTTGCCGATCTGCGCCTTGCCGCGCAGGCCGCACGAGAGGCCGACCAGCACGTTGTTCTTCTCGTAGGCCTGGATCCACGGCGTGGTCTTCATGTCGCCCTTGCGCAGCATCGGGCCGGCATGCATCGCCGTGTGCATCTCGTCGCCGGTGCGGTCGAGGAAGCCGGTGTTGATGAAGGCCACGCGCGCAGCGGCCTCGGCGATGCAGGCCTGCAGGTTCACGCTGGTGCGGCGCTCCTCGTCCATGATGCCGAGCTTCACGGTGTTGGGCGCGAGGCCGAGCACCTTCTCGACGGCGCCGAACAGCGCGCTTGCGAAAGCGACTTCCGCCGGGCCGTGCATCTTCGGCTTGACGATGTAGACGCTGCCGGTGCGCGAGTTGCCCTTGCGCTGGAGGTCGACGGTGGCGATGGTCGTGGTGATGACCGCGTCCATGATGCCTTCCGGAATCTCCTTGCCGTCGGCGTAGAGGATCGCCGGGTTGGTCATCAGGTGGCCGACGTTGCGCACGAACATGAGCGAGCGGCCGTGCAGCTTGACCGGCTTGCCGTCCGCGCCGGTGTATTCGCGGTCAGGGTTCAGGCCGCGCGTGAAGGTCTTGCCGCCCTTGGAGACTTCTTCCGTCAGCGTGCCTTGCAGGATGCCGAGCCAGTTCGAATAGGCCAGCACCTTGTCTTCGGCATCGACCACCGCCACCGAGTCTTCGAGGTCGAGGATGGTCGAGAGCGCCGCTTCGAGCACCACGTCGCTCACGCCGGCCGCATCGCTCTTGCCGATCGGCGTGCTGCGGTCGATCTGGATGTCCAGGTGGATGCCGTTGTGCTTGATCAGCACCGACTTCGGCGCGGCCGCATCGCCCTGGTAGCCGACGAACTGCTCCGGGTTCTTGAGGCCCGTGCTGCTGCTTTGCAGCGCGACGACCAGCTTGCCGTTCTCGACCTTGTAGCCGGTCGCGTTCTTGTGCGAGCCGTTCTCCAGCGGGGCGGCCTGGTCGAGCACGTTGCGCGCGAACTCGATGACCTTCGCGCCGCGCGCCGGGTTGTAGCCCTTGCCCTTCTCGGCGCCGCCCGTTTCGGGAATGGCATCGGTGCCGTACAGCGCGTCGTACAGCGAGCCCCAGCGTGCATTGGCGGCGTTGAGCGCATAGCGCGCGTTGAGGATCGGCACCACGAGCTGCGGGCCGGCCTGCAGCGCGAGCTCGGCATCGACGTTGGCGGTGGTCGCCTTCACGCCCTTGGGCTGCGGCAGCAGGTAGCCGATCGATTCGAGGAAGGCGCGGTAGGCCGGCATGTCGGCGATCGGGCCGGGATGCGCCTTGTGCCACTTGTCCATCTCGGACTGAAGGCGATCCCGCTCGGCCAGCAGCGCGATGTTCTTGGGCGCGAACTCGCTGACGATAGCGTCGAAGCCCTTCCAGAAGGTCGCGCTGTCCACTCCGGTGGCGGGCAGCACGGTGTCTTCGATGAAGCGGTGAAGCTCGGTGGCGACCTGGAGGCCGTGGACGTTGGTGCGGGCGGTCATGGTTCTTTCTCCTGGGGGAATACGGGGATTCAGTCAGAGACTTTATTCGATACCTGACTGGCGAGTAATAGCCGAAATCGGGTTTTATCGATGACAAAAATGAGGGTAATCGAAGCAGCGCTCCGTCAAACGTGAGCGTACGCCGGGTGAACGCATGCTTCCAGCGTCCGGGGCTAAACGGTCCCGCTCAGCCTCTGCGCCGCCGCGCGCACCGGTTCGATGTAGCCCTCGTCGTAGCGATGCGCCGGCATCGTCAGCGTGACGGCGGCCGCCAGGCTGCCGTCCGCTCGGAACACCGGCGCGGAGATGCCGCCGAGTTCGGCGGTGCGGTCGCCGACCGCCGCGTAGTAGCCCTGCGCGCGGATCGACTGACAGAGCTTGCGGTCCTTCGCGCCCCGTGGCCACTCGGTTTCGGGCCCGAACGCGATGAGGACCCGCGCACCCGCGCCGCGATCGGCCGGCAGCAGCTCGCCGGCCCGCACGTGATCGCGCACCGGATGCGGCGAATCGACCCTGTAGAGGCACAGCCTCGCCCAGCCGTCGCCCTGCGGCTGCCGGACGTGGTACGCCGCGCTTTCGCCGGTGGCGGCGACGAGGTCGCGCAACACCGGCATCACGATGCCTTCAAGCGAGAACGACGCGGCGTACAGGCCGTGCAGCCGCGCGATTTCCGCGCCGAGCGCGTACCGGCCGTCCTCCTGCCGGTGGATCAGGCGCGCATGCTCCAGCGATGCGAGCAACCGCAGCACCGTGCTCTTGTAAAGCTGCGTGCGCTCGGCAAGCTGGGTGAGCGTCAGCGCGCCATCCCCGGCCTGGAATGACGCGAGAAGGCTCAGCGCGCGGTCCACTGCGGCCGCGCCGCCGGGCGCCGCGTTGAGGTCGGACGCCGATTCGGTCTGGGCTTTGCGTGGCATGGGCTTCCTTGACAGCGGGGACGATCGCCGGTTTAATTCTGTTCAACGGAATTTAGTTCTGCAAGATAGAACTGTCAATTCCATCCGAACCTTAGGAGACAGTTCCAGTGAATCCCCCCGACATCCTCATCAGCGAGGTCGGTCCGCGCGACGGCCTGCAATCGGTCAAGGCCACCATGCCCACCGCGGACAAGCTGCGCTGGATCGACGCGCTCTACGCGGCCGGCGTGCGCGAGATCGAAGTGGCCTCGTTCGTGCCGGCGCGCTTGCTGCCGCAGATGGCCGACGCCGCCGAGGTCGTGCGCCACGCGGTGACGCTGCCCGGCCTGACCGTGATGGCGCTCGTCCCCAACCGCAAGGGCGCCGAAGCGGCGCTCGCGGCCGGCGTGCACAAGCTGACGATGCCGGTGTCCGCGAGCGCGGCGCATTCGCTAGCGAACGTGCGCAAGACGCGCGAGGAGATGGTGCAGGAGGTCCGCGCGATTTCCGACCTGCGCCGCGAGATCGCGCCGCACGTCAAGCTCGAGGCCGGCATTTCCACCGCCTTCGGGTGCACCTTGCAGGGCGAGGTGCCGGAGGACGAAGTGATCCGGCTCGCGGCGCAATGCGTCGCCGCAGGCGCGGACGAGTCGGGGCTTTCGGACACCGTGGGCTATGCCAATCCCGCGCAGGTGCGCCGGCTGTTCCGCCGCCTGCGCGCGGAGATCGGCGACAAGGCCGGCGCCGCGCACATGCACAACACCCGCGGCCTCGGGCTCGCGAACTGCCTTGCGGCTTATGAAGAGGGGGTTCGCACCTTCGATGCATCGCTCGGTGGCCTCGGCGGCTGTCCCTATGCACCCGGGGCCTCGGGCAATGTCGTCACCGAAGACCTCGTCTTCATGTTCGAGGCCATGGGCTTGCGCACCGGCATCGACATCCAGAAACTCATCGCGGCGCGCGCGCCGCTCATCGCCGGCCTGCCGGGCGAACCGGTCTACGGGATGACGCCCGAGGCCGGCCTGCCCAAGGGCTTCACGCAAGGAGCCGTTCATGTCTGAGTCCACTCCGCTGCCTTACGCCGGCGTCCGCGTCGTCGAGTTCACCCACATGGTCATGGGCCCGACCTGCGGCATGCTGCTGGGCGATCTCGGCGCCGAGGTCATCAAGGTCGAACCGATCGAAGGCGACAGCACCCGTCGCCTGCTCGGTTCGGGCGCGGGCTTCTTTCCGACCTTCAACCGCAACAAGAAGAGCATCGCGCTCGACCTCAAGCAGCCCGAAGGCGTGGAGGCTGCGCTGCGTCTCATCGCGACCGCCGACATCGTGAGCGAGAACTTCAAGCCCGGCACGATGAAGAAGCTGGGGCTCGACTACGAGAGCCTGAAGAAGCTCAAGCCGCGCCTCATCTACGTGAGCCACAAGGGCTTCCTGCCCGGCCCTTACGACCACCGCACCGCGCTCGACGAAGTGGTGCAGATGATGGGCGGCCTCGCCTACATGACCGGCCGCGTGGGCGACCCGCTGCGCGCCGGCACCAGCGTCAACGACATCATGGGCGGCATGTTCGGTGCCATCGGCGCGATGGCCGCGCTGCGCCAGCGCGAGCAGACCGGCCAGGGCTGCGAGGTGCAGTCGGCGCTGTTCGAGAACAACATCTTCCTCGTCGCGCAGCACATGATGCAGTTCGCCGCGACAGGCAAGGCGGCGGACCCGATGCCGAGCCGCATCTCGGCCTGGGGGATCTACGACGTCTTCACGGTGAAGGACGGCGAGCAGATCTTCCTCGCGGTGGTCAGCGACAAGCAGTGGGCGATCTTCTGCAAGGCCTTCGGGCTCGACGAGATGTTTGCGGACCCGCGCCTCAGGACCAACAACGACCGCGTGCTCGCGCGCGAATGGATGATGCCGATCCTGCGCTCGCAGCTTGCGAATCGCAGCGCGGCGGAGCTCAGCGCGGTGTTCGAGGAGAACGAGCTGCCCTTTGCGCCGATCACCAAGCCGCAGGACCTGTTCGACGATCCGCACCTCAACGCCACCGGCGGCCTCGCGCCGGTGCGCATGAACGACGGCAGCGAGTCGAAGGTGCCGCTGATGCCGTTCACCATCGGCGGCGAGCGCCTCGGCATCCACCAGCAGCCGCCGCTGATCGGCGAGCACACGGACGAACTGCTGCGCGAGGTCGGCTATAGCGACGCGCAGATCGCCACGCTCAAGACGAGCGCCGTCACCCGCGGCGTCTGACCCCAAAGCCAGGAACCCCGCGGAACCGGCTTCGCCGGGCCGCCGGGGTTGCCCCCTGGAGGGGGGAGGCGGCTACACGAAGTGAGCAAGCAACCGGGGTCGCTCAAATATCTTCGTGAAGGCAGAGGATGTTGCCTTCGGGGTCCTCGAACCACGCCGCCTTTTCCGAGCCGAGCACGCAGACGTGTTCGACGGTCTTCAGCCCGGGCAGGTCGTAGTCGGCGAACCGCACGCCCCGCTTCTCCAGCGCGGCCACCGAATCTGAAATGTTCTCGACGCGAAAGCTCACCGCCGTGTGCTCCGCCTTCGTGCCTTCGGGCCTCGGAAAAAGCGCCAGCTCGGTGCCGCCGCAGCGGTAGATGAATTTGCCGTCCGGCTTGGCGCCGAGCGGCTCCAGGCCGAGCGCGTCTTCGTAGAACCTGCGCGCGCGGTCCAGGTCCTTCACGGGCAACATGCACGTGACGCTGCTTGCGGAAAGTGGGTTCATGGCGTGCTCCGGCGGGTTTCCGAAGTCTCGTGTTCTAGGCCGATCGGGCCTCCAGCGCAATGCCGCCGGCGCCATCGACTGGCGGCCGGCGCGTGCAAGCAGGCATCATTGGCGCCGCCATGGACCGACTCAAGCAACTCGAATCCTTCGTCTCGATCGCCACCCGCGGCAGCCTCACCGCGGCGGCAAAGGCGGAAGGCGTCGCGCCCGCCATCATCGGGCGGCGCATCGACGGGCTCGAGGAGCGGCTCGGGGTCAAGCTGCTGGTGCGCACCACGCGCCGCATCGCGCTCACGCACGAGGGCAGCGCGTTCCTGGAGGATTGCCAGCGGCTGCTGACAGAGCTCGCCAACGCCGAGGCGAGCGTAAGCGCCGGCGGCATTAAGGCCAGCGGTCATCTGCGGGTGACCGCGCCGGCGGGCTTCGGGCGCCGGCACGTCGCACCGCTGGTGCCGCGCTTTCACGAACTGCATCCGGAAGTGACCCTCTCGCTCAACCTCAGCGACCGCGTGATCGACGTGGCCGGCGAGAACTTCGATTGCGCGGTGCGCGTCGGCGACTTGCCCGATTCATCGCTGGTGAGTGTTCGCCTTGCCGACAACCGGCGCCGGTGCGTGGCGACGCCGGAGTTCGTTCGCCGTCATGGCGCGCCCAAGAATCCGTCGGAGCTGGCGCGCTTCGACTGCCTGAGCCTGTCGAGCGATGCCTCGCAGACGCGGGGCTGGGCGTTCCGCGTGCCGACGGCCAACGGCGAGCACGAGGTGATCCACCTCAAGCCCTCGGGGCCGCTCGATTGCTCGGACGGCCAGGTGCTGCACGACTGGTGCCTCGCCGGCCACGGCATCGCGTGGCGCAGCACCTGGGAGGTCGAAGCCGAGATCGACGCCGGCCTGCTGGTGCCGCTGCTCGACGATTTCGCCGCGCCGCCGAACGGCATCTTCGCGGTCTTCCCGCAGCGCAAGCACCTGCCGCTGCGGGTGCGGCTCTGGCTCGATTTTCTGAAAGCGCACTATGCGCGTCCGGAGTTCTGGGGCGGCACAATCGCTCGGCCGTCGACCACCGAGGAACCTCACCGATGACGCTTGAAGCCATTCTTGCCTACCTGCACATCCTGGCCATCCTGACGATGGTCGTCTTCATCTCCAGCGAGGCGGCGTTGTGCCGGGTCGAGTGGATGAATGCGGCGGTGGTCGAGCGGCTCGGCCGGGTCGACATGGTGTACGGCATCGCGGCCGTCGCGGTGCTCGCGACCGGCGTCGCGCGCACCTGGTGGGGCATGAAGGGCACCGCGTGGTACTGGACCAACCCGCTGCTGCACCTGAAGCTGACGCTCTTCATCATCGTCGGCCTGCTGTCGATCCGGCCGACGATGACCTATTCGCGCTGGCGCAAGGCGTTGCGCTCGAGCGGCGCGCTGCCGGACGAGGCCGAAGTGCGCAAGACGCGCAAGCAGGTGATGGTGCAGGCGCACATCATCGCGTTGATCCCGCTGGCCGCGGTGTTCCTCGCGCGCGGCTTCGGAGCCAGGGGCTAGCGCCATGTCGCCTGCGACCTCCAGGGCGCTGTTCGCCGGCACCATCTTCGCGAGCGCTTTCCTGCTCTTTCTCGTCCAGCCGCTGATCGCCAAGCAGATCCTGCCGTGGTTCGGCGGATCGGCGGCGGTGTGGTCGATCTGCATGGTGTTCTTCCAGGTGGTCCTGCTGGCCGGCTATGCCTATTCCGACTGGGTCACCCGGCGTCTGGCGTCCCGCATGCAGGCGCGGGTGCACATCGGGCTGCTGCTGGCGAGCCTCGCCTTCCTGCCCATCGTGACGAATCCGCGCTGGAAGCCGACCGGCACCGAGGATCCGACGCTTTGGATCCTCGGCCTCCTGATGGGCACGATCGGGCTGCCGTACTTCCTTCTCTCGACCACCGGGCCGCTGGTGCAGTCCTGGGTCGCGCGCACGCCGTGGGGTGCGCAGGTCTACCGGTACTTCTCGCTGTCGAACTTCGCTTCGCTCGCCTCGCTGCTGGCCTATCCGGTGCTGATCGAGCCGCGCAGCTCGCTGGTGCAGCAGGCGTGGGGCTGGTCGGCGGGCTATGCCGCGTTCGTGCTGCTGTGCACCGGGACTGCGCTGCATGTCTCGCGGCGCTGGCCGGCCGGGGCGCCGGTCGCGGCGTCCAGCAGGGCCGTTGCGCCATCGACCCGGCCGGTGGCCGGCGACTACCTCATGTGGCTCGCACTGCCGGCCCTCGGATCCTGGCTGCTGCTGGCGATCACCAACCACCTCACGCAGAACGTGGCGGCGATTCCCTTCCTCTGGGTGCTGCCGCTGTCGGTGTATCTGCTGACCTTCGTGCTGACCTTCGAGAGCGATCGCTGGTATCGGCGCGCGGTCTTCGTGCCGCTCGCCGCCGCGATGCTCGCGCTGTGCGCCTTCGGCTTGCAGGACAACCTCGGCACCAACTTGCGCACCGCGCTGCCGATCTACGTCGTCGGCCTGTTCGCGCTGTGCATGTTCCTGCACGGCGAGATGGCGCGGCTGCGGCCGGGCGGGGCGTATCTCACGCGCTTCTACCTGATGCTGTCGCTGGGCGGCGCGCTCGGCGGCGTGAGCGTGGGACTGATCGCGCCGCACGTGCTGCCGGCCTATTACGAGCTCGGCGTGGGGCTGATGCTGTGCGCCCTGATCGCCGCGGTGCTCTGGCGGCAGCGCCGCGCCGGCATGGCGGCATCGCTCGGCCTGGCCGCCGCCTGTGCGTGGTTCCTCGCGCTGCAGGTCACGGGCGATGCGTCCGGGGCACGCCGCATGGAGCGCAACTTCTACGGCACGCTGCTCACGCTCGACACCTTCCGCGGCGATGCGAAGGAAAGGGTTCGCCAGATGTACCACGGCTCCGTCAAGCACGGAGAGCAGTACCTCGCGGCCTCGCGCCGGCGCGAGCCGACCACGTACTACGGCCGCTCATCCGGCATCGGCCTCGCGATCGAATCGGCACCTGCCCGAGGCCGCCGGGTGGGCCTGATCGGCTTGGGCGCCGGCACGCTAGCCGCCTATGGCCGCACCGGCGACGTCTACCGCATCTACGAGATCAACCCCGAGGTGTTCACGCTGGCCGACAGTGAGTTCAGCTTCCTCGCCGATAGTCGCGCCCGCATCGAGCGCGTGCTCGGTGACGCGCGGCTGGCGCTGGAGCGCGAGAGCCCGATGGCCTTCGACGTGCTCGCCGTCGATGCCTTTTCAGGCGATTCGGTGCCGATCCACCTGATCACCTGCGAGGCGATGGACATCTACTGGAAGCACATGAAGCCGGACGGCATCGTGGCCTTCCATGTGACCAACCGCTTCCTCGCGCTGGCGCCGGTGGTCGAGAAGATCGCGCTGGCGAAGGGCTTGCATGTCGCCTTCGTGCACGATGAGCCGGCTGATCCGGGCTTGCGCAACACGGATTGGGTGCTTGTCGCGCGTGATCCGAACGTGCTGAAGCGCGACCCCATCCGTCGCGCCAGTTCGGAAATCGCGCCGATCCCAGGCCTTCAGGCCTGGACCGACGACTACAACAACCTCTTCGGAGTATTGAAGTAAGACCGCACGGTGGTCGGCGAAGCCAGGCCAGTTCGGAGAACCCCGCGGAACCGGCGTCGCCGGGCCGCTGGGGTTGCCCCCTGCAAGGGGGTGTCAGAGCCACACGAAGTGGGCGAGGCTGGGGGTTAGCCCTCCTTTTCGCACTTCTTCATGAAGCTGTTCTTGGCGGCGCCAGCCAAGGGCTTGCCGTTCTTGTCGATCGCCTTGGTGGCGCAGGTGGCCGACATGGCCGCCTTGGCGTCCTTCTCGCACTTCTTGACGAAGCTGGTCTTGGCGGCGCCGTTGAGTTTCTTGTCCGCGGCCTGGGCATCGCAGGTCTGCGCGTGTGCCACGCCGAAGGAGAGGGTGGCGCCCAGAGCCAACAGGGAAAGGAGTTTTTTCATGATGGAGGAATCCTTGAGGTTGGGTTGCGACAGGTGTCCCCCGCCGCCGGGGCTGCCCACCCTAACGGTCCATCTTGACTGTTGGATGACGTTCGTCACAGATCGTTATCCTGCCCCTCGTAAAATCCCGCGATGCTATTGGTCAAACAGGAGCTGCTCGCGGCACTCGCGGACACGCTCGAATCCCTCTCGCCCGGCGCCGGCAGCAAGGCCGCGTTCGAGTCCCCCAAGGTTGCGGCGCATGGCGACTTCGCCTGCACGGCGGCCATGCAGCTCGCCAAGCCCCTGCAGCGCAAGCCCCGCGAACTCGCGGAACAGATCAGCGCGGCGCTGATGGCGACGCAAGTCTTCGCCCAGTGGGTGGATGCGATCGAGATCGCCGGACCCGGCTTCCTCAACATCCGCCTCAAGACCGCCGCCAAGCAGCAGGTGGTGCGCGAGGTGCTCACCGCGGGCGACCACTTCGGCGCGCAGCCCAGGGACGGCGAGCGCGTGCTGGTGGAATTCGTCTCCGCCAACCCGACCGGCCCGCTGCACGTGGGCCACGGCCGCCAGGCGGCGCTCGGCGACGCGATCTGCAACCTGCTCGCCACGCAGGGCCACGACGTCTATCGCGAGTTCTATTACAACGACGCCGGCGTCCAGATCCAGACACTGGCAAACAGCACGCAACTGCGCGCCAAGGGCCTCAAGCCAGGCGACGCCGGATGGCCCGAACAGGCCTACAACGGCGAATACATCGCCGACATCGCCGAGGACTTCAAGGCGAAGAAGACCGTGCGATCGGACGACCGCGAGTTCACCGCGAGCGGCGACGTCGAGGACATCGACTCGATCCGCCAGTTCGCCGTCGCCTATCTGCGCCACGAACAGGACCTGGACCTCAAGGCCTTCCAGGTCCGGTTCGACAACTACTACCTCGAGTCGAGCCTCTACACCAGCGGTCGCGTCGAGGCGACGGTCAAGAAGCTCGTCGAGGCCGGAAAGACCTACGAGCAGGACGGCGCGCTGTGGCTCAGGTCCACCGAGTACGGCGACGACAAGGACCGCGTCATGCGCAAGGGCGACGGCACCTACACCTACTTCGTGCCGGACGTGGCCTATCACATCGCCAAGTGGGAGCGCGGCTTCCACCAGGTGGTGAACATCCAGGGCACCGACCATCACGGCACGATCGCGCGCGTGCGCGCCGGCCTGCAGGCAGCGGGTGTGGGCATTCCGGCCGGCTACCCCGACTACGTGCTTCACACCATGGTGCGTGTCATGCGCGGCGGCGAAGAGGTCAAGATCAGCAAGCGCGCCGGCAGCTACGTCACGCTGCGCGACCTGATCGAATGGACCAGCACCGATGCGGTGCGCTTCTTCCTGCTCAGCCGCAAGCCCGACACCGAATACACCTTCGACATCGACCTCGCGCTCGCGCAGAACAACGACAACCCGGTCTACTACGTGCAGTACGCGCATGCGCGCATCTGCTCGGTGCTGGCGGCATGGGGCGGTGATGTGGCGTCGCTCGGCAATGTCGACCTGTCGCCGCTGCAGAGCCCGGCCGCACAGGCGCTCCTGCTCCAGCTCGCGAAGTACCCCGCCATGCTCACCGGCGCGGCCAAGGATTTCGCGCCGCACGACGTCACCTTCTACCTGCGCGAACTGGCTGCCAGCTACCACAGCTACTACGACGCCGAGCGGATCTTGGTCGACGAGGAGCCGGTCAAGTTCGCCCGCCTTGCGCTGGTCGCTGCCACCGCGCAGGTGCTGCACAATGGCCTCGCTGTTCTCGGCGTGAGCGCGCCGCAGAAGATGTGATTTCGACTCCCACCATGAAGCAAAGACAAAGCGGCAACATCGTCATCGGCCTGATCATCGGACTGGTGCTCGGCCTGGGCGTGGCGCTCGGCATCGCGGTCTACGTGACCAAAGTGCCGATCCCGTTCATGACGAAAACACAGCGCAGCGGCCCCGAACAGGACGAGGCCGAGGCGCGAAAGAACCGCGACTGGGATCCCAATGCGCCGCTCGCGGGCAAGGCCGGGCAGCAGCCTGCACGCCCGCCCGCGACGACCGCGAACGCGAATCCGACGACGGCCCCGACCCAGCCGGCGACCGTCGGTCCGCTCAATCCGCCGAGCGCGCCGGTGCCGGTCGTGGTCGCGCCGAGCGCCAAGAGCGCCGAGGCCGCCCCCGCGCGTCCCCGTACGGCGCCCGTTCCCGCTGAGGCGAACGCGACGCCGTCGAGCGATCCGCTGGGCGACCTCGCCCGGGCGCGCGCCGGCATCGGCGGCGGCAGCACGTCGACCGCCAGCGCCGCCCACAGCGCCGGCACGGGTTCCGATCCGTTCATCTACTTCGTGCAGGCGGGTGCCTTCCGTACCAACGAAGACGCCGAGGCCCAGCGCGCCAAGCTCTCGCTGATGGGCGTCGAGGCCAAGGTCACCGAGCGCGAGCAGTCCGGCCGAACCGTCTACCGGGTGCGCGCGGGTCCTTTCAACAAGAAGGAAGACGCCGACCTGCTCAAGGAACGGCTCGACGGCGGCGGACTGGAATCCGCCCTGGTCCGGGTCCAGCGCTGAACTTTCTTTACTTCGCTTGTCCGGGGAACTCGCCCCGGAGCGCAGGCTCTGTCAGCCGCATAGGAGAACTCATTAATGAAACGTCGTGACTTTTCGCTGGCCGCAGCTTCGCTGGGTCTTCTTCCGCTGGCTTCCCACGCACAGGCGCGCGCGCCGAAGGCAGGAACCGACTACATCGTGCTCGGCACGCCGATGCCGGTCGACGCACCGGCCGGCAAGGTGGAAGTGGTGGAATTCTTCTCGTACAACTGCCCGCACTGCGCCGCTTTCGAGCCGCAACTGGAAGCCTGGATCAAGAAGCTGCCGCCCAACGTCGTCTTCCGGCGCATCCCCGTGCCCTTCGTGGGCAACGACACCGAAGCCAAGCAGCGCCTGTACTACACGCTCGAGGCGATGGGCAAGGTGGATGAATTCCAGCCGAAGCTCTTCGACGCCATCCACAAACAGCGCCAGCCGCTGTTCGGCGACGCAGCCATCCTCGCGTGGTCCGAGAAGCAGCCGGGCCTGGACGCCAAGAAGTTCGCCGAGCTCTACAAGTCCTTCTCGGTCGCCGGCAAGGCCAAGCGCGCGGCCCAGCTCACCAACGATTACCGCGTGGCCGGTGTTCCGGCACTGGGCGTGGCCGGCCGCTGGTACGTCGACGGCGACACCGCCGGCTCGCTCGACCGCGCGTTGCAGGTCGTCGAGTACCTGATCGGCGAAGCCAAGAAGAGCTGAGCGCTTGGTCCGGGGCGGTCGCTGCGGCCGCCCCGCCTTCTCGCAAAGCCCGCCTCGGCGGGCTTTTTCATCCTGGCCGCGAAACCCCGGCCAACGGCCGCATACAATCGTGCAGCAAGTTTCGTGCCTTTATGAATTCGCCATCCCATATTCCCTCCCTTCGTCACCTCGGCCGCGCGGTCGTGCTGGCCCTGGCATTGGCGGGCATCGGTTCCGTCGCCCAGGCTGAAAAGGCCGACCGGGTCAAGCCGATGAACATCGAGGCGGACTCGATGCGCTACGACGACCTCAAGCAGACGAGCGTCTTCACCGGCAACGTGGTGGTCACCAAGGGCACGATCACCATCCGGGGTGAACGCATCGACGTGCGGCAGGACCCGGAGGGCTACCAGTACGGCGTGGTCACGGCCGCGCCCGGCAAGCTGGCCTACTACAAGCAGAAGCGCGACGCCGGCAGCGACGAATGGATCGAGGGCGAAGCCGAAACCATCGAATACGACAGCCGCGCCGACAACGTGAAGTTCATCCGCCGCGCTGTGATGCGCCGCCTGATCGGCGCGACGCCCAATGACGAAAGCAGCGGTCCGCTGATCGTCTACGACCAGAGCAACGACACCTTCACGGTCAACGGGGCCGGTCTGCCGCCGAATGCCGGCGTCGCGAGCCAGCCGAGCGGCCGCGTCCGCGCCATCCTCACGCCCAAGCCCGCCGCCCCGGCCCAACCCTCGGCCGGCGGCAAGACCCCGGCGCCGGCGGCCGAAACGCCCGCGCCTGGAAAGGGCCTGCGCTCCACCACCACTTTGGGCGGAGAAGCAAAGAAGTGATCGAAACCGCTGGCATCAACGACAACGCGGATTTCGCCGGCAGCCGTCTCGAAGCGCGCGGGCTGCAGAAGTCCTATGGAAGCCGCAAGGTGGTCAAGGACGTGTCGCTCGGCGTGCAGAAAGGCGAAGTCGTCGGCCTGCTGGGGCCGAACGGTGCAGGCAAGACCACCTCGTTCTACATGATCGTGGGGTTGGTCCGCGCCGATGCCGGCGAGATCACCATCGACGGCGAGCCGATCGAGCACATGCCGATCCATCGTCGCTCGCGCATGGGCCTGAGCTACCTGCCGCAAGAGGCTTCGATCTTCCGCAAGCTCACCGTGGAGGAGAACGTGCGCGCCGTGCTCGAACTCCAGCGCGAACCCGATGCCAACGGCCGGCCGGTGACGCTGTCGAAGCAACGCATCGCGGAGCGCCTGGCCGAACTGCTGGCCGACCTGCGCGTCGACCACCTTCGCGACTCGCCGGCGCTGGCGCTTTCGGGCGGCGAGCGCCGCCGGGTCGAGATCGCCCGCGCCCTGGCCACGCAACCGCGCTTCATCCTGCTCGACGAGCCGTTCGCGGGCATCGACCCGATCGCGGTCATCGAGATCCAGCGGATCATCAGCTTCCTGAAGGAGCGCGGCATCGGCGTGCTGATCACCGACCACAACGTGCGCGAGACGCTCGGCATCTGCGACCACGCATTCATCATCAGCGACGGGCACGTCCTGGCGCAGGGCACGCCGTCGGAGATCGTCGACAACGCCGAGGTGCGGCGCGTCTACCTCGGCGAGCATTTCCGCATGTAAGGCGAGGTTCCGGGGTCATGAAACAGGGTCTCTCGCTGCGGGTTTCGCAGCATCTCGCGCTGACTCCCCAGCTCCAGCAGTCGATCCGGCTGCTGCAGCTCTCCACGCTGGAGCTCTCCCAGGAAGTCGAGCAGATGCTCGACGAAAACCCCTTCCTCGAACGTACCGTCGAGGATGCGCCGCGGGAGGAGTTCGGGCTGGAAACCGCCGACGCGCCGGTGCGCGAAGACGATCGCCTCGCGGAAAGCGACGGCGACTTCGTCAGCGGCGCATCGTCTTCGCTGTCCGACACCGCGACCGCCTCCGCCACCGGCGATGCGGAGCCGGCGGTCGCGGAGGGCTTCGATGGCGAGCCCGACTGGGAGGGCGACGGCACCGTCGACCTCGCGCCCGACGACAGCGAATGGGGCAGCGACGCCCCCGCGCGCACCAACAACCTCGGCGACGACGAGCGCGCCGACGCGACCGAACTCGCGCGCAGCCAGGAGTCGCTCCAGTCCTATCTGCACCGGCAGGCGCTGGCGCTGCGCCTTGGCGACACCGACCGCGCGGCGCTGCGCTTTTTGATCGAATCGCTCAACGACGACGGCTACCTCGAGGATTCGCTGCCGGCGCTGGCATCCGGACTGGCCGGCGACGACAACGACCAGTTCGACGACCTCGTGCATCACTTCCAGGTGGCGCTCGGCCTGCTCCAGAGCCTGGAGCCCGCCGGCGTCGGTGCGCGCAACCTCGGCGAGTGCCTCACGATCCAGCTTCGCGCCCTCGCGCACGAGGACGAGACCGAGGAAGAAGAAGAGATCCGCAAGACCGCGATCGCGATCTGCAAGCAGCCGATGGAGCTGCTCGCCAAGCGCGATTTCAAGCGGCTCGCCACGCTCACCCGCAGCAACGAGGAAGAAGTCCGCGCCGCGCTGCAGCTCATCGCGAAGCTCGAGCCCAAGCCGGGCCGCCGCTTCGTGGACGTGGAGCGCAACGTCGTCATCCCCGACGTGATCGTCACGCGCGTGGGCAACGGCGGCAACGCGAAGTTCCGCGTCATGCTCAACCCCGAGGTGATGCCGCGGCTGCGCGTGCACGACATCTACGCCGGTGCGCTCAAGCAGCACAAGGGCGAGGGCAGCCAGGCGCTGTCGCAGCGCCTGCAGGAGGCGCGCTGGTTCATCAAGAACATCCAGCAGCGCTTCGACACGATCCTGCGCGTGTCGAACGCGATCGTCGAACGGCAGAAGAACTTCTTCGTGCACGGCGAGCTCGCGATGCGCCCGCTGGTGCTGCGCGAGATCGCGGACGAGCTCGGCCTGCACGAATCGACCATCAGCCGCGTGACCACCGCCAAGTACATGGCGACGCCCTACGGCACGGTCGAACTCAAGTACTTCTTCGGCTCGGCACTCGGGACCGAGACCGGCGGCAATGCGTCGAGCACCGCGGTGCGCGCGCTCATCAAGCAGTTCGTCACCGCCGAGGACCAGAAGAAGCCGCTGTCGGACAGCCAGATCTCCGAGATGCTCAAGGAGCAGGGCATCGAGTGCGCGCGCCGCACCGTGGCCAAGTACCGCGAGGCCTTGCGCATCGCGCCGGCGAACCTGCGCAAGGCGCTCTGATCCTCGAGTCCGACGTCAAGCTTGCGCGTGCAGGAGCAGCGCCCGCAGGCCGGCCGGCTGGACCGGCTTGCGCAGCGCCTGCCATCCCCGCAGGCTCGCGAGATCCTGCGTGGCATCGTCGATGTCGGCGGACACGAGCGCGATCGAGAGCGTCGGCGCGCGCCGCTGCAGTTCCTTGGCGAGCGTGATCCCGTCGATCGAGCCCGGCAGGCGGATGTCGCACAGGGCGATGTCGAAGCCCCGGAGGGTCGTAGTCAGCGCCAGCGCCTCGACTGCGCTGCCGCACACGTGTGCGCGCGCGCCCCACAGCCGCAGCAGCGCGGCCATGCTGTCGGCGACCACCGCGTTGTCCTCGACGATGAGCACCGAAAGATCGGGGCGTAGCGGCCTCGCGTCCTGCGCCGTTGCGGCGGCGGTCTCGGCGGCCAGCCCCATTCCGACGGTGATGGGGGCATCCTTGGGCGCGGCCGGCAGCTCGAAACCGAAGACCGATCCACGCCCTGGCGCAGAGCGCAGCGTGATCTGCACGCCGAGCCGCAGCGCGAGCCGCCGCACGATCGCGAGCCCCAGGCCGTGGCCGCGCTGCAGGTTCCGCTCCACATTGCCGATCTGTTCGAAGTCGCCGAATACGCGGTCCTGTGCCTCGGGCGGGATGCCGATGCCCGAATCGCGCACCTCGATGCGCCATCCGTCGGGCCGCCGCCGGCAGGCCAGCAGCACGCGGCCTCGCGGCGTGAACTTGAGCGCGTTGTCCAGGAGGTTGCCGAGAATGCGCCGCAGCGTGACCGCATCGGTCCACACCACCGCGTCGTCTGGGCAGCGCACACGCACCCGGCCGGTGCCGGCCTGGCGGGCCAGCTCGCCGAGCAGCGGCGCGAGCGCCACCGCGACCGGCGAGATCGGGTCGGCCGCCGCCTCGATGCGCCCGATCTCGAGCAACTGGTTGGTGAGCCCTTCGAGCGCCTGCTGGGCGCGCGAGAGCGCCGCCAGCGTGTTCTGCACCGTGACCTGGTCCTCGCCCGCTTCGAGTTGATGGCGCAGCACCTCGGCCTGCAGGCCCATCGCCATCACGGGCTGACGCAGATCATGGTTGGCGGCCGAGAAGAAGCGCAGCCGGTCCGACTGTGCCTGCTGCGATTGGCGCAGGCCGGCCATGGCCTGCTCCCGCAAGGTGCTTTCGTTGTGGCGCAGGCCGATGTTCTCTTCGAGCTGACGCGCCCTGTCGCCGACCAGGCGCCAAACCATGACCAGCAGCCCGATGCCCAGCAGCGCGAGCGACACCATCGCCGGCGCGCCGAAGGTCACGCCCATCGCAATCACCGGCGCGAGCAGCAGCGTGATCGCCAGTTGCATGGCCGGCGCGAAGTACGACACCGAGAACACCGACGACAGCGTCATCGCCATCACCACCACGCCGATCATGAGCTGGTTGGTCGGGTTCGCCGGATCGAACAGCAGGATGCCCGCGGCGCCATGCGCGCCCTCGTGGACCGCGATGCGTAGCGTGTGCAGGCGCAGCGCGCCAGGCAGGTTGTCGCGCGTCAGGGGATCGGGAAGGCGCTGCGGAAAGAGGGCTCGATAGGCGGTGGTGGCTGCGATCAGGCTGATCCAGATCACCGCGTTGCGCGCCGAGTACTGCCATCCAAACAGCACTGCGACGCCGCAATCGAGCAGAAACTGCACGAGCAGCATGCTGCCGCTGGGCTGCGCGCTGAGCCGCAACACTTCGCAACGGACCGCGAACCCGTCGGCTTTGAACGGCTCGGTCGCTGTGGGATTGGGCGAGTTGCTCATCGGCTGCTGCTGAGTGCGAAGTAGAACAGCATCGAGACGCGGCGACAATCGCGTCGTGAACGAACTCTCGCTTTTTCTTCCGTGCGCCGCAGGCGTGGAGGACTTCCTCGCGCAGGAGGTCCATGCGCTCACCGGGCGCGTCGGGCAGGACCTGCTCTCGGCGCGCGGCGGCGTCCGCGTCCGGGCCGGCTGGCGCGATGCGCTCAAGCTCAACCTGCACAGCCGCCTCGCGCAGCGCGTGCTGATCGAGGTCGCGCACGCGCCCTACCGCAGCGAGAACGACCTCTACGCCATCGCAAGCGGCGTCGCCTGGGAGGTCTGGTTCACGCCGAAGCAGACTTTCAAGATCGAGACCACCGCGCAGCACAGCCCACTCCAGAGCCTCAACTTCGCCACCTTGCGTATCAAGGATGCGATCGCCGACCGCTTTCGGGCCAAGGCAGGTGGCGTGCGTCCCAGCATCGAGACGCAATGGCCGGACGTGCGGGTCTTCGCCCACCTGACGACCGAGTTCTGCACGCTCTACATCGACACCTCGGGCGAGCCGCTCTTCAAGCGCGGCTGGCGGCAGGACAAGGGCGATGCACCGCTGAAGGAGACGCTCGCCGCCGCGATGCTGGCCGCCAGCGGCTGGTGGAATCCGGAAACCGGCGAGGTCTCGCCGCAGCCCTTGTACGACCCGTGCTGCGGCAGCGGCACCATCGCGATCGAAGCGGCGCAGATCGCCTCCGGCATCGCAGCCGGCTCATTGCGCCGATTCGGGTTCGAGAAGCTGCTGCCTTTCCAGTCCCATGTGTGGGGGGCACTCAAGGCCGAAGCCGCTCCGAAGGCCGATCGGCAGCCGACGCGGGTCTTCGGCTCCGACGTGTCGCACCGCATGGTCGATTTCGCCGAACGCAATGCCGAGCGTGCAGGCGTCGCACAAGCGGTGCAGTTCCGCGGCGGCGATGCCTTGCAGCGGATGCCGCCTGCGGAGTCCGGCGTGATCGTGCTCAACCCGCCGTATGGCGAGCGCATCGAAGTCGGCGGCGTCACGCGCGGCCGGCGAGCCGACGCACCGGCGCGCGGACGCGAAGAAGCTCAGACCGAAGACGGCGGCGAGTTCTTCGTGCAGCTCGCCAGCCACTGGAAGAGGAACTACCCCGGCTGGACCGCGTGGGTGCTCACGCCCGACATCAAGCTTCCCAAGCGCATGCGGCTCAAGGAGTCGCGCCGGGTGCCGATGTGGAACGGGCCGATCGAGTGCCGTCTCTTCCGCTTCGACATGGTGGCCGGCTCGGCGCGCGAGCGCGCAGTGGCGCCCCCGTCTCAGCCTTAGCCCGCGATCCCCGCCGACAGACGCCTCGGGCCGACCTGGGACAGAATGCAGCCCGTCCGGCCTTGCGCCGCATCCGTGGCATCCGTTGCCTCGCCCCTGTCCACATCATCACGCACGCCATGACCGATCTTTCCGCGTTCCCCATCACGAAGAAGTGGCCCGCCCAGCATCCCGATCGCCTGCAGCTCTATTCGCTGCCCACGCCCAACGGCGTGAAGGTGTCGATCGCGCTGGAGGAAACCGGCCTGCCCTATGAGCCGCATCTGGTGAGCTTCGAGTCGCACGACCAGACTTCGCCGGCGTTTCTCTCGCTCAACCCCAACAACAAGATCCCCGCGATCATCGACCCGAACGGACCCGGCGGAAAGCCGCTGCCGCTGTTCGAATCCGGCGCGATCCTCATCTACCTCGCCGACAAGACCGGCAAGCTCATGCCCAAGGACCCGGTGGCCCGCTACCAGACCATCCAGTGGCTGATGTTCCAGATGGGCGGCATCGGGCCGATGTTCGGCCAGGTCGGCTTCTTCCACAAATTCGCCGGCAAGAACTTCGACGACAAAAGGCCGCGCGATCGCTACGTCGACGAATCCAAGCGCCTGCTGCGCGTGCTCAACCAGCACCTCGAAAGCCGCCAGTGGGTGATGGGCGACGACTACACCATCGCCGACATCGCGATCTTCCCGTGGGTGCGCAACCTGGTCGGCTTCTACGGCGCAGCGGATCTGGTGGGCATCGCCGACTTTCCGCAGGTCACGCGCGTGCTGGAGGCCTTCGTCGCGCGTCCGGCGGTGATCGCCGGGCTCAACATTCCGAGCCGCGGCTGAGCATCGGCCCATCCGCCCGCATGACTGTCGTCCTGGATACCAACATCGTTCTCGACCTGCTGGTGTTCGACGACCCCGAGCGGGCGCCGCTCGCGGCCGCGCTGGCCGCCGGCGAACTGCGCTGGCTCGCCACCGCCGCGATGCGCGACGAATTCGAGCGCGTGCTCGGCTATCCGCTGATCATCGCGCGCCTGGCCGCCGTCGGCCGCGAGGCGGGCGACGTGCTCGCGGCCTTCGATGCGCGCGTGCACATGATCGACGGCGTGCCGGCCCGCGCGCCCTGCGTGTGCAGCGACCCGGACGACCAGATCTTCATCGACCTCGCGGTCGCCCACGGCGCCCGGCTGCTGAGCAAGGATCGCGCGGTGCTCTCGATGCACAGGCGGCTGGCGGCGCACGGCGTCGCGGTCTCGGCGACCTAGCCGCCGTGTCGGCCTCCCGGCGGCGCCGTAGGCACCTTCCGACACGCTTTGACGGGCAGAGCCCGCCGGGCCCAAGGCAGAGTGCGGAGAGACTGCGACTGTCCAAGCAACAGGAGATGACGCATGTCCTTCGTTCTCTACATGATCGGCTTCCTGCTCTTCCTGGCCGGCGTGGCCTGGGGGGCCTCGGTGGCGGGCGTGCCCTCGCTCTACATCGGCATCGGCGCGCTCATCCTGCTGGGCGTCGGCATCTTCAGCGCCGTGGGTCGCACGCGCAGCAAAGATCCGTCCTGACCCCGGTGCTGTCCGTCAGCGGCCGTACCAGCGCGCCAGCAGGCTCGCCACCGCGCGCACCCGCTGCGTGTCGCGCCCCCAGCGCCGCCCCGAGGGGAGATGCCGCAGCCACCGCATGCGCCGCGCTGCGACGGTCAGACGGTCGCGCACCTCGTCACTTGCATCGGCCAATACCGCGTGCCAATGCTGGGCGGCCGCATGCGGCGATGCGGCATCGACCAGCATCGCGGTGGAGTGCAGATAGCTGAGCCAGTCGCGCGTCTGGCATTCGGGCAGGGGCAGCGTCTCGCCCGGGTCGTCCTCGAAATCGATGTAGCCGATGACGCCGTCCGGGCACAGCACGAGGTTGCGGTCGAAGGCCTGGCTCAGGTAGGCGTCGCGCGAATGCACGAGCGCGATGGCGTCAAGCCCTTCACGCCAGACCGCGAGCAGCGCGGCGGGGCCGGCGGCGGCCGCGTGGTCGAGGCGTTCCTGGAGCACGACGGCAGGCCGGCCGCTTTCCCCGAGGTCGGAGATCAGCATGCCGTCCGTCTGCTGCGCCAGCACCGCCGGCACGCGCAGACCGGCATCGCCGAGCTGGCGCAGCCGCCGCGCCTCGATCTCGATCGCCGCCTCGCCGCCCGGGTTGGGCACGGGCGACAGCACGTCGAGCCGCAGCACGCCGGAAATCGCCGCCAGGAGCCGGTAGCGCGCCTGGCCATGCCGGGGCCCGGCCTTCTTGAGCCAGACGCGCTGGCCTCCGAAGCGGTGGCTCGACACCGCCTTCGTCTGCTGCGGCAGCATGAGGCGCAGGAATTCGGCGTAGTCCTCGGCCTGCGGCGGCGCATCCGCCTCGAGGGGCGCCGGCGCCGAAGCCGTGCCTTTTCGCATCTGAACGCGGGAGGAAACCCCGCCCCGTCTGACAACGCTCATACGGACAGGATCGGGTGCGGGAGGGGTCGCGCAATTTCGCAAGGCGAAAAAATGGCGCAACCCGCGGGGAGCGGCGATATCGACGGGGTAGGAATAGCGGTCTCCGGGAACCTTGCTGCATCATAGAGGGCTGCCTGTGCACTGACATGACAACCCTTCCCGACACCCCCCCTAACACCCCGCCTGCGGACGCCCCGCTCGGCCCCGACGATTTCGACGCCCAGGACAACGCGCTCGACGCCATGCGCGAGCACGACGAGGAAATTCCGCAGTGGGAATTCTGCGAAGGCTTCCTGGCCGCGCTTGTCTGCTCGCGCCGGGCGATCGAGCCGTCCGAGTATTGGCCCGTGCTGCTCGGCGACGGCTTCTCGCCCGCGCAGCACATGGAATTCGTCTGGCGCTGGAAGCGCCGCTGGCGCGAGATCGAGACCGCGCTCGACGCCGATGTCGAATCGCTCGAGGACGAACGCACCTTCCAGCCCGAGGTGCTCGATACGCGCGGTGCCATCGCCGCCCTGCCCGAAGAGGAGCGCGGCGAGATGGATGGCGAGGCCATCCCTTCTTTCGCGCAGGTCTGGGCGCTCGGCTTCATGTATGCGGTCGAGAACTGGCCCGACGAGTGGTCCGCGCCGCGTGACAAGGAAGCGGCGCAGATGCTCGACGACGCACTCGACGCGATCGTCACGCTGACCGAGGACGACAAGGCCCCGCCCGCCGTCTCGATGTACGCCGAGGACGGGCCGCCCAGCGTGAGCCAGCAGCGCGTCGACGATTTCGGCGCTGCCATCTGGGCGGTGTACGACCTGCGGCAGCTCTGGCGCAGCATGGGGCCGCGCGTGGAGACGATCCGGAAGGAAGCTACGCCGGGCCGCAACGATCCTTGCCCGTGTGGCAGCGGAAAAAAGTACAAGAAGTGCCACGGGCAGTAGCGCTCCCCCCAGGCTTGCCCACTTCGTGTGGCCGCCAACCCCCCTCGCCGGGGGGGCAATACCAGCGGACCGGCAAAGCCGGATCCGCGGTATTCCTGGCTTGATCCCGAGGCTGCGGAGTTGCGGCGTTGAGTTCGGCATCGATCGCACTTCCCGCGCGCACGGCGTGGGCGATGGTGCTCGCGCTGTGCACCGCCTTTGCGCTCAGCCAGGCCTTCCGCACCGTGGGCGCGATCATGGCGGGGCCGCTGCAGAAGGAGTTCGGGCTGTCGGCGCAGGCGCTCGGGATCTTCTCCGGCTCGTTCCACTTCGCATTCGGCGCGATGCAACTCTTCATGGGCATCGGCATCGACCTGCACGGCGTGCGACGCACGATGCTCACCGCGTTTCCGCTCGCGATCGCCGGTGCGGTCCTTTCCGCTTTCGCCCCGGGCTACGGATGGCTGGTGGTGGGGCAGGTGCTGATCGGCGTTGGCTGCGCGCCGGCCTTCCTGGTGTGCACCGTGTTCATCGCGCGGCACTTTCCGGTGACCCGATTCGCGTCGATCTCGGGGCTGGTGCTCAGCATCGGCGGCGTGGGCATGCTGATGACCGGCACGCCGCTCGCATGGCTGGTGCAGGAGCATTCGTGGCGCATGGGCTTCGCGGTGCTCGCGGTCGCTTCGGTGCTCGCGTGGCTGTCGATCCTGTGGGGCGTGCGCGAACCCTTGCCGCAGGCCAGCGGCCCGCGCGAATCGATGACGGCGGCGCTGCGGCAGTTCGGTGCGCTGTTCGCGATGCCGCACACGCTCGGCATCATGGTGCTCGGCGCGGTGACCTATGCCGCCTTCATCTCGCTGCGCGGGCTGTGGCTGGGGCCGCTGCTCGTGGAGCGCCACGGCTTCACGCTGGTGCAGAGCGGGAATGTCGCACTGATCGTGTCGGTCATCTCGCTCATCGGTGCGCCGCTCTTCGGGCGCATGGACCGCGACGGCCCGGCGCGCCGGCCGCGCATCGTGGCCTGCGCCTTCGCCTACGCGGGCTTCTTCGTCGCCATCGCGCTTTTCGACAGCGCGTGGATCGACATCGTCTGCGCGGTGCTGATCGGGTTCGTGTCGGGCTTCATCGTCTGGCAGTACGCCGACGTGCGCGCGGCCTATCCGTCCGCCATCACTGGCCGCGCGATGGCGGTGTTCACGATGGCGATGTTCCTCGGCGTGGCGTTGATGCAGTGGGTCACCGGCATCGCCGCGTCGGTGGCGCAGGCGCATGGCGCCGATCCGTTCCGGGCGGTGCTCGCGACGATCGCTGTGCTGCTGGTGGGCGCGACGATCGCCTTCGCGTGGCTGCCGGCGCCGAAGAGCGACGGTTGAACGCGACTCAGGCGCCCGCGTTCTGCGCGGGTGCGGCGAAGGTCACGTCGCCGATCCAGTTGCGCTTCCTGCGGGCCAGACGTGCGTCGATGTCCTCGCCCTCGAACGACGCCGGCACCGGGTGAAGCAGCGCGCGGTCCACGTTGCCGAAGCTGTTCACGTTCACCACCGCGTAGGTGCGGTCGTCCAGCGTGCAGGTCACCAGCGGCACCACGCCGCACCGGCTGCAGACGTGGAAGCGGCCGGTGCCCGTTCCGAAGAAATAGCCGGGATCGAGCGACGGGTCCCGCACCGTCACCCGCAATGCGCCGGCCGGGTTGGAGGTCCACACGCCACCGTGCTTGACGCAGAACGAGCAGCCGCAGGCGCGCGCCGGTATCTCGGCGGGCTCCGGCTCCCAGGTCAGGTCGAAGGAAATGTTGCCGCAGTGGCAACTGCCCTGGATCAGCATTTCGGACCTCCTGTCAGGAGTGGGATTGGCCGTTCAAATGTTGAAGGCGCGCCGCGACGCGGGCTGCACGATGTCGACGTACTCGGGGTGCTTGCGCAGCCACCCGGCGATGAACTGGCAGACCGGAATCACCTGCTGGCCTTTGGCCCGCGCCTCGTCGAGCACATGCCGCGCGATCGCGGAGCCGACGCCCTGGCCTTCGTGGTCGGCCAGCACTTCGGTGTGAGTGAACATGATGGCGTTGCTCAGCAGGTTGTATTCGCAGTAGCCCGCGAGTTCGCCGCCGATGGTCGCCTCGTAGCGATGCAGTTCGGGCTTGTCGGTGATCGTGATGTCGGTCATGCGGTGTCCATGCGGTTCAGGGTTGGCGGGCGAGGAAGGTCGCGAGTTTGGCTGCCGCCGTCGCGCGCACCTTGTTGCGCAGCATCGGCGACCAGCCCAGCAGCAGGCCCGGCGCGCCGAGCGCCTGCCGGGACCAGCGCCAGAACGAGAAGCTGTCGCGCTGCGTGGCGATCAGGCCCTCGGGCGTGAAGGTGAAGCGCGAGTCGATCGCGTTGTCGACGATGCGCCCGGTCGCGCTGAAGAGGTAGTGCGCGTCCCAGTGCGCCTGCCCGCTCGTCGCATCGGCTCGCACGTCGCGGTAGCCGAGCTTCCAGACCGAGGCGCCCTTGGCCCGCGTGCCGCTGCACAGCATCTTCCACATCCCGCCGATCTCTCGCGCGCCGCGCAGCGAGAAGGCCTCGTCGTCGAAGCTGGCATCGGGCGCGTAGCACGCGGCCATGGTGTCCGCGTCGAGTTGCGCGAAGGCGTCGTAGAAGCGGCGAATGGCTTGTTCGTTGCGCGTCGGGGCTGTCATGTTCAGGCGTGCAGGATTTCTGCCAATGTCTGCAAGGCGTGGTGAACCGTGGCCGCGCGCACGGCCGCGCGATCGCCGTCGAAGCGGCGGCGCTCGGTGCGCACCTGGCCGTTCGCCGACCAGCCGAACCACACCGTGCCCACCGGCTTTTCGGGCGAACCGCCCGTGGGGCCGGCCACGCCGGTGACGGCCACCGCGACCTGCGCCCTCGAATGCGCGACCGCGCCTTGTGCCATGGCGCGCGCGACTTCCTCGCTCACCGCGCCGTGGGCCTCGATCAGTGCCGCATCGACGCCGAGCAGTTCGGTCTTGGCCTCGTTCGAATAGGTCACCAAGCCGCGCTCGAACCAGTTGCTGGAGCCTGACAGGTCGGTGCACGCACCGGCGATGAGGCCGCCGGTGCAGCTTTCGGCGGTGGCCATCATCCAGTGCTTTCGCTGCAGCACATCGGCAAGCGCCAGCACCAGTGCGGGCGTGTCGAGGTCGGAAAGGGCGGGTCTGTGGGTCATCGTGTTCACCATGCTGCACGGACGGCGGCTATCACCAGCAGCGTGCAGAACGCGGCCACCAGGTCGTCGAAGATGATGCCGAACCCGGCCGTGTGCCAGCGCATCGTTTCCGGCGTGGCGTCCTTCTGCTTGAAGAGCTGGTCGGCCCAGCCCACGGGGCCGCGCTTGACCGCGTCGAACAAGCGGAAGAGCGCGAAGGCGAGGATCTGCATCGGCAGCCCGGCCGGCATCACGAGCCAGAGCACGATCCAGAACGCGACGACCTCGTCCCACACGATGCTGCCGGGGTCGGCCACGTTCATGTGGCGCGCGGTCACCGTACAGGCCCACCAGCCGATCGGCAGCGACGCGAGGATCACCCAGCCGATCGTCGCGCTGGACAGCCACAGGTGCATGACGAGATAGGCCGCCCACGCCCACAGCGTGCCGATGGTGCCCGGCGCGCGGCGCGGAAGGCCCGAGCCGAAGCCCAGGGCGATGAGGTGCGCGGGATGCGCGAACATGAATCGCACCGTGGCGCGTCGCGGCGCAAAGTCGGAGGTGGTGCCGGAAGGAGAAGCAGCGGACATGAGGGCGACAGTGTCGCGCATCTGCGCCGCCCCCTGCCAGCGGGTGGGGTCAGGCCGGCTGGAAGTGCTGCTCGATGCGCTGGGCGACCGCCCTGGGCGCGCGGCGCAGGGCGTCGAGGGCGCAGGCGCCGAGGAACAGGCCTTCGAGGTTCAGCTCCACGCTCGTGAAGTAGTGGCCGAGCGAGGCTGCGGCATCGACCAGGCAGTGCTCGATCGATGCGAACGTGCCGCCGGCTTCCTGATCGCTGATGCGGTAGGAGTAGGCGTCGGGTTCGACACGGCGGATCGCGAGCACGGGCTTCATGGCAGGGCAATCATCGGCACGCCGGCGCGGGCGGTAAATAGTCCATTTGGACCATCCGGACTTCGCGCAGAATGCGCGGTTCATGCTGCCGGCCAAGATTCTTCTCATCGACGACCACGCCATGTTCCGCTGCGGCTTGCGGATGGTGCTCACATCCGGGATTCCCGATGTCGAAGTGGCCGAGGCCGGGTCGCTGGAAGAGGCGATGAAGACCGGGTTGGCCGATCCGGGGCTGGTGCTGCTGGACATCCAGCTGCACGGCCTGAACGGCCTGGAAGGCATCGCGCTCGTCAGGCGCAAGTGGCCCGAAGCGCCGGTGGTCATCCTCTCTTCGGACGCCACGCCGCAGAGCGTGCGTCTGGCGCTGGATCGCGGCGCGGCGGCCTTCGTCTCCAAGGCCGAGACGGCGGACAACATCCTTGCCGTCATCGAGAAGCTGCGGCGCGGGCAGGAAGTCGAAACACCCGCGCGGGCGGATGCGCAGCCGACCGGCGGCGAGCCGCCCCGGCAGTTGTTGACGCCGCGCCAGTTCGAAGTGCTCGACCTGCTGTGTCAGGGGCTGTCGAACAAGGTGATCGGCCGGCGTCTCAATCTCTCGGAGAACACGGTGCGCGGCCATGTGCAGGCCGTGCTCGCGGCGCTGGAGGTGTCGAGCCGCTCGGAAGCGGGCTTCGCGGCACGGCGCCGGGGGCTGGTCTCCTGATGCGCAATCCGCTGCGGCTCGCCGAAGGGCGCACGCTGGTGGAGCAGTTGCGCCTGCTGCTGGGCAACGTCGGCAGCTCGGTGGTGCCCACCATCCTCGTGGCGCTGCTGCTGGTGTGGGTGCTGTCGAACGAAAGCAATGCGACCGGGCTGCGCGTGTGGGCCGGCATGGTGATCCTGAGCAAGCTCTGGTGCGCGCGCGAGGCGCGGCGCATGCTGGCCATGGAGATCCCGCCCGACCGCGCGCGCGGGCTCGTGTGGCAGCAAATGTCGCTCAATGCGGTCGATGGTGCGATCTGGGGCGCACTCGGCTGGGCCGCGCTCGGCACGACGACGATGGCCGGCAGCGTGCTGGTGGTCGCGGTGCTCGCGGGCGTGGCCGGCAGCTCGATGTCGTCGCTGGCGCCGGTGCTGCCGGTGTTCATCGTGTTCGGCTCGACCGAACTCGCGGTGCTTGCCGCCAAGCTCTGGACGCTCGACGATCCGGCCTACAACGCGCTCGGTGTGGCCGGTTTTCTCTACGTCGTGACCCTGCTCGGCCAGGCGCGCAACAGCGCCAAGGCGGCGCTGGCGGCGATCAAGCTGCGCTTCGAGAACGTCGAGCTGATCGAGCGCCTGCGCGTCGAGACCGGGCATGCGCAGGCGGCGCACCAGCAGGCCGAGCAGGCGAACCTCGCCAAGTCCAAGTTCCTCGCGGCGGCGAGCCACGACCTGCGCCAGCCGATCCATGCGCAGGGCTTGTTCCTCGAGGTGCTCGCGCGTAGCAAGCTCACCGCCTCGCAATACGACGCCCTGGCCAATGCGCGCGCCACCTGGCAGGCCTCGGCGGAAATGCTCGACACGCTGCTCGACTTCTCGCGCATCGAGGCCGGCGTGGTCGAGCCGCAGATGCAGGTCTTTCCGCTGCAGCCGCTGCTCAACAAGATCGAGAACGAGCTCGCGCCGCAGGCGGACGCGAAGGGCATCGTCTACCGCTCGCGCGAAACCCATGTGGCGGTGCGCTCCGATCCGGCGCTGGTCGCGCTGATCCTGCGCAACCTGGTGTCGAACGCGATTCGCTACACCGAGCGCGGCGGGGTGCTCGTGGCCTGCCGCGAGCGGGGCGGCCGCGCGGTGATCGAGGTCTGGGACACCGGCATCGGCATCGATGCCTCGCAGCACGAGGACATCTTTCGCGAGTTCCACCAGCTCGGCAATGCGGAGCGCGACCGCCGCAAGGGCCTTGGGCTGGGGCTCGCGATCGCGCAGGGCCTCGCGCGGGCGCTCGGCACCACGCTGGTGCTCGCTTCGAGGCCGGGGCGCGGGAGTTGCTTCCGGCTCGCGCTCCCGACGGCGCAGATGGGCGTGGTCAGCAGCGGCGTCGAGGTCATCCCGGGCCATTCGAGCGTCTTCGACGTGCGCGTGCTCGTCATCGACGACGACGATGCGATCCGCGCCGGCATGCGCCAGCTGCTGACCGCGTGGGGCTGCGAATGCGACGTGGCCGACTCGATCGAGGAGGCGCTCGCGCTCGCGCGGCTGCGTCCGCCGGGGCTCGTCATCAGCGACTACCGCCTGCGCGAGCTGCGCACCGGCGCGGAGGCGATCGCGGCGCTGCGCGCGGAATTCGGCCTGCAGTTGCCGGCGCTGCTCATCACCGGCGACACCGCGCCGCAGCGGCTGCGCGAGGCGCGCGCGAGCGGCGTGCCGCTGCTGCACAAGCCGGTGTCGCCGAACCAGCTCTATCACGGGCTGGTGTGCGTGCTCAACGATGTCGAGCTGGATTCGTCCTTCGCCATGCTCGAGGCCACGCCCGACGCCGGTCTGAAGCGGGCCTGATGGCGCGCCGTCGGGCGCCGGCCCGTTACTTGAAGTGGTCGAACGAGGCGTATTGCCGCGCGATCGGCTGGCCCAGCCCATCGACGAGACGCAACCCTGCTTCCGCCTCGATGCGGCCGATGCGCGTGACATGCACCGAGGCGGCGCGACCGGACTGCGCGACCGCTTCCCGCGCCGAGGGCGGTGCGGTGAACGCGAGTTCGTAGTCGTCGCCGCCGGCCAGTGCGCAGGCGCGCAATGTCTCGATGCCGAGGTCGTGCGTGGACTCGTCGATCCCGACCAGGCCTGCGGCCGCATCCGCATCGAGCGTCGCGCCGACGCCGCTGGCGTCGAGGATGTGGCCGAGATCGCCGACCAGCCCGTCGCTGACGTCGACCGCCGCGGACGCGATGCCGCGCAGCGCCTGCCCGAGCGCCACGCGCGGCGTCGGCAGTTCCATGCGGGCGCGCGCCCGCTCGAAGAGTTCGCCCGGCAAGGACAGCGTGCCGCGGAACACTTCGAGCGCCAGCCGCGCATCGCCGAGCGTGCCGCTGACCCAGACGTCGTCGCCGACCTTCGCTCCGGAGCGCAGCAGCGCGTTGCCGGCGGGCACTTCGCCGAACACCGTGATGCAGATGTTGAGCGGCCCGCGCGTCGTGTCGCCGCCGACCAGTTCGCAGCCATGCAGATGCGCCAGCGCGAAGAGGCCGCGCGAAAAGCCGGAGAGCCAGTCTTCGTCGACCGACGGCAGCGCCAGCGCGAGCGTGAACGCGAGCGGCTTCGCGCCGCAGGCCGCGAGATCGCTGAGATTGACCGCCAGCGACTTGTGGCCGAGCCGCTCGGCGTCGACCGTCGAGAGAAAGTGCCGGCCCTCCACCAGCATGTCGGAGGACACGGCGAGCTGCATGCCCGCGGCCGGCGCCAGCAGTGCGCAGTCGTCGCCCACGCCCAGCGGCGAGCGCTTGACGGGGCGCGTGAAGTAGCGCGCGATGAGGTCGAATTCGCCGGTGCTCATGTCGACCTCATACTGCACCGCGGAACCGGAGCGCCGACTGCCGCACCGTCTCGGCCAGCAGCTTTTCCTTGCCCTGGCGCTCCCGCAGCCAGCGCGCATCGTTGCGGTTGGCTTCGACGCTGGTGCGCAGCCCGGCCAGCGCCTTCGTCGCGTTGAGTGCCTCGCTGTGCCATTCGAGCTGGGTCATGGTCATCAGGATATGGTCGCGCAGCGGCATGTGCTCGCCGCTCGCCGGGTCGACGTACACCGCATCGAGCCCGAAGCGGCAGGCCTGGAAGCGGTTGTAGGTGTAGACGAGGTAGTCGTCCTCGACCGGCGTGAAAGGCTGCTCCTGCAGGAACCACGCGGCAAGCGACTGCACGTAGCCCGCGAGCGCGGCCGCGCGTTCTACGGTCAGCGGCGTGTCGAAGACGCGGATCTCGATGGTGCCGAACTCGGGCTTCGGGCGGATGTCCCAGTAGAAGTCCTTCATGCTGCGCACCACGCCGGTCCGCGTCATGCGCATGAAGTAGTTCTCGAACTCCTTCCACGACAGCGTGAACGGCGCCCGGCCCGAGAGCGGAAACGCGAACACCGAGTTGAGCCGCGCCGAGTCGAACTGCGTGTCCTGCCCCTGCACGAAGGGCGAGGACGCCGACAGCGCAATGAAGTGCGGGATGTAGCGCGACATGCGATGCAGCATCAAGAGGGCCGCGTCAGCGTCGGGGCAGCCGATGTGCACGTGCTGGCCGAAGATGGTGAACTGCTTCGAGAGGTAGCCGTAGAGCTCCGACAGCTCGCGAAAGCGCGGCTTGTCGTAGATGCGCCGCTCGTGCCACTGCTGGAAGGCATGCGTGCCGCCGCCGACCACCGCGATGTTGAGCTTGTCGGCATTGCGCACCAGCGCGTCGCGAATCGGCGTGAGCTGGTCCAGCACGTCCTGCACGGAATGGCACACGCCGGTGGAGATCTCGATCATGCTGGAGGTCATCTCCGGCACCACGCTGCCGGGCAGCGGCGTCTGCGCCATGAGGCGCAGCATGTCCTCGGCGTAGGGCGCGAGATCGTAGTCGTGCGTGTTGACGAGTTGCAGCTCGACCTCGACGCCCAGCGAGAGGGCGACCGACTTGTTGAAACGCTCCATGTGCACCACGCGGCTCGCGGGCGTGTTGGGCATCTCGTCGGCGTTCGAAGGCGTGGGCGGCGGCGCACGCAGGCTCATACAGGCCCCCACACTCGGCACTGCATGTCCTCGCGGCCCCCCGAGGGAGTGCGAGCTTGCTTGGAGCGGTCCGGCGCTGCGCTCATCGTTGCGTGTCCTCCACGGCGCGGAAGGCTTCGGGGAACCAGGGCGTGGAACTTTCGCCAGCGCCGTGGATGGCGATCGTCGCGATCACCGCGCCGAGCACTTCCATCAGCAGGATGGCCGGCAGCGTGACCTGCGTGATCATCGCACCCAGCAGCGGCGAGGCGGTCACGAATGCCGACGCGATCAAGAGGGCGATCGACGACAGCGGCGACATCGCGCAGCCGACCCAGAAGGCCTGCTTCCAGCTCGCGCCGCTGCCCGGGTTGGCGATCGCCACGCCCGCGATCTTGGCGAAACCGCGCACGCCGATCATCGCGAGCACCATGCTCGCGACCGGAAGGCTCCAGTCGGCCTGCGCGGCCACGATGGAGACGAGCACGAACATCATCATCGTGATCAGCGTGGCGGCGGTGCCGAGCTGGCGCGGCCACGTCCAGGGCTTGGGATTGAGCGCCTTCAGCAGTACGCCGCCGATGAGTGCGGCGAGCGGCGCGGAGCCGCCGAAGTGCGCTGCCAGCGCAGCACCCGCGGCGATGATCGCAAGCAGCAGGATGGAGGTGTTCTCGCTGGTCGGGCTCATCACGCGCAGCGCCGAACGCAGCGACAGCGCCATCAGCGCGCCCACCACGAAGGACATGCCCAGCACCACCAGCACCGGCTGCAGCTTCTGGATGAGTCCGAGCGGCGCGTGCTCGATCAGCCCCGCCTGCGCATAGCCGAGCGCCAGCGCATAGAAGGTGTTGAGCGTCGCGAGTGTCATCGCGCGCTCGGTCACCGGGCCCGAGGCGCGCGTGTCGATGATGACGCGCATCAGTACCGCGGGCGAGGCGACGATCGAGATCAGGGCGATCGGATTCGCCACCGGGTCGGGGACGTCGAGCCAGTGCAGGATCCAGAAGACGCCGAAGTAGGTCAGGCTCGCTTCGAGCAGGCTCTGCACGAGGATCATCGGGTTGTGGCGGAACCAGCGCAGGGGCAGCCGGCCGCCCGCCTCGAACAGCACGATCGCGACGCCGAGCTCGACGAGGAACAGGCTGGTGCCCTGCAAGGGCCAGATCACGCCTTCGAAGCCCGCGAGGCCGACGACGGTGCCGACGATCGAATAGCCGATCACCTTCGGCATGCCGACATAGCGTTGCACGAGGTGCCCGGCCGCGGCCGCGGCGGCCAGCAGCAGGGCCCACAGCACCGTCGGGAGACCTGCGGAAGGCCGGACCCAGTCGGCCCAGAAACCCAGCAGGTCACTGGGAAAGAAAGAACTCATTCGCAATACTCCGCCCGAGCCACACGAAGTGGGCGAGCCTGGGGATGGGCAAAGTGGTCTAGTGGAGCACCCGCGACGAAGGAATGCCTCCGCCCGCATCGGCTTCCAGCACGAACATGGGAATGGGCACGTCGAAGCGCTCCGCCCGTTCCGTCACGATGAAAAAGCTCCCGCGCATCGTACCGGTCGATGCCTGCAGCCGGCAGCCGCTGGTGTAGTGGAAGGTCTCGCCGGGTGCGAGCAGCGGCTGCTGCCCGATCACGCCGAGCCCGGCGACTTCCTGCGTATGGCCGGCCGCATCCTGGATGAACCAGTGGCGTGCAATGACCTGCGCCGCCCGGTCACCGTTGTTGGTGATCGTCACCGCGTAAGCAAAGGTGAACACGCCGTCTTCGGGCGAAGACTGGTCGGGCAGGAATCGGGGTTCGACCTGCACGGTCATCGGGAAGCTGGACATCCCGGACATCCTACATCGCTGCGACAATTCGCCCCCATGAGCAGCCCCTTCCGCATCGCCCCTTCCATTCTTTCGGCCGATTTCGCGCGCCTCGGCGCCGAAGTGAGCGACGTCATCGCCGCCGGCGCCGACTGGATCCATTTCGACGTGATGGACAACCATTACGTGCCGAACCTGACCTTCGGCCCCATGGTCTGCCAGGCGCTCAAGCCGCACGCCAGGACGGCGGACGGCACGGCGGTGCCGATCGACGTGCACCTGATGATCGAGCCCGTCGATGCGCTCGCCGCAGCCTTTGCGCAGGCCGGCGCCGACTACATCAGCTTCCATCCGGACGCGTCGCCGCACATGCACCGCAGCATCCAGGCGATCAAGGCTGCCGGCTGCAAGGCGGGGCTGGTGTTCAACCCCGGCGCGGGGCTGGAGGCACTCGACTGGGTGATCGACGAGATCGACCTGATCCTGATCATGAGCGTCAACCCCGGTTTCGGCGGCCAGAGCTTCATCGACTCCGCGCTGCGCAAGATCGAACTCGCGCGCAAGCGCATCGACCAGGCGGGCCGCGACATCCGCCTCGAAGTCGACGGCGGCATCAAGACCGACAACATCGCGCGCGTGGCGAGTGCCGGCGCCGACACCTTCGTGGCCGGCAGCGCGATCTTCAATGCCAAGGATTACAAGAGCGTGATCACCGCGATGCGTGGTCAGCTCGAGGCCTCGCTCAAGGCTTGAGCTTCCCCTTGTCGACCTCGTCGGCATCCTTGCGGGTGGTGATGCGGTTGCTTCTTGTCCATTGCGGCGTTTGTCTCACGCCATGGCGGGAAACACGGTAGGAGCTGCCTTCGCCGCCCTGTAGGATGGCCGGCTCATGACCGTTTCGACCGCCGCACTGACCGCCAGCGACACGCTCCGCATCCACGCGTACGCCGCGATCGAGCCCGGGCCGAAGTTCATCGTGCTCGGCGGCGTGCATGGCGACGAAACCTGCGGCACCGCGGGCATCGAGCGCGCCGTGGCCGAACTCGATGACGGCAGGCTGCGGCTGCTGCGCGGTCAGCTCACGATGGTGCCGGTCGCGAATCCTCTCGCCCGGCGGCGTGGACGCCGCGAAGGAGAGCGCAACCTCAATCGCCTCTTCGAACCTTCGGCGCCGGGCATGGAGCCGGCCGATTACGAAGCGCGCATCACCAACCTGCTGTGTCCGCTGCTCGACCGGCACGAGGTGCTTCTCGACCTGCACTCGTTCCAGAGCGCGGGCGAGGCTTTCGCGATGATCGGACCGCGCGACAACACCGGCACGCTCGAACCCTTCGCGCGCGCCTTCGAGGAGGGCCAGCTCGCTCTGCACCTGCGCACGCCGCGCGTCGTCGAAGGCTGGCTCGACATCTATGCCGCCGGTGTCGCGCAGCGCGCGGGCGGCAAGCCGGTCGATCCGGTGCAAGTGGCTTTCGGGAAGGGCACCAACGAATACATGCGAAGCCGCGGCGGCTACGGTGTCACGCTCGAATGCGGGCAGCACGAGGACCCCGCGGCGCCCGGCGTGGCCTATGAGGCGATTCTTTCGGCGCTGCGCCTGCTCGGCATGATCGCGCCGGAACCGGGTGCGTTGCCGCCGCCGAAGCCTTCGCTGCTGCGGCTGGTCAGCGTGGTCGACCGCTTCCACGAAGAAGACCAGTTCGTGCGCGAGTGGGCCACCTTCGACCCGGTCTCGCGCGGCGACCCGATCGCGGTGCGCGAGGACGGCAGCGTGCTGCACTCGGAACGCGACGGGTTCATCGTGTTCCCGAATGCGGAAGCGTTGCCGGGGACGGAGTGGTTCTACTTTGCGGTGAACAGTGATCGGGATCTGACGCAGCAGCCCCGATAGTCGCGATAGTCCCGCACGTCGCCTTCACTGGACCGAAATGGCCTTGTGCGCCGGCGTGGCGTCGAAGAGGAGCGTCGACGGCCAGGGCTGCCAGGTCACGCCGAGTGCCGCCGGTGCATTGGGGTCGCCTCGCCGCGCAAAGGCGCCGAGGCTCTTCATCATCGCGTCGGACAGGTCCAGGCGGCCCGGCTTGTTGGCCGTCGAATTCGCGATGTTCGAGAACAGCGAAGGCCCGAAGTTGCCGAAGATGAAGGCGAGGTCGAACGCATGTGCTGCGCCGTAGATGTCGTTCCAGGGCGCCGGTTCCTCGTCCCAGTCGAAGCGGTAGTACCAGACCTCGTTCTGCTGCGCCTTGAGCGCGTTGAGGACGTTGTCGCGGCTCGCGATGAAGAAGATCTGGTTGAGCAGGTCCGTCTTCGCGTTGAAGCCGGTGACCGGCGTGGTCACCGGAAGATAGACCGAGGGAATCCACTGCCCGATCGTGATCGTCGGCGGCGCGTCGGGGTTGTAGCCGAACTGCGTCGAGAAGAGCACGGCATCGCTCACCAGCCGGCCGCTCACGCCGCCGAGTGCAGGTGACAGCGCGAGGAAGGAGGGGAACAGCTTGGCCTCGTCGCGGGTGTTCCCTGCCAGCACGGGCACCCGCAGGTAGTTGCCGGCCTGGATGGCGGCGATCGGGTCGACCGGCAGCACGATGCCGTCGGGAATCGGGCCGGAGCCCGCCAGCCCGAGCGGCGCGAGTCGGGTCAGCAGCGTGCTGAACAGCGCGGCCGGACTCTTCGAGCGCAGATAGGCCGCGATCTGCGCGGGCGTCTGGCTTGCCGCGTAGGCGGCGGCGGATGCGGCATCGCTGGCCAGGCCATCCGCGATGATCTGTTGGGTGAGCAACGCGCTGCCCTGTGCGGCGTAGGTCGATTTCGGGTTGAGCGTCGGGATGCGCCCCGGCGGCAGATTGGACGCCAGCGAGATACCGCCACTGAGTGGCACCAGCCGGTGAAAGAGCGGCTGACGCGCGTTGGTCACCAGCGGCGAGGTCTGCAGTGCATAGACATTGATGGCGCCAGCCGATTGGCCCATCAAGGTGACGTTGCGCGGGTCGCCCCCGAACGCATCGATGTTGCCGCGCACGAATTCGAGCGCCTTCACGATGTCGAGCAGCGCAAAGTTGCCCGAGTCGCCCACGCCGCCGGTGCCCGCCTTGAGCTGCGGCAGATCGAGGAAGCCGAAGATGCCGAGCCGGTAGTTCACCGTCACGACGACGGCGTTCGCGGCCCTGGCGAGCGCCGCGCCGTCGTAGACCGGGTCCGCGGTGTAGCCCGACACATCGCTGCCGCCGTGGACGAAGACGATCACCGGAAGGTCTTCGCCCTTGTCGTTGCCCTGGCCCGGGTTGTCGTCCCCGTTGCCGCCCTTGCGCTCGGTCTTCGCCGGACGCCAGATGTTCAGGTACAGGCAGTCCTCGCTGCCGACCGCCTGGTTCAGCGTGGTGCCGATCGTCGCGTCGTAGCGGTTGTTGGCGCCGGGGCCGTAGATGCGCCCATATTGGGCGCACGCATTGGCGAACTGCTGGGTGGCCAAGGGCCGATGCCAGGCTTCCGGATCGACCGGCGCTTTCCAGCGCAGGTCACCGACGGGTGGCTTCGCGAAGGGCACGCCCTTCCACGCCAGCGTCCCCGTGCGATCCGAGTCGTCGATGCCGACGACTTTCCCGAACTGCGTGTCGCGCATGACGTCCGCGCGTCCGAGCGCCCAGCAGGGCGTCTGAGAAAGAAGCGCAACACACCCCGCCACCAAGCCGGCCTTGAGCATCATGGTCTTGTCCCCTCCAGAAGGGCGCAACGGTAAGGGCTGGCGGTTGGCAGCGCCTACCCGGGCAAACCCGATTTGCGCCGAACGGCGGGGGCTCAGCCGCGCTTGGTCGCGATCAGCGGCTTCACGTCCGGCGCCTGCACGCGCGGCCGGTTAGCCTCGACCGCGGGGAGTGCCGTGACCTCCTTCATGCTCGCGAGGCTGCGCTTCGTGAGGTCTTGATAGGTCTTCGTGCCTTCGAGCTTCCACGCGACTTCCTGGTCCGTCAGTTCGCGGATCACCTTCGCTGGGATGCCTGCGGCGAGCGATCTCGGCGGGATCTTCTTGCCGGCCGGAACGAAGGCGCAGGCCGCGAGGATGGTCGCTTCGCCGACCTCGGCTTCGTCCATGACGACCGCGTTCATGCCCACCAGCGCATCGCGCCGCACGATGCAGCTGTGCAGCACGGCGCCATGGCCGATGTGGCCGTTTTCTTCCACCACGGTGTCCTGCTGCGGAAAGCCGTGGATCACGCAGGTGTCCTGCAGGTTGGAGCCGCGCTTGAGCTCGATGCGGCCGAAGTCGCCGCGCAGCACGGCGCAGGGGCCGACATAGCAGTCGGGCCCGACGATCACGTCGCCGATCAGCACGGCGGTGGGGTGCACGTAGGCGCTCGGGTCGATGACCGGCACCACGCCTTCGATGGAATAGCAGGGCAAGGCTGTCTCCTTTTCCCGGTGGGATTCCGGGTGGTTTCTGGGCTAGGGGTAAACCCTCTGCAAGTTTGACTTGCGTCAGGATTGATGACGATCTTATGATTCACCGACCGGTCGGTCAACAATACTTTTGACGCAGATCAACACCCGCCCGGCACCCCGATCCCGTTCCCACGTCTGGAGACACAGCTTGTCTGATGCACTCGTCCTCGCCTCGCAGGACGGCCCGGTTCTGACGCTCACGCTCAACCGGCCCGCCGCGCTCAACAGCTTCAACGGCGCCATGCACGAGCAGCTTCGCGCGGCGCTCGATGCGGCCGCAGCGGATGCCGCCGTGCGCTGCGTGATCCTCACCGGCGCCGGCCGCGGCTTCTGCGCCGGACAGGACCTGGCCGACCCGATGGTCGCGCCGTCGCCCGCCGGCGAGCCGCCCAAGGACCTGAGCCGCGCGATCGCGCTGCACTACACGCCGCTGGTCAAGCGCCTCAAGTCGATGCCGGTGCCGGTGATCGCCGCAGTCAACGGCGTGGCGGCCGGCGCGGGTGCGAACCTCGCGCTGAATTGCGATCTCGTGCTGGCCGCGCAGTCGGCGAGCTTCATCCAGGCGTTCGCGAAGATCGGCCTCGTGCCCGACACCGGCGGCACCTGGCTGCTGCCGCGCATCGTCGGCCGCGCCCGCGCGCTGGGCTTGGCGATGCTCGGCGACAAGCTCGGCGCGGCGGAAGCCGAACGTGTCGGCCTCATCTGGAAGTGCGTCGAAGACGCCGCGCTCGCCGACGAAGCCCGCAAGCTCGCCGAGCGCCTCGCCGCCATGCCGGTGAAGGCGCTGGCCGCCACCCGCGCCGCGGTCGATGCCGCGCAGCACTTCACGCTCGACCAGGCGCTCGACCACGAAGCTGCGCTGCAAGCCGAACTGGGCCGCGCCCACGATTACCTCGAAGGCGTGGCCGCGTTCGGCGCGAAGCGCGCTCCCCAGTTCACCGACCGCTGAAATGAAGCTCACCCCCAGCCTCGCCCACTGCGTGTGGCTCGGACACCCCCTCTCCGGGGGCAACCCCGGCGGCCCGGCAAAGCCGGTTCCGCGGGGTTCCTGGCCTCGGCCATGCGGCGCCATCGAAAACTGATATGTCCACACCTCACTCCGAACGCACCCCGCAGCAGATCGCCGACCTCGTTCGCGAACGCATGTTCGCCAACGACCGCGCGGCCCGAGGCCTCGGCATGGAAGTCACCGAAACCACGCCCGGCAAGGCGACCGTCACGATGACCGTGCGCGAGAACATGCTCAACGGCCACGACATCTGCCACGGCGGCCTGATCGCCACGTTGGCCGACACCGCCTTCGCCTACGCCTGCAACTCGTACAACGAACTCACCGTGGCCTCGGGCTTCTCGGTGGACCTGATGGCGCCGGGCCGCGAAGGCGACGTGCTCACCGCGCGCGCCTTCGAAGTGTCGAAGGCCGGCCGCACCGGCGTCTACGACTGCGACATCACCAACCAGCGCAACGAGCGCATCGCGGTCTTCCGCGGTCGCTCCTACACCATCAAAGGCAAGCCGGTCTTCACCGCGTAAGCCAGCCCGAGGAGACATCCATGCCCGTGAAGCAGCCCCGCCCCGGCGAACTCGAAGCCATCGAAACCGCGAGCCGCGACGAGATCCAGTCGCTGCAGCTCCAGCGCCTGCGCTGGACGCTCCAGCACGCCTACGACAACGTGCCGCACTACAAGAAGGCCTTCGACGAGAAGGGCGTGCACCCGAGCGACCTGAAGCAGCTCAGCGACCTGTCGAAGTTTCCCTTCACCACCAAGAAGGACCTGCGCGACAACTATCCCTTCGGCCTCTTCGCGGTGCCGCGCGAGCAGGTGTCGCGCATCCATGCGTCGTCGGGCACCACGGGCAAGCCCACGGTCGTCGGCTACACGAAGAACGACATCGACACCTGGGCCACGCTCGTCGCGCGCTCCATCCGCGCCGCCGGCGGCCGCGCGGGCGACATCCTGCATGTGGCCTACGGCTACGGCCTTTTCACCGGTGGTCTCGGCGCGCACTACGGCGCGGAGAAGCTCGGCTGCACCGTCATCCCGATGTCGGGCGGGCAGACCGAGAAGCAGGTGCAGCTCATCCGCGACTTCAAGCCCGACATCATCATGGTCACGCCGAGCTACATGCAGGTGATCGTGGAAGAGTTCGTGCGCCAGGGGCTGGACCCGCGAGAAAGCTCGCTCAAGGTCGGCATCTTCGGGGCCGAGCCCTGGACCGAGGCGATGCGCCACGAGATCGAGAACAAGGCCGGCATCGACGCGGTCGACATCTACGGCCTGTCGGAAGTGATGGGCCCGGGCGTCGCCAGCGAATGCATCGAGACCAAGGACGGCCCGGTGATCTGGGAAGACCACTTCTATCCCGAGATCATCGACCCCGAGACCGGCGAAGTGCTGCCCGATGGTTCGGAAGGCGAACTGGTCTTCACCTCGCTCTCCAAGGAAGCGCTGCCGATCATCCGCTACCGCACGCGCGACCTCACGCGCCTGCTGGCGCCCACGGCACGCGCGTTCCGCCGCATGGGCAAGATCGTCGGCCGCTCGGACGACATGCTGATCATCCGCGGCGTGAACGTGTTCCCGACGCAGATCGAGGAGATCGTGCTGCAGCACGCCAAGCTGTCCGGGCAGTACCAGATCAACGTGAGCCGCGACGGGCTGCTCGATGCGGTCCACGTGAAGTGCGAACTGCAGCCGCTGGCGGCCCCGGCGACGGGCGAGAAGGAGGTCGCCGAGATCGCACGCTGGCTGCAGCAGCGCATCAAGACGCTGGTCGGCATCAGCACCACCGTCACGGTGCTTCGGCCCGACAGCATCGAACGCACCCTGACCGGCAAGGCCCGGCGCGTGGTCGACGAGCGCAAGGCCTGAGCGGGAACGAGTCGATTCATGCTGCGAAATCTCACCCTTCTCTGCGCATCGCTCGCGCTCGCCGGCTGCGCCGCCATGGGCGGCCATCCGAGCGGTACCGCCACGATCAAGCGCGACACCTATGGCGTGCCGCACGTCTATGCAAACGACACCTACGGCCTCTTCTATGGCTACGGCCATGTCGTCGCCGAAGACCGACTCTTCCAGATGGAGATGGCCCGCCGTGCTGTGCTGGGCACGGTCTCCGAAGTCATGGGTCCGTCCTACGTGGCACTCGACAAGGGCAGCCGTTCGACGTTCACGCCCGAGTCGATCCGTGCGCAGATGGCCAGGCTCTCGGCCGATGACCGCGCGATCTTCGACGGCTACGCCGCAGGCTTCAACGCACGCGTGAAAGAAGTCCTTGCCAGCCCGTCCACGCTGATGCCGCGCCAGTTCATCGACGCCGGCTTCGAGCCGAAGGCCGATTGGACCGGCTACGACGTCGCGATGATCTGGGTCGGCACCATGGCCAACCGTTACTCGAACACCAGCAGCGAGGTCGCGAACCTGCGCCTGCTGGAGCAGCTCAAGAAGGCGCGCGGCGATGAGACCGGACGCGCCCTGTTCGACCAGATCCGCTGGGTCGAGGACCCGCTCGCGCCCACCACCGTGCCGCGCACCGGCGCACGCGCGCAGGCCGCGGCGGAACCCGCGACGCCGGACAACGAGCTGCTGGCGCGTCTTGCGCCGGTTTCGCCGGCACTGCTCGTTTCGCGCAACGAGGTCGATGCCGCGCGGCGCGGCGTCGCCGAGCCGTGGGAACGGCCGGTCGCGAGCAACCTGTGGATCGCCGGGCCGAAGAAGACGGCCGACGGCAGCACGGTGCTCATCAACGGGCCGCAGTTCAACTGGTTCAATCCTTCCTACGTGTTCGCGGTCGGCCTGCACGGCGCGGGCTACGAGGTGACCGGCAATACGCCCTTCGCGCATCCGGTCGTCCTGTTCGGCACCAACGGCAAGATCGCCTGGGGCGCCACGGCGGGACCGCTGGACGTCAACGACATGTACCAGGAGCGGCTCAATCCTTCGAACCGCTACGAGTACAGCTTCAACGGCAGCATGCGGCCGATGACCAAGCGCACCGAGGTCATCAAGGTCAAGGGCCAGCCCGACCAGACGCTCGACGTGTACGCGACCGTGCACGGCATCGTCACCGACTTCGACCTGCCGAACAACACCGCCTACTCGATGAAGCGCAGCTGGGACGGCTACGAGCTCGAATCGCTGCTCGGCTGGATCCACTCGATGCAGGCGAAGAACTGGGAGCAGTGGCTCGCGCAGGCCTCTCGCGTCGCGATCACCATCAACTGGTACTACGCCGACGCCGACGGCAACATCGGCTACGTGTCGCCAGGCCGCCTGCCCATCCGGCCCGCTTCGCAGGACCCGCGGCTGCCTGCGGTCGGCGACGGCTCGATGGAGTGGCTCGGCATCCGTCCGTTCAGCGAGGACCCGCAGGTCCTCAACCCGGCGCAGGGTTATGTGGCGAACTGGAACAACCAGTCCGCACCCGGTGCCGTGAGCGACGGCGGCAACTACAGCGTGGTGGACCGCGTGAACGAATTCATCGCCCGCCTCGAATCCAAGCCGCGCCTCACGGGCGACGAGCTGTGGGCCATCAATCGCAGCACCGCCTACGCGGACACGAATGCGCGCTATCTGCTGCCTTTCATCGTCCGCGCCACCCGCGGCCTGCCGGACAGCGATCCCGCGCAACGCGGCGCGAAGATCCTGGCGGCGTGGAACATGGAGAACGACGACCCGTCGGCGCAGGGCACCTACCAGAGCCCGGCCACCACGGTCATGATGACCTGGCTGCCGATCATCTACAAGCAACTGCTCTCGGATGATTTGCCGCCCGAGGTGTTCGCTGCCTACGCGGGCGGCGGCTATGCCGGCGCGACGCAGGTGGCCAGCATCCGTCCGGGCAACGGCACCAAGCTGCTCTACAACGCACTGCTTGGCCCGAAGGCCGGCGTGCCGCAGCGCTACGACTTCTTCAACGGCGCCGACCAGGACGCGATGATCCGCAGCACGCTCGCGCAGGCGGTGAACGAGCTCACCGCCCGCTACGGCAGCGACCCCGCCCGGTGGCGCACCCCGGTCACGAAGCACGTCTTCCTGACGAACAACTTCATCGGCGCGCCGCAGGCTGGCGCCGGCGAGCAACTCGGCCTGCCGAGCTTCATGAACCGCGGCACGCAGAACGACAAGGTGGTGTTCAGCGCCGGCGGCGTGTCGATGTGCACTTCCGCGCCGCCGGGCCAGAGCGGCTTCATCGCGCCCGACGGCCGCAAGTCCGCGCACTACGATGACCAGATGACGCTCTTCAAGGATTTCGGCTGCAAGAGCGAATGGCTGACGCCGGCCGAGGTCGACACGCATCTCGAGTCGACCCGGCAGCTCACCTACTGAACCCAGTTATTGACTCTCTCATCAGGAAGGAGATCACGATGTACACGCAAGCCATGGACACGATGGGCAAGGACGAGGGCGGCAAGAAGGCCGTTCGTTCCGCCGAGGAAATGCAGCTCGAGGAGCGTTTCGACGCCCATATCGACGCGGGCGATTTCATCGAGGCCAAGGACTGGATGCCCGACCACTACCGCAAGACGCTGGTGCGGCAGATCAGCCAGCACGCGCACTCGGAAATCGTCGGCATGCTGCCGGAAGGCAACTGGGTCACGCGCGCGCCGACGCTCAAGCGCAAGGCGATCCTGCTGGCCAAGATCCAGGACGAAGCCGGCCACGGGCTCTATCTCTACTCGGCCGCCGAAACGCTCGGCACCTCGCGCGACCAGATGCTCGAGGCGCTGCACACCGGCCGCGCCAAGTACAGCTCGATCTTCAACTACCCGACGCTCACCTGGGCCGACATGGGCACCATCGGCTGGCTGGTCGACGGCGCCGCGATCATGAACCAGGTGCCGATCTGCCGCTGCTCGTATGCACCCTATGCGCGCGCCATGATCCGCATCTGCCGCGAGGAGAGCTTCCACCAGCGCCAGGGCTTCGAGGCGCTGCTCACGATGATGCAGCACGGCACCGAGGCGCAGAAGGCGATGGTGCAGGACGCGGTCAACCGCTGGTGGTGGCCGTCGATCATGATGTTCGGCCCCCCGGATGACCAGTCGCCCAACTCCGCACAGTCGATGCGCTGGGGCATCAAGCGCATCTCGAACGACGAACTGCGCGCCAAGTTCATCGACGCCACCATCGAGCAGGCCAAGGTGCTCGGCGTCACGCTGCCCGACCCCGACCTCAAGTGGAACGAGGAACGCCAGCACTACGATCACGGCACGATCGACTGGAGCGAGTTCTGGCGCGTGGTCGGCGGCGACGGCCCGTGCAACCGCGAACGCCTCGGCGCACGCGTCAAGGCATGGGACGACGGCGCCTGGGTGCGCGATGCCGCGCTCGCCCACGCCGCCAAGCGCGCCGAGCCCCAACCCCTCGCTGCCTGACCCACGATCCAAGGAATACGACCATGAGCAACCCGAATCCGTCGAACGCCGCAGCCCCCGCCACCGAGTGGCCGCTGTGGGAAGTCTTCGTCCGCAGCCGCTCCGGCCTCGACCACAAGCACTGCGGCAGCCTGCACGCCGCCGACCCGAAGATGGCCATCCAGATGGCCCGCGACGTCTACACCCGCCGCCAGGAAGGCACCAGCGTGTGGGTCGTGCGCTCCGACCAGATCGTCGCGAGCGACCCGGGCGACAAGGACATGTACTTCGATCCGATGGAAGACAAGGTCTACCGCCACCCGACGTTCTACAAGCTTCCCGGTTCTGTGGACCACATGTGAGGTGAGCGAGATGCAAGCCTCCATCGCCGTCGACCTCCAGCCCATCGTGCAGTACCTGCTGCGCATCGGCGACACCTGCCTGATCCACGCGCAGCGCATTTCCGAGTGGTCCGGGCACGCGCCCATCCTCGAAGAAGACATCGCCATGTCGAACATGGCGCTCGACCTCATCGGCCAGTCCCGCGCGGTGCTCACGCTCGCGGGCCAGCTCGAAGGCCGAGGGCATGACGAAGACCAGCTCGCCTTCCTGCGCCAGGAGAAGGACTACCGCAACCTCACCATGGTCGAGCTGCCGCGCGGCGACTTCGCCTTCACCGTGGTGCGCAACGCGATGATGGCCACGCTCATGAAGCTGCTCTGGGAACGCCTGCACGAGTCGAGCAACGCCGAACTCGCAGCGATCGCCGGCAAGGCGGTCAAGGAAGCGCGCTACCACCAGCAGCACGCCGCCGACTGGGTCGTGCGCCTGGGCGACAGCACCGACGAAGCCCGCCAGCGCATCGAGAAGGCACTGCGCGAGCTGTGGCTCTACGTGCCCGAGCTCTTCGAATCCGACGCGATCGACGAGGCCGCGAGCGCCGCAGGCATCGGCCCGCGCTGGACCGACCTGCAGGCGAAGTGGCTCGAAGAAATGGACGCCATCCTGGGCGAAGCCACGCTCCAGCGCCCCGACGATGCGGCTTTCCGCAGCACCGGCAAGCGCGGCGTGCACAGCGAGCACATGGGCTACATCCTCGCCGAGATGCAGTATCTGCAGCGCGCCTACCCCGGGGGCGTCTGGTGAACGCGCAGGCGCCCATGGCGACGCGCAGCGAACGGGCCTGGGACGTGCTCGGGACGGTGCTCGACCCCGAGGTGCCGGCGCTGTCGGTACGCGACCTGGGCATCGTGCGCGACGTGGTCGAGCACGACGACCGGCTCGAAGTCGTGCTCACGCCGACCTACTCGGGCTGCCCCGCGACCGAAGTCATCGAGCATGACGTGCTCGCCGCGATCGAGAAGGCCGGCCTCGGGCCCGCCTACGTGACCTTGCAGCGCGCACCCGCCTGGACCACCGACTGGATCAGCGCCGAAGGCCGCCGCAAGCTCTTCGAATACGGCATCGCGCCGCCCGGCCCCGCACCCGATGGCGCGGTGCCGATCCGCATCTTCGGCCGCAAGGCCGACACGGTGATTTGCCCGCGTTGCGGGAGCAAGAACACGGAGCGTCTCTCCGCGTTCGGCTCCACCGCCTGCAAGTCCATGTATCGCTGCATTGCCTGCCGCGAACCCTTCGAACATTTCAAGCCGATCTGAAGCGGCGGAGCACCCCCATGAGCGTCATGTTCCATCCATTGACCGTGCGCCAGATCGCACCGGACACCGACGAAGCGGTGATCGTTTCCTTCGACGTGCCGACCGACCTGCGCGAAGTCTTCGGCTTCACGCAGGGCCAGTACCTCACCCTGCGCAAGGAGATCGAAGGCCAGGACCTGCGCCGTTCCTACTCGATCTGCGCCGGCGTCGATGACGGCGAGCTGCGCGTCGGCGTGCGCAAGGTCAAGGGCGGCACCTTCTCCAACTGGATCAACGAGAAGCTCCAGCCCGGCGACACCATCAACGTGATGGCGCCGCAGGGCCGTTTCTTCGTGCCGATCGAGCCCGAGGCGAAGCGCCACCATGTCGGCATCGTCGGCGGGAGCGGCATCACGCCGATCCTGTCGATCATGAAGACGGTGCTGGCGCGAGAGCCCCACTCGCGCTTCACGCTGATCTACGGCAACCGCAAGCTGCAGTCCACGATGTTCAAGGAAGAGCTCGAGGACCTGAAGAACCGCTACATGACCCGCCTCGTTCTGCACCACGTGTTCAGCGGCGAGCCGACCGATGCGCCGCTGAACATGGGCCGCATGGGCCGCGAGAAGCTCGGCGAGTTCTTCGCGAGCGTCGTGCCCGCCGGCAGCATCGACCACGCCTACATCTGCGGCCCGTTCCAGATGAACGACGAGGCCGAGGCCGCGCTGCTCGCGGCCGGCGTGCCGGAAGACCGCATCCACATTGAGCGCTTCGGCGTCGCGACGCCCGAAGGCGCACCGGTGGGCGCGGTGATCCACGAGGCCAAGCCGGGCGATGCCGAAGTGGCGAAGATCGTCATCATCCGCGACGGCCTGCAGCGCGAGATCGAGTTCCGCAAGGACCAGCCGAGCATCCTCGACTGCGCCTCGGCCTCCGGGCTCGAAGTGCCGTTCTCGTGCACCTCTGGCGTATGCGGCACCTGCCGTGCCAAGGTCGTCGAAGGCGAGGTGCGAATGGAGCGAAACTTTGCGCTCGACAAGAACGAGGTCGCAGCCGGCTTCGTTCTGACCTGCCAGGCCCATCCATTGACAGAGAAGGTGGTCCTCTCGTTCGACGAACGCTAGAACAAGGAATTCCATGGCCCGTGGACGCTCACCCGGTTACGACGATCAGCGCGAGATGATTCTCGAGAACGCCGCGCAGCTCTTCGCCAACCGCGGCTATTCCGCCACCTCGATGAACCAGGTGGCGGAAGCGTGCGGATTTTCCAAGGCCCTGCTCTATCACTACTACCGCGACAAATACAGCCTGCTGGTCAGCATCGCCGAGAACCACGTGTCGCGACTCGAAGGGCTCGTCACCGACGTCGAGGCACAGAAGCTCGACGCCGAGGCGCACCTGCGCGAACTCATCCGCCGCTTCGTGCAGGAATACGCGGGTGCGCGCCATGCGCACCGCGTGCTGACGGAGGACGTGAAGTTCATGGAGCCCGAGGACCGCGAGCGCGTGCTCGGCACGCAGCGCAAGGTGGTGTCGGGCTTCGCGCGCGCGGTGCTCGAACTGCGGCCCGACCTGCGCGACGCGGCGCTCGCCAAGCCGCTGACCATGCTGCTGTTCGGCATGATCAACTGGATGTTCATCTGGATGCGCCCGGACGGCGAACTCGACTACGACGCCATGGCCCCGGTGGTGGCCGATCTCTTCCTCGGCGGACTGCCGGGCGTGAAGATCCCGCAGCGCATCGTGCACGTAGACGCCTAGAAGTCAGCTCACTCTTTCATCAACCACCACAACGGAGACATGCTCATGAAACACCTCAAACCCCTCGCGGTGATCGCGGCGCTGCTGGCGTCGGCACTCGCGCATGCGGACATCAACGTCGGCGTGACCGTCTCGGCCACCGGGCCGGCGGCTTCGCTGGGCATTCCCGAGAAGAACACCATCGCGCTGATGCCCAAGACCATCGGGGGCCAGAAGATCAACTACATCGTGCTCGACGACGCCAGCGACACCACCGCAGCGGTCAACAACACGCGCAAGCTGATCTCCGAGAACAAGGTGGACATCATCCTCGGCTCGACCACCACGCCGAATTCGCTCGCGATGATCGACGTCGCTGCCGAAAGCCAGACGCCCGTGATCTCGATGGCCGCTTCGGCGCGCATCGTCGAGCCGGTGGATGCCAAGAAGCGCTGGGTCTTCAAGACGCCGCAGAACGACATCATGATGTCGCTCGCGATCGCCGAGCACATGGCGTCCAACGGCGTGAAGACCGTGGGTTTCATCGGTTTCTCCGACGCCTACGGTGAAGGCTGGTTCCAGGAGTTCTCCAAGGCGGCCGACCTCAAGAAGCTGAAGATCGTCAGCAACGAGCGCTATGCGCGCACCGACACCTCGGTCACGGGCCAGACGCTCAAGCTGATGTCCGCCAAGCCCGACGCGATCCTCGTCGCGGGTTCGGGCACGCCCGCCGCGCTGCCGCAGAAGAGCCTCAAGGAGCGCGGCTACGCCGGCAAGGTCTACCAGACGCACGGCGTCGCCAACGCCGACTTCCTGCGCGTGGGCGGCAAGGATGTCGAAGGCACCTTCCTGCCGGCCGGCCCGGTGCTGGTCGCCGAACAGTTGCCTGCCAGCAACCCGGTGAAGAAGTCCGCGCTCGCCTATGTGTCGGCGTACGAAGCCGCGAACGGCAAGGGCTCGGTCTCGACCTTCGGCGCGCATGCCTGGGACACGGGGCTGCTGATGGCCGCCGCGGTTCCGGTTGCGCTCAAGAAGGCGCAGCCCGGCACGCCCGAGTTCCGCGCTGCACTGCGCGACGCGCTCGAACAGGTCAAGGAACTGCCCGGCGCACATGGCGTGTTCAACATGACGCCCAACGACCACCTCGGCCTGGACCAGCGCGCCCGCGTGATGGTGAAGATCGAGAACGGCGCCTGGAAGTACATCCCCCCGTCACCTTGACCCACCCCCAGGCTTCGCGCACTTCGTGTCGCTACGCCAACCCCCTTGCAGGGGGCGATACCAGCGGCCCGGCTGAGCCGGTTCCGCGGTATCCCTGGCCTTGGTGCTTCGGTGCGCGCAGGTTGATGGACTGACTGGAACAGACATGGATTTCGACATCGCCCTTTTGCTGGGGCAGGACGGCATCGTCAACGGCGCCGTCTACGGACTGATGGCGCTGGCGCTGGTGCTGGTGTTTTCCGTCACGCGGGTGATCTTCATCCCGCAGGGCGAGCTGGTGGCTTTCGGCGCGTTGTCGATGGCCGCGCTCAACGCCGGGCGCACGCCGGCCACGCTCTGGCTGCTGGTGGCCCTCGCCGTCGCGACGCTGGCGGTCGAAGGCTGGCGCTGGAAGCGCGGCGCGACCGTGGACTGGAAGGCCACGGCCGTCTGGACCATCGCTTTCCCGCTCGTCGCCTGCGTGCTGGTGCTGGGCGTGAAATCCACGTCGCTCGCGATGCAGGCGGTCACCGCGCTGGTGCTCATCACGCCGCTCGGTCCGCTGCTGTATCGCCTGGCCTACCGGCCGCTGGCGGATGCGACGGTGCTGATCCTGCTGATCGTCTCGGTGGCGCTGCACGGCGTGCTGGTCGGCCTCGGCCTGCTGTTCTTCGGCGCCGAAGGCTCGCGCACGCCGCCTTTCTCCGAAGCGCGGCTCGACATCGGCGGGCTCGCGATCACCGGCCAGTCGATGGTGGTGGTCGGCGTGGCGGCGGTGCTGGTCGTGCTGATGTTCCTCTTCTTCGAACGCTCCATCGTCGGCAAGGCGCTGCGCGCCACCGCGATGAACCGTGTCGGCGCGCGCCTCATGGGTATCCCGACCGACCTGTCGGGCGACCTGAGCTTCGCGCTCGCGGCGCTGATCGGCGCGGTCTCCGGCCTGCTCATTGCGCCGCTGACCACGGTGTATTACGACACCGGCTTCCTCATCGGGCTCAAGGGCTTCGTCGCGGCGATCGTCGGCGGGCTCGCGAGCTATCCCATCGCGGTGCTCGGCGCGCTGCTGGTGGGGCAGCTCGAAGCCTTCTCTTCGTTCTGGGCGAGCGCGTTCAAGGAAGTGCTCGTGTTCACCTTGATCATCCCTGTACTTTGGTGGCGGTCTCTCCGCAGCCGTCACGTGGAGGATGAGGAATGACCCGCCGCCACCTCACCCTCATCTGCATCGCCGCGCTCGCGCTGAGCTGGGCCTGGCTGCCCGAGTTCACCGTGACGATGTTCAGCTACATCGGCCTCTATTCGATGGTCGCGGCGGGACTCGTGATGCTCACCGGCATCGGCGGCATGACCTCCTTCGGTCAGGCTGCGTTCGTGGCGATCGGCGCGTATGCGACCGCGTGGGTCTGCACGTCGCCCGCAGCGGCGGCCGCGCTGGGCGGCTTCGTGCCGGCGGGCGCGCTGCCGTGGGTCGGGCTGGTGCTCGGCCTCGTGCTGACCTTCGCGGTGGCGTGGGCGCTCGGCGCGATCACGCTCAAGCTCTCGGGCCATTACCTGCCGCTGTGCACGATCGCATGGGGCCTGAGCCTCTACTTCCTGTTCGGCAACCTCGAGTTCCTCGGCGGGCAGACTGGCATCACCGGGCTTCCGGCGCTGACCGTCGCGGGCCTCTCGCTCGCATCGCCGCGCGCACTCGGGCCGCTGATCTGGGCGGCATTGCTGCTCGCGCTCTGGGCGCTGCACAACCTGCTCGATTCGCGCGAAGGCCGGGCGATCCGTGCGCTCAAGTCGGGCCGCGTGATGGCCGAATCGATGGGCGTCGACACGGCGCGTTATCGCGTCAAGGTGTTCGTGCTCGCGGCACTGCTCGCGGCGCTGTCGGGCTGGCTCTATGCGCACATGCAGCGCTTCGTGAACCCGACGCCGTTCAACCTCAACATCGGCATCGAGTACCTCTTCATGGCGGTGGTGGGCGGCGCGGGTCACCTGTGGGGCGCGGTGCTCGGCGCGACGCTCATCACGCTGGTCAAGGAGCAACTGCAGGACATCCTGCCCAAGCTGCTCGGCGCCAGCGGCAACTTCGAGGTGATCGTCTTCGGGCTGCTGATGCTCTTCGTCCTGCAGCGCTTCGCCGACGGCCTGTGGCCGACGCTCGCGCGCTGGTCGTCGCGCTTCCTCAAGCCCGAGCCGGTGCGCGCGCCGAAGTCGACCGCATCGCTCGCCGGCCGCACGCTGCCGCCGGCCGGCACGCTGCTGCTCGAATCGGACAAGGTCACCAAGCGCTTCGGCGGCCTCGTCGCAAACAACGCGGTCGCGATGACGCTGAAGGCCGGCGAGGTGCACGCGTTGATCGGCCCCAACGGCGCGGGCAAGAGCACCTTCTTCAACATGATCTCGGGGGTCGACGACCCGACCGAAGGTGAAGTGCGGCTCATCGGCGAGACGATGAACGGCAAGCCTTCGCGCGACTACGCTGCGCGCGGCCTGGGCCGCACCTTCCAGCATGTGCGCCTGCTCGGCACCCGCACCGTGCTGGAGAACGTCGCCGTCGGCGCGCATCGGCGCGGACGTCACGGCTGGATCGCCTCGATGCTGCGGCTCGACCGCGCCGAAGAGGCGGCACTGCTCGCCGAAGCGCGCCGGCAGATCGAGCGCTGTGGCCTTGGTGCCTATGCCGACGTGCCCGCCGCGTCGCTCGCGCTCGGCCAGCAGCGCGTGGTCGAGATCGCCCGTGCGCTCGCGGGCCAACCGGCCGCGCTGCTGCTCGACGAGCCCGCGGCCGGTCTTCGCCATCTGGAGAAGCAGGCCCTCGCGACGCTGCTTTCTCAACTGCGTGCGGAAGGGCTGGGCATCCTCATCGTCGAACACGACATGGAGTTCGTGATGAACCTCGCCGATCGCATCACGGTGCTGGAGTTCGGCACCGTCATCGCCGAAGGCACGCCTGCCGAAGTGCAGGTCAACCCCCGTGTGCTCGACGCCTACCTGGGCGGCAGCGACGAACCCGTTCCGATGGCAGCCTAGGATGAAGCTCACTCCCAGCCTCGCCCACTTCGTGTGGCTCTGCACCCCCTCACCGGGGGCGCACCCGGCAGCCCGGCGAGCCGGTTCCGCGGGCGCCCGCGAATGATCACGGTGGAACTGACATGAACCCACTTTTTGAACTCCAGGATTTCAGCGTCGCCTACGGCGCGGTCGAGGCGGTGCACAGCGTCGCCCTGCGTGTGGACGAGGGCGAGATCGTCACCGTCATCGGCCCCAACGGCGCGGGCAAGACCACGCTGTTGTGCGCGGCGATGGGCCTGCTGCCGTCCACCGGCAGCGTGACGCTCGCCGGTGAGCGCATCGCGCGGCCGAGCGTCGAGGCGATGGTCGCGCGCGGCGTGGCGCTGGTGCCCGAGCGGCGCGAACTGTTCGGCGAGATGCCGGTCGAGGACAACCTGCTGCTCGGCGGCTTCTACCGCTGGCGCACCGGTCGGCGCGACCAGCGCGAGCGCATGGAAGAAGTCTTCGCGATCTTCCCGCGCCTGAAGGAGCGCCGCGCGCAACTCGCGAGCACGCTCTCGGGCGGCGAGCGGCAGATGCTCGCGATCGGCCGAGCGCTGATGGCGCGTCCGAAGCTGCTGATGCTCGACGAGCCTTCGCTCGGCCTCGCGCCACTGATCGTGCGCGAAGTGCTGAACGTCGTCTCGTCGCTGCGCTCGCACGGCGTCTCGGTGCTGCTCGTGGAGCAGAACGCGCGCGCCGCACTGCAGGTCGCCGATCGCGGCTACGTGCTGGAAACAGGCGCAGTCGCGCTCACCGGTCCCGCACAGGCGTTACTGCACGACCGGCGAATCATCGACACCTATCTCGGCCTCGGCAACAAGCATGCCGTCGCGGCCTGATTCCTTCGGAGAAATTGATGACCCAGATCCTTCAGAGCTTCATCGCCGGCCGCTGGCTTGGCCAACAGGGCGCGCAGGTGCTCCAGAGTGCCGTCAACGGACGTCCGGTCGCGAGCACGCATGCCGAGTCCATCGACTTCGGCGAGGCGCTGCACCACGCGCGCACCGTGGGCCTTGCGAACCTACTCGCCATGGACTTCCAGCAGCGCGCCCAGCGCCTGCGCGCGCTTGCCAAGTACCTCGCGGAGCACAAGGAAGAGCTCTATGCCATCTCGGCGCACACCGGCGCGACCCGCGCCGACAGCTGGATCGACATCGAAGGGGGCGCCGGCACGCTCGCGGCCTATGCGGGCATCGGCGGCAACGAGCTGCCCTCGGGCAACCTCGTGCACGAAGGCCCGCCGATTCCGCTCGGCAAGAAGGGCAGCTTCGCCGGCACACACATCCTGGTGCCCCGCCGTGGCGTCGCCGTCCACATCAACGCCTTCAACTTCCCGGTGTGGGGCCTGCTCGAAAAGTGGGCGCCCAGCTTCCTGGCGGGCATGCCGTGCATCGGCAAGCCGGCGACCTCGACCAGCTACCTCACCGAAGCACTGGTGCGGCTCATGCATCGCTCGGGCCTGCTGCCCGAAGGCAGCCTGCAGCTCGTCATCGGCAGCACCGGCGACCTGCTCGACCGGCTCGATGGCGCCGACGTGGTCACCTTCACCGGCTCGGCAGATACCGCTGCGAAGCTGCGCGTGCATCCGAACATCGTGCGGCAGTCGATCCCGTTCAACGCCGAGGCCGATTCGCTCAACTGTGCGATCCTGGCGCCCGACGTGTCGCCCGAGGATGAGGAGTTCGATCTCTTCGTCAAGGAAGTGGCGCGCGAGATGACGGTCAAGTCCGGCCAGAAGTGCACCGCGATCCGCCGCGCGATCGTGCCGCGCCAGCATCTCGATGCCGTGGCCGAGCGGCTGCGCACGCGTCTTGCGAAGACGGTGGTCGGCGACCCGGCGCTCGAAAGCGTACGCATGGGCGCGCTCGCATCGCACGCACAGCAGGCCGACGTCGCCGAGCGCGTGCGCACGCTGATGCAGGGTGCCGAGCTGGTCTGGGGCGAGCGCGACGGTTTCGCGCCCCAGGGCGAGGGCGTAGCCGAAGGCGCGTTCTTCTCGCCGACCTTGCTGCTGTCGCGCGATCCGCTGCGCCACGACGCGGTCCACGATGTCGAGGCCTTCGGCCCCGTCAGCACGCTGATGCCCTACGACGGAATCGATGAAGCGCTGGCGCTCGCGGCGCGCGGTCGCGGAAGCCTGGTCGGCACGCTGGTCACCAAGGATCCGGCGACTGCGGCGAAGGCCATCCCGATCGCGGCGGCGCATCACGGCCGCATGCTGGTGCTCGATCGCGAAGCGGCGGTCGAATCCACCGGCCACGGCTCGCCGCTGCCTTTCCTGAAGCACGGCGGCCCGGGTCGCGCGGGCGGCGGCGAAGAGCTGGGCGGCCTGCGCGCTGTCAAGCACTACCTGCAGCGCACCGCGGTGCAGGGCTCGCCGACGATGATCGCCGCGGTCACCGGCGAGTACATGCGCGGCGCGAAGCTCAACGAATCCGAGGTGCATCCGTTCCGCAAGCACTTCGAGGATCTGGCGGTCGGCGATTCGCTGCTCACGCATCGCCGCACCGTCAGCGAGGCCGACATCGTCGCCTTCGGCGGCATCTCGGGCGACTACTTCTACATGCATTTCGACGAGATCGCGGCCAAGGAAAGCCCGTTCGGCAAGCGCATCGCACACGGCTACTTCGTGCTCTCGGCGGCGGCGGGCCTCTTCGTCTCGCCGGCGCCGGGGCCGGTGCTCGCGAACTACGGGCTCGACACGCTGCGCTTCGTCAAGCCGGTGGGCATCGGCGACACGATCCGCGCGCGCCTGACCTGCAAGCGCAAGATCGACCGCAACAAGAAGGACGCCAACGGCGTCGGCCAGGGCGTGGTCGCCTGGGACGTGGAAGTGACCAATCAGGACGGCGATCTGGTTGCCAGCTACGACATCCTGACGCTGGTCGCCAAGCGCAGCTGAAGCTGCGCTTTTGCGGTGCATGTTCGCCCGGCTTGCCAACCGGGCGTTCGTGAGCACAATCCGCCGCATGCATGGACTTGTGCCCGCACCGAGGGGAATCCTGCCGATCCTCCTCGGCATCGTGGCCTGCGTGGCGTGTCTTTCGGGTCCGCGATCGTGGGCCGCATCCGCCGATGAGCCCGTCGTCGCCACAGCCCCGGCCGCCACGGTCGAACCCATCCCGGCCGCCGACATCACCGCGCGCGCCGATGCGGACGAGCAGCGCATCCAGCTCGCGGTGCAGCGCGCCAGGCAGGACGAAGAGCTCCAGCGGGTCGATGCGAGCCTGGCCCGGCATTCGGCGTCCATCGGCCAGCTCGCCCAGCAATCCGCCGATCGCAAGCTGGCCGAGCTGCCGGTGCGCCGGCTCGAAAGCCTGCATCGCCACTGGCAGCTCTACACGCGCGAGATCGCCGACCTGCGCACCCGCGCCGCGCGTGTCGCGCGCGAGTTGTCCGAGGATGCGGCAGACCTCGCCCGGATGCGGCTCGAGTGGCGCGCCACCGCGAGCGAAGCGCAGTCTGCCGCGCCGGCATTGCGAGAACGCATCGACGAACTCATCGAGAAGGTCGAGGCCGCCGAGAAGATCGTTGCCGACCCGCTCGCCAAGGCCCTGCATCAGGGGCGCATGGCGGGCGAACTTGCGCGGCAGGTGCGCGAGGAGGAGGCGACCGTCCTCGCGCTGATCGACGAGAAGGACCGGCGTCTGCTCGCGATGGATTCGCTGCCGCTGTGGCAGGCCGCGGGCAGCGCGCGCATCGAGCTCGAACCCTTTCGCATCGGGCTGCGCCAGAGCCTCGCGATCGAGTCGGCTCTCGCGCGCGACCACGACGCGGCGAACGTCAACCTGCTGCGGGTGCTCGTCGCCGCGGCGGTGGCGCTGCTGCCGCTCCTGCTGTGGCTGCGCGGAAGAGCCAACCGCCTGGTGGCCGAGGGCCTGGTGTCGCCGGAGTCGGTCCAGCCGCTCGGCCGGCCATGGGCTGCGTGGCTGGTGCTCATCGCCTTGTTCGCGGTGCTGTTCGACTTCAAGGGTCCGGCCGTCCGGCAGCAGATGTTCATGCTGCTGGCCTGGCCGCCGATGCTGCGGCTGCTCCCCTCGCGGCTGCTGGATGCGGTCGGGCCCTGGGCCTACCTGGGCGCGGGCTTCTATCTGCTGAACATGCTGGCGTCGCTGCCGGTGAGCAACGAATTCCTGTACCGGAGCTTCGTGCTGCTGCTGGACCTCGCGATGCTCGCCACCGTGGTGATGCTCTTCGTGCGTGCGCGCCGCAATGTCCCGATCGGGACGCCGGCGCACCGGCAGCCGGTCATGGTCCTCCTGCTCGGCGCGGCCGCGGCGGCGCTCGGCCTGGCGGCGGTGTCCAACCTGCTCGGCAACGTCTCGCTTGCCACGACGCTGGCCTCGGCGGTACTCGACAGCAGCTATCTCGGCCTGGTCATGTACGCCGCGGTGACCATCGTGGTGGCTCTCGCACAGGTGCTCTTCGTGCGGCACGACGCCTCGCAGGCCGCGCACGGCGGCCGGTCGTGGTCGCAGACCGGCGCCCAGCTAGGGCGCGCCTTGATGGCGCTGGCGTTCGTGGTGATCCTGTTGCAGTCGTTCCGCATCTACCGGCCGCTGTCGGACATGCTGTCGCGCGCGCTCAATCACGTGTTCACGCTCGGCACCATCTCTCTGAGCCTGGGCAACATCGTGGCCTTCGTCGGCGCCGTGTTCGTGGCCTTCTGGGTGGCCCGCGTGATCCGGCTGGTGCTGCAGAAGGATGTGCTGCCCTCGATGTCGCTGCCGCGCGGCGTCGGCAACAGCATCTCGTCGCTGACCTACTACTTCGTCGTCACCTTCGGCCTGCTGATGGCTCTGGGCGTGCTGGGCTTTCCGATCGGGCAACTGGCGATCGTGTTCGGCGCGCTCGGCGTCGGCATCGGCTTCGGCCTGCAGGATGTGGTGAAGAACTTCGTCGCGGGCCTGATCCTCATGTTCGAGCGGCCCATCCGTCCGGGCGATGTCGTGGACATCGCGGGCCTGCTGGGCACGGTGAGCCACATCGGCATCCGCGCCACCATCGTCACCACCTTCGAGGGCGCGGACGTGGTGATCCCCAACGGCGTGCTCCTCGCCGACAAGCTCGTGAACTGGACGCTCAGCGGCACCCGCCGCCGCTTCGAGCTGGAAGTGAACACACGGCCGGAAGTGCCCGCGGAGCGGACGATGGCGCTCCTCGAAGGCGTCGCGCGCGAGCTCGATGGCGTGTCGGTCTCACCGGCGCCGGAAGCCATCCTGATGGGCCTCAACGGCGGTCTTCTGCAGATCAGCCTGCGCGCGTGGACCGTGGAAGGCGCGAACTGGCTGGTGGTGCGCAGCAACTTGGCGAAAGCCATCCGCACCGCGCTGACCGACGCCGGCATCGACCTGCCGCGGCCGCAGAGCGAAGTGCACCTGGGCGGCGCCGAGCTGAGATCGACAAGGCCGGAGCCTCCCCGCGAGGATGCGGCACGTCAGCCCGCGGTCGACGCGCCCGCGTCCGCGACCGGCACGCGCGGCATGCGAATGCCGCAATAGGCCATCGCGACCGCCAGGATGGGGCTCGCGATGCAGAAGAACGCGAACGGCGCGCGTCTCGAAGGCGGCTCGGCAAGAGCCGATCGATCCGGGCCTGCGTTTCGCGCCGTCGCGCTCCTACATGGGCGGGTCGCCCAGCGACCTACGGTGCAGGCTGGAGATTCGCTACATGCCCAAGTCCAAACCCCCCGCGCCGCGTGTCCTCTGGAAGGGTTCGATCAGCTTCGGCCTCGTCTACATCCCGGTGGCGCTCTATGCGGCCACGGTGAGTCACGGCATCGACTTCGACTGGCTCGACAAGCGCACGATGGACCCGGTCGGCTACAAGCGCGTGAACAAGAAGACCGGCAGAGAGATCCCGCGCGAGCAGATCGTGAAGGGCGTCGAGTACGAAAGCGGCCAGTACGTGGTGCTGAGCAACGAGGAGATCGAGGCCGCCTACCCGAAGACCACGCAGACGGTGTCCATCGAGCGCTTCGTGCCGGCCGGCAGCATTCCCTTCGTCTACCTCGATCGGCCCTACTACCTCGCGCCGACCGGCCGCGGCGGCGGCAAGGTGTATGCGCTGCTTCGCGACACGTTGAAGCGGGCGAATCGCGTCGGCGTCGCGCGGGTCGTGATCCAGACCAAGGAGCATCTCGCCGTGCTGGTGCCGATCGGCGCGGGCATGGTGTTGAACCTGCTGCGCTGGGGCACCGACATCCGGCCCTGGAAGGACCTGCCCCTGCCGGCCGAAAGCCCGAAGCAGGCCGGCGTGACCGAGCGCGAGCTGAAGATGGCCGAGGAACTGGTCAAGGACATGAGCGACGACTGGGACGCGGCCGAGTTCGAGGACTCGTTCACCGAGAAGATCAAGCGCCTCATCGACGAAAAAGTCGAAGCCGGCCAGACCGAGGAGGTCACGCAGCCGGAGGCGGGCGAAGAGATGGAAGGCGGGCGCGGCGGCAATGTGGTGGACCTCACGGCGCTGCTCCAGCGCAGCCTGCGCAAGAACCGCGGCAAGGCGGCGAGTGCGCAAGAGGGCGAAAGCGTCGATGATGCGGACGGCCCTCGAACGACCAAGGCGCGCAAGGCGCCCGCCAGGAAGGCGGCCCGCAAGCATGCGCCGGCGAAAGGCGCCACCCGCCGCAAGGCCGCGTAGGGCACCGACATCACAGGAGGCTGGACGACAGTGGGCAGGCAGACGGAATCCGAAGCGCTCGCGCCGTACCACCGCAAGCGCGACTTCAAGAAGACGCCGGAGCCGCAAGCCGGCGGCAGCGCGCGCCGCGGCGCGTTGTCGTTCGTCGTGCAGAAGCACCATGCGAGCCGCCTGCACTACGACTTCCGGCTCGAACTCGACGGCACGCTCAAGAGCTGGGCCGTGCCGAAGGGACCGTGCCTCGATCCCACCGTGAAGCGCATGGCGGTGCACGTGGAGGACCACCCGATCTCGTATGCCGACTTCGAAGGCACCATCCCGCCAAAGCAGTACGGTGCCGGCACGGTGATCGTCTGGGATCGCGGCGACTGGGTTCCGCTGGGCGACGCGCGCCAGCAGATGGCCGAAGGCAAGCTCAAGTTCGAGCTGCGCGGCAGGAAGCTGCGCGGCCACTGGACGCTGGTGCGGATGCACGGCAAGGCCGCCGAGAAGCAGGAGCCCTGGCTGCTCATCAAGGAGCGCGATCCCGAAGCGCGGCCGATCGGCGAATACGACGTGGTCGAAGCCGAGCCCGACAGCGTGCTGACCGGGCGCGATGTCGACAGCCCGCCGCCGGTGACCTACCAGCGCAAGGCCGAGCCTGCAGCGGACGAGGCATCCGTCAAGGCCGCGAAGCCCGCAGAGCCTCCGGGGCGCGAGGCCAAGTCGCTGCCCGACATGCTTGCGCCACAGCTCGCGACGCTGGCGAGCGAACCCCCGCCGCGCGCGGACGAATGGCTCTACGAGCTGAAGTTCGACGGCTACCGCCTGCTTGCGCGCATCGACGAGAAGGGCCGCGTCCAGTGCATCACGCGCAACGGCCACGACTGGACCTCGAAGCTCCCCGCGCTGGCAAAGGCGCTTGCGAACTTGCGGGTGCGGTCGACCTGGCTCGACGGCGAGATCGTGGTCGACAACGAGCACGGCGCACCTGACTTCCAGGCGCTGCAGAACGCCTTCGATCGGGGGTCGACATCGTCGATCGTCTACTGGCTCTTCGACGTACCTTTTCTGGACGGCCGCGACCTGCGCAGCGTGCCGGTGGAGCAAAGACGCGACCTGCTCGCCAGCCTGCTCGCCAGCGACCCCGACCCGCTGCTGCGCTTCAGCGAATCCTTCGACGCTTCGCCGCGCGACCTGCTCGCTTCGTCGGCGCGGATCGGCTTCGAGGGGATCATCGGCAAGCGCCGCGGCTCGGTCTATGTGTCGCGGCGTTCGCCGGACTGGATCAAGCTCAAGAACCAGCGGCGGCAGGAGTTCGTCATCGGCGGCTACACCGCGCCCAAGGGCTCGCGTTCGGGTTTCGGCTCGCTGCTCCTGGGCGTGTACGACGACGAAGGCGCGCTCCAGTACTGCGGCAACGTCGGCACCGGGTTCGACGCCGGCCGCCTCGCCGACATCAAGGCCAGGCTCGACAAGGTGCGGAGCGACGAATGCCCGTTCGCGAAGCGGCCCGCCGGAGTGAAGGCGCAATGGGTCGAACCGCAACTGGTGTGCGAGGTGTCCTTCGGCGAATGGACGGACGACGGCCGCATCCGTCACTCCGTCTTCCAGGGCCTGCGCACCGACAAGCCCGCGCGCGAGATCCGCCGCGAGACCGTGTCTGCGCCCGAGGCGGACCCGGCCAAGCCGGCAAGGCAAGGTGCGGTGGCGTCGAAGCAGCGGGTCACGCATGCCGACCGCGTGATCGACGCGGAAAGCGGCGTCACGAAGGGCGAACTGGTCGCCTACTACGAACAGGTGTCCGAGCTCATCCTGCCGCACCTCAAGGGTCGTCCGGTGTCGCTGGTGCGCGCGCCCGAGGGCGTCGGCGGCGAGCTCTTCTTCCAGAAGCACGCGAAGAAGACCGAGCTGCCCGGCGTGAAGCGGCTCGATGCGTCGCTCGACCGCGACCACGACCCGCTGCTGCAGATCGATACGGAGCGCGGGCTGCTCTCGGCCGCGCAGATGAACGTGATCGAACTGCACACCTGGAACGCCACCTCGAACTCGATCGACAAGCCAGACCGGATGACCTTCGACCTCGACCCCGGGGAAGGTGTCCAGTGGGCGCAGATGCAGGAAGCCACGCTGCTGGTGCATGCCATCCTCACGGAACTGGGTCTCGTGCCCTTCCTGAAGACCAGCGGCGGCAAGGGCATGCACGTGATCGTGCCGGTCCGCCGCCAATACGACTGGGACACGGTCAAGGGCTTTTCGCAGGCAGTGGTCCAGCACCTCGCGCGCGTCATTCCGGACCGCTTCGTCGCCAAGAGCGGGCCGCGCAACCGTGTGGGCAAGATCTTCGTGGACTACCTTCGCAACGGCTTCGGCGCGACCACCGTCGCGGCATGGTCGGCGCGTTCGCGACCCGGACTCGGCGTGTCGGTGCCGGTGGCGTGGGACGAACTGCCCGGCCTGACCAGCGCATCGCAATGGAACGTGCGCAACATCGGCCGGCGCCTGCCGGCGGGAAACACGCCGTGGGATCCGATCGCCAGAAGTGCGAAGGCGCTGGGGCCGGCGATGAGGATGCTCGGCTACACGCGCTGAACCTCGGAGGGCACCGCCACCACCTCCTCGGTGGTCACTTCGAACTTCTCCAGCGTGTTCGCGCCGAACAGCATCGTGATCGGCACGTCCGCCGCGTCGCGCCCGCGCGCGATCACGATGCGGCCGATGCGCGGGGCGTTGTGCCGTGCGTCGAAGGTGTACCAGCGGTCGCCCAGGTACACCTCGAACCACGCGCTGAAGTCCATCGGATAGGGCGCGGCGGGCACGCCGATGTCGCCGAGGTAGCCGGTCGCATAGCGTGCCGGGATGTTCATGCAGCGGCACAGCGCGATCGCGAGATGGGTGAAGTCCCGGCACACGCCGACCCGCTCGCGGAAGACCTCCAGCGCGGTCCGCGTGGCGCGCGCGCACGTGTAGTCGAAGCGCACCCGCTGGTGCACGAAGTCGCAGATGGCCTGCACGCGCTGCCAGCCCGGCGCGACATTGCCGAACAGCTTCCAAGCCAGCGGCAGCAGTTCGCTGTCCACCTCGCAATAGCGACTCGGAAGCAGGAACTGGAGGGTGGACGTGGGCAGTTGGGAGGGAGGGAGGCTCATCGCATGGGGGTTGACCGCATCGGGCCAGCCGGTGTCGTACACCACCGCCTCGTTGCACAGGCGAATCCTGTCCACGCCCTGCGGCACTTCGACGCGCGCGCAGTGGTTGCTGAACACATCGATGTAATGGTCGGCGTGAAGCTGCGGGCAGACGGTGACCCGCTCGCCGCCTTCGCCCTGGATGTCGCCGGCGCGCGAAGGATGCACGTGCAGCATGTAGATCAACGCGGTAGGCGAGGCGAGCGCCAGTTCGATGTCGAAGCCGATGTGGATGAGCATGGTGCAGTGTCGTCGAGGTGAAACGTGCGGCCATGCTAGGAGCGTGATGTCCCTCCCGATGAGTGGATGAAGACGCGAAGAGGCGTAGTCCAAAACCAGCGCGTCTCGCCGTCGGCCACGTCCTACCGGCGGCGCCGGGAAGCTCCCACACATCGCGGCGCGAGGCCACTACGGGTTTTGTGCCGGGAGGTGCCTAAGCTGTGGGATTCCATCGCGCCATCGCGGCGGGCCCGCACGCGATCCACCTTTTCCGAGGAACCCCCGATGACGCAGCAGAACAGGGCCGGAGTTCGCCGGCAGAAGCCGGCGAACGGCACCAACGCCAAGCAGGAGCAGCTCTCGAACTTCACGACGGACCACACGCCGCTGATCACCACCAACCAGGGCGTGCAGATTCCCGACAATCACAACTCGCTGCGCGCCGGCGCGCGCGGGCCGACTCTGCTCGAAGACTTCATCCTGCGCGAGAAGATCACGCACTTCGACCACGAGCGCATCCCCGAGCGCGTGGTGCATGCACGCGGCGCGGCGGCCCACGGCTACTTCGAGGTCTACAGGTCGATGTCGCAGTTCACCTGCGCCGACTTCCTGCAGGACCCGGCGGTGAAGACGCCGGTGTTCGTGCGCTTCTCGACGGTGGCCGGTTCGCGCGGCTCCGCCGACACGGTGCGCGACGTGCGCGGCTTCGCGGTCAAGTTCTACACGCAGCAGGGCAACTACGACCTCGTCGGCAACAACATCCCGGTGTTCTTCATCCAGGACGCGATGAAGTTCCCGGACCTCATCCATTCGGTCAAGCCCGAGCCGAACAACGAGATCCCGCAGGCCGCCAGCGCGCACGACACCTTCTGGGACTTCGCATCGCTGATGCCCGAGAGCACGCACATGCTGATGTGGGCGATGTCGGACCGGGCGATTCCGCGCAGCTTCCGGATGATGGAAGGCTTCGGCATCCACACCTTCCGCTTCATCAACGCGCGCGGCGAGAGCCATTTCGTCAAGTTCCACTGGAAGCCCAAGCTCGGCATCCATGGGCTGGCGTGGGACGAGGCACAGAAGATCGCCGGCAAGGACGCCGACTTCCACCGCCGCGACCTGTGGGAAGCGATCGAGAACGGCGACTTTCCGGAGTGGGAACTCGGCGTGCAGCTCATCCCCAACGACAAGGAGCACGCCTTCGGCTTCGACCTGCTCGATCCGACCAAAGTCATTCCCGAGGAGATGGTGCCGGTGCAGCGCATCGGCCGCATGGTGCTCAACCGCAACCCCGAGAACTTCTTCGCCGAGACCGAGCAGGTCGCCTTCCACCCGGGCCACGTGGTGCCGGGCATCGACTTCACGAACGACCCGCTGCTGCAAGGCCGCCTCTTCTCGTACACGGACACGCAGATCTCCCGGCTCGGCGGGGCGAACTTCCACGAGCTTCCGATCAACCGGGGCGTGTGCCCCTTCCACAACTTCCAGCGCGACGGCATGCACCGCATGACCATCGCGCGCGGGCAGGTCGCCTACGAGCCGCACTCGCTGATCGACGGCAAGGACTTTCGCGTCGATGGCGGCAGCGCGGGCTTCCAGTCCTTCCCGGAGGACCTCGAGCCGCCGAAGGTGCGCCGGCGCAGCCCGTCGTTCGACGACCACTTCACGCAGGCGCGGCTCTTCTTCAACAGCCAGAGCGCGCCCGAGAAGGAACACATCATCGCGGGCTTCCGCTTCGAACTCTCGAAGTGCGAGGTGCCGGCGGTGCGCCAGCGCATGGTGGACAACCTCGCGCACGTCGACGAGAAGCTCGCGCGCCGCGTCGCCGAGCCGCTGGGCATCAATCCGCCGGATGCGAAGGCGGCCGCGGGGCGCGCCGGCTTCCGCGATCACCGCATCACGATGCCGATCGAGGAATCGCCCGCGCTGCGCATGGTCGACACCGGCGACGGCTCGATCAAGACGCGAAAGATCGCGATCCTCGTGGCCGACGGCGTCGATTCGGCATCGCTGCGCCCGATCCGCGAAGCGATCGAAAAGGCGGGGGCGCAATGCAAAGTGGTCGGTCCGCAGCTCGGCACCGTCGCGAGCGCCTCGAAGCGCCAGCTCGATGTCGACGCGACCTACGTGAACATGCCGTCGGTCATGTTCGACGCGGTCCTCGTGCCCGCGGGCGCGCAGGGCGCCGCAGCGATGTCAAGCAACGGCGACGCGGTGCATTTCGTGCTGGAGGCCTACAAGCACTGCAAGGCGATTTGCGCGGTGGGCGAGGGCGTGCAGTTGCTTTCCACGCTCGGCATCGGCGCCGACACCAAGCCCTTGCCGGCGGGTGTGATCGTGGCGCCCACGCCGGTCACCAACCTCGGCGACACCACGGCTGCAACGCAGATCGCGCAGGAATTCATCGCCGCGATCGCGAAGCATCGGCACTGGGACCGGGCGAACGTCGAGTCCGTGCCGGCGTAGTCGACTCGCCCCCAGACTTCGCGCACTTGCTAGCGCGCACCGTGCCGCACGGACCAGCGCGAGCGTGCCAGCGCAGCGAGTTCGAGGGCGCCCGAGAGCAGGGCGATGGCGTGGCGGGAAATGCGGATCATGGTCCGGCCACGCTAGCGCGCCTGTATGACGCTTTCATGTCCGCGCGCCTCGCTATCCTGCGCGCGTGAAGTCACCCGATCTGCCCGAATTGCTGGAGCTGCAGGCGCTCGCCCGACGGGCGGGCGCGAGCATGACGCGCCGCGTGCTGGGCGAGGTCGAGGCCGGCGCGCAGCGTTTCGCGCTGGAGGCCTTCATCCTCGGCAGCAGCGAGCCGGATGCGCCGGCGATCGGCTTCTTCGGCGGCGTGCACGGACTGGAGCGCATCGGCGCGGAAGTCACCATCGCCTACCTGCGCAGCCTCGTGATGCGGCTGCAATGGGACGCCACTGTGCAGCGCCTGCTGGAAGACGTGCGGCTGGTGTTCATGCCGGTGGTCAATCCGGGCGGGCTGTGGCTCGGCACGCGCGCGAATCCGAACGGGGTGGACCTCATGCGCAATGCGCCGGTCGAGTCGATCGAGCGCGTTCCCATCCTCATCGGCGGCCAACGCGTGAGCGCCGCCTTGCCGTGGTTCCGCGGCGCTCCCGGCGCGCCGATGGAGCGCGAGAGCGCGGCGCTGTGCGAGCTGGTCGACACCGAGCTGCTGAATCGCCCGTTCAGCATCGCGATCGACTGCTATTCCGGCTTCGGCCTGGCGGACCGCATCTGGTTTCCGTTCGCGCATGCGTCGCGGCCCATCGAGCATCTGGCCGAGATGCACGCGCTGTGCGAGATCGTGGACGACACGCTGCTGCATCACCGCTATGTGCTGGAGCCGCAGAGCCGCCAGTACCTCACGCATGGCGACCTGTGGGATCACCTCTACCTGCGCGCCTGCGAGCGGGGGCGCGTGTTCCTGCCGCTCACGCTGGAGATGGGTTCGTGGCTGTGGGTGAAGAAGAACCCGCGGCAGCTCTTCTCGCGGCACGGCATCTTCAATCCGATGATCGAGCACCGGCAGCAGCGCGTGCTGCGCCGGCATGTGGGCTGGCTCGACTTCCTCACGCGCGCCGCATGCAGTCACGAGCGCTGGCTGCCCACCGGACCGGCCAGGGACGATCACGCGCGCCGCGCGCTCGCGCGCTGGTACGCCGACGACGGGCAACGCCCAAGGGACAAGCGGTGAACACCTGGGTGCTGCTGCGCGGACTGACGCGCGAGGCGGGACACTGGGGCGCATTCCCGGCGATGCTGCAGGAGCGCCTGCCCACGGGCGAGCGCGTCATCGCGATCGACCTGCCCGGCAACGGCCCTCTGAACGGCGAACGCAGCCCGGCCCGGATCGAGGCCTATGTCGACCACTGCCGACGGCAACTGCGTGCGCTCGGCGTGGCGACGCCGGTGCATGTGCTGGCGATGTCGCTCGGCGCGATGGTCACGGCCGACTGGGCGTCGCGGCATCCGCAGGAGCTGGCTGGCTGCGTGCTGATCAACACGAGCCTGCGGCCGTTCAGCCCGTGGTATCGACGGCTGCGGCCGGCGAACTACGGCCCTCTGCTCGGCGTGGCATGGCCCGGTAGCGACCCTCGTGCGCGCGAGCAGACCATTCTCCGGCTGACCACGCGGCACCCGGCCGACGCGGCCGGCACCGTCGACGCATGGACCGCGCTGCGCGAAGCGCGGCCCGTGAGCGGTGCGAACGCGCTGCGGCAACTGTGGGCCGCGATGCGCTACCGCGCTTGTGCACAGGCGCCGGCCGTGCCGCTGCTGGTGCTGTCGAGCCACCGCGACGGGCTGGTGGATATGCGCTGCTCGCAGCGGCTCGCGCAGGCGTGGCGGGTGCCGATCGCCCTGCACCCCACGGCGGGCCACGACCTGCCGCTCGACGATGGTCCGTGGGTGGCCGACCAGGTGGCGCGATGGGCGGCCGCGCTCACTTGTGGCCGTTCGCCGGACGCAGGACGTTGTTCTTCAGCGTGACGGCCTTGCCGACCGGCGGGGCGGTGGCGGTCTCCACGGTGCGCAGCGTGCCGCTGTCCATGCGGACGCTGACCTTGTAGACCGTCTCCATGTGCGTGCGCTTCTCGACCTCGTTGCCCGCGAAGCCACCGCCCACGGCGCCGGCCACGGTCGCCAGCGTGCGGCCCCGGCCGCTGCCGATCTGGTTGCCGAGCACGCCGCCCACCACACCGCCCGCCACCGCGCCGACGCCGGTGGTGGGCTTCTGCCGCTTGATCGTCTGCACCGATTCGACGTGCCCGCACACCGGGCACACCTTGTGTGCGGGGGGCGGCGGTGCCGCGGCTTCATCGGCAGCCATGACCGGCGCGGGGCTGCCCGCCGGCGTGCCGTGCGGAACGACGGCCGGCGCCCGTACCGGCGACGGTGGCGGGGTGACGGCCGCGACCGCCTGAGGCGGTGGGTCGGCCGGCGCCTGCACTGCGGGCGGCTCGAAGTCGTCCGGTGCGCGCACCGGCGGCGCTGCGGCGAGCGAGGTCGCCTGTGGGTGCGCCGTGCTGTCGAGCTGCTTGTGGACCAGCACGCCGCCCAGTGCCGCCACCGCGACCGACAACGCGCCGATGGCGATCCAGAGCGCCCGCGACGACCGCGGCGCGGAGGGGGTGAGGATGGAATTCGAGTCCATGGGGTGGCCTTTCGTTGGGCCCGGCGGCGGGACGTCCGGCCCCTTCCCACCATCGCCCCTGGCGCGCCTCTGTCAATTCCCCGGGGTCCTACACACCCCCTGCACGCCCCGGAGGGCGGCGGGACGCGGTGCGCACGCCATCGCGCGGTGTTATCCGACACATCCATGGACGGGACTCCGGCAAGCTCGGAAGGTTTTTTGCTGCCCTTTGCACCTACCTTCATGAAGACCCAGGCGACGATCGACACCGAAGACTTCCAACGCCTTCTGAATCGCAACCTCAAGCTGCCGTTGATCGGCGGCGTGGTCGGCGCCTTGGTGTTCGTGCTGCTCATCGCGTACCTGCTCTCGACGATCTCGCGGGTGGAGCACACCGACCGCGTGACCCGCACCGTGGCCGAGGCGCAGCGCCGCAGCATCGACATGGAAACCGGGATGCGCGGCTATCTCATCACCGGCGACGCCAGCTTCCTCGAGCCCTACGACAGCGCACTCGCGCGCATGAAAGACGACCTCGGGGCGCTGAAGTCGATGGTGTCCGACAACCGCGCCCAGACGGATCGCGTGGACCGCATCGCCTCGCTGCAGAACGCATGGAATGCGTTCGCGAGCGACTTGATCGAGCGGCGTCGCAACGGAGGCGAGGTCGCCGAGGCCGTGCGGCTCGGCCGCGGCAAGCGCATCACCGACGAGATGCGCACCGAATACGCCGCCTTCATGGACGCCGAGCAGAACTTGCGCTACCAGCGCAACAACGACGCCAATCGCACCGCGATCGCGGTGGTCGCCTTCTTCGTGCTCTTCACGCTGGTGGCGACCGGGCTCATGGCCTTCTTCGGCCGCCGGCAGCTGCAGCGGCTGTCGGGCAACTACGACGAGGTGCTCCGCGACCAGACCGCGAATGCCGCGGTGGTGGAGGCCCAGTCGCGCCTGCGCGGTGCACAGACCGAGCTGAGCGGCGAACTCGTCGGCGAGCTCAGTGCCCAGGAGATGGGCCGCAAGGTGCTCACGTTCTTCTCGCGCCAGGTCGCAAGCCCGGTCGGCGCCTTCTACCTGCGCGAGCGGCAGGGCACGCTGCGGCGCGTCGCGAGCTACGGCTTCTCGGCCGAGGCCGATGCGTCGCAACAGGTCTTCGCGCCGAACGAGAGCCTCGTCGGGCAGGCGGCGACCGAGCGGCGGCGTCTGCTGATCGAGCCGGTCGAGGCCGCCTACCTGAAGGTCAATTCCGGGCTGGGCGACATGCCGGCCGTGGCGGCGGTGCTGCTGCCGGTGTCGAGCGACGGCTTCATCAACGGCGTGGTGGAACTGGGCTTCCTGCGCACGCCCGGCGCCGAGGTCCATCAGTTGCTCGACCTGGTGGCCGGCAACATCGGCAGCGCCGTGGCCGCGGTTCGCTACCGCGAGCAGTTGCAGGACGTGCTGGCCGAAAGCCAGCAGCTCAACGAGGAGCTGCAGGTGCAGCAGGAAGAGCTGCGCACCGCCAACGAGGAACTGGAGGAGCAGTCTCGCGCGCTGCGCGTTTCGCAGTCCGCGATGGAGAACCAGCAGGCCGAGCTGGAGCAGACCAACAGCCAGCTCTCCGAGCGCACCGAGGCGCTGGACCTGCGCAACGCCGCCCTGCGCCGCGCGCAGCGCGAGCTGGAGGAGCGCGCCGACGAACTCCAGCAGGCGAGCCGCTACAAGTCCGAGTTCCTCGCGAACATGTCGCACGAGCTGCGCACGCCGCTCAACAGCGCGCTGATCCTCGCCAAGCTGCTGCGCGACAACGCGCAGGGCAACCTGAGCGAAGAGCAGGTGAAGTTCGCCGATTCGATCTACAGCTCCGGCAACGACCTGCTGGTGCTGATCAACGACATCCTCGACATCGCCAAGGTCGAGGCCGGCAGGCTCGAGGTGGTGGCGGAGCCGGTCGGCGTCGCGAAGATCGCCGCGGGCCTCGAAGACCTGTTCAGGCCGCAGGCCCATGAAAAGCGGCTGGGCCTGCGCGTGGAGGTGCTTGCGGACGCGCCCGCCACGCTGGTGACCGACAGGCAGCGGGTCGAGCAGATCCTCAAGAACCTGCTCGCGAACGCGCTGAAGTTCACCGACCACGGCGAGCTGGCGCTGACCGTGCGCGGTGCGCCCGAAGGCGGCGCGCTGTTCGAGGTGGCCGACACCGGCATCGGCATCGCCGCGGACCAGCAGGGCGTGATCTTCGAGGCCTTCCGCCAGGCCGACGGGACGGCGAGCCGGCGCTATGGCGGCACCGGCCTGGGGCTTTCGATTTCGCGCGACCTGGCGCGGTTGCTGGGCGGCACGCTGTCGGTGCGCAGCACGCCGGGTGTCGGCAGCACGTTCGCGCTGGCGCTTCCCGCGCAGGCGCCGCAGGCGGATTTGCACGAGATCGTCGAGCGAAGGCCGCTCGCGCCCGTCCGCGGCAGCGTAGCGGCGGCCGCTTCGGCGCCGGCCAGGCCGCCGGAGCCCGCCGTGCCGCAGTTCCCCGACGATCGCGAACTGCCGCCCGACCAGACCCGGCGCCTGCTCGTCATCGAGGACGAGCCGCAGTTCGCGCACATCCTCTACGACCTCGCGCACGAACTCGGCTACCGCTGCCTCGTGGCGCACGGCGCGGCGGACGGCTACGGCCTCGCGACCCGGTTCCAGCCCGACGCGATCCTGCTCGACATGCGGCTGCCGGACGGGCCGGGACTCTCCGTGCTGCAGCGCCTGAAGGACGATCCGCACACGCGCCACATCCCGGTGCACGTGGTCTCGGCGATGGAGAGCCCCGAGGCGGCGATGCACATGGGCGCGATCGGCTATGCCCGCAAGCCCGCGTCGCGCGAACAGCTCATGGACGTGTTCCGCCGCATCGAGGACAAGCTCGCGCAGAAGGTCAAGGCGGTGCTGCTGGTGGAGGACGACGCGGTGCAGCGCGAAAGCGTGGTCAGGCTGATCGGGGACGAGGACGTGGTGATCACCGCGGTCGAATCGGGCGAGGAGGCGCTGGACCTGCTGCGCGCGCGGGTGTTCGACTGCATGATCACCGACCTCCGGCTTCCGGACATGCAGGGCAGCGAGCTGCTCAAGCGCATGGCGACCGAGGAGATCGTCTCCTTCCCGCCGGTGATCGTCTACACCGGCCGCAACCTCACGCGCGACGAGGAGGCCGAGCTGCTGCGCTATTCGCGCTCGATCATCATCAAGGGCGCGCGCTCGCCGGAGCGGCTGCTCGACGAGGTGACGCTGTTCCTGCACAAGGTGGAAGCCGACCTCTCGACCGAGCGGCGCAACATGCTCAAGACGGTGCGCGGGCGCGACCGTGTCTTCGAGGGCCGGCGGATATTGCTGGTGGACGACGACGTGCGCAACATCTTCGCGCTCACCAGCGCGCTCGAGCAACGCGGCGCGGCGGTCGAGGCGGCACGCAACGGACGCGAGGCGCTGGAGAAGATCGACCAGGTGAGCGACATCGATCTCGTGCTGATGGACGTGATGATGCCGGAGATGGATGGCCTCGAGGCCACGCGCCGCCTCAGGCAGGACCCGCGCTTCGACAAGCTGCCGGTGATCGCGGTCACTGCCAAGGCGATGAAGGACGACCAGGAGCAGTGCCTCGCCGCCGGTGCCAGCGACTACCTCGCCAAGCCGGTGGACCTCGATCGCCTCTTCTCGCTGCTGCGCGTGTGGATGCCGAAGATGGAGCGCCTATGAAGGCGTCCCCGCCGCTGCGTCCGCCGAGTGACGCCGACATCGAGCTGCGGCTGCTCATGGAGGCCATCTTCCTCAAGTACAGCTACGACTTCCGCAACTACACCGGCGCCTCGCAGAAGCGCCGCGTGCTGTATGCGCTCGACCAGCTCGCCCTGCCGAGCATCTCGGCGCTGCAGGACAAGGTGCTGCGCGAGCCGGCCACGTTCGCGCGGCTCCTGCAGTTCCTCACGATCCCGGTGAGCGAGATGTTCCGCGACCCGGACTACTTCCTCGCGCTGCGGCGCCAGGTGGTGCCGCACCTGCATACCTATCCGTCGCTCAAGGTGTGGGTGGCCGGGTGCAGCACCGGCGAGGAGGTGTTCTCGCTCGCGATCCTGCTGCGCGAGGAGGGGCTGCTGGAGCGCACGCTGATCTACGCGACCGACATCAACCCGGCCTCGCTGGAGAAGGCGCGCAAGGGCATCTTCCCGCTCGAATCGATCCAGGGCTACACCGGCAACTACCAGCGCGCCGGCGGGCTTCGCTCGTTTGCCGACTACTACACCGCGGCCTACGACGCCGCGCGCTTCGACCCGTCGCTCTGCGCGAACGTGATCTTCGCGGACCACAGCCTGGCGACCGACAGCGTCTTCGCGGAGACGCATCTTGTCTCGTGCCGCAACGTCCTCATCTATTTCAACAGGCCGCTGCAGGACCGGGCGCTCGGGCTCTTCCATGAGTCGCTGTGCCATCGCGGCTTCCTCGGGCTCGGCGCCAAGGAGAGCATCGACTTCTCCGGCTATACGAGCCGCTTCGAAGTGCTGTCCCGCGGCGAGCGCATCTTCAGGAAGGCCACATGACGGGTTCGTCCAACGCATCGAACGTCCCGGCCGAAGCCGGCGAGGTCCGCGCCGTGCGCATCGCCATCATCGGCGCGTCCGCGGGCGGCGTCGATGCATTGCTCACGCTGCTCTCGGGTCTGCCCGCCGGCTGGCGCCTGCCGATCGTGGTGGTGCTCCATCTGCCGGAGCAGTACCAGAGCCGTCTCCCGGAAGTCTTCTCGCAGCGTTTGCCGTTCACGGCCCGCGAAGCGGAAGACAAGCTGCCGGTGGCCGAGGGAACGCTCTATTTCGCGCCGCCGGGCTACCACCTGTCGATCGAAGCGGACCTCAGCTTCTCGCTGAGCTGCGAGCCGCCGGTGCTGTTCTCGCGCCCGTCGATCGACGTCCTCATGAGTTCCGCGGCCGATGCCTGCGGACCGGCGCTCGCCGGCATCCTCCTGACGGGCGCCAACGAGGACGGCGCGCGCGGACTGCTGCGCATTCACGAGGCCGGCGGGCTGACGGTCGTGCAGGACCCGGCCGAGGCCTCCGTGCCGACCATGCCGCTTGCCGCCCTGGCGCTTCACGAACCCGACCATGTCCTGCCACTGCGCGAGATCCGCGCGCTCCTGATGCAGCTGGATGCCGCCCATGCCCATTGATGTCGAAAGCAAGCTGCTGATCGTCGACGACCTGCCGGAGAACCTGCTGGCGCTCGACGCCCTGATCCGCGGCCCCTCGCGCCATGTGTTCCGCGCAATGTCGGGCGAAGCGGCGCTCGCGCTGCTGCTGGAGCACGAGTTCGCGCTGGCGATCATCGATGTGCAGATGCCGGGCCTCAACGGTTTCGAATTGGCCGAGATGATGCGCGGCACCGAGCGCACGCGGCACATCCCGATCATCTTCGTGAGCGCCGCCGGCCGCGAGATGAATTACGCCTTCAAGGGGTACGAGAGCGGCGCGGTGGACTTCCTGCAGAAGCCGCTCGACGCGCATGCGGTGAACAGCAAGGTCAGCGTCTTCGTGGACCTATACCGCCATCGCAAGGCGCTGCGGCACGAGATGGATGCCCTGGCCGCGTCGCACCGCCAGCAGGAGGAGCTCGTGCAGCAGCTCCAGAGCGCCCAGCGCGAACTGGAGCGCGCGGTGCGCATGCGCGACGACTTCATGTCGATGGTGTCGCACGAGTTGCGCACGCCGCTCAACACGCTGTACCTGGAGACGCAGGTGCGCAAGCTGCATCTCGACAAGGGCAACACCGCGGCCTTCTCGCCGGAGCGCCTGCCGGCGATGGTCGAGCGCGACCAGCGGCAGATCCAGAACATGGTTCGCCTGATCGACGACATGCTCGACGTGACGCGCATGCGCAGCGGCTCGCTGTCGATCCGGCCCCGGCCGGCCGACCTCGCGGCGCTCGCGCGCGGCGTGGTGGAAGGTCTTGCCCAGCAGGCCGAGGCCGCGGGGTCGCGCATCGAGCTGCATGCGCCCGGGCCGGTCGAAGGGGTGTGGGACGAGTTCCGCATCGAGCAGGTGCTGACCAACCTGCTGACCAACGCGCTGCGCTATGGGGAAGGGAAGCCGGTGCGCGTGTCGGTGGACCAGGCGGGCGCAATGGCCCGCATGACGGTGCGCGACCAGGGCATCGGCGTCGCGCCGGAGGACCAGGCGCGCATCTTCGAGCAGTTCGAGCGCACCGACGACAGCCGCAAGCACGCGGCGGGTCTCGGGCTGGGGCTGTACATCACGCGGGAGATCGTCCGCCTGCACGGCGGCGACATCGCGCTCGAAAGCCGCCTGGGCGAAGGCTCGGAATTCCGCGTCACGCTGCCCCTGGAGGCCCCGGCGCAGGACGGCTGACGGATCGTGCAGGCGAGGATGTGTCCTACACGACCTGGCCCGTTCCCGGTTCCATACTGTGAAGCTGCCTTCCCGGAGATTCCTGAAGTGAACGTACTGATCGTCGACGACAACGAGGCCGCGGCGGACCTGTTGCAGGAATTGCTCGTCCTGCAGGACCACACGGCACGTTGCACCTACACCGGCCGGCAGGCGCTGGAGGCGGCCGCGAGCGAGGCTTTCGATGCCGCCCTCGTCGATCTCACGCTGCCTGATTTCCCGGGGACCGAAGTGGCCCGGCAACTGCGCGCAGAGGCGCGAGGCACGCCGCCGCTGCTCGTGGCGATATCCGGTTTCGCGGCGGACGAAACCACCAGCGGGACCGGTCTGTTCGATCACCATCTGCAAAAGCCCATCGACTTCGACGCGCTCGAGCGGATCCTGTCGCGGGCCGCAGGCCGATGAAGGCTTCTCCCGGTGCGCGAAGCTGGATGGCGGCAGGTGTGCGCCACGAGCTGCTCACGCGCGCGCTTCCCGCGCTGCGGCACGACATGGCCGCGCCGGTGTCGGTGATCCGCATGGGGCTGCTGGTGCTCAAGCGCCAGGCGGCCTCGGCGCCCGACGCGGCGAGCTGGACGGAACGGCTCTCGCTCATCGAGGACCAGGTGGGGCTGCTCGCGAGCGGCATGCACTCGCTGCGCGCTTGGGAGCTCTCGGCGGGCGACGAGGAAATCTCGCGCAGCCAGCTGGTGGCGCAATGCACCGCGCTCATGCGCGTGGCTTTCGAGTTGCGCGGCATCGGCCTGCGGGTGGCCGAGGATCTTTCGCCGGACAAGGATGAGATGCGCTTCCCGTCGGGCGCCGCGCTGCGCTACATGCTGCTGGGCGCGCTGGGCTACCTGCACGACACGGCGCCGCACCTGGGCGAGATCGGCATCGAGGCCGACGGCGACGAGGCCCTGCTCTTGTTGGCTCGCCGGGGCGAATCCGGGCCGGCCGATCCGCTCGCGGGCGTGCACCGCGCGCCACGGGCGCTGGCCATCGATGCGATCGCGCTGCAATCCCTGGCGGAAGGCCTGGGGTACGCGGTCTCGGTCGAGCCCGAGTCGGTGCGTTTCGGATTGCGTCCCGCGCCGGCCGAGATCTGAGCGCCCGCGCGGCTCAGCACTCAGCAGGCGGCGAGGATCGGCGCGCGCTTCGTCGAAAGCAGCGCGCGCAGCTTCGCCGGAGCGACCGGCTTCGTCAGCAGCATCACGCCGCCCTTGCGCAGGCGCTGCAGCGCCTCGGGGCCGGTGGCGCCCGAGACCAGCACCGCAAGCGCATCCGGCTGCAGGCGGCGCGTGTCCTCGATGACCTCCATGCCGTCTTCCTCGCCGTCGAGCTGGAGATCGCAGAGCACCACGTCGAAGTGCGCGTCGGTCTTGTCGAGCCGGGTCAACGCCTCCTTGCGGGTGGAGGCGCAATCCACCTGGCAGCCCCAGAGTTCGAGCAGCGTGCGGCTGCCGTCGAGGATGGCCGGGTCGTCGTCCACCACCAGGCAGTGCAGGCCGGCGAGCGGCGCCGCGGCCGCGGCCTCCTTGGTCGGGGCGGCGACGAGACGCGGGTGGGCGATCGGCAGGTCCAGCGAGAAGGTGCTGCCCGCCTGCAGCGCCGAGCGCAGCTTGATGCGCGTGCCCAGCAGCAGCGCGATGCGCGCGCAGATCGCGAGGCCGAGGCCGAAGCCCTGGCGGCGGTCGCGTTCCGTGTTCGCGACCTGGTAGAACTCCTCGAAGATGCGCGTCTGGTGGATCGGCGCGATGCCGACGCCGTTGTCGCGCACCTCGATGCGCACCGCGCCGCCGCGCCGCCGCGCGACCACGAGCACCGTGCCGTCGGTCGGCGTGTGGCGGATCGCATTGCTCACCAGGTTGCCGACGATGCGCAGCAGCAGCGCCGGATCGCTGTTGACGGCCAGTCCCCGGTCCTTCCAGACCAGTCGCACGCGCGCGGCGGCGGCCGCGGCGGCATGCTGTGCTTCAAGCTGGTCGAACAGGCTCGCGAGCGACACGCCGGCGATTGCGGGCGTCAGCACCTGCGCATCGAGCCGCGAGATCTCCAGCAGATCGTCGAGCAGCACGCCCATGAAGTCGGTCGCTTCCTGCAGGCGAAGCACCGCGGGGCGCTGCGTCGGATTGGCCGTGGGAAGCAGGCCGTCGATGAAGAGGCCCATCGCGTGCAGCGGCTGCCGCAGGTCGTGGCTCGCGGCGGCCAGGAAGCGTGCGCGGGAGAGCGCGGCCTGCTCCGCCTCGGCCATGCGCTGAAGGGCCACGGCAGTGGCCTCGCGCACCTGCTCGTCGCTGATCTGCTGGTTTCGCTGGAGCCGTTCGGCGAGGCGGTTGATGTCGTGGGCGAGATTCGCGAATTCGTGCCGCGTCCGCCGTCGGCCGCCGCTGCCGGCATCGTCGTCATCCTCGTCCGAGCTGGAAGTGACCACGTTGCAGCGCGCATCGAACTGGCCGGCTTCCAGCGCGGCGACGGTGCGCGAGATGCGGCGCAGCGGCTGCGCCACCGCGCGCGCGGTATGCCGCACCCAGGCCCACGCGGCCAGCAGCGCGAGCATCGCGATGCCGATGCCGGCCATCAGCACGCGCGTGCGCTCATGTGCATAGGCGGTGGTGTCGCGGAAGGTCTGCACCAGCCCGATCGACGCATCGCCCGCGACGGTCGAGCCGGCCGGCGCGAAGGCGGTGGCGCGCGAGGCTTCCCGCAGCGTGACCGGTGCGGTGAACATCCGAAGCTCGCCCATGGGCGCGGTCTTCGGACCGGCGGAGACGAACACGCCGGCGCTGTTGCTGATCTCGACGCGCGTGACCTGTCCGCCGCGCAGCGCCGCGTTGGCGACGTTCTGCAGCGCCGGCACGTCGCCCGCATAAAGACTCAGATCCGACATCGCCGCCACCTGGCGCGCGACGGCCTGCCCCTCGGCGTCGAAGGCCGCTTCGAGCGCGTCGAGGCGGCTGTGGGTGAACCAGCCGGTGAGCGCCAGCGCCACGATGACGCAGGGCACCACGCCCAGGCGGAACAGGTCGCGCTGCAGGGTGCCGGCGACGATGACATCGCGGCTCACGGGGGTGGCTGCCGCATCGTCAGGCTGCACGTCCGGCGGCGGCGCGATCAGGTGTGGGGTGGAGGTCATCTGATCGCGGTGACCCGCTCCGTGAGTTCACGTTCTTCGGGCATCCGCAGCCCGAGCCCGCGTGCCACCGTGGTGTTGACGCGTACCGTGGCGGGGGCCGCGGCCTCGACCACTACGGCGTTCGGTCCGGTGCTGGCGGCCAGCTTCTGGCCGAGCGCACGCGCCTGCTGTGCGAGCTGCGCCGGAGTGGAGACCGCCGCCGCGAGTCCGCCGGAGCGCACCAGCCCGTCGCTGGCGCCGAAGACAGGCAGCCCCGCGCCGGCGCCGGCGCGCAGCACCGCGAGGGTGGCCGCCTGGTTGTCGCCGATCATGTCGGGCAGCACGAGCAGCGCATCGCTGCGGGGCACCAGCACGCGCAGCGCCGCGGCGAGTGATTTCGCGTCGGGCGCCAATTCCACCTGCAGGTCCCAGCCTTGCGCGGCGCTTTGCAGTTCGCGCACGAGGGGCGCGGATTCGCTGGTCGCCACCACGCCGAGGCGCCGCTTGCGGGGCATAACGGCATCGATCAACGCGAGCTGGTCGGCCATGGCCGGATCGCGCAGCAGCACGCCGATCTGGCGCTCCGGGTGCCGCATCGCGGGGCTGGTCTTCAGGCTTTCGTAGTCGAGACGGCTCAGCATCGCGAGCACCAGCGGGTCCTGCCCGGGACGCTCGATCGCCGACCGCGCGGCGGCCATACCGAGCGCCATGGTGACCGGGGGGGGCACCGGGCGAGCGCTGCGGATACGCGCCACGGTCTGATCCCCGCTGGCGGCGGCCGCGTCCGCGGGCGGCTGGCCGACGCTCAGGCGAATCAGGTCGAGGCGGCTGCCTGCCTCCTGCGTGTCGCGCAGCTGGCGGACGAACTCGGCATAGGGCGCGCTCTCGTCCGCCATCAGCACGGTCAATCCGGCTGCGCTCGCGCCGCTCCACACCGTCAGGGCGCAGGCGAATGCCGCGACCGCGATGGCGCGCTTCCTTCGAAGCAGAGTGGGGGAAAGCGTGGCGAACATCGGACCGCATCCGCAATGGCTGATGGATCCAATGTACGGACGCGGCTGTTTGCACGCGATAAGGCAGAGGGCTTATGTCCCCGGCACGAGGTCGGATTGTGAGGGGGGCGGCGAGCCGGCTCGCGGCCTGAAGGCCTATGCCTGACGGCTTATGGGCGGACCAGTCTGCTCAGCAGGGATCCGAAGGGCGCGAAGGTCTGCCGGGACGAGCCCGTCGTCTCACGCGAGCTCGCGCACGGCCGCCAACTGAGCAGCAATCGCCTGCCGCAGCACCTTCGGTGAGACCGGCTTGTAGAGCACCGCGACGCCGGCGCTTGCGACTTCACGCAGGCGGTCGGGTTTGGTTTCACCGGTGACCAGCAGGCGGGCGGTCGCCGGCCCGATGCCGTTGGGATGACGCTCCAGTGCGGCCAGCACGTCGAGCCCGTTGTCGCCGCCTTGCAGGAGCAGGTCGCTGAGCACCACGTCGGGCGGCCTGTCCCAGGCACTCGCGAGCGCGAGCGCTTCGCTGCGGCTCTGCGCGGCCATCACTTCCGCGCCCCAGTTGGAGAGCACGACCTGCAGTCCTTCGAGGATGGTGCGCTCATCGTCGATCACGAGCACGCGGATGTTGCAGAGGCCCCCGTCGTCCTCCGCCGCGAGGCCCATGGGGAGCAGGGCCGTGACCGGCATCGGGATCATCGGCTCGGTGGCGCGCACCATCACGCGCACGCAGGTGCCCTTGTTCGGCCGCGAGCTGAGTTCGACGCGCGTGTTCAGCAGCGCGGCGAGACGCTGCACCGTCGCCAGGCCGAGTCCCATGCCGCGCGAATCGCGGCCGCCGTGCCGGCCGCCCTGCTGCTCGACCTGATAGAACTCCTCGAACACCCGCGCCTGATGGTGCGCCGCAATGCCGACGCCGGTGTCCCAGACGTCGATGCGGATGCCCTTGCGGCGCCGCCGCGCGCCGATCAGCACGCCGCCTTCGACCGTGTGGCGCAGCGAGTTCGACACGAGGTTGTTCAGGATGCGCGACAGCATCACGTAGTCGCAGCGCACCCAGGCATCGGTCTTGCGCACCACGAGCCGCAGGTTCTGCTGCTCGGCCACCGCGCGGAAGTTGCGGCTGATTTCGTCGAAGAGAGTGTCGAGCGCGAAGTCCGTCCATTGCGGCTGCAGCACGCCGGCATCGAGCTGCGAGAGATTGAGCAGCTCGGTGAACAGCCGGTCGAGCGAATCCACGCATTCGCGGATGTGGCCGATGCGCTGCAGGCGCGCCGGGTCGGTCTCGCCGTTGGCAAGGCCGTCGGAAAACAGGGTGAGTGCATGAAGCGGCTGCCGCAGGTCATGGCTCGCGGCGGCGAGCAGCCGGGTCTTGGCCTGGCTGGCGACTTCGAGCTGCTGGTTTTTGCGCGCGAGTTCCGCGGTGGCGTTGACGATTCGGCTTTCGAGCTGGTTGCGGCTTTCGGACAGCGCGCGCGCCGCCTGGTTGAACCCGTCCTGCAGACGCCGGACCTCGGACGTGCCCTTGATGGTCACCTGCGCATCCTCGCCCGCGCCGAGGCGCTCCACCGCTTCGCCGAGTTCGCGGATGGGGGAGCTGATCCGCCGCGCTGCCCACCACCCCGCAAGGCCGACGCCCACCAGACTCGCGGCGAGGACCAGCACCACGTTGAACCACACCGCCTGCTTGGCGCTGCCGACCGCGTCGAGGCTCATCTCGACCATCACCTTGCCCGCGTTCTTGCCATCGTCGCCGATGATCGGCGCCACCACCTGCAGGCCTTCGCCGCGCACGCGGTCGGTGGTTTCCGAGTTGGCGACGATCTCGCCATCCTCCGACCAGATCTGCACCTGCTGCACATGCGGCTGGTAGCTGCCGGATTGCGCCGTGCGTTGCAGCGCGCGGCGATCCATGTGCTGGATCTGCGATTGCGCCACCGTGGCGACCTGCAATGCCACCGTCTGCGCGTTGGCGCGCACCAGCTCGGTCACGTTGGAGAGGTGCTGCCGCGTCAGCACCGCGATGACGCCCAGCGTCGCGACGGTGGCCGGCAGCAGGGCAAGGAGCACGAGCTGCTGGGCCAGCGTCAGACGCAAAAGATGGAAGGCACGGAAGGACCAGTTCATGGACGGATGTCGAGCGGTGCGCGGGTCCCGTTATACGTTACCGATCGAAAAACATGGATGGAGAAAAACGACACGGGAATTGTTCAAGTTAGTTTCTAATTGTGAATTCAACCGTCCGCGTTCCTCTCAGCCCGATGCAGGCCCCGGTTCTCAGCACTTACAGCCCATCGCATGCCCGGCCGGATCGGTTCCGGGCCGCGGTGCGTCGCGCGCGCATGTGGCTGCTGGGTTGCGCGGCGATGCTGGTGGTGGCGGCCATGGGTCTTCAGGCGGCTTCGGCGCAACCCGCATCGAGCGTGCCGGTGCGCTTCGGCATCCTGCCTCTGGGTGGCGCCTTCGAGTCTCGCAACGACTGGGAGCCGCTGCTCGCGGACCTGAGCCGCGCGATCGGCCGGCCGGTGACCATGTTGTCGGTGACTTCCTACGAGGCGCTCGAACAGGCGATCCAGCGCGACCAGGTCGACATGGCTTTCCTGTCCGGCAAGATGGCGCTCGACGCGGTGACCCTGCGCCGCATGAACGTGGTCGCCCAAGTCACGCGTCATGACGGCCTGCCCGGCTACCGCGCGCTGCTGCTCACCCGCAAGAGCGGCGACTACACCAGTCTCAAGAACCTCCTGGCGGAGCCAGAGAAGTGGCGCATCGCGCGCGGCGAGAGCCGCTCGGTGTCCGGCTTCATCGTGCCGCAGCTGCAGCTCTTCCTGCCCAATCACATCGCGATGGAGACGCGCTTTCGCAGCGAAGTCGTCGGCACCCACCAGGTGACCGCGCTCGCGGTGGCCAACGGCGAGGCCGACGTGGCGACGAACAACACCGCGGACTTCGAGCGCTTCAGGCTCCAGTTCCCGGCCGAGGCCGACCGGCTGCAGGTGATCTGGGAATCCGAGCTGATCCCGCACGCGCAGATCGTGATGCGGCGCGAGTACGACGACACCTTCCGCCGCAAGGTGCAGGGCTTCCTCGTCGATTACGCGAGGGGCAAGGGGCCGCGCGGCGACGCGGAGCGAGCCGTGCTGAAGTCGCTGCACGACCTCGCGGGCTTCGTCGCGGCCGACAACAGCTCGCTGATGCCCGCCGCCAAGCTGGCCTATCAGCTCGCGCGGCAGAGCGCGATGAACTCGCAGTGGGTCAGCGAGTCGGCGCGGCAGGCGCGGCTGCAGCGCATCGAGGCCACCTATGCCGAGCAGATGGCCGCGCTTCGTGGAGACGCTCCGCGTTGATCGCATCGTGAGACCTGCCTGGATCGTGATCGTGGGGCGCTGGGTGTTGCTGGCGGCACTTGGCTGGCATGCCCTTGCCGTGGCGCGCGAGCCGGCCGACCCGCTGCGCTTCGGCGTGCTGCCCATCGGCGGCGCGGTCGAGTCGAAGGACGGCTGGGCCCCCCTGCTGGCGGATCTGGCGCGCGCCATCGGCAGGCCGGTGACCGTGCTTTCGGTGACCAGCTACGAATCGCTCGACCAGGCGATCGATCGCGACGAGGTCGACTTCGCGCTGCTGTCCTCCAAGCTGGCGCTCGATGCGGTGACCGAGCGGCGCATGAACGTGCTGGCGCTGGTCAAGCGGCATCCCGGCGATGCCGACCATCGCGCGATCCTCCTGACCCGCAAGGACGGCCCGCGCAACAGTCTCGATGACCTGCTGGCGCATCCGGAGCAGTGGCGGCTCGCGCGCGGGGACGCTCGTTCGGTGTCGGGCTTCATCCTGCCGCAGGTGCAGCTTTTTCTGCCGCATCGCATCGAGATGGAAACACGCTTCAAGAGCGAGGTGATCGGCACCCACCAGGCCACGGCGCTCGCGGTGGCGAACGGCGATGCCGACGTCGCGACCAACAACACCACCGACTTCGACCGTTTTCGGCGCCAGTTCCCGGTGGAGGCCGGGCGGCTGCAGATCATCTGGCGCTCGGACCCGACGCCGCAGGCGCCGATCGTGGTACGGCGCGGGCTGGCGCCGGAACTCCAGAGGCGGCTGCGCGCCTTCTTCCTCGCCTACGGGCACGAGCCCGGTGTGCGGGGCAACGCGCAGCGCGAGACCTTGAAAGACCTGCATGCGAGCCTCGGGTACATCGCCGCCGACAACAAGGCGCTGCTGCCGGCCGCACGGCTCGAATACCAGCTCGCGCGCCAGAGCGCCCTCAACGCCCGCTGGGTCAGCGAGGAAGCGCGGCAGGCGAAGCTCGATCGCATCGAGCAGGCCTACGCTCAGCAGCAGGCGGTGCTGCGCGCGGAGAGTCGCTGAGCGGCCGGCTCCTGCTCCTGCTCGGCCAGATCCGCATAGAGCGCGTCGATCACCGTCGGATCGACGTTGACGTCGAACTTGCGCGCGAAGAGCGCGGGCGATTGCCGCATCTTGTCGAGATCGGATCGGCGCATCACGCGTGGAATCTCCGGGCCCGAGTGCCAGTCGATGTATCGCAGGTGGTCGTTGCAGACCTCCACGTCCTGCACGAAGTTGAAGATCAGCGTGTGGAAGAAGATCTCGTCCGAGCACCGGGTCCACCGGAACTTGCGCTCGTACCACGGGTTGGCGTCGAGCCAGGCGAGCATCTGCGTCACGCAGTGGCCCGAAAGGTTCAGCCACTGGCCGCCGCCCCAATATTCGACCGGCAGCCGCGGCCGCCGTGCGACCTTGCGCATCGCCGGAATGAGGAGTCGCCGGTTGAGCCGCTCCAGCAGGATGTTGAGCTTGTTGGCGAGCGGACTGGCCGGTCCCCGCGACAGCACCTTCGGATAGAAGAAATCGAGCCGGTCGAAGCCGCCGTTGTCCGCCCATTGCGCACGCGGCATCGCATGGTGCTCGAAGAATTCCTGGTCGGTGGCCGCGAAGAAGCGGGTGATTTCATGCAGCGGCTTGAGCGGCACGTCCTCGCCTGAAATCAGCAGGTAGCGGTCGAAGCCGATCCGGGCGGCCTGCCGGAACAGGAAGAGGGTGGCCTCGTTCAGGCTGTGGTGCCCCCAGTAGGCCTTGTACTCGCTGTAGAAGTGGATCCGCGGCGAATCGGGCTGGATCGCGAGCTGCGACCGCTTGTCGGCGTGGATGAACACGTCGTACTCCCGGGCGAGGAACTCGACGAGGCGCTGCTGCTGGTTCGTCCATTTGTGCAAAAGGATGAGCACGGCGATTCGCATGCGATCGATTCTTTCCTCGCCGGGGCTGGCCGGCAGATGGTTTCGTTGCATAACAAACGGAAATTGACCCTTCCATTTGTAATCGAGAAACCGGCTGAGCAGCGCGTTATAGGCCCTTTGCATTACGCTGAACACTTTCGGCGCCTTGCACCATCGGTCAGATGTGTTTCAGCGCGCCGCCGCCGGAAACTGCATGTTTCCCATGTCGGAGTGGTTGTGCACGAGCAGACGAGTTCCCTCTTTTCAGACGCGGCCCCGGGCTGGCTCGGCCGGCTGCCCGGCATGGGCGACTTCTCGCACCGGCGTCTGCCGCAGAGCTTTCGAGAGGCCTGGGGCCGCTGGCTGCGCGCCGGGATTGCGCGCATGCAGCAGAGCCACCCGAATTGGCCCGATCACTACCTGGACGCGCCGCAGTGGTGCTTCGTCCTCGGCAACGACGTGGTCGATGCGCAAGGCTGGGTCGGCGTGATCGTTCCCTCGGTCGATGAGATGGGGCGCCATTTCCCCTTCACGCTGGCGGCCGAACTGGGGGCGGCCGAGAGCGAGCTTCGCGGCGATGCCCTGGCCCGGCTGCGCCACTGGTGGGTGCAGGCGAGCCGCGCCGCGCGCGAGGGCACGCGGGAGCACCTCGATGCAGTGCGTTTCGAGGTGCTGCTGCATCAGCTGTTCGCGCCCGGCGGAACAGAACCGGGCGACTGTGGCGCGACGCTGGCGCTGCCCGTGGTCGGTCAGTCGCTCTGGCTGACCGATCCGACCGCGGAGCGCGGGCTCGGAATGGCCGGCCAGGAACTGCCGCAGGACGACCAGTTCGACGCCCTCTTCGGTTGCGCTGCCGGCGCGGAAGCGCCGCGGCCGGAAGGGCGCTGAGGCCGAAGGCCGGCCGAGGTCACTCGGCGCCGAACTGTCCGTGCCGCCCGGCGCCGCGCACGAAGCGCCCGGCGCCGGCTTCGCCTTCGGCAAACACGGCCGGCACGCCGTTCGCGCCTTCCTGCCGCAGCGCGTCGGCGAGCGGCAGGTCCCATTGGGCATAGGCCGAGCGCCGGTCGGCCAGCATGCACTGCTGCGGAAACGCGGCAATCTCGCGCGCGAGTTCCCGGGACGCCGCCAATGCGCCGCCGGGCGGGGTCACGCGATTGACCAGGCCCATGGCGAGCGCCTCGGCGGCGGGCACCGCACGGCCCGTCAGGATCATGTCGAGCGCGCGTCCCATGCCCACGAGACGCGGCAGGCGCACCGTTCCGCCGTCGATCAGCGGCACGCCCCAGCGCCGGCAGAAGACGCCGAACACCGCATCCTCGTCGGCCACGCGCAAGTCGGCCAGCAGCGCGAGTTCGAGGCCTCCCGCCACGGCGTAACCGTTGACCGAGGCGATCAGCGGCTTGGAAAGCGCCATCCGCGTCGGCCCCATCGGGCCGTTGCCGCTGCCGTCCGGCGTCAGTTCGTTGCGCAGCGCGGGGTCGGCCACCGCCGCGAGATCGGCGCCGGCGCAGAAGTGGCCGCCGGCGCCGGTCAGGATCGCGACGCGCAGGGTCTCATCGGCCTCGAAGCGCTCGAAGGCGGCGAGCAGCGCGGCCGCCGTGGGGCGGTCCACCGCATTGCGCTTGGCGGGGCGGGACAGCGTGATGGTGCAGATCGCTTCGTCCGTATCGAAAAGCACGGGTGGGGAGGCGGTGTCCATGGCGGAGTGACTCATTTGAAGGTGGCGCTCATCCTAGGCAAGGTTCGGCGCCCGCGTCGCGCGGTGGATGCAACTCGAATGCGTCCTCCGCTGTAGGCCTTTAGCGTTATTTCCCGCGCCGCGCCAGCGCCCGACACTGACGCTCCCTGAGTCATCTCCGGAGGCTGCGTGAATCCCCGTGCGTCGGCTCCGGCTCCTCCCGCGGGGAAGGAGGCGCCGGGTGCATTTCCGCGTTCACTCGCGCCCACCGTGGCGCCCGCCGTGCGGTCGGCGCCGCGCCGCACCGGCGCGGGCCTGCTCGCGGTCGGCGCGCGGCTGGCCGAGTTCGAGATCACGCGCATCGTCGGGCAAGGCGGCTTCGGCGTGGTTTACGAGGCGTGGGATCCGGTGCTCGAACGCGTGGTCGCGATCAAGGAATACCTGCCCTCGTCGCTGTCGGCGCGGCGGCCGGACGGCGCGGTGGTGCCGCTGTCCGAGCGGCATCGGGAGACCTACGAGCTCGGCATGCGCGGCTTCATCAACGAGGCGCGGCTCCTGGCGCAGTTCGGGCATCCGTCGCTGCTCAAGGTCTACCGCTTCTGGCAGGAGCGCGGCACGGCGTACATGGTCATGCCCTTCTATCGCGGCGACACGCTGAAACAGGCGCTGGCCGCCTCGCCCGGTATCGCGCAGGAAGCCTGGTTGCTGAAGGTGATGGACGGCGTGACGCAGGCGCTGATGGTCATGCACGCGGCGCACTGCTACCACCGGGACATCGCGCCCGACAACATCCTCCTTCTCGAAGGCTCCGGTCGGCCGGTGGTGCTGGACTTCGGCGCGGCGCGCCGCGTGATCAGCGACAAGACGCAGACCATCACCGTGATCCTCAAGCCCGGCTACGCGCCGATCGAGCAGTACGCCGGCATGCCCGACATGGCGCAGGGCGCGTGGACCGACGTGTACGCGCTCGCCGCCGTGCTGCACGTCGCGGTGTGTGGCCGGCCGCCGCCGCCATCGGTGGCGCGTGTCCTGTCCGACAGCTACATGCCGCTGGCGCGCAACGAGGCGCTGCGGCAGCGCTACAGCGATCGCCTGCTGGGCGCGATCGATGCGGGGCTCGGCGTGCGGCCGGATTCGCGGCCGCAGTCGATGGCGGCATTCCGCGAGGCCTTGGGGCTGGAGGCGGCGCCTGCACCGATGCGTCTCGCGCCGGGCCGGCGCCGGGCCGGTCGCGCGCAGGTGCCGCAGGCGCCGGCGCCCGCGACGAAACGCCAGCGCACGATGTTCGCGGTGGCCGCTTCCGTCGCCGTGGTCCTGCCGCTCTCCATCGCCCTCGTGGTGTGGTGGGCATTCGGCGTCCATTGAACCCGAGCGAGGCCAGCCGGTGGACATCGAATTCGTCGCCGTCTCGAAGCAGGGTGGCCGTACCTACAACGAGGACGTGTTCGGCCAGTGGAGCGACGAGCGCTTCGCGGCCTGCCTCGTGGCCGACGGCGCGGGCGGGCACGGCGGCGGGGATGTCGCGGCCGAGGTCACGCGATCGAGCGTGCTGGGCGCCATGGCCGCTTCGCCCGGGCTGGAGCGCAGCCGGCTGCGGCGTCTGCTCCAGCAGGCCAACCGCGACGTGGTTGCGCGCCAGGCCGAGGGCGGCCGGCTGGCGGACATGCGCTCGACCGTGGTTCTCGCGATCGTCGACCTCGAGGCCCGTACGCTCGCCTGGGCCCACGCGGGCGACAGCCGGGCCTACCTGTTCCGTGATGGCAGGCAGGCGGCGCGCACGACCGACCACAGCCTCGTCCAGCAACTGGTCAACGGCGGCATGATCGACGAGGAGCGTGCGCGCCTGCATCCGCAGCGTCATCTGTTGCTGTCGGCGCTCGGCGCGCCGGACGGCGACGTCGAGATCGATGTGTCCGAGCCCATGCCGGTGCGGGTCGGCGACGTGGTGCTGCTGTGCAGCGACGGCGTCTGGGAGGTGCTGGGCGACCAGCGGCTGGGCGAGATCCTGCGCGCATCGCTCGATCCGCATCAACTGATCGAGCGGATCGACAGCGAGGTCCGGCTGAGCGCCCCGCCGGGCAACGACAACTACACCGCCGTCGCGATGTGGCTGCACTCGGACGAGGAGACGACGCAGCCGCTGCCGCTCGGTCCGTGATCGGTCGGACCGCCGTCCTCCGTTTTCTCTTTCTGTCTATTGCTGCCCGACGCCGTACACCACCGGCTGCGCGAGCCGCCATCCGGGCGGGGCGTAGATGTCGGCCACGCTCGCGCCGTCCCGGCTGTAGTGGATCTCCGTGCCGGCGGGCGCGCCGATGGCCGCGAGGACGGCCTGCAGTTCGGCACGGGCGTCCTCGACCTCGACCACATCGAGATCGACGCGGGTGTAGGCGACGCGCCTGGACCTCCCGGCCCGCGCCTCGCCGAGCGAGTCGCCCCAGCCGATCACCGTGCCGAGGCCCTTGGCCTTGAGCGCCTGGTCGATGCGGTCCTCGCGCTGGTGATACAGGTCGTCCGCGTCGGGGAGGACCGGAATCTTGACGAACATGAATTGCGTGCGGACGTAGCCCGTCGCGCGGGGTGGGGTGGGTGGCTGTGCCATGCGTCCTGCCGTGAGTGCCGCCATTGTCCGGCAGGCGGGGCTGGCTTGCGTCCGGCCGGTCAATCCCGTACGCTGGGTCGCCCGGGTGTAGAGGAGACCACTCATGCCAAGCCGATCGAACGGCCTCGCGGCCGAAATGGAAGCGGTGCGGACGCTGGCACTTGTCGGAGCGTCCGCTTCCGGCAAGACCACGCTCGCCGAGGCCCTGTTGCAGCGCACCGGCGCCATCGGCGCGGCGGGCAGCGTCGAACGCGGGAGCACCGTGAGCGACCACGACCCGCTCGAGCGACGAATGCAGCATTCGCTCAACGCGTCGATCATGCACATGACGCATGGCGATACGCGGATCCACTTCATCGACACGCCCGGCGGCCCCGATTTCCTCGGCCAGAGCCTGCCGGCGCTCGAGGCGGTCGAGACGGCGGCGGTCGTCATCAACGCATCGACCGGCATCGAGCAGATGGCGCTGCGGATGATGGAATACGCGGCCTCGCGCCATCTCACGCGCATGATCATCGTGAACAAGATCGACGCGCAAGGCGTTGATCTGGCGGGACTGCTGGAGCAGATCCAGGCGGCCTTCGGACGGGAATGCCTGCCGCTCAACCTGCCCGCCGACGGCGGCGCGCGGGTGGTCGACTGCTTCTTCAACCGCGAGGGTTCGTGCGACGTCGGCTCGGTCGATGCGGCGCACCGGGCGCTCGTGGAGCAGGTGGTCGAGGTCGACGCCGCCTTCGTGGACCGCTACCTCAACGATGGCGACGTGGACCCCGCCGAGCTGCATGCGCCGCTGGAACAGGCGCTGCGAGAGGGGCACCTGATCCCGGTGTGCTTCGTCTCCGCGCGCACCGGCGCAGGCATCGGCGAGCTGCTCGACGTGGTCGCGCGGCTGCTGCCGGACCCGACCGAAGCCAATCCGCCGGACTTCCTCTTGGGCGAGGGCGCCGCTGCCGAGCCGATGGAAGCGAAGCCGGACCCGTCGCTGCATGTGCTGGCGCACGTGTTCAAGGTCACCGTCGACCCGTACGTCGGCAAGATGGGCATCTTCCGCGTGCACCAGGGCACGGTCACGCGCGACAGCCAGCTCTACGTGGGCGACGGCCGCAAGCCCTTCAAGGTGGGGCATCTCTTCATGCTGCAAGGCAAGGACCATGTCGAGGTTGCGCGCGCATTGCCCGGCGACATCGTGGCGGTGGCGAAGGTCGACGAGATCCGGTTCGACTCGGTGCTGCACGATGCGGCGGAAGACGACCATGTGCACCTCGCGCCGCTCGACTTCCCGGTGCCGGTGCACGGCCTGGCGATCGAGCCCAAGCGGCACGGCGACGAGCAGCGCATGTGGGAGATCCTCGGCAAGCTGGTCGGCGAGGACCCTTGCCTGCGCGTGGAGCACGTGGCAGCGACCAACGAGTCGGTCGTGTACGGGCTCGGCGACCTGCACCTGCGCGTGCTGCTCGACCGGCTGCGCGAGGTCTACAAGTTCGAGGTCAACACGCGGCCGCCGCGCATCGCCTACCGCGAAACCGTGACCTCGCCGGCCGAAGGGCATCATCGCCACAAGAAGCAGACCGGCGGCGCGGGCCAGTTCGGCGAGGTGTTCCTGCGCATCGAGCCGATGGGCCGCGGTGAAGGCTTCGAGTTCGTCGACCAGGTCAAGGGCGGCACGATTCCCGGGCAGTTCATCCCCGCCGTCGAGAAGGGCGTGCGCGAAGTGCTGCAGACCGGAGCGATCGCCGGCTACCCGGTGGTCGATGTGCGCGTGGTGGTCTACGACGGCAAGCACCACAGCGTGGACAGTAAGGACATCGCCTTCGCCACCGCGGGCCGCAAGGCCTTCATGGCGGCCATCCGCGACGCGCGGCCGATCGTGCTGGAGCCGATCGTGCAGATCGAGATCGCCGCGCCCGACGGGTCCATGGGCGACGTGACCGGCGACCTGTCGTCGCGGCGCGGGCTGGTCACCGGCACCTCGAACCTCGCGGTCGGTACCGTCGTCATCAAGGGACAGGTGCCGATGTCGGAACTCGCGAGCTACCAGTCGCGACTCAACGCGATGACCAGCGGGCAGGGGCGCTACACGATCGTGCTGTCGCACTACGAGGCGGTGCCGCCCGCGATCCAGCAGACTCTGACCAGCCAGCACCGGGTGCGCGACGAAGAATGAGCGGCCGCGGCCCTCACAGCCGCGTCGAGTCGAAGTCGCCGTCGTTCGCCGCTCCCGGGCGCCGCGAATGCGCCAGCGGCTGGTCGGACGGGAGAAAGCGCGCGAACAGATCTTGCGCGAAAGCGCCCGCGCTGCCGTTGCACGGCGTGGCGGTGAGATAGAGACCGCGCCAGCGCGGCGACCTGGGCCCGGTGCCGTAGCCGAAGAGCACATCGGCCGTCGAGTGCAGTCCCGGTTGCAGCGACCGCAACTGCTCGACGAAGGCATGGATCGCCTGCCTCTGCGCGGGACTGCGCTCGGCCAGGAACAGCGCCATTCGAAGCGCGTGCATGCGCTGCATGATTTCGGCGTAGAGGCCGTCCAACTGCTTGTCCGCGGGCACGCGCGGGGCGGCGCCATTGTGCAGCCGGTGCCCGAGTGCCTGCCCGAGCGCCTCCACCGGCAGCGCCGCGCGCAGCGCATCGAAGCCATCGAGCCGCTCCAGGCCGGTCACGACCAGGTAGACCGGCAACTGGATCCGCAAATGCTCCGCCGCGTCGTGGACCAGCGCGCGCAGGCGGCGGGCGAGTCCGTCCCGCACGCGGGCCGGTTCGAGCAGCGTCGATGCGCTCACGCACACCACGATGCCGTTGAGCGGAAGGCGTCTGCGGCGCTCGGCCAGATCCAGCAGCGACCGATACCAGAGGCTGCGCTCGCGCGCGTCCGGCGGGTCGCCCAGCACCGAAGGGTGCATCTCGATCGCGATGATCGAAGGCAGCCGATGCCAGCACCAGAACGGGCGAGTGGCGACTTGCACGGTGTCCTGCGTCGTTGGGCTGCCGGCCGCGAGCGCGAGCAGCTCCGCCACGTTCGCCGATGCGTCGCCGACGAAGAGGAACCACGGCGTCGTGTAGAGCGTGCCTCGCCGTGTTCCGGTCGAGCCCGGTGACAGCGGCGGGACCTGCTGCGCGAGCGATTGCCGGATCGCCGCGTCCTCCGCCGGGGCAAGGGCTGCGGCACCGCCCGGCGTGACCGCGACGATCCGTGCGCGCAGCGAGCGGCGGCGCGCCGCCCGGCCCGAGCCGAACAACACCCACCACAGACTCAGGAGCGCCAGCAGGCACACGGCCAATAGCGTCCAGAACTGCATGGGGATCGGGGGCAACTGGCTCATCGGCGCCATCTCAGCGTGGGACGGTTTCGAGGAAGAGGGTGTCGGCGATCACCCGCACGCCGAACTCGCCGGCCGCCAGCGATTCGCGCAGCCGCTGCAGGTAGGCGGAGGCCAGCTCGAAGGGCGGGCGTTCCGTGGCCTCGCGGAACGGCACCGGTGAGGACAACGCGGCCAGCAGCACCGTGCCGAAGGGCGGCGCGACCAGCCAGCTCGAAGGGATGTCCCGGCCGAGCTCGACGCTTTCTCCCGCCCGCACGCGGGCCTGGCCGAGCCCGGCCTTCAGGTGCATCACCGCGCCGTCGGCGGTGTAGTAGTCGACCCAGAGATAGCCGTCGTAGTTGGGGCCCGTGACGCGGAACAGCACCGGATCGCCTTCGCGCAGCTGGCCCTTGTGCGCGCTCGCTGCCTCGACCTTCAGGCCATGGCCCAGTTCGCGGTTGCGTCCCTGGTAGGGCTTGAGGATCTCGACCACCTCGCAATGCGGCCAGATGCGCAGGCGCAGGTCGAAGCTGGCCTCGGTCACGCCGGGCAATTCGCGCACCTCGCGCTGGACCCGCATCACGTCCTCCGCGGTCGGCACGTAGCCGCTGACGCGGATGCCTCCCTTTGGCGTCTGTGTCGCGAAAAGATCGGCGCAGGCATAGGTCTGGACCTGCTGCTCCACGCGCTGGACCAGCGTGAGCGGCGCTTCCCGCGAGTGGGTCAGCAGATGGGTGGCGAGGTAGGCCAGCGGCACCACCACCGCCAGCGCCGCGACGGCGCGCAGCATGGCGCGCTTGCGGCCCTGCGGGTCCCGCGGGCCGGGCGGATCGGGCACGCCGTAGGGCTGCGGCGTGATGCGGTCCTCGGCGAGCGTGTCGAGCGACGCAGGTCGGATGGCGAGCTGCTGACCGTGCAGGTCCTTGAGCTTGCCGAGCTCGCCGTCATCGCCGATCTCGAAGTAGTACTGCCCCTTGAAGCCCAGCGCCAGCGCATGCCAGTAGACCTCGCGGACCTCCTGCTCGTCGGCCGGCAGCGCCGAGAGGTGATGGAAGAACTCGGTCTGGGCGTTGCTCGAATTGAAGAGCCGCATCTGCAGCGGCGCGACCGCGGCTTCGCAGTCGGGATGGCGCGAGAGCACTTCGTCGATCCACGCGACCATCGCGAAGAGGGCCGACTCGATCTGCTCGGTGGACTTGCCAAGGCGCTGCGCGCACGCACGGGCTTCGTCGAGCAACGCCAGGGCCCGGCGCTGCGCCTCCTCGCAGGAGCCGCCGACCCGGCGGCCCGCGATCGAGGCATCCAGGGCCAGCCCGAAGGAAAGCAGGGCCGAAAAGCAGTCGAGCAGGCGCGCCATGGCGGCTCACGGCTGGATGTTGCCGACGACGGGGAAAGCGCTGCGACCGCGCCTGCATCGATGGCACATGCCCGTGTCCCCTGTCGTTTCTGGATGTGAAACGATTCTTCCATGCGGGCCCGCCCGCGCCATACCGCTTGGGTGCTATGTCGTTCGGAAAGCGATTCCGCCTTGCTGCGCGCGGGTTTCATCGGTATCTTCAGCGTGCTGAGTTCATCACTGACGCTGGGGTACGCCATGAAAATCCTGATCGCCGACGACCACCGGCTCGTCATCGAAGCGGTCAAGGCCAAACTGTCGGAGATCGAAGCCGACATCGAATTCGTGTTGGCGATGAGCGTCGACGAATTGCTCGCCGGTGCATCCGACGACATCGACCTGGCCATGATCGACCTGAACATGCCGGGCGCCGAAGGCCAGGCCCACATCGACGAGATCCGACGCCGGCATCCGGCGGTGCCGGTCATCGTGCTGTCGGGCTATGAAGACCCGGCCGTCATGCGCAGCGCGCTGGAGCGCGGGGTGCTCGGCTTCATTCCCAAGGCCTACTCGCCCGAAGTCATGCTGTCCGCCGTGCGGCTGGTGCTGGCGGGCGGCGTCTACGTGCCGCCGATGATGCTGTCGTCGGTGCCGCCCGGCGTCATTGCCGGAATACCCGGCGCGGATGCGGCCCAGCGCGCCGGCGCACCGGGCGGAGCCCAGACGCTCGAACACCTGCGCAACGTGCTGACGGAGCGGCAGGTCGAGGTGCTGCAACTGCTGTCGCAAGGCAAGCCGAACAAGCTGATCGGGCGCGCGCTCGGCATCAGCGAGGGCACGGTCAAGATTCATCTTGCGGCGATCTTCCGCGCGCTCAATGTGCGCAACCGGACCGAGGCGGTGGTGGCTGCCCAGTCATTGACCGAGGCTTGACCTCCAGCCTCGCCCACCGCCCGAGGCTCACCCCCAGGCTCGCGCACTGCGTGTCGCTCTCCACCCCCTTCCAGGGGGCAATCGCGGTGGCCCGGCTAAGCCGGTTCCACGGGATTCCTGGTCTTATGCTCTCTGAATGTCTTTGGAACTTTCAAATTTCGACGCGGCGATCGTGGATCTGGACGGCACGCTGGTGGACACCATCGGCGACTTCGTCGTCTCGCTCAACCGCATGCTCGACGAACTCGCGCTGCCGAACATCGACGGGCCGACGGTGGAGCGGATGGTCGGCAAGGGGTCTGAGCACCTGATCCATTCCGTGCTGCACCATGTGCGCGGCACCGCGGAGGAAGGCGATGCATGGTTCGAGCGCGCCTGGCCGCGCTATCAGCACCACTACCTGGCCATCAACGGGCAGCACGCGGACGTCTACGACGGCGTGGTCGAAGGCCTCTCAGCGCTGCGGGCGCGGGGACTGCGCCTCGCCTGCCTGACCAACAAGCCCACCGCCTTCGCGCGGCCGCTGCTGGCCACCAAGGGGCTCGACGCATTCTTCGAGGTGATGTTCGGCGGCGACGCCTTCGAGCGGAAGAAGCCCGACCCGCTGCCGTTGCTCAAGGCCTGCGAAGCGCTGGCGACGTCGCCAGCGCGCACGCTGATGGTCGGCGACTCCAGCAACGACGCGAAGGCCGCGCGCGCAGCGGGCTGCCCGGTCGTGCTCGTGAGCTATGGCTACAACCACGGCGAGCCCGTCCGGGGCGTGGACGCGGACGGCTTCGTCGATTCGCTGGCCGAACTGGCACACCTGCGCTGACGGAAGGGTCAGCCCTTCCCGAGCAAGGCGTCCTTGAGCTTCCAGTCCGCGGGACTCGGGCCGAGCCAGATGCGCACGAGCGCGTTGAAGAAGGCCTGCTCCTTGATCGGCTCGCCTTGCGGCACGCCCTTCACCGAAATGACGGTGCCAGTGCCGGGCATCCAGTCGATGGTGAAGTTCTCGCCGGTCCTGAGCTGCTTCTGCTCGGAAAAGATGCCGCTCATGCGGAGCAACCCGGGGATCAGTTGCGACATCTCGTTCTTGGGCGAGTTGTCTTCCACGCCGCGCGTGAAGAGCTTGCCGAGTTCGTTCGCGTCGATGTCGCGCAGCATGGTGATGGACACGCGCTTGGCGCCCGGCGCCGCCAGCACCTCTTCAGGGGTGGCTGCCTTCCTGCCCAGGTAGAGCCCCGCGGCGTAAACCTTGAACACGGCCTTGTACCGAACCCCTGCTCCATTGAGCTGCAGTTTGCTGCCTTGGACGTCGATGGCGTCGTCGAGCTTCACGCCGGACACGTCGACCTGCGCAGCGAGGGCGGCGAACGAGGCGAGGGCGAAGGCGGTCAGTGCGACGGCGCGGCGGAGGGTGGACTTGCGCATTGATAAAGCTCCCGTGACATGCAGATTAATAAACTCAATGTATCTTTTTGTATACCCGTTGTCCCTCGGCTAAACTCCCGATTCCATGTTCATTCATCACGTCATCCAGACAGGTCAAGGCAGCCGGGGAGCCTGGCCTTGGCGTTGGCCATCGACGTTGCTTGCTTGATTGCACGGCGCACGCCGTGCGCCCGCGGCCCTCTTTCCTGAGCGGCCAACCTGGATGAACCGCCAGCAGCGACCGAGGAGCGTCCGCTGGCAGACGGAGACCCCACCCGTGATCACCGAACTCGAATTCAAAAGCCTCAGCGCGCAGGGCTACAACCGCATTCCGCTGATGGTCGAGGCCTTTGCCGACCTCGAGACACCTCTTTCCCTCTATCTCAAGCTCGCCTATACCAAGGACAGCGGTCGCAACAGCTTCCTGCTCGAGTCGGTCGTGGGCGGCGAACGCTTCGGGCGCTACAGCTTCATCGGGCTGCCGGCGCGCACTTTCCTCCGGGCCTCGGGCTTCGGCGCGGAGGCCGTGACCGAGGTCGTCACGGACGGCAAAGTCGTGGAAAAAGTCTCAGGCAATCCGCTCGACTTCGTTGCGGCTTACCAACAGCGCTTCAAGGTCGCCCTGCGGCCGGGGCTGCCGCGGTTCTGCGGCGGACTGGCCGGCTACTTCGGCTACGACGCGGTCCGCCACATCGAGAAGAAGCTCGAGAAGACCTGCCCGCCCGATGCCCTGGGCTGCCCCGACATCCTTCTGCTGCAGTGCGAGGAACTGGCGGTTATCGACAACCTGTCGGGCAAGCTCTACCTGATCGTCTATGCGGATCCGGCCCAGCCCGAGGCCTACGCCAACGCCAAACGCCGGTTGCGCGAGCTGCGCGAGCAGCTCAAGTACTCGGTGAGCGCGCCGCAGGTGCGGCCGAGCCAGGCGCACCCGCCGCAGCGCAGCTTCGCCAAGCCCGACTACCTCGCCGCCGTCGAGCGCGCGAAGGAGCTGATCGCCGCCGGCGACTTCATGCAGGTGCAGGTCGGCCAGCGCATCAGCAAGCGCTACACCGAGTCGCCGCTGTCGCTCTATCGCGCGCTGCGGTCGCTGAACCCGTCGCCGTACATGTACTACTACGACTTGGGCGATTTCCATGTGGTCGGCGCTTCGCCCGAGATCCTCGTGCGGCAGGAGCACACCGGCGAAGGCGAGCAGAAGATCACCATCCGGCCGCTCGCGGGCACCCGTCCGCGCGGCGCGTCGCCCGAGCTCGACAAGGCCGCCGAGACCGAGCTCCTCAACGACCCCAAGGAGCGCGCCGAGCACGTGATGCTGATCGACCTCGCCCGCAACGACATCGGCCGCATCGCCAAGATCGGCACGGTGAAGGTGACCGAGGCCTTCGCCATCGAGCGCTACAGCCACGTGATGCACATCGTGAGCAACGTCGAAGGCACCTTGAAAGACGGCATGACCGCCATCGACGTGCTCAAGGCCACCTTCCCGGCCGGCACGCTGACCGGCGCGCCCAAGGTGCACGCGATGGAGCTCATCGACCAGCTCGAGCCGACCAAGCGCGGCATCTACGGCGGCGCCTGCGGCTACATCAGCTATGCCGGCGACATGGACGTGGCGATCGCGATCCGCACCGGCATCGTCAAGGACCAGATGCTGCACGTGCAGGCGGCGGCCGGCGTGGTCGCCGATTCGGTGCCCGAACTCGAATGGAAAGAGACCGAAGCCAAGGCGCGCGCACTGCTGCGTGCGGCGGAACTCGTCGAGGAGGGTCTGGAATGAAGGGCGTATCGAATCGGAGTCAGGCCATGAAGCTCTTGATGATCGACAACTACGACAGCTTCACCTACAACCTGGTGCAGTACTTCGGCGAACTCGGCGCCGATGTCGAGGTGTTTCGCAATGACGAGATCACGCTGGACGAACTGCGGGAGCGCATCGCCGGCGGTGTCGGACGGCTGGTGATCTCCCCGGGGCCGTGTTCGCCGGCGGAAGCGGGCGTGTCGGTCGCCGCCATCCGCGAATTCGCCGGGCGCCTGCCGATCCTCGGCGTGTGCCTCGGCCACCAGTCGATCGGCGCGGCCTTCGGCGGCAAGGTCGTCCGGGCGCAGGAGCTGATGCACGGCAAGACCAGCCAGATCACGACCACGCGCGAAGGCGTGTTCGCCGGCCTGCCCGAAAAGTTCAGCGTGAATCGCTACCACTCGCTGGCCATCGAGCGCGCCAGCTGCCCGGCCGAACTGGCGATCACCGCATGGACGGACGATGGCGAGATCATGGGCGTGCGGCACACCGGGTTCGCGCATGACGTGCGCATCGAGGGCGTTCAGTTCCACCCGGAATCCATCCTGACCGAGCACGGCCATGCCATGCTGAAGAATTTCCTGGAGTGAGCGCGACATGAACGCTTCATCGAACGTGATCGACCTGCGCAGCGATACCGTGACCCGCCCGACCGCCGCCATGCGAGACGCGATGATGGCCGCGGATGTCGGCGACGACGTGTTCGGCGACGACCCCAGCGTGAACGCGCTGCAGGAACAGATCGCCGGCATGCTGGGGTTCGAGGCGGCGCTGTTCGTGCCCACGGGCACGCAGAGCAATCTGTGCGCGATCCTCGCGCATTGCCAGCGGGGCGACGAATACATCGTCGGCCAGCAGGCGCATTGCTATCGCTGGGAAGGCGGCGGCGCGGCGGTGTTCGGCAGCGTGCAGCCGCAGCCGCTGAACCATCAGCCCGACGGCACCCTCGCGTTGGAGGACATCGAGGCGGCGATCAAGCCTGATGATGCGCACTTCGCGCGGACGCGCCTGCTCGCGCTCGAGAACACCCTCGGCGGCAAGCTGCTTCCCTTTGCCTATGTGCAGAAGGCGACCGAGCTCGCCCGGCGAAAGGGGCTCGCCCGCCATCTCGACGGGGCCCGGCTTTTCAATGCCGCCACGGCGCAGGCCGCCGGGACCGACGCCGACGTGCGTTCGGAGGCACGTCGCATCGCCGAGTGCTTCGACAGCGTGTCGGTCTGCTTCAGCAAAGGCCTCGGCGCGCCCGTGGGATCGGCCTTGTGCGGCTCGAGCGAACTCATCGCCCGCGCGCATCGCATCCGCAAGATGGCCGGCGGCGGCATGCGGCAGGCCGGCGTGCTGGCGGCGGCCGCATCGCATGCGCTCGCGCATCACATCGACCGGCTTGCGCAGGACCACGAACTCGCGCGCCGGCTGGCGGACGGCCTGGCCGGCATTCCCCAGTTGCGTGTCGAGGCGCCTCAGACCAATCTGCTGTTCGTCGATCTGGAAGGCGAAGCGCGTCACCGCTCGCCCGAGCTGCTGGCGCATCTGAAGCAGAACGGCGTGCTGGCCACCGGGCTCTACCGGCTGCGCTTCGCAACGCATCTCGACGTCGATGCGAATGGCATCGACCGCGCCATCGGCGCCATCCGGAGCTTCTTCCGTGCCTGAACGGACTTCCTCCCGCAACGACCCGATCCACCGAACCGAGCGAGACATCCCCATGCCCATCACCCCCCAGGAAGCGCTGCAACGCACCATCGAGCACCGCGAGGTCTTCCACGACGAGATGCTTCACATCGTGCGGCTCATCATGAGCGGCGAATGCTCGCCGGTGATGATGGCCGCGCTGATCACCGGCCTGCGCGTGAAGAAGGAAACCATCGGCGAGATCACCGCGGCCGCGCAGGTGATGCGCGAGGTCTCGACCAAGGTGCCGGTGGCCGACACCACGCGCCTCGTCGACATCGTCGGCACCGGCGGCGACGGCTCGCACACCTTCAACATCTCGACCTGCTCGATGTTCGTCGCCGCGGCGGCCGGCGCCAAGGTCAGCAAGCATGGCGGCCGCAGCGTGAGCAGCAAGTCGGGCAGCGCGGATGTGCTCGAGTCGCTGGGCGTGAACATCAACCTGAAGCCCGAGCAGATCGCCAGGTGCATTGCCGATGTGGGCATCGGCTTCATGTTCGCGCCGAATCACCATCCGGCGATGAAGAACGTCGCGCCGGTGCGCAAGGAACTCGGCATCAAGACCATCTTCAACATCCTGGGACCCCTCACCAATCCGGCGGGTGCGCCCAACATCCTGATGGGCGTGTTCCATCCGGACCTCGTGGGCATCCAGGTGCGTGCGCTGCAAAGGCTGGGCGCCGAGCATGCGATCGTGGTCTACGGCCGCGACGGAATGGACGAAATCTCGCTCGGCGCGGCCACCATGGTGGGCGAACTCAAGGGCGGCGAAGTGCGCGAGTACGAGCTTCATCCGGAAGACTTCGGCTTCGCGATGTCGAGCAACCGTACGCTGCGTGTCGAGACACCGGATCAGTCGCGCGAGATGCTGCTCGGGGTGCTCGACAACAAGCCCGGCCCTGCGCGCGACATCGTCCTGCTGAACGCGGGCGCCGCGCTGTATGCGGCCGGTGTGTCGGACTCGATCGCGGCCGGCATCGAGAAATCGCGCGCCGCGCTCGAGTCCGGCGCGGCGAAGGCCAAGCTCGCAGAACTCGTCGCGGCCACGGCCGCCGCGGCTTGAGGGAGGGCAGGCGACATGTCGGACATCCTCGAGAAGATCGTCGCGGTCAAGCGCGAAGAAGTTGCGGCGGCCAGGAAGCGGACGTCGCTCGAAGCCATCCGATTCGATGCGGAAAGTCGCGTCCTCACACGCGATTTCGTCGGTGCATTGCGCTCGAAAATTGCCGCCGGCGCAGCCGCTGTCATCGCCGAGGTCAAGAAGGCGAGCCCCAGCAAGGGCGTGCTTCGCGCGGACTTCGTTCCTGCGGACATTGCACAAAGCTACGCCGCGGGTGACGGCAAGGTCAGCGCGGCCTGCCTGTCGGTGCTGACCGATCGCCAGTTCTTCCAGGGCGGCATCGACTATCTGAAGCAGGCCCGCGCGTCGTGCGACCTGCCGGTGCTGCGCAAGGATTTCATCATCGATGCCTACCAGGTCTACGAGGCCCGCTCGATCGGCGCCGACGCGATCCTGCTCATCGCAGCATGCCTCGACGACGGGCAGATGCGCGACTACGAGGCGATCGCGGCCGGTTTGGGCATGGCGGTCCTGGTCGAGGTGCACGACGGCGCCGAACTCGATCGGGCATTGAAGCTCCGGACGCCCCTGATCGGCGTCAACAACCGCAATCTGCGCACCTTCGAAGTCTCGATCGAGACGACGATCGATCTGCTCGCGCAAGTGCCGGAAGGGCGCTTGCTCGTGACCGAGTCGGGCATCTCGTCGCGAGCCGATGTCGCGAAACTGCGGGCGGCGGGTGTCCACTCGTTCCTGGTCGGCGAGGCCTTCATGCGCGCCGACGAGCCGGGCGAGGCGCTCGCGGAGATGTTCCGTTGAGCGCGGGTCAGTTGGCCAGCAGCAACCCCGCCGACTGGCCCGTGGCGCCCGGCTGGCAGCCGCTGGTCGATGAATTCTTTGCGGGTGCGGTGGGGCAGAGGCTGTTGGTGTTCCTGCAGGAACGCCTCGATGCCGGCGCCGTGATCTTCCCGCCGCGTCCGTTACGGGCGCTGGAACTGACGCCTCCCGAAGCGGTTCGCGTCGTGATCCTGGGGCAGGATCCCTATCACGGACGAGGCCAGGCGGAAGGCCTGGCCTTTTCGGTGGCGCCCGGCGTGGCGCTGCCGCCATCCTTGCGCAACATCTTCAAGGAGCTTCAACGGGACCTTGGTGCGCCGCCGCCGGCTTTCCCGGATCCCGGCGGCAGCCTCGTCAAGTGGGCGAGGAGCGGCGTGCTGCTGCTCAACACCTGCCTCACGGTCGAGGAGGGGCAGCCAGCCAGCCACTCGGGACGGGGCTGGGAAGTGCTGACGGACGCGGTGATCCGCCACGTCGCGAATCTCGGCCAGCCGAGTGTCTTCATGCTCTGGGGCTCCCATGCGCAGAGCAAGCGGTCGTTGATCGATACAAGTCGTCACAAGGTGTTGATGGCCAACCATCCCTCGCCTCTATCCGCGTTGCGGCCGCCGGTGCCCTTCATCGGCTGCGGCCACTTCGGCGAGGCGCGGGCGTGGCGCGAAGCCCAGCGTTCGTAAGGCTGTAAGTGATTGATTTCATGCGAGAATCGAGGGCTCGAAGCGAAACGCCGGTGCAGTGAGGCGCAGGCGACGCGGTGGTACGAGTCACCAAACTGTCATCGACGCAGCTTGGCGTTCGTGCTATATTTCGAGGTTCGCCGGAGAGGTGGCCGAGTGGTTAATGGCAGCAGACTGTAAATCTGCCCTCTTACGAGTACGCTGGTTCGAATCCAGCCCTCTCCACCAGCGAAAATGGATTTTTGCAGAGCGCTTGAATGTGATGTGCGGAGCTGAAGCGAAGGCGAAGGCTCTGCCCGCGAAGTGGTGTGATCCGGTCTAGAGGGATCGCGTCGCAATGCGGGAGTAGTTCAATGGTAGAACCCTAGCCTTCCAAGCTAATGACGCGGGTTCGATTCCCGTCTCCCGCTCCAAAGGGTCCGTTCGCGCTGTGTAGTTTGTTTTGAATATCGCCCATTTGGCTCAGTGGTAGAGCACTCCCTTGGTAAGGGAGAGGTCGCGGGTCCGATTCCCGCAATGGGCACCAGTTTTGGGGTTGCAGTCCGGTGGCTGCAACCCCATGTCAGTGTGTTGATCTAGTTATTTTTCGGAGTCGAGAAAATGGCAAAAGGAAAATTCACCCGCACGAAGCCGCACGTGAACGTGGGCACGATTGGTCACGTTGACCACGGCAAGACGACTCTGACGGCGGCGATCGCGACCGTGCTG
>NZ_JBBKZU010000017.1:0-131979 GCF_037889935.1 Variovorax ureilyticus
TTGCCCACGCAGCCGGCCAGCCGGATCGACGAGTTGTTGCCCCATCGCTGGCAACCAGCAGCGACCTCCTGATCTGCGCCCGTCGTCAAGACGGGATCACCGAGTGCTTACCCCACGAGGCGAGGAGCCCGGGTAAACCCTGCCGATTGACCGGTTTTGCCGAACAATGCGACCCGCATTTGGTCCCTACCAAAGGCCGGTTCCGTTTCCTAAAGTTCCATCACCGCAGCGAGATCGCTGCACCGTTGGCACCCGAGGAGACACACATGACTGCTGCCTACCAGACCCGCTTCGGCTCGCTCAAGAGCTACGAAAAGGGCCACGTCGAGCCCATCGCCGACGACGTCCGCCACTACGCTTTCTCGAACTGCTTCGACATCGCGAGCAAGAGCAAGCCCTACGAGAAGGTGGTGTTCGGCCAGAACCAGATCTACGTACTGGAAACACTGCGCGCCGAAGGCACCTCGCCGTGGTTCACCTGCGCGCACGACGAGTTCGCGCTGGCGATGGACGGCGAGGTCGAGGTGCACCTCGTCAAGCTCGATGCGAGCCAGACGGTGCAGGACGCCGAGAAGAACGGCGCGGTGCTCGTCAAGGGCGAGCCCAAGGGCCAGAAGATGGGCTGGATGAAGCTCTCGCGCGGCCACCAGGGCCTGCTGCCGAAGAACACCGCCTACCAGTTCCGCGTGGCCGGCGATCCGGGGGTGGTCGTTCTGCAGACCTGCAAGGGCGATCTCTCGGTCGAGAAGTGGGCCGACATCTGCCAGACCCATTGACCTCCCCCAGGCTACGCGCACTTCGTGTCGCTTCGCCAACCCCCTCGCCGGGGGCGCCGCCCGCGGCCCGGCAAAGCCGGTTCCGCGGCGGCCCACGAAAGAACCCGATACGTCTTTGAAGGATTTGGAGAGAACCATGAACGCACCCGCTGAACTCGCCAAGGTCATCGCGTCCAAGCCCGACGCCACGCACGGCTACAAGGATTTCTCGCTCGGCAGCTTCGGCTTCCACCGCGACGAATATTTCGCCCACATCACCTGGAAGACCCGCGACGGCCGGCCGATGAGCCACACGATGGACATCGGCAACTACCTGCGCGCGCTGATGCGCGACGTCGCCTGGGGCTTCTTCTACGGCTGGGTCAACTTCGACGACGTGGTCGGCACCGTCAACCACTACCAGTCGGTGGACCTCTATGCCGGCAGCTACAACGGCACGATGAAGGAAGCCGGCATCGACCTCTTGGAGAACTTCCCGACCGCGCAGATCCGCTCGACCTTCGAGGCGATGCTCGACGACTGGACCAACCAGACCTTCGACCCCTTCGCCGCACCGCAGGAAACCGGCACGCCCTACGGCCGCAAGAACGGCAACAACACCGCCAAGATCACCCGCGCCCGCGAACTCGCCACGCGCTGCGTGGGCCTGAAGGGCGACCTCGACCTGCGCAGCGACGAGCGCGGCGCGCCGATCAACCGCGCCTTCGCCGACGTGCCGCAGGCCCAGCCCGAACTGCATCCCGAACCGGGCTTCGAGAACGAGGTGCATGCCTTCAATCTCTTCGGCTTCCTGAGCCGCTCGCAGGTCACCTGGAACCCGAGCTTCACGTCGGTGGTGAAGTACAGCTACATGTGCCCGACCACCGAGGAGCACATCCTGCCCATCATCCACGGCAACGACCGCGTCGAGTGGTTCTTTCAGATGACCGACGAAATCCACTGGGACTGCGGCGACAAGAACACCGGCAAGCCCATGGCCCGCGTGATCATGAAGGCCGGCGACATGGCCGCCATGCCCGCCTACTGCCGCCATCAGGGCTACAGCCCCAAGCGCTCGATGCTGCTGGTCTGGGAGAACGGTTCGCCCAGCCTCGTCTACGAGATCCAGAAGGGCGAGAGCCCCGAGATCCCGGTCCAGTTCTAGTTCGCCTCGGCGCCTCGCGGCCCCAGCCGCCCGGCGTCACCACAAGGAGACATCGACATGGCAGACCCTATCCGGTCGGGTGCCGGCGCAGCCTCGCGCCGGCGATTCATGCAACAGGCAGGCGCGGGCTCAGCGGCGGTCGCGGCCGCATCGCTTGGACTGTCGGCAACGCCTGCAGACGCCGCACAGGCCTTCGACGCAACTTACGACATGGTGGTATGCGGCAGTGGCTGCGGCGGCCTGGCGTCGGCGCTCTTCTCGCGATGGCAGGGCAACACTGCAGTCATCCTGGAGAAGGCGGGCAGCATCGGCGGGACTACTGCAAAGGCGGCCTTCTGGTACTGGGTTCCGAACAACGAGGCCATGAAGAAGGCGGGCATCGCCGATCCGAAGCCCGACTTCCTGAAGTACGTGGCGCGGCTGTCGAACCCGCAGGGCTTCGACCCCGCACATCCCCGCTTCGGCCTCACGCAGTGGGAGTTCGACATGTGCGGCGCCATCTACGACAGCGCCTCACCGGCAGCGGAACTGCTCGCCGCCAAGGGTGCATTGCCCTATCGCCACGTGCCCGACGTGCCGGACTACTTCGCCGAACTACCCGAAGACAAGGCGCCCAAGGGCCGCGTGCTGGTGCCCGCCGAGGCCATCCCGAGCATGTCGGATGGCGGCCTGGTCGCGGTACGGACCATGTCGACCAAGGCGCGGCAGGAAGGCATTCCGATCCGCACGGGGATGCGGGTGAAGAAGATCCTGCAGAACCCGGCCGGCCGCGTGATCGGCGTGGAGGCCGAGGACGAACTCGGTGCCGTGACGCGCATCCGCGCCCGCAAGGCCGTGATCTTCGCGACTGGCGGATTCACGCATAACGTGGAACTGCGCAAGAACTTCCTGAGCGGCCCGATCTACGGCGGATGTGCCGCACCCAGCAACGAAGGCGACTTCGTCCAGATGGCGGGTGCGCTGGGGGCGCAACTGCGCAACATGAACTACGCCTGGAGCTGCCCCGTGCCGCTCGAGAAGGCGGTGGCCCGGGACGGCTCGATGTCGGGCATGTTCTCGGTGGCCGGGGATTCGATGATCTTCGTGAACAAGTACGGCCGGCGCACCGTCAACGAGAAGCTGCAGTACAACGAACTGGCCCAGACTTTCTTCGAATGGGACGGCGCCAGGGCCGAGTATCCCAACCTGGTCCGCATCGCGGTATGGGACCAGCGTTCGCAGGACCATTCGGCGAGCGCGGAGTACGGACGGCTGATCGTGCCGCCGGGCACCGATGACCGACACGTCATCAAGGGCGCCACGCTGGCGGATCTGGCCCGGGCCATCGACGAACGGATGGCCAAGTACGCGGGCGTGACCGGCGGCGCGAAGCTGTCGGCGGACTTCGCGTCGAACCTGCAGGCCTCCATCGCGCGATTCAACGGATTCGCGAAGACCGGCAAGGACCTGGACTTCAAGCGTGGCGACCGCGTGGTCGAGCTGCTGTTCAACGGCGACGTGAAAGAGGAGCCGGGCCGCAGCAACCCCACCATGTGGCCGATCTCGGACGCGGGTCCCTATTACGCGGCGCTGATTGTCCCTGGCACCTTGGACACCAAGGGCGGCCCGAAAACCGACACGCACGGACGCGTGCTCGATGCGCGCGACCAGCCGATCCCGGGGCTCTACGGCGTCGGCAACTGCGTCGCCTCCGCATCGGGGCGGGCCTACTGGGCGGGCGGTGCCACGCTGGGCCCGATCATCGCCTTCTCGTACCGTGCCGCGAACGCGGCGCACGCCGAAACCGCGAGCGCAGCATGATGAAGAGCCGACTTGCCTCCACCTTCGTGCTCGGTTCGCTGGCCCTCTGGGCGATCGCGGCGCATGCCCAAGCGCCGGGCGAGCGCCTCGCGCAGACCGCCTGCGCCCAGTGCCACACCTTCGGCAAGGGCGAACCGAACGGCGTCGGGCCGAACCTGTTCGGGCTGCTCGGCCGCCAAGCGGCGGCGAACCCCGGCTTCACCTATTCGAAGCAGTACGTCGCTGCCATGAAGGACAAGACCTGGGATCGCGCCCTGCTCGAGCGCTGGCTGACGGACTCGCAGACCGTCGCGCCGGGCAGCACGATGGCCTATTTCCAGGACGACCCGAAGAAGCGCGCCGCGCTGATCGACTACCTCCAATCGCTCAAGTGACTCAACCCAAGGAAGGAGACACGCCATGGCACTCACCCGTCAGACCATGACCGACGAGCAGCGCAAGTCGGTTGCCCTCGAATACCTGAAGGCCTATGACAACGGCGGCGTCACGTCCGACGGCGGATCGATCCTCGATCTGTTCGCCGACGACGCGCAGGTGTACTTCCCCAAATGGGGGCTCGCCAATGGCAAGGAGCAGATCGGCAAGCTGTTCGGCGACGTCGGCAGCCGCGGCAAGTCCATCCGGCACGACTACGCGGGCTTCAACTGGATCATGACGCACACCGATCTCTTCGCCTGCGAAGGCACCAGCTACGGCGAGCACGCCGACGGCCCCTGGCGCGCCGGCGTGCCCGAATGGGGCGCGGGCCGCTGGTGCGACGTGTTCGAGGTGCGCGACTGGCTGATCCAGCGCTGCTTCATCTATCTCGACCCCGACTACGCGGGCAAGGACACGGCCCGCTACCCGTGGCTGAACACATGACACACCCCCAGGCTTCGCGCACTTCGTGTCGCTACGCCAACCCCCTTGCAGGGGGCAACACCAGCGGTCCGGCGGAGCCGGTTCCGCGGTGTTCCCTGAACGGGACTCCAACCGACGCCCGAGAGGCACGCTCATGAATCTTGCAGACATCCAGAAGGCCGCAGGCCTGAAGACACCGATCCGCCACCAGCTCTTCATCGGCGGCCGCTTCGTCGATGCCGAGTCCGGCGAGACGCTCGCCACGCTGAATCCGCACGACAACTCGACCATCGCGCAGGTGGCGCTCGCCGGCAAGGCCGACGTCGACAAGGCGGTGGCCGCGGCGAAGCGCGCCTTTCCGGCCTGGAGCCGCATGGCGGCGGCGGACCGCGGGCGCATCCTGCTGAAGCTGGCGGACCTGATCGAAGCCAACACGGAAGAACTCGCCCGCCTCGAATCGCTCGACACCGGGCACCCGGTGCGCGATTCGCGCAAGCTCGACGTGCCGCGCACCGCCGCGTGCTTCCGCTACTTCGGCGGCATGGCCGACAAGTTCCAGGGCGAGACCATTCCGGTCGAGGCGGGCTTCCTCAACTACACGCTGCGCGAGCCGGTCGGCATCGTCGGGCAGGTCGTGCCGTGGAATTTCCCGCTGATGTTCACGAGCTGGAAGATGGGCCCCGCGCTCGCCGCCGGCAACTGCATCGTGATGAAACCGGCGGAGATCACGCCGCTCAGCTCGCTCAAGATCGTCGAGCTGATGGCCGAGGCGGGCATGCCTGAGGGCGTGGTCAACATGGTGCCGGGGCTCGGGCATGTGGTCGGGCAGTACATCGCCGAGCATCCGGAGATCGCCAAGATCGCCTTCACCGGCAGCACCGCGACCGGCAAGCGCGTGGTGCAGGCGAGCGCGGGCAACCTCAAGAAGGTGCAGCTCGAACTCGGCGGCAAGGGGCCGAACATCGTGTTCGAGGATGCGTTCCTGCCCGCCGCGGTCAACGGCAGCGCCTGGGCCATCTTCCACAACCAGGGGCAGGCCTGCATCGCGGGCTCGCGGCTGATGCTGCACGAGAAGATCGCCGACGAATTCCTGGACAAGTTCCTTCCGCTCGCGAAGTCGATCCGCCTGGGCAACCCGCTCGACGATGCGACCGAGATGGGGCCGCTGACCAGCGCGCAGCACCAGGAGCGCGTGTTGAGCTATGTCGAAGTCGCGAAAGGCGAGGGCGGCGAAGTGCTCGCCGGCGGCAAGGCGCCGGGCGGCGACCTGCAGCGCGGCTGCTATGTCGAGCCGACCATCGTGCGTGCGCAGTCCTGGCGCGACCGCGTGGCGCAGGAAGAGGTCTTCGGCCCCTTCGTCACCGTCCTGACTTTCAAGAACGACGAGGAGGCGATGGCGATCGCCAACGGCACCGACTACGGCCTCGGCAGCGGCCTGTGGACCGGCAACCTGGCGCGCGCCCACCGCTTCGCCCGCGACCTGCACGCGGGCATGGTCTGGATCAACAGCTACAAGCGCGTGAACCCCGGCTCGCCCTTCGGCGGCGTCGGCCAGAGCGGCTACGGCCGCGAGATGGGCTTCGACGCGATGCGCGAGTACACGCAGGTCAAGAGTGTTTGGGTGAACATCGACGCGCAGATTCCACCCCATTTCGTCCGTTGAAGGAAGACCATGCGCGACTTCGTCTACACCAGCCAACCGCAACGCGTCGTCTTCGGCGCGGGCTCGCTCCAGCACCTCGCCCGGGAGATCGAGGCGCTGGGCGCGCGCCGTGCGCTCGTGCTTTCCACGCCCGAGCAGCGCGGACAGGCCGAGCGTGTGGCGGCGATGCTGGGTGCGCATGCGGCGGGCATCTTCGATCGTGCGGTGATGCACGTGCCGATCGAGACGGCGCGCGAAGCACGCGAAGTCGCACGCAAGCTCGGTGCCGATTGCGCGGTCGCGATCGGCGGCGGCTCGACCACAGGCCTCGGCAAGGCGATCGCGCTCGACTCGGGCTTGCCGATCCTCGCGATCCCGACCACCTACGCGGGCAGCGAGATGACGCCGATCTACGGGCTCACCGAAGCCGGTCTCAAGAAGACCGGCAAGGACCCGCGCGTGCTGCCGCGCACCGTGATCTACGACCCCGAGCTCTCGCGCAGCCTGCCGGTGGGCCTGAGCGTGACCAGCGGCATCAATGCGATCGCGCACGCGGCCGAAGGTCTCTATGCGCAGGACAGCAATCCGGTGATGGATCTGATGGCGCAGGAAGGCATCGCCGCGATCGCCCGCGCGCTGCCGGTGATCCGGCGGCAGCCCGACGACATCGACGCTCGCGCCGATGCGCTCTACGGGGCCTGGCTCTGCGGCACGGTGCTCGGCAACGTCGGCATGGCGCTGCATCACAAGCTCTGCCACACGCTGGGCGGCAGCTTCAACCTGCCGCATGCCGAAGTGCACACGGTGGTGCTGCCGCATGCGATCGCCTTCAACGCCGAAGCCGCGCCGCGCGCCATGGCCCTGATCGCGAAGGCGCTCGGTGCCGAATCTGCGCCCGCGGGCCTGCAGGCGCTGGCGCGCGACAACGGCGCGCCCGTCGCGCTCAAGGACATCGGCATGAAGGCCGAGGACCTCGACCGCGCCGCCGACATTGCGGTCGGCAACCCCTACTGGAACCCGCGGCCCTTCGGGCCCGCCGAGCGCGATGCGATCCGTGCGCTGTTGCAGCGCGCCTTCGACGGCGATCCGCCGCGCTGAGTCACGCGATTTTTTGTGCAGGAAGAGAAAGAACAGAAAAGGAGACGACCATGACACTGAATCGCAGACAGTTCACCCAGGCCGCTGCAGCGCTGGCCGCCACCGGCGTCGTGCCGCACGCCTTTGCGGCCGACACCATCAAGATCGGCTACGTGTCGCCGCAGACCGGGCCGCTCGCGCCCTTCGGCGAGGCCGACAAGTGGGTCATCGACCAGATGAAGGCCGCCTTCAAGGACGGCATCCCGATCGGCGGCAAGAAGTACGCGGTGCAGATCGTGCTCAAGGACAGCCAGTCCAACCCGAACCGCGCAGGTGAAGTCGCGAACGACCTCATCCTCAAGGACAAGGTGGCGCTGGTGCTCACCGCCGGTACGCCGGAGACCGCCAATCCGGTCAGCGATGCCTGCGAGCTCAACGAACTGCCGTGCATCTCCAGCGTGGTCCCGTGGCAGCCGTGGTTCTTCGGCCGCAAGGGCGACCCGGCGAAGGGATTCAACTGGACGTACCACCTCTTCTGGGGGCTCGAGGACGTCATCGTCAATTTCACCAGCGCCTGGAAGACGATCCCGACCAACAAGAAGGTCGGTGGCCTGTTCCCGAACGATGGCGACGGCAACGCCTGGGGCGACAAGGAATTGGGCTTTCCGAAGCCGCTCTCGCAGATGGGCTTCACGCTGCTCGACCCGGGCCGCTTCCAGAACGGCACGCAGGACTTCAGCGCGCAGATCGCGGCCTTCAAGAATGGCGGCGTGGAGATCGTCACCGGCGTCGTGATTCCGCCCGATGCCAAGACCTTCCTCACGCAGGCGCGGCAGCAGGGCTTCCGGCCGAAGATCATCACGCTGGGCAAGGCGCTGCTCTTCCCGGGCGCGATCGAGGCGCTCGGCGACCTGGGCGACGGCCTGTCGACCGAGGTGTGGTGGAGCCCGTCGCATCCGTTCAGTTCGAGCCTGACCAAGCAGAGCGCCAAGGCGCTCGCCGAAGCCTACGAGGCCGGCACGAAGAAGCAGTGGACGCAGCCGATCGGCTTCGCGCACGCGCTCTTCGAAGTGGCGGCCGATACCCTTTCGCGCGCCAAGTCGACCAAGGCGGCGGATGTGCGCGACGCGGTGGCCGCGACCAGGCTCGACACCGTCGTCGGACAGGTGGCGTGGGGCGGCCCCGGTCCATTCAAGAACGTGAGCAAGACGCCGCTGGTGCTCGGGCAGTGGGGCAAGGGCAAGCAGTTCAAGTACGAACTGACCATCGTGAACAACGAGGCTGCACCCAGCATCCCGACCGCCGGCACGCTCCGTCCGATGCCATGATGAAGCACACCCCCAGGCTTCGCGCACTTCGTGTCGCTTCGCCAACCCCCTTGCAGGGGGCAATCCCTGCAGCCCGGCTAAGCCGGTTCCGCGGGATCTCTGGCGAGGAGTTGCGATGAGCCTTCTGGTACTCCATGCCGTGAGCAAGTCCTACGGCGCGCTCAAGGTCACCGACGACATTTCGCTCGCCGTGACCGAGGGCGAGACATTGGGTATCCTCGGGCCGAACGGCGCGGGCAAGACCACGCTGTTCAACCTGATCTCGGGCGATGCGCGCGTGGATGCCGGCCGCGTCGAATACGACGGCGTCGATGTGACCGCGCTCAAGCCGCACCAGCGCTGCCACGCCGGCATCGGCCGGAGCTACCAGGTGCCGCAGCCCTTCGGCAACATGAGCGTGTTCGAGAACCTCGTGACCGCCGCCTGCTTCGGCGCGCAAGAGGGCGAGCAGGAGGCCTGGCAGACCGCGCACGAGATCCTCGCGCAGACCGGGCTGATGCCGCATGCCAACAGGCCGGCCGGCGGCCTCACGCTGCTCGATCGCAAGCGGCTCGAACTCGCGCGTGCGCTTGCGACCCGGCCCAAGCTGCTGCTGCTCGACGAGATCGCGGGCGGGCTCACCGAGCCCGAGGCGAAGCAGCTCGTCGAGGAACTCAAGCAGATCAAGGCGCGCGGCGTCACGATGATCTGGATCGAGCATGTGGTGCACGCATTGCTCTCGCTGGCCGACCGGCTCTTCGTCATCAACTTCGGCCAGAAGCTCGCGGAGGGCGAGCCGCGTGCGGTGATGAGCGACCCCGAAGTGCGGCGCGTCTACATGGGAGTGGAAGCATGAGCCGCCCGGCCGTTCCGAAGGCGAATACCGAAGCGCGCAGCGCGGAGGTCTCTCTATGACCGCATTGCTCGCGACCCAAGGTCTGAAGGCCTTCTACGGCGACGCGCAGGCGCTGTTCGGCGTCGACTTCTCGCTCTCGCAGGGCGAGGTGGTCGCGATCATCGGCGCGAACGGCGCGGGCAAGTCGACCTTGCTCAAGTGCCTCACCGGGCTGGTGCGCGCGCCGCGCGAGGCGGTCCACTTCAAGGGCGAAGCCATCGGCGGCCTGCCGCCCGGCGAGATCGTGCGGCGCGGGCTCGCGATGGTGCCGGAAGGCCGGCGCCTGTTCCCGAGCCTGAGCGTCGAGGAAAACCTGCAGATGGGCGGCCTGACCGCACGCAAGGGACCGTGGAACCTGAAGCGCGTCTACGAACTCTTCCCGATCCTCGCCGAGAAGCGCGACAACCCGGGCACCGCGCTCTCGGGCGGACAGCAGCAGATGGTCGCGCTCGGCCGCGCGCTGATGAGCAACCCCGACGTGCTGCTGTGCGACGAACTCTCGCTCGGCCTCGCGCCGATCGTGATCCATGAGATCTACGCCGCCATGCCGACGCTGGTGCACGAAGGCATGACCGTGGTGATCGTCGAGCAGGACGTGACCATGGCGCAGCGCGTGTCCAGGCGCATCTATTGCCTGCAGGAAGGGCGCGTGTCGCTGCAGGGGCGTTCCGATGCGCTCACGCGCGAACAGATCTCGCAGGCCTATTTCGGCCTGTGAACGGGGAGACATCCGGTGCTTGAAACCATCGTCCAAGGCGTGCTGCTCGGCGGCCTCTACACGCTGTTCGCACTCGGGCAGTCGCTGATGTTCGGCGTCATGCGGCTCACCAACACCGCGCAGGGCGACTTCATCATCCTCGGTGCATTCGCCGTGATCGCAGGCACCTCGCTGTTCGGCGATGCGCCGCTCCTGATCTCGCTCGCGGTACTGCCGGTGGCCTTCGGCTTCGGCTACGCGCTGCAGCGCTACGTGCTCAACGGCACGCTGGGCAAGGACCCGCTGCCTTCGCTGGTCGTGACCTTCGGCCTGTCGATCGTGATCCAGAACCTGCTGCTGGAGCTGTTCTCGGCGGATCCGCGTTCGATCGAGACCGGGGGGCTCAATACGCAGGGCCTGCATCTGGGCGAGTCGCTCTCCGTGGGCGTGCTGCCGCTGATCGTCCTCGCGGTGGCGCTGGTGGCGACGGGCGGGCTGCAATGGCTGTTCGCGAACACGTCGCTCGGGCGTTCGTTCCGCGCGGTGTCGGACGACCGCGAGATTGCCGAACTGATGGGCCTCGACGCGAAGAAGGTCTATGCGCTCGCCACCGCCATCGCCTTCGTGCTGATCGCGATCGCCGGCGCACTGCAAGGCATGCGCACGACGGTGTCGCCTTCCGACGGCCCGCTTCTGCTGCTCTTCGCGTTCGAGGCCGTGATCATCGGCGGCATGGGCTCCTTCTGGGGCACGCTGGCCGGCGCGATGATCCTCGGCATCACGCAGCAGATCGGCTTCCGCCTCGACCCCGGCTGGGGCATCTGGGTCGGACATCTGGTGTTCCTGGGCGTGCTGGTGCTGCGGCCGCAGGGACTGTTTCCCAAGACGCGCTGAGTCACCATGAAAGAGACGCTTCCCCCATCGCCGCGTGCGCTGCGCAACGTGCTGTTCATCATGTGCGACCAGCTGCGTGCGGACTATCTCTCGTGCTATGGCCATCCGCGCCTGCACACGCCGAACATCGATGCGCTGGCGGCGCGCGGCGTTCGATTCGATCGTGCCTACGCGCAGGGCTCGGTGTGCGGCGCATCGCGCATGTCGACCTACACCGGCCGCTATGTCAGCACGCATGGCGCGATGTGGAACTTCGTGCCGCTGTCCGTGGGCCAGAAGACGCTCGGCGAGCATCTCCGGCCGCATGGCGTGCGCTGCGCGCTGGTCGGCAAGACGCATGTGGAGCCGGACCTCGAAGGCGCGACACGGCTCGGCATCGATGTCACGCAAGGCGAAGGGCTTCTCGCGATGGAGGGCGGCTTCGAGCCCTATGCGCGCGACGACGGCATCTGGCCGCCGGGCTTCAAGGTCAGCGGCAATGCCTACTGCGACTGGCTGCGCGAGCGCGGCTATGTCTCGGACAACCCGTGGCACGACTTCGCGAACTCCGGTCGGGGCCCGAACGGCGAGATCCTGAGCGGCTGGCAGATGCGCTGGGCCGACAAGCCCGCCGCGATCGAGGAGCCCCACAGCGAGACGCCCTACACCACGGACCGCGCGATCGACTTCATGAAGGAAGCCGGCGATACCCCGTGGGTGCTTCATCTGTCCTACATCAAGCCGCATTGGCCCTACGTCGTTCCCGCGCCGTACCACGACATGTACGGGCCCGACGACGTGCTGCCGGCGATCCGCAGCGAGGAAGAGCGGCAGGACGCGCATCCGGTCCTCGAAGGCTTCCGCCGCGACACCGCGAGCGAGAGCTTCAGCCGCGACGAGGTGCGCCGCACCGTGATCCCGACCTACATGGGCCTGGTGAAGCAGGTCGACGACCAGCTTGGCCGCCTGTTCGCCTTCATGCGCGAGCAAGGGATCGACCGGGAGACGCTGGTGCTCTTCACGAGCGATCACGGCGACTACCTCGGCGACCACTGGCTCGGCGAGAAGGAACTGTTCCACGAGCCGATCGTGCGCGTGCCGTTGATCGTCGTCGATCCGCGCGCCGAGGCCGATGCGACGCGCGGCAGCGCCAGCGATGCGCTGGTGGAGTGCGTCGACATCGTGCCGACGGTGCTCGAAGCGCTGGGCATCGAACGGCCGGCGCAATGGCTCGAAGGCGAGTCCCTGCTGCCGCTGGTCCATGGGCATGAAGGCGCGGTGGGCAAGGACTTCGTCGTCTGCGAGAACAGCTACGCCTTCCGCGATGCGGTGCGCCTGCCGATCGGCCAGCCGGTCGAGCGCTGCCACATGACGATGCTGCGCGATGCGCGCTGGAAGTTCGTCCACTTCGAAGACCTGCCGCCGATGCTCTTCGATCTCGAGAGCGACCCGCACGAGCTGGTCGACCTCGGGCGCGACCCTGCGCATGCGGCGGTGCGCGAACAGATGCTGGGCCGCCTGTTCGCATGGCTGCGCGCGCGCCACCGTTTTCCCACCATCGCGCCGGCCGCGATCGAGGCCTGGAACAGGCGCGAGCGAGAGGCCGGCATTCTCATCGGCGCCTGGTGAGCGCCCTCACGACAGACACAACGGAGACTTCATGCGATTCATTGCCAGAACCCTGACCGCCGCGCTCGGTGCCGCGGCGATGCTGCCGATCGGCGCCGCTGCAGCCGATGGCGCATGGCCGACCAAGCCGGTGCGCCTCGTGGTCGCGTTTCCCGCCGGCGCGCCGGGAGACATCGTTTCGCGCCTCCTCCAGCCGAGTCTGCAGAAGGCGCTCGGCCAGCCGGTGGTGGTCGACAACAAGCCGGGTGCGGGCGGCAACATCGGGATGCAGGAAGTGCTGCGCGCCAACGATTCGCACACGGTGCTCGTCGGGCCGGACACGATGCTCACCATCAATCCGCACCTCTACAAGAAGCTCTCCTTCAAGCCGATGGAGGACTTCGCACCGGTGACGCAGCTTGCGAGCTTCAGCCAGGAACTGGTGTGCCATCCCTCGGTCGGCGTGAAGACCCTGCCGGACCTGCTCGCCGCGGCGAAGAAGGCCCCGATGAGCTATGCCTCGGGCGGGCCGGGCGTGCCGGGCCACATGGCGATGGAGATGCTGCTCTCGACCACCGGCGCGAACATGCAGCACGTGGCGTATCGCGGCCCCAGCCCCGCGATGCAGGACGTGCTCGGCGGCGTGGTGCCGTGCGGCTTTCTCGCCTCGCCCGTGGTGGGCCCGCTGATCAAGGACGGCAAGCTGGTGCCGATCCTCGTGTCGGGCTCCAAGCGGCTCGCGAGCCAGCCTTCGGTGCCCACCGCGGCCGAGGCGGGCGCCAAGGGCTACGACGCGACTTTCACGGAAATGATGGCGATGCCGCGCTCGACACCGCCGGCGGTCATCGATCGCCTGCAGGCTGAAGTGGCCAAGGCGATGGCCGCGCCCGAAGTGCGCGAGCGCCTCGCCATCCTCGATCTCGACCCGCTCGCGAACACGCCGAAGGAAGCGGCGCAGCGGCTGCGCGCCGAGAGCGATCGCTGGGCCAAGGTGGCCGAGCGCATCAACCTGCAACTGGATTGAGTTCGCCATGACGCCGTCGCTTCCGACACTTCCCTATGCGGTCGAGCGCGCCACGGCCATGAGCCGCGCAGCGGGCGTCGGCGGCGTCGTGCTGGCCTTGCTCGCGGCGAGCCTCCCGTTCTGGGGCGAATCGAGCTGGATGCGCGAGTTCGTCGAGATCGCCTGCTACTTCATCTTCGCGATGATGTGGAACCTGCTCGCGGGCTACGGCGGCATGGTGAGCATCGGGCAGCAGGCCTTCTTCGGCTTCGGCGGCTACGTGATGCTGATCCTCGGCAACTTCGTCGGGCTCAATCCCTTCGTGGCGATTCCGCTCGGTGCGGTCGCGGCGGGACTGATCGCGGTTCCGGTGTCGTTCGTCGCCTTCCGGCTGTCGGGCGGGTATTTCGCGATCGGCACCTGGGTGATCGCGGAGGTGTTCAGGCTCAGCTTCGCCAACGTCTCGGCGGTGGGCGGCGGCTCCGGCACCACGCTGACCGCGTTGCGCGGCATCGAGAAGGGCACGCGCGAGAGCGTCACCTACTGGATGGCATTGGCCTGCGTGGTTGCGGCGATCGCGCTGGTCTATCTCTTTCTGCGCAGCAAGCGCGGGCTCGCGCTGCTGGCGATCCGCGACAACGAGGTGGCAGCGGAATCGCAGGGCATCCCGGTGGCGCGCATGAAGCTCGCCGTGTACGTGGTCGCGGCCTTCGGAGCGGGGCTGGCGGGTGCGCTCTACTTCGTCGGCAACCTGCGCATCAGCCCCGATGCGGCCTTCAGCGTCAACTGGACCGCGTTCGCGATCTTCATGGTGGTGATCGGCGGCATCGGCCGCATCGAGGGACCGATCGTCGGTGCAGTCATCTTCTGGGCGCTCAACAAGTTCCTGAGCGACTACGGCACCTGGTACCTGCTCGGCCTCGGCCTGCTCGCGATCGTCACCACCATCTTCTTCAAGCAGGGGCTCTGGGGCTTTGCGCAGCAGCGCTGGGGCTGGTCGCTCTTCCCGACGCAGCGGCGGCTGGTGCTGCGCGAGTCGGCCGTTCCGAAGCGCGCCGTCCCGGCGAGCCCCTCGTCCAACACATCCCACCTGGAGTTCCACGCCCATGCGAAACATCAATGAAGACACCATCACGGCCGCCGTGCTCGATCGCATGGGCGAGTGCCCGAATCCGCGCCTCAAGGAGATCATGTCGGCGCTGGTGCGCCACATGCATGATTTCGCGCGCGAGGTGAAGCTGACGGAGGCCGAATGGGCCGAGGGCATCGAGTTCCTGACCGCGACCGGGCAGAAGTGCACGGACAAGCGGCAGGAGTTCATCCTGCTGTCGGACACGCTGGGTCTGTCGATGCTCACGGTGGCCATGAACCACGCGAAGAGCGCGCAGGCGACCGAGGCGACCGTGTTCGGACCCTTTCACGTACCCGGCGCGCCGCAGCTCGCGTTGGGCGACGACATCTCGGGCGGTGCCAAGGGCGAACCGCTGTTCGTCGACGCGACCGTGCGCGGGCGCGACGGCGAGCCGGTGGCCAATGCCCAGGTCGACGTCTGGGAAGCCGATGCCGAAGGCTTCTACGACGTGCAGCGCGCGGACCTCGAACGTCCGCAGGGTCGCGCGGTGTTCCGCACCGACGGGGACGGGCGCCTGTATTTCCGCGGCGTGATGCCGGTGGCGTATCCGATACCGACCGATGGCCCTGTCGGCACGATGCTGAAGGCCACGAAGCGCCACCCATGGCGGCCTGCGCACGTGCACTTCATGATCCAGGCGCCGGGCTACGAGACGCTGATCACGCATGTGTTCCGTGGCGATGATCCTTACCTGGACAGCGACGCGGTGTTCGGCGTGCGCAGTTCGCTGATCGGCAATTTCGAATCGCACCCCGAGGGCGTGGCGCCGGACGGCAGCGTGCAGGCGAGGCCTTTCCATACGCTGGCCTTCGATTTCGTGCTGGAGCCCAGTCCGGCCTGATCGACGTCCGCGTGGCGGATCGCCATAATTCGCCGCATGCAGGAATCGCATCAGACCGTTGCTTCGAACGAGGTGCTGCCACCGCATGCGCCGCTTCACGACTACTACGGCGACGAAGCCGACCACCAGCGGTTCCTGCGTCGCATCTTCGACGACACCGCACCCGACTACGACCGCATCGAGCGCGTGCTCGCGCTGGGGTCGGGCCCCTGGTATCGGCGTTCGGCGCTGCAGCGTGCCGGGCTGGGCCAGGGCGCCGAGGTGCTCGATGTCGGTATCGGCACCGGCCTCGTCGCACGCGAGGCGCTCAAGCTGATCGGGCCGCAGGGCCGGCTCGTCGGTGTGGACCCGAGCCCCGGCATGATGGGCGAGGTGTCGCTGCCCGGCGTTGAACTGGTGCAGGGCCGCGCGGAAGCGATTCCGCGTCCCGACGCGAGCTGCGACTTCGTCAGCATGGGCTACGCGCTGCGGCACATCTCCGACGTGCACGCGGCTTTCGCGGAGTTCTTCCGGGTGCTGCGTCCGGGCGGCCGCCTGCTGGTGCTCGAAATCACCAAGCCGGCAGGCCGCGTCGGCACCGCGGTGCTCAAGGCCTACATGCGCAGCGTGGTGCCGGTGATCGCCAAGGTGGTGGCGCATCGCCACGACACGGCGGAACTCTGGCGCTTCTACTGGGACACGATCGAGGCGTGCATCGTCCCGAACCTGGTGCTCGAAGCCCTGCGCGATGCGGGCTTCGAGGATGTGAGGCGCCACACGGAGCTCGGCGTCTTCTCGGAGTACACGGCCGTCCGGCCGGCATGAAGCTCAGGGCATCAGCGCGATGATCTTCTTGATCTCGTCCGCGGAGTAGGCGAGCAGTGTCTGCGAACGCACGTTGCCGAGCGAACCGACGCTGAGCAGCGTGGCCATGGCCGCCTGGTCGGTGCCTTCGGTCACGAGCACCAGGTCGTAGGAGCCGGATGTCCAGTACATGCTCTTGACGGTGAGACCCAGCTTGGCAGCCAGCCCCTTGAAGACTTCGGCGCGGTTGGGCGATTCCTTCACATTGCGGATGCCCTGGTCCGTGAAGTTGACGAGCGAGATGAAAGTGGCCATGGTGCTGCCTCCGTTGCGGTGAAGGCCCGGTCGCCGCGGCCGCGGCACGGACCGGTGGAGGGGACAAGCTCTTGCCGCGGTCCCCAGGAATGCAAACGCTTGGCTGGGCTGGTGTTGGCGCGTCGCGTGCTGATGCGCCGGCAAGTAAGGGGCAACGAGTCTAGACCTGCGGCTCGCGCCGCGCCAGCATTTCAGCGAACCGTCACAGTTGTGGGACGGTCCACCGGTGCGAGCGACTGGAGATCCGCGCGATGCGGGATCGAGGCCTGCGCGCCGGCCCGCGTCACGCACAGCGCTGCGGCCTGGATACCGAGCGCGATGCCGGCGTCGATCGCTTCGCCTCGCGCGAGCGAGGCGCAGAGGGCGCCGATGAAGGTGTCGCCTGCGGCGGTGGTGTCGATGGCATTCACTTTCAACGCGCGGAAGTGACGGCAGCCCGTGGCGTCGCAGACCACGACGCCTTCGCCGCCCATGGTGAGGATCACGCGCGGCGGTCCGCGGCGATGCAGCGCATCGGCGGCGCGCGTGGCGCTGTCGAGATCGCCGACGGCGAATCCACAGAGGAGGGCGGCTTCGGTCTCGTTCAGCACCAGCATGTCGAGCAGGCCCCACATGGCTTCGGGCAGGACCTGGGCGGGCGCCGGATTCAGCACCACGCTGCAACCCTTCTCATGCGAGAGGGTCGCGGCCTTCAGCACGGACTCCATCGGCACTTCGAGTTGCAGCAGGAGCAGCCGCGCGCCTGCGAGGTCGTCCTGAAGCCGGGCGACGTCGTCATCGCCGACGAAGGCGTTGGCGCCCGGAATGAGCGAAATGCGGTTCTGCGCGCTGTCGTCGACCATGATCAAAGCCACGCCGGTCGAGGCCGGCGCCGTGGCGACATGCCGGGTCTCGATGGCGTCGCCTTCGAGCGAGGTCTTCAGCGCCTGTCCAAAGGCATCGTCGCCCACCCGCCCGACCATCGCCACGGCGGCGCCCTGCCGCGCGCACGCCACGGCCTGGTTCGCGCCCTTGCCGCCGGGGTTGGTCATGAAACCGTGCGCCTGCAGGGTCTCGCCCGCATCCGGCACGCGTGGCGTCCGGACCACGAGGTCCATGTTGAGGCTGCCGAAGACGACGATGTCAGGCATGGCGCGGCACCGTGCTCAGGCCTCGGCGTCCATCGCGTGGAGCTTGTCCACGCGGCGGCGGAAGTCCTCATCCTCGACGGCGAAGCGGGCGTCCAGGTAGGCGGAGATCAGGTCGGTCGCGAGCCACGGGCCGACGATCTGCGCACCGAGGCACATGACGTTCACGTCGTCGTGCTCGACCGACTGGTGGGCCGAGTGGACGTCGTGGCAGACCGCCGCGCGGATGCCCTTCATCTTGTTGGCGGCGATCGACGCGCCCACGCCGGTGCCGCACACCATGATGCCGCGCACGGCGTCGCCGGACACGATCCGGGCCGCCACGGCGCGCGCGATGTCCGGGAAATCGACCGGCTGGTCGTCATGACTGCCGACGTCGACGACCTCGTGCCCGAGCTTCCTGATGTGGTCGACCACGACGCCTTTCAGCATCCAGCCTGCGTGGTCCGATCCGATGACGAGACGCATGGGTTCTTCTTTCTTTCTCTTTTGATGGGGTTCAGGGAAGCATGGCCGCCGGCAGGTCGCTGCCGTGGTACTTCTTGTAGATGGCGTTGAGCTTGCCATTCTTGAGGTTGGCCGTCACCCATTCGTTGAGCTTGGCGACCATGCGCTCTTCGCCCTTCTTCACGCCGATCGCGAGATCGAGGTTGCGCAGCAGGATCTTCTGCTCGAACGGCCGCTGCGGGTTCTTCGCGGTGATCTGGTTCATGATCGTCACCGAGGTCGAGACGATGTCGGCCTGGCCGCTGACGCCGGCGGTGACCATGGTCGCGTCGTCGTCGTAGCGCACGACCTTGAAGTCCTTGTCCTTGGCCATCGCGGTGAGCTCGGTGTCCTGCGTGGTGCCGCGCGTCACGGTCACGGACTGGCCCTTGAGGTCGGCCCAGTCCTTGATCTGCAGGTCCTTGCGCGCGCCGATCATGGAGACCAGGGCCGCGTAGGGCTTCGAGAAGTCGATGACCTTCTGGCGCTCGGGCGTGACCGAGAGCGTCGACACCACGATGTCGGCCTTGCCGGTCTGCAGGTTCGGGATCCGCGTGGCGCCGGTGGTCTGCACGAATTCGAGCTCCAGGCCCCAGTCCTTGGCGAGCAGCTGCGCCGTCTCGACATCGGAGCCGACCGGCTTGAGGTCCTTGTCGAGCATGCCCGACGGCGGGATCGAGAAGTCGGTGGCGATGCGGATCTTCTTCGCCTTCATCACGTCGTCGAGCACGTCGGCATGGGCGGCGCTCGCGAGCGTCAGGCAGGCGGCTGCCAGCAGGGTGAGAAGGGGGCGGGGCGCTTTCATCAGGGTTGTCTCCTTGGTTTTGGGGAATGTCACGGAAAGGCGAATCTAGAGGTCGCTGGCGACGAATTGCCGCAGTTCGGCGGTCTGGGGTTCGGACAGGATCTCGGGGCCGCCGCGCTCCCAGACCTTGCCCTTGTGCATGAACACGATCTGGTCCGCGACCTTGCGCGCGAAGGCCATCTCGTGCGTGACCATGACCATCGTCATGCCGCCGGCCGCGAGGTCCTCGATGACGCGCAGCACTTCGCCCGTGAGCTCGGGGTCGAGCGCGGAGGTCACTTCGTCGAACAGCATGACCTTGGGCTGCATCGCGAGCGAACGCGCGATCGCGACGCGCTGCTGCTGGCCGCCCGAGAGCTGCTCGGGGTAGTACGAGGCCTTGTCCGACAGGCCGACCTTGGCCAGCACGTCGAGCGCGATCGATCGCGCCTCGGACCTGGACAGCCCCTTGGCCGAGCGCGGCGCGAGCGTGATGTTCTGCTCGATGGTCAGGTGCGGGAAGAGGTTGTAGCTCTGGAAGACGATGCCGACATCGAGCCGCAATGCCTTGAGGTCGATGCCGGGTGCGTCCACGCGATGGCCGCAGACGACGATCTCGCCGCTGTCGATGCGCTCGAGGCGGTCGATGCAGCGCAGCGCCGTGCTCTTGCCTGAGCCGCTGCGGCCGATGATCGCCGTGACCTGGCCGCGGTCGACGTCGAAGCCGACGCCTTGCAGCACCTTCAGGCTGCCGAAGCTCTTGTGCACGTCGTGCAGGCGCACCACGGGCGACGATGCGGCCTCAGGATTGGGAGAGGAGGGGTTCATGGGACGAAAGGGAAGTCGCCGCGGCGCGCGAGGGCGCAGCACGCCGGTCTTCGAGCCGGCGGCTCCAGACGGACAGCGGATAGCAGATCGCGAAGTAGATCGCCGCGATCACGAGGTAGACGATGAAGGGCTCGAAGATCGAGTTGTTGATGATCTGGCCCGAGCGCGCGAGCTCGACGAAGCCGACCACCGAGGCGAGCGAGGTGTTCTTGACGATCTGCACCATGAAGCCGACCGTGGGCGGTGTCGCGAGGCGCACGGCCTGCGGCAGCACGACCTTGAACATGCGCTGGGTCCTGCTGAGCGCGAGGCATTCGGCCGCTTCCCATTGCGGGCGCGGCACCGCCTGGATCGCGGCGCGCCAGATCTCGCCGAGGTAGGCCGACACGTAGACCGTGAGCGAGGCGCCCGCCGCCAGCAGCGCCGAGACCTTGATGCCCAGCGTCGGCAGGCCGAAGTAGGCGAGGAACATGATGACCAGCAAGGGCGAGCCCTGCACGAGCTGCACCCACAGCCCCGAGGCGACGCGCACGGTGCGGCTCGGCGACACGCGGGCCAGCGCGACCAGGAAGGCCGCCAGCCCGCCGCCGATGAAGGCGATCAGGGAGAGCACCAGCGTCCACATCGCCCCTTGCAGGAGGAACGTGAAGTGGTTGGCGTTGAAGGCGGTCTGGAGCATCACAGCGCGGTGCCGAGGCGGCGCCGGCGGGGGAACAGCAGGGCGCCGAGGCCCCAGAAGCCGAGCCGCATGAGCAGCGACAGCGCGATGTAGCCGGCGCCGATCACGAGGAAGGTCTCGAACGGGCGGTAGGTGTCGGACTGCACGTGATTGGCGACGGCAGTGAGCTCCTCCACCGAGATCTGCGAGCAGATCGACGAGGCCAGCATCAAGAGCACGAACTGGCTGGTGAGCGCTGGATAGACGCGCTCCATGGCCGGGAACAGCACCACATGCCAGTACACCTGCAGCCGCGACAGGCCGAGGCATTCGGCGGCTTCCAGCTGGCTGCGGTTCACCGAGTCGAAGCCGGCGCGCATGATCTCGGTCGCATAGGCACCGGCGTTGACGGCCAGCGCGATCACGGCGACCGTGAAGGCCGGCAGCTTCAGGCCCAGGCTCGACAGCCCGAAGTACACGAGGAAGATCTGCACCAGGAGCGGCGTGTTGCGGATGAGCTCCACATAGCCGCCGCAGAGCCGGGACAGCACGGCATGGCGGCTGCGCCGCCCGGCGGCGCACAGGGTGCCGATGGCGAAGCCGGAGACCGTGGCGACCAGCGCCAGCCGGATCGTGAGCCAGGCGCCGTCGACGAACAGCGGCCAGCGCTCGAGCACCGCGCCGAAATCGAGTTCCATCACGCGAGTTCCTTGCGCTCCGGCGGGCGGCCGCGGGCGGCCGGGTCGGCCGCGGCCTTGCGGCGGTACTCGTCGCCGATGCTGAAATGCTTGCGCAGCACCTGGTCGGCACGGTCCTCGTCGCGCGCGATGAGGGCCTGGAAGATGCGGGCGTGGTCCTCGACCAGGTATTGCTTGATGGCCGGATCGCCGCCCACGACGTCGCGGCGTTCGTGATGCGAGCGCAGCAGCAAGGTCGACATCGCCGCGTAGAGCTGCACCAGGGTCTCGGAGCGGCTCGCGCGCACCAGCGCGGAATGGAACTCGTAGTCGGCGCGGCTGCCTTCCTCGGAATCGTTCACCGTGGCCTCGATGTGGTCCACCGCCGCGGCGATGCGTTCGAGGTCGCTGGTGGTGGCGTGGCGGCACGCCAGCCGGGCCGCCTGGACCTCGATCGCGATGCGGGCCTGCATGACGTCATCGACGATGTCGGCCTGCTGCGCCATCGAGAACGCGAAGAAGTCGCCGAGCACCGAGACATCCGGCTTGCGCACCACCGTGCCGACCCGCTCGCGGATCTCCACCACGCCCATCATCGACAGCGCGCGCAGCGCCTCGCGGACGATGGGGCGGCTGACGCCGAGCTGCGCGGCGAGTTCGCGTTCCGGGATCAGGCGGTCGCCGGACTGGATGCTTCCCTCGAGCAGGCGGTCGCGCAAGAAGGCGAACACCTTCGAAAAGCCCGATCCCTCGGTCTCGGCCACGCGAGTGATCAGCGGTTGCTGCGTCCGTGTTGTCATGCCGTGGTTTTATCAGTGGTCTGACCAGAAGCGCAGGGGGATTTCCCTCTAGTGGTTAACCCCTATCAAAAACGAAGCATTTGGGCTGACTTGCGTCAGGGAGCTCGGGTCGCGTAACGTTCTGTAACTCCAGACTTGCGATTTTTCCGCCTCATGCTCACGAAACGCCGCCTCCTGCAAACCCTGGCTGCAGCCCTCTGCACTTCAGGTGCCTGGGCCCAGGATCCGTCGCGCTCGCGCGCCGCGGCGCGCCCCGCCGCCGGGCCCGGCGTCTGGCCGACCAAGCCGGTGCGGCTCCTGGTCGGGTTTCCGGCCGGCGCCTCGCCGGACCTCGCGGCCCGCGCCATCGCGGAGCCGCTGTCCAAGCTGCTGGGCCAACCCGTGACGGTCGAGAACCGTCCCGGCTCGAGCGGCAATCTCGCGGCCGACCAGGTCGCGAAGGCGCGGACGACCACACCATCGGCGCACTGATCAACGGCAATCTCACGATCGCGAAGCTGCTCAATCCGAACACGCCTTTCGACCCCGAGAAGGACTTTTCGCCGGTCAGCCTGATCGGTACCGCGCCGCTGGTGCTCGCGGTGTCGGGCGACGCGGTGGGCGCCCGTCCGGAAGAGCTGCTGCTCTGGGCGCGCAATCTCGGCGATTCGGGCGAGTACGGCACGCCCGGCGTCGGCACCGTCGGCCACCTCGGCATGGAGCTGCTGAAGACCCGCACCAGCATCCGCGCTCGGCATGTGCCCTTCACCGGCAACCCGCAAGTCATCGAGGCGATGCTCGCCGGCAAGATCCAGCTCGCGCTGCTGCCGCCCGGATTGGCCAAGCCGCACGTGAAGTCGGGCAAGCTCAAGGCCGTGGGCGTCACCTCGCCGGAACGCAGTCCGCTCTTCGCCGAGCTGCCGACGCTGCGCGAGGCCAATGTGCGCGGCGCCGACCTCGAGATCTGGACCGCGATCGCCGCGCCTGCGAGCCTGCCGCCCGCGGCGGTCGCCAGGCTCAACGCCGCGCTGGTGGAGGTCGTTCACTCGGCCGACGTCCAGCAGCGCCTGCTGGCTGCCGGCTGGCAGGCGAATGCGGGCACGCCGCAGTCGCTGGCCTATCGCATGCGCACCGACACCACCCAGCTCGGCGGCGTGATCCTGATGCGGGGCATCCGCTCGGACGCCTGAACGGCGCCGCTACAGCAGGCGCGAAATCGTCCGCGCCGAATCCAGCAGCGCGGGCAGCATCGTCTCCTGCATCACCTTCGCGCTGGTGCGGTTGGCCTGCCCGCTGATGTTGAGCGCCGCGACCGCGCGGCCCGCGCGATCGACGATCGGCGCCGCGATCGAGATCAATCCTTCCTCCAGTTCCTGGTTGACCAGGCACCAGCCGTGGCGGCGCGCCTGCATCACCTTGGCGAAGAGTGCGTCGAGGTCGGTCACCGTGTGCTTGGTGAAGGCCTCGCGCGTCGAGGTCGAGAGCCGTTCGCGGATCTCGTCGTCTTCGAGGTCGGCCAGCAGCAGCCGGCCCATCGAGGTGCAATAGGCCGGCAGGCGCGAACCCACGCCGAGGCTGATGCGCATGATCTTGTGCGTCGGCACGCGCAGCACGTAGACGATGTCGGTCGCATCGAGTACCGCGGCCGAACACGATTCGCGCACCTGCTGCACCAGCGCTTCCATGACCGGCTCGGCACGGTCCCAGATCGGCATCGACGAGAGATACGCGAACCCCAGGTCGAGGATGCGCGGCGTGAGGGTGAAGAGCTTTCCGTCCGATGCCACATAGCCCAGCGTCTGGAGCGTGAGCAGGATGCGGCGCGCGCCCGCCCGCGTGAGGCCGCTCGCGGCCGCGACCTCGCTGAGCGTCTGGCGCGGCGCGGTGGCGCTGAAGGAGCGGATCACCTGCAGCCCGCGCGCGAAGGACTGCACGTAGGTGTCGCCGGGCGCGGGTGCAACGGGGTGTTTCCTGTGGGTTGCCATAAGGAGTGATCCTGCCTAGAATTCATTATAAGAACAAGTGTTCGTATAGCGAACAAATCGACGGCATCTCAACCCGGCCCGTTCGAGTTCTCGATCGGCTTTCTTCCCTTCCCGAAAGACAGATTTCATGATCAACAAGATCGCGCGCTCGATCGCCGATGCCATGGCGGGCATCCAGGACGGCGCCACGGTGCTGATCGGGGGCTTCGGCACCGCCGGTATCCCCGGCGAGCTCATCGACGGCCTGATCGAGCAGGGTGCGAAGGACCTTACCGTGGTCAACAACAACGCGGGCAACGGCGACACCGGGCTGGCTGCGCTCCTCAAGGCAGGCCGTGTGCGCAAGATCATCTGCAGCTTCCCGCGCCAGGCCGACAGCCATGTCTTCGACGAGCTCTATCGGACCGGCAAGCTCGAACTCGAACTCGTGCCGCAGGGCAATCTGGCCGAGCGCATCCGTGCGGCCGGGGCGGGCATCGGGGCCTTCTTCTGTCCGACCGGATTCGGCACGCAGCTCGCGGGCGATCGCGAAACGCGCGAGATCGACGGCAAGCAGTACGTGCTCGAATACCCCATCCGCGGCGATGTCGCGCTCATCAAGGCCGAGCGCGGGGATCGCTGGGGCAACCTGACCTATCGCAAGGCGGCGCGCAACTTCGGTCCGGTGATGGCGATGGCTTCCAGCCGCACCATCGCCACCGTGCACGAGATCGCCGAACTCGGCGAGATGGATCCCGAGACCATCGTCACGCCCGCCATCTTCGTCCACCGGATCGTCAAGATCGATCGCGTCGCCACGCAGGCGGGCGGCTTCAAGAAGGCAGCGTGACATGAGCAACTACCAACGTCGCACCAAGGACCAGCTCGCCGCGCGCGTGGCGCAGGACATCTTCGACGGCGCCGTCGTCAACCTCGGCATCGGCCAGCCCACGCTCGTCGCCAACCACCTGCCCGCCGGGCGCGAAGTCATCCTGCACAGCGAGAACGGCATCCTCGGCATGGGCCCCGCGCCCGCCGAAGGCGCCGAGGACTACGACCTCATCAACGCCGGCAAGCAGCCCGTCACGTTGCTGCCGGGCGGCGCGTTCTTCCACCACGCCGACAGCTTCGCGATGATGCGCGGCGGTCATCTCGACATCTGCGTGCTCGGCGCGTTCCAGGTCTCTGCCACCGGCGATCTCGCCAACTGGAGCACCGGCGAAGAAGGGGCAATCCCTGCCGTGGGCGGTGCGATGGATCTCGCCATCGGCGCCAAGCAGACTTGGGTCATGATGGACCTGCTCACCAAGAAGGGCGAGAGCAAGATCGTCGAGACATGCACCTATCCCCTGACCGGCATCGGTTGCGTGAAGCGGGTGTATTCCGACCTCGCCACCATCGAATGCACGCCTTCCGGCCTGAAGCTGATCGACAAGGTCGACGGCCTCGAACATGCCGAACTCGAAAAGCTGGTCGGCCTGCCGATCGCCCTCTGAATATCCGAAACCCACTGAGAGACACATCATGACCAAAGAAGCCTTCGTCTGCGACGCCATCCGCACGCCCTTCGGCCGCTACGGTGGCGCGCTGTCGAGCGTTCGCGCCGACGACCTCGCCGCGGTGCCGATCAAGGCGCTCATGGAGCGCAACAAGAACGTCGACTGGCAGGCCGTCGCCGACGTGCTCTACGGCTGCGCCAACCAGGCCGGCGAAGACAACCGCAACGTCGCGCGCATGGCCGGCCTGCTCGCGGGTCTGCCGATGGAAGTGGGCGGCGGCACCATCAACCGCCTCTGCGGCTCGGGCCTCGATGCGATCGGCACGGCCGCGCGTGCGATCAAGGCGGGCGAAGCCGGGCTGATGATCGCCGGCGGCGTCGAAAGCATGAGCCGCGCGCCGTTCGTGATGCCCAAGGCCGAAAGCGCCTTCAGCCGCAACAACGCGGTGTACGACACCACCATCGGCTGGCGCTTCGTCAACAAGCTGATGAAGGCGCAGTACGGCGTCGACTCCATGCCCGAGACGGCCGAGAACGTCGCGACCGACTACAAGATCGAACGTGAAGCGCAGGACCGCATGGCGCTGGCTTCGCAGCAGCGCGCGGTTGCCGCGCAGAAGTCGGGCTTCTTCGATGCCGAGATCGTGCCCGTGAGCGTCGCCCAGAAGAAGGGCGATCCGATCATCGTGGCCAAGGACGAGCATCCGCGCGACACCAGCCTCGAAGCGCTCGCCAAGCTGAAGGGTGTTGTCCGTCCCGACGGCACCGTGACGGCGGGCAATGCCAGCGGCGTGAACGACGGCGCCTGCGCGCTGCTGCTCGCCGACGAAGCGACCGCCGCGAAGAACGGCCTCACGCCGCGCGCCCGCGTGGTCGGCATGGCGACCGCTGGCGTGGCGCCGCGCATCATGGGCATCGGCCCCGCGCCCGCGACGCAGAAGGTGCTCGCGCAGACGGGCCTCAAGCTCGATCAGATCGACGTGATCGAACTCAACGAGGCTTTCGCCGCGCAAGGGCTGGCGGTGCTGCGTCTGCTGGGCCTCAAGGACGACGACGCGCGCGTCAACATCAACGGCGGCGCGATCGCGCTGGGTCATCCGTTGGGTGCGAGCGGTGCGCGCCTGGCGACCACGGCGATCAACCAGCTGCACAAGGGCGGCGGCCGCTATGCGCTGTGCACGATGTGCATCGGCGTGGGGCAGGGCATCGCGGTCATCCTCGAGCGCGTCTGATCGCACCGTCCGTCGCGGCGCCGGTCCACACCAGCGTCGCGGCGGCCAGGTCTTCGAGTGCGCTGCCGACGGCCTTGAAGACCGTGCACTCCGATGCCGAAAGCCTGCCGGGCCTCTCGCCGCGACAGAGATGGGTGAGCGTGGCCTGGATGCTTTCGGGTGTGAGCGTCCCCGCGGCGAATGCGTCGAGCAGGTCGCCGGCCTTGGTCGGTGCTTCCTCCGTGTCGACGAAGACGCGCGCGGCGGCAAAGCACGACGGGTCGGCTTCCTTCATGGATGGCGTGAAGCTCCCGATCAGGTCGAGATGCGATCCCGGCGCCAGCCACTCGCCGCGAACCAGCGGGGCGGTCGCGAGCGTCGCGCAGCTCACGATGTCGGCCCGGCGCACCGCGGCCCCGAGGTCATCGACCGCTTCGGCATCCCAGCCAGACTGCCGCCATTCGGCTGCGAGCGCGCGGGCGCCTTCGGGCCGGTGATTCCAGACGCGAACCTTGCATATGGGGCGGGTGCTCGCATGCGCCGCAGGCAGAAGACGCGCGATGCGGCCGGTGCCGAGCACCAGCAGCGTGGACGCATCCTCGCGCGCGAGAAAGGACGCACCCAGCGCCGCCGCGGCGGCTGTCCGATGCGCGGTGATCTCGTTACCGTCCATCTGCGCCAGCGGCACGCCGGTGCGCGCGTCGTACAGCACGTAGGTCGCGTGCAGGCCCGGCAGTCCCCGGGTGCTGTTGCCCGGGAAAATGTTGATCGTCTTGATGCCGAGGAAGCCGGCTTCGCTCCACGCCGGCATGATCAGCACGGTGCCGCGCGCATCGCCGCTCCCGATCGTGTGCATGTGCCGCTGCGGCACCGACGCATGGCCCGTGAATGCCTCCCGCAATGCGGGCACGAGCCGGTCGAAGGCCAGGTGGGCGCGGGTCCGCGCTGCGTCGAAAGTCTTCATGCATGGAGAATGTAGCCTTCGCGCTTCCCTCGCGCCGCACTGCCGGCCGTCGTCATCTTGAGCCTTCCCGTCATCACCGATCCGCACTTCTATGCGGTTGCCATTCCTGCCGTGCTGCTGCTCGGCGTCAGCAAGAGCGGCTTCGGCGCCGGCTTCGGATCCCTTGCGGTGCCGCTCATGGCGCTGGCGGTCACCGTCCCGCAGGCGGCTGCGATCCTCATGCCGGTGCTGCTGCTCATGGACCTGCTGGGGCTGGCTGCCTTCCGCCGCGATTTCGACAAGCGGCTGCTGTGGTTCCTCATTCCGTGCGGACTGGTCGGTACGCTGATCGGCACGCTGCTCTTCAAGGTGCTGCCCGCGCACACGGTCGCAGGCATCGTCGGGGTGTTCACGCTGATCTTCCTCGTGCAGCGGCTGGTGTTCCCGCCGAAGGCGAACTCGCCTCTGCCATCGAAGACCACCGGTGCGTTGCTCACCACGATCAGCGGTTTCACCAGCTTCATCGCGCACGCCGGCGGGCCGCCGGTGAACGCCTACGTCATCCCGCTGCGCCTGTCGCCCTTGGCCTACACCGCCACGATGGCGTATTTCTTCTTCGTCGTGAATCTCAGCAAGTGGGTGCCTTATGCATGGCTGGGCCTGCTCGACTGGCGCAATCTCGCGACCTCGCTGATGCTGCTTCCGATCGCGCCGCTGGGCGTGTGGGTGGGCATTCGCATCGCTCGCCGGATCGATGCCACGTGGTTCTACCGCTTCGTCTATCTCGGCATGCTGCTGACGGGCATCAAGCTCACGTGGGATGGCTTCATCGGGTGAGCCGTCGCCGATGTAATGCAAATCTCTACGATTGTCGCGATGTCTGCCAATCGGCAGAATTTCGGTATGTCCGCCCCGTCCACAATGCCTGCCAGTCTCGATGACGATGAGCTCCAGAGCCTCGCGTCGGAGTGGCGCATTCGCGCGATGCAGGGCGACCAGCTTGCGCACCGCATGGCGCAGGCGCTCGAGGCGGAACAACGCCGCCGAATCCGCGACACCGGCCTGCAGACCCTGCCGCCGGCCGCATCCTCGATGTATTCGCGCAAGAGGCCGTGGTGGAAGTTCTGGTGAGCAAGATTGATTTCGGCATCGGCCTGGCGCTGCTGAGTTTGTTCGGTGCAACCTTCCTCTCGAATCTCCTGGCCTATCTTCGCGACAGGTCGCGCGAAATCGATCCGATCACGCGCGAGGCACGCGAGCTTCTGATGCGCGAGAGCGCGGCGCCGATGCCGGACTGTCCCACCTTGTCGCCCGCGCATTGGGCGAGGCTGGAGGCGATGCAGCCGAGCTGGCGCCGCGGCGCCATGCAGACGGCGCGCAAGCGCTACGCCGAGGCGCGATCCGCCTATGCGCGCCATGACTTCAACGGCGAGCTCTACTACCCGAACCCCGCGCTCGTTGCCAACGCGGCGCACGAGCTGCTGCGCATGACCGAGCGCTTCTAGCGCACGGGCGCTAGGACGGCAGGTAGACCTTCTGCAGCAGGCGGATGAGCGTCTCGCGCTCGCGCGCCGTGAGCCGCGCGCTGGCGTCCGCTTCGAGCTCGGTCACGGTCCGCTCCGCTTCGTGGATCAGTTCTTCGCCGGCGGGCGTGAGATGCAGGCCGATCGCGCGCCCGTCATGCGGGTGGGGACGCCGCTCGATCAGACCGCGGCTGTCCATCGCGGCGATCAGGCTCACGAGGTTGGGCGGCAGGATGTCGAGCGTCGAGCACAACTGCCGCGAGGTCGCGCCGGGGTTGTGCGCGAGCAGCGACAGCACGGAGAAATCCACTTGCTTGAGCCCGTAGGCGGCCATGCGCTCGGCGAACACCTCGGTCACCGCGAGCCAGGCCCGGCGGGCGTTGTAGCCGACGAAGGTCTCTAGCACGCGCGTATCCAGACGATCGGACCGGGGGACCTGCGCATGGGAGACGGGCGTGTTTTTGTTGCGGGTTGCTGGCATGAATGCAAGCGTAACTGGCTTCGGGGCGCTTGCGGGCGGCGTTTTCCCCGGCAGTTCAGGCTGCAGCCGGCAGGGTCACCGCCTCGCAGGCACGCTTGACGATGCCGAGCCGCATTTCGAATTCCGGCAGCACCCAGCGCCGGAAGGCGGCGGCCGGCGCGGCCCAGCGAGCGTCGCCGGGCGCGGCGTGTTCCAGCCGGGCCCAGGCCCATGCCAGGAAGGCCAGCATCACCACGCGCAGATAGTCGTCGGCCACCTCGTAGGGCAGCCTGGCGTCCTTGTGCGCCGCCATGGCGATCGTGGTCGTGAGATAGCGCAGTTGCGCGAGCCGCCGCTGCACGTCGGCATCGATGTCGCGCGAGGCATCGAGCTCGTCGCGCAGTTCGATCAGCAGGCCCGACATGCCGGCGCCGCCGTCGGCGAGCACCTTGCGCACCAGCAGGTCGATCGCCTGGATCTCGTTCGTGCCCTCGTAGATCATCGTCACGCGCGAATCGCGCACGACCTGCTCGATGCCCCACTCGCGCACGTAGCCGTGGCCTCCGAAGACCTGCAGGCATTCGCTCGCGCCGCTGAAGGCCTGCTGCGTGCACGCGGCCTTGATGACCGGCGTGACGAGCGCGCACCAGCGCTGCGCCTGTTCGCGCGCCTTGGCGTCTTCGTCGTGCCGTGCAACGTCGAGCTGCACCGCGGTCCGGTAGGCGATGGCGCGTGCACCGTCGATCCATGCACGCTGCGTGTCGAGGATGCGGCGGATCGCCGGATGCTCCGCCACGAGGTCGGCCGCTTCGCTGCCGCGGCTCGCGGGCGCCGGGCCGGGCGCGCGCATCTGCCGGCGCTCGTGGGCATAGGCATCGGCCTTCTGCCAGGCTGCATCGAGCAGGCCGATGCCTTGCAGCGCGACGTGCAGGCGCGCGGCGTTCATCATCACGAACATCGCGGCGAGTCCGCGATTCGGCTCGCCGATGAGCCAGCCCGTCGCATCGTCGAAGCGCATCACGCAGGTCGAGCTGCCGTGCAGGCCCATCTTTTCCTCGATGCGCTCGCACTGCACCGCATTGCGCGATCCGCCCTGCAGCACCTTGGGCACCAGCACCAGCGAAAGGCCCTTGGGACCCGCAGGCGCGTCCGGCAGGCGGCACAACACGAGGTGGACGATGTTGTCGCTGAGGTCGTGATCGCCGCCGGAGATGAAGATCTTGCCGCCCGAGACGCGGAAGCTGCCGTCGGCCTGCGGCACGGCCCGCGTGCGCACCTGGCCCAGGTCGCTGCCCGCGTGCGCTTCGGTCAGGCACATCGTCGCGAGCCACTCGCCGGTGGCGATCTTCGAGAGATAGCGCTGCTTGAGCTCGTCGCTGCCGTGGTGCCGGATGCATTCGTAGGCGCCGTGCAGCAGGCCCGGGGCCATCGTCAGGCCGTGATTGGCCGCGCTGAGCCATTCGTAGAGCACCGCTTCGAGCACCGAAGGCAGTCCCTGGCCACCGTCGTCCGTCGCGGCCGAGAGCGCCGGCCATCCGCCGTCGACGAAGGCCCGGTACGCATCGCGAAAGCCGGGTGGCGTGACGACGGCGCCATCGACCAGGCGGCAGCCGATCTCGTCGCCGTCGCGGTTGATGGGCGCGATGACTTCGGCAACGAACTTGCCTGCTTCCTCGAGCACCTGGCCCTGCAGCGCTTCGTCGTAGTCGGCAAAGGCGGGCAGGCTGCGGAGGCGGGGCACGGCGGCGAGCACCGCGTTCAGGATGAAGCCCGCGTCTTCGGGGCGAGGTTGGTAGTTCATTGGGTAACCTTCGCGCAGCAGCGCTGCGGTATTCGCCTTGGGGCGGCCCGGCGTCTCATGGCCATGACTTCAAGGCGTGCGGGTGCGGCAGGCGAAGCTCGCGGCGGACTCCGCGTCGCCGCCGGTGTAGACCGCGACCTGCGGATAGGAGCACAGCGGGCGCGTGCGGCGCGGCGACCAGTCGCCGGGGATTTCGGCGTTGGCCGCCGGCGTGCCCGGGCCGCGCGCGCTGGCGGTCACGCGCTCGGGGGCCTGTCCCTGCTCGACCCAGTTCACCAGCGCGGTGAGCATGTCGAACTGGTCCGTGGCCGGGCCGCCGGCGCAGTGGTTCATGCCCGGCACAGGGAAGTAGCGCGCGAACGCCGGCGCATTGCCGCTGTTCGCGCCCTGCAGCCGCTCGTACCAGGCGGCGGTGTCGTCGGACGAGAACACCGGGTCGCTCGTGCCGTGGTAGACGATCATCTTCGCGCCCCGGTCGCGCAGCCTGGACAGGTTCGACGCGTCGGGCGGCGGCATGAAGGACATCGCCGATTCGCGGTAGATGCCAGCGGTCGCGTCGATCAGCGGTGCGTCCCTGTCCATGTCGAAGCCGAGGGCGAAGGGCAGTCCGCCGGGGCGGTTCGCGAGCGGCAGCGTCGTGAAGATGAAGCCGACCGCACCCGCGTCACGCGTCGGCGGGCTCGCGAACTTCCACTCGCGCCAGTTGCTGCCGGTCACGCCCGAATCGAACGGGAAGCTGTTGTAGATCGGCTTGCCTGCACTGTTGCGTGCGCCCGTGAAGACATTGCCGAGCGCCGTCTTCTGCTGCGGGGTGAGGCATTGGCCGTCGCGCGCACCGGTGCAGGTCGGCACGTCGGTGTCGAGGTGGAAGCGGGTCTGGCAGGCCTTCACGTCGCTGACGATGCCGTCTGCGAGCCCGTCGAGCGCATCGCAGCGCGCAAGCACGCGATCGGCGACGAGCTTCATCTCGGCGGGCGTGAAAGCGCTCTGCAGATCCGGCTGGCCGTCCGCGGTCTTTGCGCTGGCGACCTTGGCGTACTGCTGCGCGCCATAGAGCTGCGCCACTGCGGCCCGCGGCAGGTTGTAGCCGGGGTCGCCGGCCAGGACGCCGTCGTATTGCTCGGGTGTGCGCGCCGCCGCGACCATCGCATGCCGGCCGCCGTTGGAGCAGCCGCCGATGTACGAGCGGTCGGGCCCGCGTCCGTACGCCTGCGTGATGAGGTTCTTCGCCATCGGCGTGAGCTGCGCGACCGCGTTGTAGCCGTAGTCCAGCCGCGCCTGCGGATCGATGCCGAAGCGCGGGCCGAGCGATCCGGCATGGCCGGCATCGGAGCTGATGACCGCGAAGCCCATCTGCAGCGCGGTCGTCGTCGGGCCGCCACCGCCGATGCCGCCCATCGCCGGGATCACGACGCCATCGAGGCCGCCGTTGGCCTGGTAGAAGAAGCGGCCGTTCCACGCGAGCGGAAGGCGCATCTCGAAGCCGATCGCGTAGCGGTTGCCGTCGACGGCGCTCGTGCGTTCGTTCATGTGGCCTTGCACGAGGCAGTGCGCCGGCACCGCGACGCTCGCGTTGCCGACGGTGACGGAGCCTGCTGCCACCGAAGCGACCTGCGTGTAGACCGTGCCCGGCAACGCGGCCTTGGCGGCGAGGTCGTTGCAGGAGAGCAGTGCCCCCGGCCGCGCGGCGGCGAGCTTCGGCGTCGAGCCGCCCATGCCCGCACATGCAGCGACCAGAACGGCAGAGCCCAGCGCCGCGGTCCACAGCGGCAGCTTCATCCGTGCATCCATCTTTACGTCTCCCGGCAATGGTTCGTCTTGTGGGTTCTCTTCAGCGCCGCTTGGCACCCAGGTAGGTATCGATCACGCGCGGGTCGCTCGCGAGCTGGCGCGCTTCGCCTTCGACGCTCACGCTGCCCATTTCGAGCACATAGCCGTGATCGGCGACTTCGAGCGCCGCGCGTGCGTTCTGCTCCACGAGCAGGATCGTCACGCCGGTCTGCCGCAATGCGCTCACGGTGCGGAAGATCTCCTGCACCACCAGCGGCGCGAGCCCGAGGCTCGGTTCGTCGAGCATCAGCAGCGCAGGCCGCGACATCAGCGCGCGGCCGACCGCGAGCATCTGCCGTTCGCCGCCCGAGAGCGTGCCCGCGAGCTGCGTGCGCCGTTCCTTCAGGCGCGGGAAGATGGTGTAGACCTCGTCGATACGCTCGCGCCACTGGCGGTTGCGCAGGCGCACCTGGCGGAAGCCGCCGAGCACGAGGTTGTCTTCCACCGGCATCGTGCCGAACAGCTCGCGCTTCTCGGGCACCAGCGCGACGCCGAGCATCACGCGCTCTTCGAGCGAGAGGCCGTCGATGGGTTGGCCGCGGAACTCGATCACGCCCTTGGACGGCAGCACGCCCATCAGCGCATTGAGCAGCGTGGACTTGCCCGCGCCGTTCGGGCCGATCACGGTCACGACGCTGCCCTGGCCGGCTTCGAGGTCGATGCCGTGCAGCACCTCGGCGCGGCCGTAGCCGGCGCGCAGGTTGCGGATTCGGAGGAGGGGCGTGGTCATGTCAGTGTTCCGTTCCGAGGTAGGCCGCGCGCACCTTCGGGCTTTCCTGCACTTCGGCGGGCGTGCCTTCCATCAGGTGCGTGCCGAATTCCATCACCACGATGTGGTCGCAGATGTCCATCACGAGGTCCATGTCGTGCTCGACCAGCAGGATGCTCATCCCTTCGTTGCGCAAGGTGCGCAGCACGTCGGCCAGCGCCTGCTTTTCCTTGTGCCGCAGGCCGGCGGCGGGCTCGTCGAGCAGCAGCAGGGCCGGGTCCGCGCACAGCGCGCGCGCGATCTCCAGCAGGCGCTGTTGCCCCATCGCGAGGTTGCCCGCCAGCTCGTGCAGGTAGTCGCCCATGCCGACGCGCCGCAGTTGCCGCTCGGCTTCGCGCAAGAGCTGGCGCTCCTCGGCGCGGTCGGCGTGCAGCATCGCGGCCATCGCGCCCTTGCCGCCGCGCAGATGCGCGCCCAGCGCGACGTTCTCGAGCACCGTCATGCCCGGCACCATCTTCACATGCTGGAAGGTGCGCGACACGCCGCGCTCCGCGATGGCGCGCGATGACAGCCCGCCGATCGCCTCGCCGCGAAAGCGCACGTTGCCGCCCGACAGCGACAGCACGCCCGTCACGAGATTGAAGGTCGTCGACTTGCCGGCGCCGTTCGGTCCGATCAGGCCGACCACCTGGCCCGCGCGCGTCTGGAAGCTGATGTCGTTCACCGCCACGAGGCCGCCGAAGGTCTTGCGGATCGACTGCACGTCGAGCACGACCTCGCCTTGCGCGGGCTTGGTGCGAACCGGAAGGTCCGCCGCGTCCTGCCAATCCACCACACGCTGCCTGCGCGGCAGGCGACGGTCGATGAAGTCCCAGAGCCCGTCCGGCAGGTACTTGAGCACCAGCACGATCATGATCCCGAAGACGATGAGTTCGTAGCTGCCGCTGGTGCCGATGAGCTTCGGCAACAGCACCTGCAACTGGTCTTCGAGCAGCTTGACCACGCCGGCGCCGGCGATCGCGCCCCACACATGCGCCGCGCCGCCGAGCACCGCCATGAAGAGGTACTCGATGCCCATCTTGATGCCGAAGGGCGACGGGTTCACCGTGCGCTGGAAGTGCGCGAAGAGCCAGCCGGAGACCGACGCCAGCATGGCGGCCAGCACGAAGATGCCGACCTTGTGGCGCAGCGTGTTCACGCCCATCGCCTCGGCCATCTGCGAGCCGCCGGCCAGTGCGCGGATGGCGCGGCCGCTGCGCGAATCGAGCAGGCGGATCACCGCGAACGCGGCGACCAGCGCGAAGGCCCACGTGACCGCGTAGAAGCCGCGCTGCTGGCCGACGTCGAGGCCGAAGAGGGTCAGGCCCTTCACGCCGAGGATGCCGTCGTACTTGCCCAGCGCCTCGAGGTTGCCCATGAGGTAGTAGAGCGACAGCGCCCAGGCGATGGTGGCGAGCGGCAGGTAGTGGCCCGACATGCGCAGCGTGATGCCGCCGATGATCGCCGCGCTGATGCCGGTCAGCGCCAGGCCGATGAACAGCGTGAGCCAGGGCGAGAGGCCATAGTTCACGCTCAGGTAGGCGGTGGTGTAGGCGCCGATGCCGACGAAGGCCGCCTGCCCGAAGGACGTGAGCCCGCCCACGCCGGTGAGCAGCACGAGGCCCAGCACCGGCAGCGTGTAGATGCCGATGTAGTTGAGCTGGATGATCCAGAAGTTCGGCAGCGGCAGCAGCGGCAGCGTCGCGAGGACGACGACCAGCGCGAGCGGGCCCCAGGTGCGCAGGCGGCTCTTGCGCGTGTCCGCGATAGGGAGATTCAGCGTAGCCTGCATGTCAATGCTCCTCATCCGAATGGCCGCTACGCAGCGAGCGCCACAGCAAGACGGGAAGGATGATGGTGAACACGATCACTTCCTTGAACGAGCTGGCCCAGAACGAGCCGAAGGATTCGATCACCCCGACACCCAGCGCACCGATCAGCGCGCCCGGGTAGCTCGCCAGACCCGCGATCACGCCGGCCACGAAGCCCTTGAGGCCGATGAGGAAGCCCGAGTCGTAGAAGATGGTGGTGGTCGGCCCGATCAGCAGGCCCGACAGCGCGCCGATCAAGGCCGCCATCGCGAAGGTCAGTTGCCCTGCGGCCTGCGTGGAGATGCCCATCAGGCGCGCACCGAGGCGGTTGACCGCGGTTGCGCGCAAGGCCTTGCCGTAGAGCGTGCGCTCGAAGTAGAGCCACAGCATCACGATCAGTGCGGCCGAGGCGAGGAAGATGATGACCGCCTGCCCGTTCACGTTGAGCGGACCGATGGAGAACCGCTCGTCCCAGAACGGCGGATTGCGGAAGCCTTCGGCGCCGAAGAACAGCAGGCCGAGTCCGGTCATCGCGAAATGCACGCCGACCGAGACGATCAGCAGCACCAGCGAGCTCGCGCCCGCCAGCGACTGGTACGCCACGCGATAGACCAGCGGCCCGAAGGCGGTGACGATGCAGAGCGTGAGAAACGCCTGCACCGCCAGCGGCAGGTTGCGCGGCGCGGCCCACGCCGACACCGCGCAGACGATGGCCGGCAGCACGAACATGCGCGCGGCCGCCTTGAGCGCCGGTGCGAGGCGGCCGCGGTGCCGCCAGGTGTCCAAGAGCTCCATGACGGCCGCGACGCCCGCGAGGATCAGCAGCAGCCAGACGGTGCCGGGAACCTTGCCGGTCTGGAAGATGGCGAGCGTGAGCGCGCCATAGGCGACGAACTCGCCCTGCGGGATGAAGATGACGCGGGTCACCGTGAACACGAGCACGATGCCCATGCCGAGCAGCGCGTAGATCGCCCCGTTCGTGAGTCCGTCCAGCGTCAGGATGCTGGCAATTGAGAAGTCCATGGCGGGGCTCTACGCGTTTCGCTGGCTGCGTTTATTGGGGTTGCTCGACCTTGAACTGGCCGCCCACGACCTTCAGCATCACGCCGGTCTCGTTGGTGTAGCCCCAGTGGTTCTGCGGCGTCCACTCGAGCACGCCGTGCGCGATCGTGGTGCGACCCATCGTCTCGAATGCATCGCGCAGGGCGGCGCGGAACTCGGGCGTGCCGGGCTTGGCCTTCTTGAGCGCGATCGGCACCGCCTTTTCGAGGATCGTGAGCGCGTCGGCGCTGTGGGCGGCGAACTGGTTGCGCGAGTTGGGGCCGTAGGCCTTCTCGTACTCGGTGACGAAGGCGACGGCCTGCTTCTTCGAGGGATGGCTCTCGGGCAACTGCTCGGCGACGGTGGCGGGGCCGGACACGACGAAGGTGCCCTCGGCATCCTTGCCGGCGGTGCGCATCAGGTCCTGCGTCGCCGCGGCATGCGTCTGGTAGACCTTGCCCTTGTAGCCGCGCTCCATCACCGCTTTCTGCGGCATGCCCGCGCCGCTGCCCGAGGCCACGATCAGGATCGCGTCGGGATTGGCCGAGGTGAGCTTCAGCACCTGTGCGGTGACGCTCGTGTCGGCGCGGCCGAAGCGCTCGGCCGCGACGATCTTCATGCCGTTCTTCTCGGCCTCGGCGGTCAGCGCCTTGAGCCACAGTTCGCCGTAGGCATCGGTGTAGCCGAGGAAGCCGATGGTCTTCACCTTCTGGCTCTTCATGTGCTGCACCACGGCGTAGGCCATCACGTCATTGGATTGCGGCAGGCGGAAGGTCCACTTGTCCTTGCCCGGCGGCAGGCCGGCCGGCGACGCGGCGAGCTGCGGCGTGCCCGATTCGGCCGCCACGTCGGCCATGGGGATCGCGACCGGCGTCGCGGCCGAGCCGATGATGACGTCGACCTTGTCTTCCGTCACGAGGCGCTGCGCGTCCTTGACGCCGGTGGTGGGATCGGTCGCGTCGTCGAGCACCACGACCTTGAGGTTTTCGCCCGCGATGGACTTGGGCCACAGCGCGATCTGGTTCTTCATCGGAATGCCGAGGCCGGACGCCGGACCGGTGAGCGGCAGCACCACGCCCACCGTGAGGTCGGCATGCGCGATGCCGAAGAGGCCGAGCGCGAGCGCGGCGGCGAGGGTTGCTTTCTTGAGATTCATGGCAGTTGTCTCCTGGTGAGGTGATCAAAAAAACTGGCGGGAGGCGAGCTTCATCGGGGTGCCATCCGCAGCGCACCGTCGAGGCGGATCACTTCGCCGTTCAGGTGGACGTTGGTCACGAAATGGCAGGCCAGCTCGGCGAACTCCGAAGGCTTGCCCAGGCGCGGCGGGAAGGGGATCGATGCGGCCAGCGACTGCTGGACGGGCTCCGGAAGTTCCTTGAGCAGTGGCGTCGCGAAGAGGCCGGGCGCGATCGTGCACACGCGGATGCCATGTTGCGCGAGATCGCGCGCCATCGGCAGCGTCATGCCGACGAGACCGCCCTTCGAGGCGCTGTAGGCCTGCTGGCCCACCTGGCCGTCGAATGCGGCGACGGATGCGGTGAAGAGCATCGTGCCGCGCTCGCCGCCTTCGAGCGGGTCGAGCTTCGCGCAGCGTGCCGCGAACAGGCGGCTGATGTTGTAGGCGCCGATCAAATTGACGTTGACGACGCGCACGAAGTCTTCGAGCGGCGCGGGGTTGCCGTCCTTGCCGACGATGCGCTTGGCGCTGCCGATGCCGGCGACATTCATCAGGATGCGCGCCGGGCCGTGCGCGGCCTCGGCCTTGTCGAGCGCCGCATTGACGCTGTCGGTCTGCATGATGTCGCAGACGCATGCGATGCCGCCGATCTCGGCCGCGACCTTCTCCGCGAGCGCGGCGTTCAAATCAAGCACGGCGACCTTGGCGCCGAGCCGCGCGAGTTCGCGCGCAGTGGCTTCGCCGAGGCCGGATGCGCCGCCGGTGACGAGTGCAACTTGTCCTTGGATGTTCATGTCCGGGTCTCCTTGGGTTCTGGTTTACTGCGGCTTGAGCGTGAACGGCAGCGCGCCGTCGGTATGCAGGGCCTCGACGAGATCGGCGCGGTGCTTGAGCACGGCGCGCTGGTTGATCGAGCCCTTGTCGGTCACTTCGCCCTTGTCGATCGAGGGCGGCTCCGAAACGACGTGGGCGCGCGCGATCCGGTTGGCGCTGCCGGTGCTCGATGCGGCGAGAGTGTCGAGCAGTTGCTGAATGTGCGCCTGCACCGGCGCGCTTTCGACCACCTCGCGCATCGGCGCATCGGACGCGAGGCCCGCGAGCTGGCGCACCGCCTGCGTCGGGAAGATCAGCGCGCCGACTTCCTTGAGGTTGATGCCGGTCAGCACCACGTCCTGCACATAGGGCGCACCGGCGGCGATGATCTTCGCGCGCAGCGGGCCGACGCTCACGAAGGTGCCGGTGGCGAGCTTGAAGTCCTCGGCGATGCGGCCGTCGAAGCGCAGGCCGCGGTGCACGTCGCTCTCGTCGATCCACTTCACCGCGTCGCCGGTGCAGAGGAAGCCTTCCTCGTCGAAGGCTTCGCGCGTGGCTTCCGGAGATCGCCAGTAGCCCGGCGTGACGTTGGGGCCGCGGTAGCGCACCTCCACCTTGCCGTCGACGTCGATGAGCTTGAGCGTCATGCCCGGCGTCGGCACGCCGACATCGCCGGCGCGCACGTCGGGGCTGTTGATGAACATCGCCGAGGGGCCGGATTCGGTCATGCCGAGGCCGGTCGCCATCACGATGCGCTCGCCGATCTCGGATTCCTGGATCGAGTGCAGCAGGTCCCACACGGGCTGCGCGAGGGCCGCGCCGGAGTAGAAGAACATGCGCACGCGCGACAGCAGCGTCTTGCGCAGCTGCGCATCGGTGCGCATCGCGTTGGCGATCGCCTCGAAGCCGGTCGGCACGTTGAAGTACACAGTCGGCGCGATCTCGCGCAGGTTGCGCAGCGTCTCGGCCATGCCGGCGGGCGTCGGCTTGCCGTCGTCGATGTAGAGCGTGCCGCCGTGGTAGATCGTGATGCCGACGTTGTGGTTGCTGCCGAAGGTGTGGTTCCACGGCAGCCAGTCGACGAGCACCGGCGGCTCCTCGGCGAGCGAGGGCATCGACTGCGCGATCTGCACCTGGTTGGCGCACCACATGCGCTGCGTGTTGATGACCGCCTTGGGCATCTTGGTCGAGCCCGAGGTGAAGAGGAACTTGGTGATCGTGTCCGGCCCGGTGGCGGCCATCGCGGCATCGACGGCCGGCGTGGCGGGCGTGTCCAGCAGGCTCTGGAACGTGGTAATGGCGCGGCCCGCGAGATCGGCCGAGGGGGTTTCGCGGTGCAGCACCACTTCGACGTCGGCGGGTACGACCGAAGCGATCGCGCGGCCGAAGCGCGCCGCGTCGCTCGCGAACACGAGGCCGGGCGTCAGCGTGTCGAAGATGTGGCGCAGCTTCTCGTAGTCCTGGCTGACGGTGGAGTACGCGGGCGATGCGGGGCAGTAGGGGATGCCGGCGTAGATGCATGCGAGCGCGAGCTGCGCGTGCTCGAGGCTGTTCTCGCTGAGGATCATCACCGGCCGGTCGGCGTCGAGGCCGCGGTTGAGCAGCCCCTGGCCGATGCGGCGCGCGTCCTGCAGCACCTTGGCGTAGCTCAGGTGCCGCCACTCGCCGGTGGTGCCGTCGGGCAGCTGCTCGCGGCGCGCCATGAAGCTGCGGTCGGGCGCGGTCTCGGCCCAGTGCATCAGACGGTCGGTGATGCGCTCCGCGTAGCTGCCGAGCGGCTCGGCCGCTTCGAGGTAGCGCACGCCGGCGGCGCCTTCGCGCACATTGACGTGGCGCACGCCGAAGGTGACCGGCCGATAGCGCGGCGTGATGGTGGGTTGGCGAGTGCTTTGCATGATGGGTCTTGTCTCGGTCGCTTGCTGCGCTGCAGCCAGTTTCAGGAATCCCGCGGAACCGGCTTCGCCGGGCCGCCCGGATTGCCCCCGGCGAGGGGGTTGAGGGCTGCGGCTCCAAACCTGCCTGCGCAGGCTTGGACATGCCCGAAGAGCAGCCGCCTCTGGCGGCCGCCCGACAGTCGCCGCACGGAGTGGGCGAGGCTGGGGGAGAGCGTCATTTCTGCACCTTGTTGGCCTTGCCTTCGAGGAAGGCGCGCACGCGTTCCTTGGCGTCGGGCGCGCTCTGGGCGATGCCGGCCATCAGTGCTTCGGTGAAGAAGCCGTGGTCGGCCGGCTGCTCGGCGATGCGCGGCAGGGCGTGCATCAGTGCGTAGTTGGTCAGCGGTGCGTTCGTCGCCACGCGCTTGGCGAGTTCGACCGCCTTGTCGAACGCGGTGCCTTCGGCAACGAGGTATTGCGCAAAGCCGGCGCGCTCGCCTTCTTCCGCGCTGTAGACGCGGCCGGTCAGCATCATGTCGGTCATGCGCGCCGCGCCGATGAGCTTGGGGATGCGGACCGAACCGCCACCGCCGACGAAGATGCCGCGCGAGCCTTCGGGCAGCGCGTAGAAAGTGGTGCTGTCCGCGACGCGGATGTGGCAGGCGCTCGCGAGTTCCAGGCCGCCACCGACGACCGCGCCGTGCAGCGCCGCGATCACCGGCACCGGGCCGTGCTGCACGAGGTCGAGCGCCGCATGCCACATGCGGGAATGGATGAGTCCCTGGCCCGCGTCGCGTTCCTGCAGTTCGGAGAGATCGAGGCCCGCACAGAAATGCGGCCCTTCGCCGTCGATGACCGCGGCGCGCACCGAGGACGGGAGGTTTTCGAATGTGTTGCGCAGCGCGAGGATGAGCGCATCGGACAGCGCATTGCGCTTGCTGGCGCGGTTGAGGCGCACGATGGCGATGTTGTCCTGGAGTTCGAGCTGGAGATCGGTGTGGGTCATGATTGCATTCCGGGTTGCGATCGATTATGGTTATGAAAAATAACCAATTCAAGCCGCATGCAGACCCGCGGCATGAGGACTTACCCTAAGCCTAAAACCCGTTGGAGACAACGCCATGGACTACGAGAACCTGATCGCCATCGACACGCACACGCACGCCGAGGTGAGCTGCTGGAATCCCTTCGACAACTACGGCGAGGAATACGACCGTGCGGCGGACAAATACTTCCGTTCGAGCCGCCGGCCGACCATCCAGGAAAGCATCGACTACTACCGCGAGCGCAAGATCGGCCTCGTGATGTTCATGGTCGACGCCGAATCGAACCTCGGCCGCCGCCGCATTCCGAACGAGGAGATCGCCGAAGCCGCGCAGAAGAACTCGGACATCATGATCGCCTTCGCCAGCATCGATCCCCACAAGGGGAAGATGGGAGCGCGCGAGGCGCGCCGGCTCATCGAGGAGCATGGCGTCAAGGGCTTCAAGTTCCATCCGACGGTGCAGGGCTTTCACCCCTACGACCGCATGGCCTGGCCGATCTACGAAGTCATCAACGAGTACGGCCTGCCGGCTGTCTTCCACACCGGCCACAGCGGCATCGGCTCGGGCATGCGCTGCGGCGGCGGGCTGCGGCTCGAATACAGCAATCCGATGCATCTTGACGACGTCGCGATCGACTTCCCCGACATGCAGATCATCATGGCGCACCCGAGCTTCCCGTGGCAGGACGAAGCGCTGAGCGTCGCCACGCACAAGCCCAACGTCTGGATCGATCTTTCAGGCTGGAGCCCCAAATACTTCCCCAAGCAGCTCGTGCAATACGCGAACACGCTGCTCAAGGACCGCGTGCTCTTCGGCAGCGACTATCCGCTGATCACGCCCGACCGCTGGATGAAGGACTTCGAGGAAGCCGGCTTCAAGCCCGAGGTGATGCCGGGCATCCTCAAGGACAACGCGATCCGCCTGCTGAAGCTCGCCACCAGGTAAGGGGTCATCCCCCAGCCTCGCCCACTGCGTGTGGCTCTGCACCCCCTTGCAGGGGGCAATCCCGGCGGCCCGGCGAAGCCGGTTCCGCGGGATTCCTGGCCTCCGCGGTGCCGGCCCCGTGAACCCTTCAGTTTTCTTCGACGCGATCCCAGTCGACGTGGGTGCGTTGTCGCCGTTCTTCGCGCTCGCGCGCCATCTGCTCCTGGAACTGCTGGCGGCCTTCCTTGGCCACCGCGATCAGCTTGGCGCGGTCCTTGTAGTGCGGATAGGTCTCGTGCATGAGCTGGATGTTGCGCAGGCGGAAGCGCATCGCCGTTTCGCGCGCCTCGTGCGCTGGCCAGCCCAGCCCCTCGAGCACCGAGCGCCCGCTGCGCAGCGACGACTCGAACATCTCGCGCTCGACCATCTCGATCTTGCGGTCGAGCAGCTGGTAGACATGCGCCACGTTGCGCGCCCGCGCGACGATCTTCGCGTTGGGGAAATGCTCGCGCAGCAGATCGACGATCTTGAGCGACTGTTCCATGTCGTCCACCGCCACCACCACGACCTTGGCGGTGCCGGCGCCGGCGGTGCGCAGCAGGTCGAGCCGGGTCGCGTCGCCATAGAAGACGCGCAAGCCGAATTCGCGCAGGCTTTCGATCGTGTCGGGGTCGTGGTCGAGCACGGTGATCTTCAGGCCCTGCGCCATCAGCATGCGGCCGACGATCTGCCCGTAGCGGCCGAACCCGCAGATGACCACCTTCGCGTCCTGCTGCTCGGAGATTTCCTCCATCGAGGGGGGCTTCTCCAGGCTATGGCGCGCCGCCACCCACTTGTCGACCGCCACGAGCAGCAGCGGCGAAATCAGCATCGACAGCGCGACCGCGCCGATCAGGAACGACGCCACGTTGGGCGGCAGCACGTCCGGTCCGGCCGCCTGGAACACCACGAAGGCGAACTCGCCGCCCTGCGCGAGCAGCAGCGTGAACACCGGCCGCTGTTGATAAGGCACATGCATCAGTTTGGCGAGCCCGTAGATCACGGCGGCCTTCAGCATCATGAAGCCGATGACCACGGCCGCCATCAGCAGGGGATGCGCGATGAGCACGCCGAAATCGATGCTCATGCCCACCGCGATGAAGAAGAGGCCGAGCAGCAGGCCCTTGAAGGGTTCGATGTCGGTTTCGAGTTCGCGGCGGTATTCGCTTTCCGCCAGCAGCACGCCGGCGAGAAACGCACCCAGTGCCATCGACAGGCCGATGAACTGCATCAGTGCCGCGATGGCGACCACCAGCAGCAGCGAGGCGGCGGTGAAGATTTCCGGCGTCTTGCTGCGCGCGATCCATCGCAGCAGCGGCCGCAATGCGAGCCGGCCGCCGATCACGATGGCGGCGATCACGGCCACGATCTTCAGGCCCTCGGTGAGGCGGTCGAAGCCGCTCACGCCGGTGTCGATGTCGTGGCTGACCGCCAGCAGCGGCAGCAGCGCGAGGATCGGAATGGCCGCCACGTCCTGGAACAGCAGGATCGAAAAGCCGGACTGGCCGCTCGGCGTCAGCAGCAGATTGCGTTCCCCGAACACCTGAAGCGCGATCGCGGTCGACGAGAGTGCAAGTCCGAGCGCTGCCACCAGCGAGACGCGCCACCCGGCACCCGCCACGAAGCCGGCGAGGAACAGCACCGCCGCGCAGCCCAGCACCTGCGCCGAACCCCAGCCGAAGATCGGTCCGCGCAGGCTCCAGAGGCGCTTGGGCTCCAGTTCGAGTCCGACGAGGAACAGCATCAGCACCACCCCGAATTCGGCGAAGTGAAGGATGTCCTCGACGTTCGTGACCAGCCCCAGTCCCCAGGGGCCGATGGCGATGCCCGCGGCGAGGTAGCCGATGATCGAACCGAGCCCGATGGCCTTGGACAGCGGCACGACCAGCACCGCAGCACCGAGGTAGATGAGCGAGTTGAGCAGCCAGCCCGGCAGGTGGTGTTCCATCGTCAGGCTTCTTCCTGGCCGACCGGCCGATCGGTTTCGGGCACCACGCAACTGGCGCATCCGCCCAGGTCGTCCAGTTCGGGCCAGTTCGGGTAGGTCTGCAGCCGGTCCTTGAAGACCGCCACGTGCTCGGCCACGGCAGCGTCCGATGCGCTGCGGGCACCGTGGAAGATCAGCGGGGGGAGGAAGCGCATGCCGCACAGAGCCGCGGTCTGCTCGTAGGGCGGAAGGAACGCATCGAAGAAGTAGCGGTTGTAGCGCTGCGGGTGATAGCTGTCTTCCGGCCCGCCGGTGGTCGCCACGAGCCAGACATCCTTGCCTTCGAGCTTGTTGCCTCCTTTTCCGTAGGCCCATCCGTAGCTGAAGACATCGTCGAGCCAGAGCTTCTGCAGCGACGGCATCGAGTACCACTGGACCGGATGCAGCAGCACCAGCATCTCGGCGCGGGCGAGGCGGGTCTGCTCGGTCTTCACGTCGATTGCGTAGTCGGGGTAGCTGTTGTAGAGGTCGTTCACGTCGATGCCAGGGACATCGCGTGCCGCCTTCAGCAACTGCAGGTTGACGCGGGAATCGCGCCATCGCGGGTGCGCGGCGATCACGTAGATGTGGGCGGCGCTTTCCGTGTTTGTTGTTGTGGGCATCCCGAGAACATAGCGCACTCGGCGGGCCGCTACCATGGCGCCTGTCTTCAGCCTCGAGGAGTCACAGATGCCGGTGGTTCTGGTCGCCAATCCCAAGGGCGGGGTCGGCAAATCCACGCTCGCGACGAACATCGCGGGCTACCTCGCCAGCCGCGGCCATGCGGTGATGCTGGGTGACATCGATCGGCAGCAGTCTTCCAGGCTCTGGCTGAGCCTGAGGCCGCCCGAGGCGCGTGAGATCAGGAGCTGGGACGCCTCGGAGGACGGCGACGTGGTCCGGCCGCCGCGCGGCACGACGCATGCCGTCCTCGACACGCCGGCCGGTCTGCATGGCTCGCGCTTCAAGGAGGCCGTCGCCGTCGCCGACAAGGTGCTGGTGCCGCTCCAGCCCAGCATCTTCGACATCTACGCGACCCGCGACTTCCTCGACAAGCTGCTGTCGCACCGCCGCATCGACAAGACACAGGTCGCCGTGATCGGCATGCGCGTGGACGCGCGGACCCTCGCGGCCGAACGCCTGCGGGAATTCGTGGGCGGGCTCGACGTGACCGTGCTCGGCGAGCTTCGCGACACGCAGATCTATGTGCAGCTTGCGGCTCGCGGGCTGACGCTGTTCGACATCGCGCCGGGTCGGGTTCAACGCGACCTGGAGCAGTGGGAGCCGATCTGCCGCTGGTTGGACGACGAATAGATCGCCCCCAGCCTCGCCCACTTCGTGTGGCTCTGACACCCCCTTCCGGGGGCAACCCCAGCGGCCCGGCAGAGCCGGTTCCGCGGGGTTTCCCGGCTTGGCCCGGGGGCTCGTTTTCCCTAGGTGCACATGTCACCGCATGGACATGCGTGGTCGAACCCCGCCGCTAAAGTGATTTGCATGACAAAGACCTTCCAGACCCTTCAGGACCTGGCCGCGTGCGTCGGCCAGGAAGTCGCGGTGAGCGACTGGATCACCATTACCCAGGAACAGGTCAACCTGTTCGCCGAGGCCACCGGCGACCATCAATGGATCCATGTCGACGTCGAGAAAGCCAAGGCCGGGCCTTTCGGCGGACCGATCGCGCACGGCTTCCTGACGCTCTCGCTGGTGCCGCGCATTTTCGAGACCGCCATCAGCGTGGTCGAGTCGGGCATGGGTGTGAACTACGGGCTCAATCGCGTCCGCTTCATGGCGCCGGTGCCGGTCGGCAGCCGGGTGCGTGGTCGCCTGAAGCTGCTGACGTCGGAGCCGATCGCGAACAACGGTCTTCAGATGGCGTGGGAGGTCACGATCGAGCTCGAAGGCTCGCCCAAGCCGGCCTGCGTCGCGGAGTCGGTGGCGCGGCGCTATCCCTGACCGGCCCTACGCGAATCCGTTCTGCCGCCAGGCCTCGAACACAGTCACCGCGACTGCATTCGACAAATTGAGGCTGCGCTGCCCTTCCCGCATCGGCAGGCGCAGGCGCTGCGCCGGCGGGAAGGTCTCGCGCAGGTCGGGGGCCAGTCCGCGGGTTTCGGCGCCGAAGACGAGCCAGTCGCCGGGGCGGAAGACGACGTCGTGCACCGGCTGCGAGCCGCGCGTGGTGAGCGCGAAGATGCGATCGGCGGGCGGCCGCTCCGTCTCCAGCAGGGCTTGCCAGTTCGCGTGCCGCAGCACCTTTGCATATTCGTGATAGTCCAGGCCGGCCCGGCGCAGTAGCTTGTCGTCCATGGAAAAGCCGAGCGGTTCGACCAGGTGCAGCGTGCAGCCCGTGTTGGCCGCCAGCCGGATCACATTGCCGGTGTTGGGCGGAATTTCGGGCTCGACCAGAACGATATGGAACATGGCTGCGATTGTCCGCGCCGCCGTGGCGATCAGGACGGCGGGTCCGTTCGCGCCAGCACGATCGCCGTGATGTGCGACGCGCCGCCCCGGCGAAGCACCTCAGCGGCAGTGAAGATCGATGCGCCTGTGGTCATGACGTCGTCCACCAGCACGACGCGTCGATCGCGAACGGCCGCCGCCCGGAGCGGCTCGAGGGCGAACATGCCGCGCAGGTTGCGCAGCCGTTCGGCGCGCGTCAGTCCGCTTTGCGCGGGCGCTTCGCGGGTCCGCAGAAGAATCCCGGGCTCGGTGGCGGCCGGTGCGAGCCGTTTGGCCAGTTCGTGCGCCTGATTGAAGCCCCGTTCGCGCAACCGGGCCGTGGTGAGCGGCATGGGCAGCACGATCTCGGCTTTTTCGATGGCCGCTTCGATCCAGGGTGCGCTTCGCAGGAGGGTGGCAAGGGGCGAGGCCAGTCCGGCGCCGCCTCGGAACTTGAACTCGGCGATGCGCTCCGACCACGGCCACTCATAGGTGCAGGCGGTGTGGCATGCATCGAGCGGCGGCGGGTTCGACACGCAGACGCCGCAGCGCGAAACGCCCGGCGGCACGGGCAGCGCGCAGGTCAAGCATCGCGGTTTCGGCGGTGCAAAGCGCGCCACGCACGCGTCGCAGATCGGCTGTGCCGGCCAGGCCCGGCAGACCGAGCACTGGCTCGGCAGTCCGGCGGCTACCGATGAGAAAGCCCTTTGGGCCCAGCGTCTGAACATCCCTCAATATACTGAGCGGCCCATGCCTCCAGTCCCTCCCCAGCGCCCGCCGACCATCGACGCCCCGGCGGCCGCGCGGTGGAACCGGCTGGCGCCGCCTTCGGGCTCGCCCTGGCTGCACGAGGAGATCGGACGCCGCATGGAGGACCGGCTCCAGTGGATCAAGTCCCGTCCCCGCCACTGGGCCGACTGGTCGCCGCTTCGGGGCGGACTGGAAGCCCACGAACTGGTGGCCCGTCGATACCGGGATGCCACCGCGTACGTCATTGAAACAGAGCCTTCGCTGGTTGCGCCGACCACGAAGGCATTGAGCGCGCCCTGGTGGACGGCCCGTCGCTGGCAGGGCGGTCAGCCGCTGTTCGACGCGCCGCCGGAAGACGGCGTGGATCTGCTCTGGGCCAACATGGCGCTGCACATGGCGGCCGATCCGGGCGCGCTAATCGGTCAGTGGCACAAGCGGGTCGCGACCGATGGATTCCTGATGTTCTCGTGCTTCGGACCGGACACCCTGCAGGAACTGCGCGCGCTGCACGAGCGGCTCGGCTGGCCGCCGGCCAGTCACCAGTTCACCGACATGCACGACTGGGGCGACATGCTGGTCGGCGCCGGCTTCGCCGAGCCGGTGATGGACATGGAGCGAATCGTCCTGACCTGGACGAGCGCCGATGCGGCGCTGGCCGAATTGCGTTCGCTCGGACGAAACCTCCATCCGGCCCGCTTTCCGGCGCTGCGCGGCAAGCGGTGGCGACAGGCGCTCTGCGCGGCGCTGCCAGAACTGGCGCAGGCCGAAGAGGGCGGAGGAAAGATCGCGCTGACCTTCGAAATCATCTACGGACACGCCTTCAAACCCGCGCCGCGGGTGGCGCTTTCGTCCGAGAGTGCGGTCTCGTTGCGCGAGATGCGCACCATGCTTCAACGCGGTCGCCCAGGTGCGTGAGGAGGCGCTTGTTCACCCGCTACAATCCGGCGCTGCGTGAACTCCGGGTATTGTCCCGTGACCGAGGCCTGTCGAACATGGGTTTGACAGCGATCGACGCACCGATTTGCTGAACTCGCCCGTGTCGAATTCCGTGTTTCGTTTTGCCACCGTTTCAGGACAGAGCGTTCATTGGTTTCTGAAGCGCAATTGCTCGGTCACGCCGAGCCAGCTCGGCTGGCTGTACGCATCGCTCTGCGTAGTTTCCCTAGGCATCGGGGCCGTCTTCTGGCTCAACGGCGCACGGCTCGTCCTGCCATTCGCCTGGCTCGAGCTCACTGCAGTCGGGATCGCATTCATCCTCTATGCACGCCACGCCACCGATGGCGAGAAGATCGCCTTGCAAGGTGGGCGTCTGGTGGTCGAGCTCGAGAACGGCGGCCACTACGAGCGTGCAGAATTCTTGCCGCATCAGGTGCGGGTCGAGCCCCGGGACAGCGATCGTTCGCTGATCGAGGTCTCGGGTCAGGGTCGTTCGGTCAGGGTGGGGCGCTATGTGCGCCCCGAATTGCGTGCGGCGCTGGCGCGCGAAATTCGCATGGCATTGCGCAGCGCCTGAGGGGGCCCGTGCAGTGCTTCACCGTGGGGACCGGTGGGTTAACAGGAAAATGAAAAAGTGAACACGATGAAGAGCAATTGGCGGAACAAGATGTGGCCAGCGAATCTGCTGCTGGTGGCCAGTGCGGCGTTCAGCGGCGCAGCACACGCAGTCAATGACCTGCCCGGCGGCCCGTCGGTGCGTCAATTGAATCTTCCGGTGGGCGTCACGAAGATCGCCCAGGAGCAGCACTTCCTCCACACCGTGATGCTGGTGCTTTGCACCATCATCTTCGTGGCCGTGTTCTCCGTCATGTTCTATTCGATCTGGAAGCACCGCAAATCGGTCGGCCACAAGGCGGCCAACTTCCATGAATCGGTGGTGGTCGAAGTCATCTGGACCATCGTCCCCTTCATCATCGTCATCCTGATGGCGCTGCCCGCAACCCGAGTGCTGGTGGCGCAGAAGGACACCACCAATTCCGATCTCACGATCAAGGTCACCGGGTACCAGTGGAAGTGGGGCTACGACTACCTCAAGGGCGAAGGCGAAGGCCTGTCGTTCATCTCGACGCTCGACGCTTCGCACCGCGCGATGTCCGATGCCGGTGCCCGCGGCGACGTGCCGGACAACTTCCTGCTGAAGGTCGACAACCCGCTGGTCGTGCCGGTGGATACCAAGGTTCGCATCATCACCACCGCCAACGACGTGATCCACGCCTTCGCGGTGCCGCAGTTCGGCGTCAAGCAGGACGCGATCCCGGGCTTCGTGCGCGACACCTGGTTCCGTGCCGAGAAGGTCGGCGACTACTACGGCCAGTGCCAGGAACTCTGCGGCAAGGAACACGCCTTCATGCCCATCCACGTGAAGGTGCTCGCCGCTGCCGACTACACCGCCTGGGTCGACGGCAAGCGCAAGGAGGCCGCGGCCAAGCAGGATGACCCGAGCAAGGTCTGGACGCTGCCCGAGATGCTCGCGCGCGGCGAAAAGGTCTACGCCGCCAACTGCGCCGCCTGCCACCAGGCCAACGGCAAGGGCGCCGGCCCGATCAAGCCGCTCGATGGCTCGGCGACCGTGCTCAATGCAGACCACAAGCTGCAATTGCATGTGGTGCTCAACGGCCAGAACAACGGCGCCATGCCATCCTGGAAGCAACTCAGCGACACCGACATCGCTGCCGTCGTGACCTTCACGAAGAACGCCTGGTCGAACAAGACAGGCCAGCTTGTGCAACCGGCCGAAGTGCTGGCGGAGCGCGGCAAGTAAGCCGCCCGCCCCGTGACGAAGAGTTTGCAAGGAATACCAAGATGAGCGCAGTCCTCGATCCCCACGGTCAAGCACACGGTCACGGCGACCATGCCCACGACGAACACCACCACGCGCCGACCGGCTGGCGCCGCTGGGTGTTCGCCACCAACCACAAGGACATCGGAACGCTGTACCTGCTGTTCTCGTTCACCATGCTGATGGTGGGCGGCGTGCTGGCCCTGCTGATCCGCGCCGAGCTGTTCCAGCCCGGCCTGCAACTGGTCAACCCCGAGCTGTTCAACCAGTTCACCACGATGCATGGCCTGATCATGGTGTTCGGCGCGATCATGCCGGCCTTCGTCGGGTTCGCGAACTGGATGATCCCGCTGCAGGTCGGCGCGTCGGACATGGCGTTCGCGCGCATGAACAACTTCAGCTTCTGGCTGCTGATCCCCGCGGCGCTGATGCTGGTGGGTTCGTTCTTCATGCCCGGCGGCGCACCTGCCGCGGGCTGGACGCTCTACGCGCCGCTCACGCTGCAGATGGGCCCCTCGATGGATGCCGGCATCTTCGCGATGCACATCATGGGCGCCTCGTCGATCATGGGCTCGATCAACATCATCGTGACCATCCTCAACATGCGCGCGCCCGGCATGACGCTGATGAAGATGCCGATGTTCTGCTGGACCTGGCTCATCACCGCCTACCTGCTGATCGCCGTGATGCCGGTGCTCGCCGGTGCGATCACGATGACGCTGACCGACCGCCATTTCGGCACCAGCTTCTTCAACCCCGCCGGCGGCGGCGACCCGGTGATGTACCAGCACATCTTCTGGTTCTTCGGCCACCCCGAGGTCTACATCATGATCTTGCCGGCGTTCGGCATCGTCAGCCAGATCGTCCCGGCCTTCGCGCGCAAGAAGCTCTTCGGCTACGCCTCGATGGTGTACGCCACCTCGTCGATCGCGATCCTGTCGTTCATCGTGTGGGCGCACCACATGTTCACGACCGGCATGCCGCTCACCGGCCAGCTGTTCTTCATGTACGCGACCATGCTGATCGCGGTGCCGACGGCGGTGAAGATCTTCAACTGGATCGCCACCATGTGGCAGGGCTCGATGACCTTCGAGACCCCGATGCTGTTCGCGGTCGGCTTCATCTTCGTGTTCACGATGGGCGGCTTCACCGGCCTGATCCTCGCGGTGGCGCCGATCGACACGCAGCTGCAGGACACCTACTACGTCGTCGCCCACTTCCACTATGTGCTGGTGGCCGGCTCGCTCTACGCGATGTTCGCCGGCTTCTACTACTGGGCGCCGAAGTGGACCGGCGTGATGTACAACGAAGCGCGCGGCAAGGTCCACTTCTGGTGGTCGCTGATCTCGTTCAACATCACCTTCTTCCCGATGCACTTCCTCGGCCTGGCCGGCATGCCCCGCCGCTATGCCGACTACCCGATGCAATTCGCCGACTTCAATGCGGTGGCGTCGGTCGGCGCGTTCGCGTTCGGACTGGCGCAGGTCTACTTCTTCTTCTTCATCGTGCTGCCGACGATGCTCGGCAAGGGTGAAAAGGCGCCGCAGAAGCCGTGGGAAGCCGCCGAAGGCCTGGAATGGGAAGTGCCTTCGCCGGCACCGTTCCACACCTTCGAGACCCCACCCAAGCTCGACGCCACCGCCACCAAGGTGATCGGCTGAGGCAGGGCGCGTGATGACACCCGAGCAAAAGAGGAACAACCGCCGCCTGGGGCTGACGCTGGCCTCCATCGCGCTGATGTTCTTCATCGGCTTCATCGTCCGCATGGTCTGGGTCGGCCGCTAGGAACGCCGCGATGAAGATCGGCCAGCGCATCCGCCGGGAAAATGTCCGCATGGTCGGCAAGCTGGCCGTTGTCGCGGCCGGCATGTTCGGCTTCGGCTATGCGCTGGTTCCGATGTACCGGGCCATCTGCGAGATGACCGGCATCAACATCCTCGCGCGGTCCGAACTCGAAGTGCCGGGGGGCGCTTCCGGCGGCAAGGACGTGCGTCTGCCCGAGAACACGCAGGTCGACACGAGCCGGACCATCACGGTCGAATTCGATGCCAATGTCCGCGGGCTGTGGGACTTCAAGCCCGCGCAAAGCTCGATGCAGGTGCACCCGGGCGAGTTGCACACGGTCATGTACGAATTCCAGAACGTGCAGAACCGCCGCATGGCCGCGCAGGCGATCCCGAGCTACGCGCCCCAGCAGGCGGCGCCGTACTTCAACAAGCTGGAGTGCTTCTGCTTCAACCAGTACACGCTCGATGCGGGCGAGAAGAAGCAGTGGCCGGTGGCCTTCGTGATCGACCCCAAGATCTCGAAGGACGTCAAGACGATCACGCTGTCGTACACCTTCTTCGAAGTGGGCGGCAAGACACCACCCGCACCCGTGGCCAACAACGCGGCGACGCCACCTTCGACGGAGCCGCGCTCATGACGACGTCGCCGGAAGAACCTCGCAAGGGATCGCTGTGGCGGACAGCGCGCGCGATCGGCTGGTCGTTTTTCGGCGTGCGCAAGAACAGTGCCTTCCAAGACGACATCGCCAAGCTCAATCCGCTGCACATCATCGCGGTCGGCCTCGTGGCCGTGGCGATTCTTGTCGTAGCGTTGATCCTGGTCGTTCGCTGGGTCGCCACGGCGTGAAGATCAACCCCACAAGAAACTGAACCGAGAGAGAAGAAAGCCAGGACCTGATATGAGTTCAACGACGCACGGCACCACGCCCTACTACTTCGTGCCCGGGCCCTCTGCCTACCCGGTGATGGCCGCAACCGGCCTGCTCTTCGTGATTCTCGGAGCGGCCCAGTGGATCAACGGCCACCAATGGGGCGCATGGTCGCTGCTGCTGGGCATGATCGTCTGGCTCGGCACCTTGTTCGTGTGGTTCCGGGCGGCCATCGGCGAGAGTGAAAGCGGCAAGTACGGCTACAAGGTCGATTTGTCCTTCCGCTGGAGCATGAGCTGGTTCATCTTCTCGGAGGTGATGTTCTTCGGCGCCTTCTTCACCGCCTTGTGGTGGGCGCGCACGCACGCGCTGCCGTCGCTCGGCAGCCTGGACAACGCAATCCTCTGGCCGGACTTCAAGGCCGTGTGGCCGACCGTCGCCGCCGGCGCGACCGGCTCGCCCGCTGACATCGTCGAGCCCTTCCAGACGGTCGGTCCTTTCTGGCTGCCGACCATCAATACCGCGCTGCTGCTGAGCTCCGGCGTGACGCTCACGATCGCCCACCACGCGCTTCGCGCCGGTCATCGTGCGCAGACGGTGCGGTTCATGTGGCTGACGGTGTTGCTGGGCCTGACCTTCCTCTTCGTGCAGGGCTACGAATACCACCACCTTTACACCGAACTGAACCTCAAGCTCAGCTCCGGCACCTACGGCTCGACCTTCTTCATGCTGACCGGTTTCCACGGGCTGCATGTGTTCATCGGCATGCTGATGCTGTTCTTCATCACGCTGCGCATTCGTGCCGGCCACTTCACGCCGGAACGTCACTTCGGCTTCGAGGGTGCCGCCTGGTACTGGCACTTCGTGGACGTCGTGTGGCTCGGCCTTTACATCACGGTCTACTGGCTTTGAGAAGCTTCGACGGCACAACAAAAAAGCGCCGCAAGGCGCTTTTTTCATGGTTCTCCCGCGACGGGAACGAGCTACTTGCCCACCGGCAAGCCCCCTGGCTGGATATATCCGAGTTTCCAGGCCACCAGGATGCACAGGAACAAAACAACCGACAGCCCGATCCGAACCGTCAGCGCGCGCGCCATGCCGCCTCCTTTGGCGCGGCCGTTGCGCCCGTCCCTCAGCATGAAGAACAGCGCGAACCCGAGGCTCGCCAGGATGCCCGCGAAGGCGAGGGCGACAAAGTACTTCATGAATCACATTATCGGCCGCAGAGGCGGTCTCACGGTTTGAATACAGATATCCCTGTCGATACATCGCCCGCGCGTCGCGGGCGTTTCTGGCTGGTCACATTGCTGGCGGCCATTGGCATCGCGGGCACGTTCTCGCTGGGACAGTGGCAGCTCTCCCGCGCGGCGCAGAAGGAGGCCATCCAGGCCGAGATCGATGCGCGGAAGAACCTGGAGCCGCTCGATCAGGCCGCTTTCCTGGCGCTGGAGAACGCTTCTTCCTCCGCCCTTCACCGGCCGGTTCGGCTGCGCGGCCTCTGGCTCCAGTCGCAGACGGTCTATCTCGACAACCGGCAGATGCACGGGGTGCCCGGCTTCTACGTCCTCACGCCGTTCGCGATCGAAGGCTCGAACCAGACCGTGATGGTGCAAAGGGGCTGGATCCAGCGCAATTTCAATGACAGGACCCAACTTCAGCCGGTCGTGACGCCCGCCGGCCTGGTCGAGGTGATCGGCGCGATTTCGCCACCGCCGTCGCACCTGCTGGACCTTGGCAAGACCGAGCCCTCAGCGCCAATGCCGGACGGCGCGGGGTCTTCCCCCATCCGGCAGAATCTCGACCTTGAAGCGTATCGAGCCGAGACCGGGCTGCCCCTGCGGACCGATATCTCCCTGCAGCAGAACGGCGAGGCATCCGAGGGCCTGCAGCGAGATTGGCCGGCTCCCGCGCTGGGTGTCGAAAAGCACTACGGCTATGCGTTCCAGTGGTTCGGGTTGTCGGCCCTCGTCCTCATTCTCTATGTCTGGTTCCAATTCATCGCCCCCTACCGTCGCGCACGCCTTGCCCGCCGCCGCTGACGAGCCGCTCGGGCTGACGGTGCACTCGATGCCGTCGCCGCGCCAGGCGCTCGACGCGGCGGCGACGCGCCGCAAGGTGACCGGTCGGTGGAAGATGATCCTGGTCCTGCTGTGCTGTGCGGCGCCGGTGATCGCCTCGTACTTCACCTACTACGTGATCCGCCCGGAGGGCCGCAGCGTCTATGGCGAATTGATCGACCCGCAGCGCCCGATGCCGAACCTCCAGGCCACCTCGGCCGACGGTGCGACGATCCAGCTTCAATCGCTGCAAGGGCAGTGGCTGCTGGTCGCGGTGGCCGGCGCCGCCTGCGACTCGGTGTGCGAGCAGCAGCTCTATCTGCAGCGTCAACTGCGCGAAAGTCTCGGGCGCGAGAAAGACCGGCTCGACCGCGTCTGGATCGTGAGCGATGCGGCGCCGCTGCCGAAGCGTCTCGAAGATGCCCTGCACGGCGCGACGGTCGTCCGCGTGCCCGAAGCGCAACTGGCGCAATGGCTGGCCCCCACCGCGGGCCACGCGCTGGCGGATCACCTCTACCTGGTCGATCCGATGGGCCACTGGATGATGCGTTTCCCGCCGCGCATGGATACCGCCGGCGCGAGCCGCGCCAAGCGCGACCTCGACAGGCTGATGCGCGCCTCCGCGTCGTGGGACGAGCCGGGGCGCTGAGCGAGTCATGGAAAGCACCTCGCTCTACGACCTCACCCCGATTGCCTGGCTGCTGGCGGTCGGCGTGCTGCTCGCGCTCGGGCCGCTGGTCTGGGTCTGGCGGCGCAATGCCGGCGCCGGCCCGGCGCGCAGGCTGCACGCGCTGACCGTGCTCACGCTGTTCCTGACCTTCGACCTCACGCTCTTCGGCGCCTTCACCCGTCTCACGGATTCCGGTCTCGGCTGTCCCGACTGGCCGGGTTGCTACGGCAACGCGAGCCCGGTCGGTGCGAAACACGAGATCGCGATGGCACAGGCCGCCCAGCCGACCGGGCCCGTCACGCACAGCAAGGCCTGGGTGGAAATGGTCCACCGCTATCTGGCGACCGGTGTCGGCGCGCTCATCCTCGCGCTCGCCGTCGCCACCTGGGTCGCGCGGCGCCGACAACGCGCGGAGCACACCGGCACGAGACCGCTGAGCGCCTGGTGGCCCGCGGCGACGCTGGCATGGGTCTGCCTGCAGGGGGCTTTTGGCGCGCTGACCGTGACGTGGAAGCTTTTCCCTGCCATCGTCACGCTTCATCTTCTGGGCGCCGTGGTGCTGCTCGCGCTGCTCTGCATCCAGGCCGTGCGCTACCAGCAGGATGCGATTCGGCGTCCGCCGACGCCCGTGCCATCGGCGCTGCGCAACCTGCTGATCGCGACTATCGTGCTGCTGGTGCTGCAGATCGCGCTCGGCGGCTGGGTCAGCACGAACTACGCGGTGCTCGCCTGCACGCAGTTCCCGACCTGCCAGGACAGCTGGTGGCCGCCGATGAACTTTGCGCAGGGATTCCAGCTCTGGCGCCATCTCGGGGAAACGGCGGACGGCGCCCCCATCGACTTTGCTGCCTTGACCGCGATTCACTATGTTCACCGCCTGATGGCCTATCTCGTCTTCATCGCCATCGTTGTGCTGGTGCGTTCCCTTCTTCGTGTACGGCCCCTGCGTCCGCAGGCGCGCTGGCTGGCCGGGCTCGCGCTGCTCCAGCTCGCGACCGGCCTCGGCAATGTGCTGCTCGGCTGGCCGCTGGCGGCCGCCGTGCTGCACACCGGCGGCGCCGCGGCGCTCGCGGTGGTACTGACCTGGACTCTGTGCGAAAGCCGGCGCGAGGGCGCAGCCGTGGCAGCAACTGCCACCGGGCGCCGCGATGGATTGGAGGCCGCATGAGCGCACCGGCTTCCGTCCACAGCTCGCACACCGCCAACGTGATGCGCCAGTTCTACGCACTGACCAAGCCGCGCGTGGTGCAGCTGATCGTGTTCTGCGCCCTGATCGGCATGGTGCTCGCCGTGCCGGGTGTTCCTGGCTGGGCCGACCTCCAGCAGGCGGTGTTGGCCTGCATCGGCATCTGGCTGGTCGCCGGCGCCGCTGCGGCGTTCAACTGCCTCGTCGAAAAGGGCATCGACGCCAAGATGAAGCGCACCGCATGGCGGCCTACCGCGCGCGGCGAACTGAGCGACCGGCAGGCGTTGATCTTCTCGATCGCCCTGTGCGCCCTGGGCTCCGCCATCCTCTGGTTCGCCGTGAACCCGCTCACGATGTGGCTGACCTTCGCGACCTTCGTCGGGTACGCGGTGATCTATACGGTCATCCTCAAGCCGCTGACGCCGCAGAACATCGTCATCGGCGGCGCCTCCGGCGCGATGCCGCCGGTGCTCGGATGGGCCGCGATGACCGGCGAAGTCAGTCCCGAGGCGCTGATCCTCTTCCTGATCATCTTTCTCTGGACGCCGCCGCACTTCTGGGCGCTGGCGCTCTACCGCGTCGAGGACTACCGCAAGGCCGGCCTGCCGATGTTGCCCGTGACGCACGGGAACGAGTTCACGCGGTTGCATGTGTTGCTCTATACCCTGATCCTCTTCGCGGCATGCCTGATGCCGTTCATCTACGGGATGAGCGGCTGGCTCTATCTGGTGGTGGCCTTCGGCGTGAGCATCGGCTTCACGGGCTATGCGTTCGCGCTGTGGCGCAACTACTCCGATGCGCTGGCGCGCAAGACTTTCCGCTTTTCGCTGATCCACCTGAGCGTGCTGTTCGCCGCACTGCTCGTCGACCACTATCTCCGATGACTTCATCCATCAACAAGCGGCAGGCCCTCCGCCGGATCGCCATCGCGGCGGGTTCGCTCGCGGCCGCCTGCGCGGGCATCAACCTCGCGGGCTGCACCGAATCCAAGCCGACCTTCAATGCCGTGGACATCACCGGCGCCGATTACGCGAAGGACTTCTCGCTCACCGACGCGAACGGCCGCGTGCGCACGATGGCGGACTTCAAGGGCAAGGTGGTCGTGCTCTTCTTCGGCTACGCCCAGTGCCCGGATGTCTGCCCGACCACCATGACCGAGATGGCGCAGGTCAAACAGCAACTCGGAAGCGATGGTGACAAGCTGCAGGTGGTGTTCGTCACGGTCGATCCCGAGCGCGACACGCCGGAGGTCATGAAGGCATACATGGGTGCGTTCGATCCGTCCTTCGTCGCGCTGATCCCGACCGCCGAGCAACTGCCGCCGCTCGCCAAGGACTTCAAGGTCTACTACAAGAAGGTCGACGGCAAGACGCCGACGAGCTATTCGATGGATCACTCCGCGGCCAGCTTCATCTACGACCCGCAGGGGCGGCTCCGGCTGTATGCGCGGTACGGCGCCGGCGTTCCGCCGATGGTGGCCGACATCCAGGCGCTGCTGAAGTCCTGATCGCGCTTCCGTGGACGACAGCGTCGATCACCTCAGGTCGCGGAAGGGCGCGTTCCGCATCGCGCTGATCCCGGCGGAGGTGCTGGAAGCGCTCAACGACGGGAAGCTCGAGACCGTCAATCTCAACGAGTTCCTGGCGTTGGAACTGCCGCGCCTGGCACGCAAGGTCGCGGTGCACATCGGGCTCGATGCGCAAAGCGAGCGCTTGATCGACACCTTCGCGATGCTGCCGGCCTTCAAGCCCATGCAGCGGCACGGCCATATCGCGCGTGCGCTGTACGACCTGACGGCCGAACTTGCCGAGCGCGATGCCGTAGCCCATCGGCTCGCGACCCATCCGAGCGACGTGGCGCGCTGCTGGGCGACGCACTGGATTGCGATGTCGGGGCTCCCGTTGCAGGCACAACTCGAAGCCGCTTGGCGCTTCGCCGCGGATCCGCATTTCGGCGTCCGCGAAATGGCATGGATGGCCGTGCGAGACGCGACGATCCGCTCGCTCGACGAAGCGTTGCGGCTCCTCAAGCCGTGGGCGCTCGATCCCGACGCGAACATCCGCCGCTTCGCGAGCGAGCTGACGCGGCCGCGCGGCGTGTGGTGTGCCCAGATCGAGCAGTTGAAGGCCGAACCGTGGCGGGCGATCGAGCTTCTCGAACCCTTGCGGGCCGATCCCAGTCGCTACGTACAGAACTCGGTGGCGAACTGGCTCAACGACGCGAGCCGGACCCAACCGGACTGGGTGGAAGAGATCTGCGCGCGATGGCAGCGCGACAGCGACCTGCCGGAAACCCGCTACATCGCGCGCCGCGCTCTGCGCACCTTGTCCCGGCAGGCGCCTGCGCCGGTCTGAAAACGAAAAAGCCCGGCGGGGCCGGGCTTGTCGGAGCGGGGGCGTCTCAAGCGTATTCCGCGAGCGCCTTCTTCATCTTCTTCATGGCCGCCACCTCGATCTGGCGGATGCGCTCGGCGCTCACGCCGTAGACCTCGGCGAGGTCGTGCAGCGTCATGCCGCCCGAACCGTCGTCGTTCACCTTCAGCCAGCGCTCTTCGACGATGCGGCGGCTGCGGTCGTCGAGGGCCTCGAGCGCCGTGGTGATGCCGTCGGTCGACAGCCGGTCGCGCTGGCGCGACTCCAGCAGCGCGGTCGGCTCCTGGCTTGCATCCGCCAGGTAGGCGATCGGGCCGAAGCCGTCTTCGCCGTCGTCGGACGGACTCGGGTCGAGCACCACATCGCCACCGGAAAGCCGGGTTTCCATCTCGAGGACTTCCTCCGGCTTCACGTTCAGGCGGGTGGCCATCTGCGAGACCTGGTCCGCGCTCAAGGTGTCGCGGTGCGCCTCGCCCTCAATGGCGGCTTCGGCCTTGAATCCCTGCTTCATCGAGCGCAGGTTGAAGAACAGCTTGCGCTGGGCCTTGGTCGTCGCGACCTTGACCATGCGCCAGTTCTTCAGGATGTACTCGTGGATCTCGGCCTTGATCCAGTGCATGGCGTAGCTCACCAGCCGCACGCCCTGATCGGGATCGAAGCGCTTCACGGCCTTCATCAGGCCGACATTGCCCTCCTGGATCAGGTCGCCGTGCGGCAGCCCGTAGCCCAGGTATTGGCGGGAAATGGAGACGACCAGGCGCAGGTGCGACAGGATCAGCGCACCGGCGGCTTCGAGATCGTTGTGGTCGCGCAGTTTGCGCGCGTAGCCCTGCTCTTCCTCGAGCGTCAGCAACGGCAGCCGATTGGTTGCCGAGATATAGGCGTCCAGGTTGCCCAGCGGAGGCACTATCGACCACGGATTGGCGACGGCGAGCTGGTTGGCAGAGGCTCCAGACAGTGTTGTCATTCGGGAAACTCCTTCGTTCTTGGCCATATTAGCACTCGATTAGAGGGAGTGCTAAGACAAGGGTTCCCTGGCCGCGTCAATGGCGGCGATAGCTTGACAGCACCACTTTCAGTGGCCTGCGGGGCGCTCAAGGTATCACCAGCGGATACCAAGACGCTGAAAAATCTTCGAAAGTACAAAAAGTGGTCCAACCCAGAGGTACTGGATATCCTCGAAGAAGGAAGGCTTCTTCCCCTCGATCTTGTGGCCCACGAACTGGAAGATCCACGCCACCACGAAGATGGCGGCGGACACCGGCAAAACAAGGCTTCCCATGGCGTGCACGGCGGCCAGAAGGAGCACGGTGCCCACGAGCATGGTGATCAGGAACGCGGGCACGTGGAGCCGTGCGTAATACACCAGGCTCGCAGCCACGAACGCGTAGGCGACCCAGGGATGCAAAGCAAAGAGAAGGCCGACGATGCTGAGCATGATCGCCGGGATCGCCACCATGTGGATCGCCTCGTTGACTGGATTCCGGTGGCTCTCCTCGTAATGGGCGAGCAGGCGATCGACCTTCCGGTCGGTGCCGGCGAGCGGGGCGGCGGTGGTGTCCATGCGGTCTCCTTGTTCTGGTGCCGCGGACATGATGCCAGAGCGGCTCCGGCGCAACAGGAGGATGAACCCGACCGTTTATTTACCCGAGAAGCGCCTGTGCGAACTCCCGCGCGTCGAAGGTTTCCAGGTCTTCCAGCTTTTCGCCAACACCGATGAAATAGACCGGAACTGGCCGCTCGCGCGCGATCGCGCACAACACGCCGCCCTTGGCGGTGCCATCGAGCTTGGTGACCACCAGACCCGTCAGGCCGAGCGCCTCGTCGAATGCCTTGACTTGCGCCAGCGCGTTCTGCCCCGTGTTGCCGTCGATGACCAGCAGCACTTCATGCGGTGCCGTCGGGTCGGCCCGATTGACGACGCGCTTGATCTTCTTGAGCTCGTCCATGAGGTGGATCTGCGTCGGGAGCCGGCCCGCCGTGTCGACCAGCACCACGTCCTTGCCGCGCGCCTTGCCGGCGTTGACGGCGTCGAAACTGACGGCGGCGGGATCGCCGCCTTCCTGGCTGACGATCTCGACGGTGTTCCGGTCCGCCCAGACGAGCAGCTGCTCGCGCGCGGCGGCGCGGAAGGTGTCGGCCGCGGCCAGCAGCACGGAGGCGCCCTCGTTGGCCAGATGCTTCGTCAGCTTGCCGATCGACGTCGTCTTGCCCGCGCCGTTCACGCCGGCCACCATGATCACGGTCGGGGTGTACTCGCCGATCACGAGTGGCTTTTCGAGCGGGCGCAGCAGGTCGGCGATCGCATCCGCCAGCAGCACCTTGACCTGGCCGGCGTCCGTGGCCATGTTGCTCTTGACCCGGCGCCGAAGGTCCTCCAGCAGATGCTCGGTCGCCTTGACGCCGGTGTCGGCCATCAACAGCGCCGCTTCCAGCTCTTCGTAAAGCTCGTCGTCGATCTGGGCGTTGACGAACGCGGCGGTGATGCTGTTGCCCGTCTTGCGCAGGCCGCTCTTGAGCTTGCCCAGCCAGCCGCTGCGCTCGGGTTGTGCAGGTGCCGGGACCGGCGCAGGGACGGCTGGCGCGGGCGCCGGTGCCGCGACGGGCGGGGGTGCAGGCTCGGCGGGAATCGGCTGCGGGCTCTCGGGCTGGTTGAAGAGGGGGGGCGCTTCCTGGGAAACGGCCGGTGCAGGGACCGGTTCGACTTCGGCGGCAGGCGAGGGCGCAGGTGCCGGTGCCGGTGCCGGCGGAGCGCCCTTGCCGAACCAACTGGAGGGCGAAAAGACCGACCTTGCCGGCGTGGCCGGAGCCGCCGGTGTTTCACCCGACGAAACCTCGGGAGAAGGCGCCGGTGCCTGGGCGGCATCGGGCTGCGGTTTTTTCTTGAAGAAACTGAACATTGGCGGGTTTTTACAATCCGAGCCATTCTATGAAACACCCCTCGCCACGCCGCGCTGCGCTGGGTGCGGTGCTGGCCTTGGTGCTCTCTGCACCCTGGGCGCTGCCCGCCTTCGCGCAGTCTTCCCCCTCGAAACCCGCAGCCGCATCGCCTTCCAACGGGGCGCCGGCCGCCGAGAAATTCACCCTCGCCAATGGCATGACGCTGATCGTGCAGCCCGACCGGCGCGCACCCACCGCGGTCCAGATGCTCTGGGTCCGCGTCGGCGCGATGGACGAGGTGGACGGCACCTCCGGCGTCGCGCACGCGGTCGAGCACATGATGTTCAAGGGCAGCAAGACGCTCAAGCCCGGCGAGTTTTCCCGCCGCGTCGCGGCACTCGGCGGCCGCGAGAACGCCTTCACGACCCGCGACTACACCGGCTACTACCAGCAGATCCCGGTTGAAAAACTGGAGCAGGTCATGAAGCTCGAATCCGACCGCTTCGCCAGCAACCAGTGGCCGGACGACGAGTTCAAGCGCGAGATCGAGGTGGTCAAGGAAGAGCGGCGCATGCGCACCGACGACCAGCCGCGCGCCTTGCTCGGCGAGCAGCAGAACGCGGCGGTGTTCACCGCCTCGCCGTATCACCGCCCGGTGGTCGGCTGGATGAGCGACCTCGATGCGATGACTCCGGACGACGTCCGCGACTTCCTGGCGCGCTGGTACACCCCCGCCAATGCCGCGATCGTGGTGGTGGGCGATGTCGACGTGGCGCAGGTTCGCGCGATGGCCGAGAAGTACTACGGTTCGATCCCCGCGCGCGCCGTGCCGACCCGCAAGCCGCGCACGGAACCCGCGCAGCGCGGGATTCGCCGCATCGAATACAAGGCCCCGGCCGAGCAGGCCTACGTTTCGCTCGCTTTCCGCGTGCCGCAGATCGATACGGCCGACAACTTCAAGGGCGACATCGATCCCTACGCACTCGTGGTGCTGGCGGCGGTGCTCGACGGCTATCCGGGGTCGCGGCTCGATCGCGCCTTGACGCAGGGCCCCGACCGGGTCGCGGATTCGGCGGGTGCCTACTCGGGCTTCGTCGGCCGCGGGCCGCAACTCTTCGTGCTCGATGGCGTTCCGGCCGCCGGGAAGACGGCCGAAGCGGTCGAGGCCGCCTTGCGCGCCGAGGTCGCGAAGATCGCCCGCCAAGGGGTCGGCGAAGCCGAACTCGCGCGCGTCAAGACGCAGTGGGTGGCGAGCGAGACCTACAAGCTCGACTCCGTCATGGCACAGGCGCGCGAACTCGGCAGCAACTGGGTGCAGGGGCTTCCGCTCGACGCGAGCGCGCGCATCATCGAGCGGCTGCAGAGCGTCACCGCGGAGCAGGTGAAGGCTGCGGCCGCCAAGTACTTCGGAGATGACCAGCTCACGGTCGCCACGCTGCGTCCGCTGCCGCCCGAGGCGAACCGTCGTCCGCGGGGATTCGCGGCACCGATGGGCGAAATGCGTTGATGGAAAGCGGAAGACCCATGTTCAAGTTCCCGACAACAGGCCTTCGCGCCTTCCTCTTCGGCGCCACGGTGCTGATGGGCGCGAGCGCCCAGGCCGCGATTCCGATCCAGCAGTGGACCCTGGCGAACGGCGCCAGGATCTATCTGGCCGCCACCAACGCCTTGCCCATCGTCGATGTGCAGGCCGACTTCGACGCCGGTTCCCGCCGCGATCCGGCGGCCCAGGCCGGCCTCGCCAACGTGACCGCCACGATGGTCGAGAAGGGCATCCGCGCGAACGGCAGCGACCCGGCGATGGACCAGAACGCGCTCGGCGAAGCCTGGGCCGATCTCGGCGCGAACTTCGACGTGAGCGCCGGCGGCGAGCGCACCAGCTTCACGCTGCGCACGCTCGCACAGCCCGCGCTGCTGGACAAGGCGGTGCGACTCGCCGCACGCCAGATCGGCGAGCCCGCATTTCCGCCAGACGTCTGGAGCCGCGAGCGCGAGCGGCTCAACGCGGCCATCAAGGAAGCCAACACCAAGCCCGCCACCGTGACGGAGAAGGCCTTTGCGCAAGCGGTCTACGGAACGCATCCCTACGGTGTCGAAACGACCGAGGCAACGCTCGCGCAGATAGACGTGGCGACGATGCGCAAGCGCTACGAGCAACTCATCGTGCCTTGCCGGGCGAAGATCAGCATCGTCGGCGCCGTCACCCGTCCGCAGGCGGAGGACATCGCCAAGGCGCTGCTGTCGCGCCTGCCATCGTCGGCATCGTGCCCGGAACTGCCCGCGGTGCCCGAAGTTGATCCGCTTGCCGCCGCGAAGGAAACGCGCATTCCCTTCGATTCCGCGCAGGCGCACGTGCTCATCGGCCAGCCGGGCTACCGGCGCGCCGACCCGGACCACTTCGCGCTGAACCTCGGCAACTACGTGCTCGGCGGCGGCGGGTTCGTTTCGCGACTCACCGAGCAGGTGCGCGAAAAGCGCGGGTTGACCTACAGCATCTACAGCGGCTTCTCGCCGGGCCTGCAGGCGGGTGCATTCCGCATCGGCTTCCAGACGCGGCCGGACCAGGCCGAAGAAGCGGTCAAGGTCTCGCGCGAGGTGCTGGCGAAGTTCGTCGCCGAAGGGCCGACCGAAGCCGAGCTCAAGGCGGCGAAGGACAACCTCATCGGCGGGTTCCCGCTCTTGCTCGACAGCAATCGCAAGCTGCTCGGCAACGTCGCCAATATTGCCTGGCACGACCTGCCGCTCGACTACCTGGAAACCTGGACGGCCCGCATGAACGCCGTCACCGTGGCGGACGTCAAAGGCGCCTTCGCGCGCAAGCTGCAGCCGGAGCGCATGGTGACGGTCATCGTCGGCGCCAAGCAGCCCTGACCGCGCGAGGGCATCGAAGGCGCAATCCGCGCCTTCGATGCCGTTAAGCTTTGGGCGTGAAACCCGCGCCCCGAAAATCCATCCCCGCCAAATCGCCTGCCGCCCTCGCCAGACTTGCCAAGGCGCCTCATTTCGTCCGCATCATCGGCGGCGAATGGAAGCGAACCCGCCTTGCCGTGGCCGACAAGGCCGGCTTGCGTCCCACGCCCGACCGGGTGCGCGAGACCCTTTTCAACTGGCTGGCCAGCCTCGCAGGTGCCGGTGGCGGCGAACTGCCCGGATGGCGCTGCGTCGATGCCTTCGCGGGCACCGGCGCGCTCGGGCTGGAAGCCGCCTCGCGCGGTGCCGAGTCGGTCCTGCTGTGCGAGCAGGACCCGGCGCTCGTCGCGCAACTGCAGGCGCTCAGGACAAAGCTCTCTGCAGAAGCGGTGCGCGTCGAACGCGGCAACGGCATCACGGCGCTGGAGCGCACGCCGGCCGGCACTCTCCATGTCGTCTTCCTCGATCCACCGTTCGACAACGCGGGCCTCTATGCGCCCGCATTGAATGCTGCGATGCGCGCGCTGCGGCCAGCCGGTGTGATCTACCTCGAAGCCGCGCGGCGCTGGAACGACGAGGAACTCGCGTCGCTCGGCCTCGTCGTGTACCGCCATCTCAAGGCCGGCGCGGTGCATGCGCACCTTCTTCAGCGTGCCGCGGACGCGGCTGCATAATCCGCCGAAACACAGGGCCGCGAGCGGCTGCATGAGAGGAGCAACCATGACCAGCAACGTGATCGCGGTATACCCCGGCACATTCGATCCGATGACGCTCGGCCACGAAGACGTGGTGCGGCGCGCAACCCAGCTTTTCTCGAAGGTCATCGTCGCCGTCGCCGCGGGGCACCACAAGAAGGCGCTCTTCACATTGCAGGAGCGCATCGACATGGCCCGCACTGCGGTGAGCGCCTACAGCGATCGGGTCACCGTCGAGAGCTTCTCGGGGCTCCTGCGCGACTTCGTCGTCGCGCGCGGCGGCAAGGCGATGGTGCGCGGCCTGCGCGCGGTGACCGACTTCGACTACGAATTCCAGCTGGCGGGCATGAACCGTTCGCTGATGCCGGAAGTGGAGACGGTGTTCCTCACGCCCAGCGACAAGTACCAGTTCATTTCCAGCACCTTCGTGCGCGAGATAGCGATGCTCGGCGGCGAGGTCGACAAGTTCGTCTCGCCGAAGGTGCAGGAGGCCCTGCTCGCCAAGGTGAACAGCCTCGGGCGCGAATGAGCGCCGCGCCGGGCCGCCCCAAGCAAGCTCACGCCCCCTTGGGGGGCCGCGAGGACACGGCAGTGCCGAGCGTGGGGGCTGCATGAGCGCCGCGCCGGGCCGCCCCAAGCAAGCTCACGCCCCCTTGGGGGGCCGCGAGGACACGGCAGTGCCGAGCTTGGGGGCGGTATGACCGACGCCGCGCTGCCTCGCCTGCATCCCCTGGGCGAGGCGGCCCTGGTGTGCGAGTTGCCACCGCCGGCGACGCTTGCTCAGCAGCAGCAGATCTGGGCCCTCGCGGCCGAAGCCGCGCAATGGCGCGGCGTGCGCGAGGTGCTCCCGGGCATGAACAACCTGAGCCTGCTCTTCGATCCCGAGCAGATCGACGGTGTCGAGCTCGAAATGCAGGTGCTCTCCGCATGGCCGCAACTCGCAGCGGCGCCCCTCGGAGGGCGGCGCATCGACATCCCGGTGGTCTACGGCGGCGAATCAGGGCCCGATCTGGCCGATGTGGCCGCGCACACGGGCCGCACGCCGGCGGATGTCGTCCGGCGGCACTGCGAAGGCGACTACGTCGTCTACCTGCTCGGGTTCTTGCCCGGCTTCGCGTTCATGGGCGGGCTCGCGCCGGAGCTCGCCACGCCGCGTCGTGCGGCCCCACGCGTGGCGGTTCCGACCGGGTCGGTCGGAATCGGTGGCGAGCAGACTGGCATCTACCCGATGGTCTCGCCAGGCGGATGGAACCTGATCGGCCGAACCTCGGTGCCGCTGTTCGATCCCCGCGCGGAGGCCCCGACGCTGCTGCGTCCCGGTGACCGCGTCCGCTTCGTCGCGGAAAGGGTGGAGCTTTGACGGCCGCCATCACGGTCCTTCGTGCGGGCATGCTGGCTTCAGTGCAGGACCTGGGCCGGCATGGCCATCGGCACCTCGGCATCTGCCCCGGGGGGGCGCTCGACTCGCTGGCGCTGGTGCTGGCGAACCGGCTGGTCGGCAATCCCGACGGCGCGGCGGGGCTGGAACTCACCATGGGCGGCTGCGAGCTGCGCTTCGAAGCGGCCACGCGCGTCGCCTGGGCCGGCGACGACTTCGACGCCCGGCTCGACGGCCAACCGGTCTGGCCGGGTTGGAGCGTGCCGGTGCGCGCCGGACAGATTCTCACGTTCGGACGCGCCAACCGCTCGCGCAAGAAGGCGGGCATCCGCACCTGGCTGGCGGTTGCCGGCGGCATCGACGTGCCGGTGATCCTCGGGTCGCGCAGCACCGATCTGATGGCCGGCTTCGGCGGCCACGAGGGCCGTGCCCTGAAGGCCCACGACACTCTGATCTGCGGCCCGAGTGCGCTCACGACGGCCCAGTTGGAAAGGCGTGCGTTCGGTGCCCGAATGCCGTCCGGGCACACCGACCCGGCGGATGGCGCCATCGAGCTTCGCATCGTTCCCGGCCCCGAGCTCGAGTTCTTCACGGTCGCGTCGCGAGAGCAGATCTGGCGCGATGCATGGCGCATCACGCCGCAGAGCAACCGCATGGGAAGCCGACTCGAAGGCCCGGAGCTCAAGCGCAAGCGCAACGGTGACATGCTGTCGTCCGGCGTGATTCCCGGCACCATCCAGGTGCCGCCTTCGGGCCAGCCGATCGTCCTGATGGGCGACGCGCAGACCATCGGCGGCTATCCGCGCGTGGGCGTGGTGATTCGCGCCGATCTGTGGAAGCTGGCGCAGGCGCCGCTCGATGGCCGCCTGCGCTTTCGTCCGGTCGAGACTGCCGAGGCGCTCGCGGCCTGGGGCGAACAGAAGCGCTATCTCGCCCACCTCGCGCAGGGCCTGCTGTCGATGGGGTGGCTGACGCCGGCGCAGAATCCTCTCCATGGAGAAACGCATGCGGATTGATCTCAATGCCGACCTCGGCGAAGGCTGCGACAACGACGAAGCGCTGCTCGGACTGGTGAGTTCGGCCAACATCGCCTGCGGCTGGCACGCGGGCGATGCGCGAACCATGCGCCAGTGCGTGCGCTGGGCGATCGACAAGGGCGTGGCGATCGGCGCGCATCCGAGCTTTCCGGACCGCGAGAACTTCGGCCGCAGCACGATGCATCTGCCGCCCGATGAAACCGTCGCCGGCATGCTCTACCAGATCGGCGCACTGGCGGCGATCGTGAAGGCCGAGGGCGGAATGCTTGCGCATGTGAAGCCGCACGGCGCCCTCTACAACCAGGCGGTGAAGGACCCGGTGCTGGCTGATGCGATCTGCGAGGCGGTGCGGCGTTTCGATCCGACGCTGCGCTTCTTCGGTCTCGCCGGCAGCGGCATGATCGCGGCGGCCCAGCGCGCGGGGCTCACGCCGGTCGAGGAGGTCTTCGCCGACCGCGGCTACCAGCCCGACGGCAGCCTCGTCCCGCGCAGCCAGCCCGGTGCGCTGATCGAGGAGGAAGAGCAGTCGCTCGCACAGACGCTGTCGCTGGTGCGCGACCACCGCGTGACCGCCATCGACGGCAGCGTGGTGCCGGTCAATGCGCAGACGGTGTGCCTGCACGGCGACGGCGCGCATGCGCTGGCCTTTGCGCGACGCATCCGCGAACGGCTCGCGGCCGAAGGCATCGCCGTCGCCGCCACGGCCTGAACGATCCGGCGCAGATCGTGAACGTCCTCCTGACCGGCTTCGAACCGTTCGACAAGGACGCGATCAACCCGTCGTGGGAGGCGGTGCGCTCGCTGGACGGCTGGCGCCTCGAAGGCGCCACGGTGCATGCGCGGCGCATCTCGTGCGTGTTCGGCGCCGCCTTGCGCGAGCTCGATGCGGCCATCGACGAGCTTCGACCGCAACTCGTCATCGGCGTCGGCCAGGCGGGCGGGCGCAGCGAGATCACGCCCGAGCGCGTGGCGATCAACATGGACGACGGCCGCATCTGCGACAACGCCGGCTGCCAGCCCATCGACGAGCCGGTGGTCGCGGGTGCGCCGGTGGGCTATTTCTCGAGCCTGCCGATCAAGGCGATCGTGCGCGACCTGCGCGCGGCCGGCATACCGGCGGCGGTGTCCAACTCGGCGGGCACCTTCGTGTGCAACCACCTTTTCTTCGGATTGATGCATCGCATCGCGACCCGGCCGGTGCACGGCATGCGCGGTGGGTTCATTCATATCCCCTATCTGCCGGAACAGGCGACCCGCTTGCCAGGGGCGCCCAGCATGTCGCTCGATGCCGTGATCGCCGCGCTGCGGATCGCTGTTGCAACCTCCATCGAGGTGCGCGAGGACTTGCGAGAAACCGGCGGCCAGTTGCACTGAAGCGTGCTTACGCGCCTTGAACGACGCGCTGCAGCCACGGGCCGAGCGTCTCGTTGACGAAGGCCGGCTTCTCCATCGTGAGCATGTGGCCGCATTCGGCGACCCAGACCAGTTCCGCGTGCGGCATCAGCGCCGCGATCTCGCGCGAGCATTCCGGCGGCGTGAGGCGATCGGCGTCGCCGCAAAGCACGAGTGTCGGGCAACGCAGGTGCGCGAGGTGCGGGCGTGCATCGGGCCGCTCCATCAGCGCGCGGTTCTGGCGGATCAGCTGCGGGGCGCCGGCGTCGAGGATCAGCTCGACATAGCGCTGAATGAGCGCGTCGTCGCGCGCCTGTGCCGGGTGAAACGCGAAGCCTGCGTTGAGTTCGATCACGTCGCGCGCTTCGCCGCGCTCGAAGAGTTCGATCGCCGATTGGCGCAGCTCGTACATCTCGGGCGTTTCGGGGCGCGCATTGGTGCCGAGGAGGGCGAGTCCCACGATGCGATCGGGCGCCTGCCTGGTCGCTTCCATCGCGATCATTCCGCCCATCGATGCACCGCAGAGAACCAGCGGACCGGGGTGCTCCGCGAGCAGCGCCGCCGCCATGGCCTCGATGCGGTCGTGGCGCATGTGCACGTCGGTGACGTGCACATCGAGTGTCGGGCGCAGGACGGGTATCTGCGCTTCCCAGAGGCGCTCGTCGCAGGCGAGCCCAGGCAGCAGGACAAGACGTGGCATGCGTCGATTCTCCGCGATCGCACGGGGAGACATCGCGACGTCACCCGCGTGCGCGGACAATAGGCGCCGATGCCCACCACCGAACTCATCCTGATCCGCCACGGCGAAACCGACTGGAACCGCGAACTCCGCTTTCAAGGCCACATCGACGTGCCACTCAACGACATGGGCCACGAGCAGGCCCGAAGGCTCGGCCTGCGACTGGCGGGGGAGTCCGTGCAGTACCTCGTCAGCAGCGACCTCATGCGTGCGCAGCAGACCGCGGCGCCGGCGGCGCAGCAACTCGAGCTGGCGATCGCGACCACGGTCACGCTGCGAGAGCAGAACTTCGGGGTGGTCGAAGGCATGCGGGCCGAGGAGATCCAGACCCTGCATCCGCGCGCGTGGGAAGACTGGCTGCAGTTCCGCGAAGACCATGCCATGCCCGAAGGCGAGTCGGCAAGGCAGTTCCACGGGCGGATCATCGATGCGCTCGGCAGCATCGCCACGGCACATTCGGGCCAGAGCGTGCTGGTGGTGACGCATGGCGGCGTGCTCGACATGGTCTGGCGAACCGCCCGCGGGCTGGGCCTGAACGGTCCGCGCCAGAGCGAGATTCCCAACGCGGGTTTCAACCGCATCCGCCTTGCCGACGCTTCCGCCCCCGATCGCATTGAAATCGTCGACTGGGCCGACACGCGGCACTTGGACGATCTGCCGGCCCAGCCGACCTACGACCAGCGGCGGCACCTGAAGAAGTAGCCGGCGCGCGGTAGCGCTATCAGCGCGCCTAGAATGGGGCGCATGAGCAAAGATGGCGCCGCCCCCGTCCGCCGCACCCGCCGTGGCAGCGGCGCGGTCACGCTGCACGATGTCGCGAAGCTCGCCGGTGTGGCGCCGATCACTGCATCGCGTGCGCTGAGTTCGCCTTCGCAGGTGTCTGCCGAGGTGCTCAGGAAGGTCACCGAGGCCGTCAGTCGCACCGGCTATGTGCGCAACGTGCTCGCGGGCGGGCTGGCGTCGACGCGCAGCCGACTCGTCGCGGCGGTCGTGCCGACGATCGCGGGGCCGGTGTTCCTCCAGACGGTGCAATCGCTGACCGAGGCGCTCGGCGAGCGTGGCTACCAGCTCATGCTGGGCCAGAGCGGCTACGTGAATTCGCGCGAGGACGCGCTGCTCGAAGCCATCATCGGCCGCCGGCCGGACGGCATCGTGCTCACCGGCATCATGCATTCGCCCGAGGGACGCAAGCGGCTGCTGGCGGCGGGCATTCCGGTGGTCGAGACCTGGGACCTCACACCGACGCCGCTGGACATGCTGGTGGGCTTTTCGCACGCCGAGGTGGGGCGCAAGGTCGCCGAATTCCTGCGCGCCAAGGGACGCCGCCATCTCGCGGTGGTCGCAGGCGATGACGAACGGGCGCGCAGGCGGCATGGCGCTTTCTGCGAGGCGGCACGCGCGGCAGGCTTGCCCGAGGTGCCGGTCAAGCGCGTGCCCGCGCCGACGACGCTGAAGAGCGGCCGGACGGCCCTGTCCGAGCTGCTCGGCGAGCATCCGGGCATCGACGCCGTGTTCTGCAGCTCGGACCTGCTGGCGCTCGGCGTGATGATCGAAGCGCAGTCACGCGGCATCGCGGTGCCCGGACAGCTCGCGGTCGTCGGCTTCGGCGATCTCGAATTCGCGGCCGACCTGCAGCCGGCGCTGACCACGGTGCGCATCGACGGCGCCGCTATCGGGCGCCAGGCCGCGCAGTTCATCGTCGAGCGCGCGGAGGGGCGTCCGGTCGACCAGCGCGTGATCGACATCGGCTTCTCGATCGTCGAGCGCGACAGCGCCTGATCCGCGTAAACCCTAGGTTCGAACCCGTTGTCGAATTTCACGGTAGCGCTATCATTCGGGCATCGAAGATAGCGCTACCATCGAAAGAGACACCTTCATGAACTTCAGGAAATTGATTGCCGCAGGCGCCATCGCCGTTGCGACTGCCACCGGCGCTCATGCGCAGGACTGGCCCCAGAAAACGGTGAGCATCGTCGTTCCGTTCCCGGCGGGCGGTTCGACCGACATGGTCGCCCGCGCCATCAGTCCCAAGCTCGGCGAAAAGCTGGGCCAGAGCTTCATCGTCGACAACAAGGCCGGCGCGACCGGCACCATCGGCGCGACACAGGTCAAGCGCTCGCCGCCGGACGGCTACACCTTCCTCGTCACCTCCCTGGGCCCGCTGGTGATCGCGCCGCACCTCATCAAGGGCCTTCAATACGATGCGCTGAAAGACTTCGACCTGATCACCGTCGCGGTGCAGGCGCCCAACGTGCTGGTCGTCCCGGCCAACTCGCCGCACAAGTCGGTCGCCGACGTCATCGCCAGTCTGAAGGCCAATCCGGGCAAGATGACCTTTGCATCGTCCGGCAACGGATCGAGCGACCACCTGACGGCCGAGCTTTTCTGGCAGCAGACGGGGACGCATGGCCTGCACGTGCCGTACAAGGGCGGCGCGCCGGCCATCACCGACCTGCTGGGCGGCCAGGTCGATGCGTCCTTCCAGAACGTCAACGCGGTGGTGCAGTACATCAAGGGCGGCAAGCTCAAGGCGCTCGCGGTGACGGGCGAGAAGCGCTCGCCCGTTCTGCCCGACGTGCCGACCATCGCCGAAGCCGGCGTGAAGAACGTCGACGTCTATTCGTGGCAGGCCATCGTGGCGCCCAAGGGCTTGCCCACGGCGGTCCGCGACAAGGCGCACGGCGCGATGGTCGCGGCGCTCAACGACCCGACGGTGAAGAGCCAGTTCACCGCCATCGGTCTCGAAGTCGTCGCCAACACGCCGGCGCAGTTCGCCGCCTTCCAGCAGCAGGAGTACGCCCGCTGGAAGAAAGTGATCGAGACCGGCAAGATAACTATCGACTGACCACCCCCAGCCTCGCGCACTTCGTGTCGCTCTGCACCCCCTCGAGGGGGCGCACCCAGCGGCCCGGCGGAGCCGGTTCCGCGGGTGCCTGCGAACGGGCCGGCTGCGCGGCCGCTGTTTGACCTTCTACGAGAGTCTGAACCTATGTCTTCCTCCACTCCCAAGATCACCGAACTGCGGGTGATCCCCGTCGCCGGCCGCGACAGCATGCTGCTGAATCTCAGCGGTGCGCACGGCCCGTTCTTCACCCGCAACCTGCTGATCCTGACCGACAGCGCCGGCCGCACCGGCGTGGGCGAGGTGCCCGGCGGCGAGAAGATCCGGCAGACGCTAGCAGACGCTCGCGATCTGGTCGTGGGCCAACCGCTCGGCCAGCACCAGGGCGTGCTGCAGCGCGTGCAGAAGAAGTTCGCTGACCGCGATTCCGGCGGGCGCGGGCTGCAGACCTTCGACCTGCGCACCACCATCCATGCGGTCACCGCCATCGAGTCCGCGATGCTCGATCTGCTCGGCCAGCACCTGGACGTGTCGGTGGCGGCGCTGCTCGGCGAGGGCCAGCAGCGCGACGCGGTCGAGATGCTCGGCTACCTCTTCTTCATCGGCGATCGCGACAAGTCCGATCTGCCGTACGCGCGCGAGCCGGGCGCCGACAACGACTGGTTCCGCCTGCGCCACGAGAAGGCGATGACGCCCGAAGCGATCGTCCGCCTGGCCGAAGCAGCGCGCGAGCGCTACGGCTTCAACGACTTCAAGCTCAAGGGCGGCGTGCTGCGCGGCGACGAGGAAGTCGACGCCATCATTGCGCTGCACGAGCGCTTCCCCGAGGCCCGGGTCACGCTCGACCCGAACGGCGGCTGGCTGCTCAAGGATGCGATCCGCCTCGGTCATCGGATGCGCGGCGTGGTCGCCTATGCCGAGGATCCCTGCGGCGCGGAGGAGGGCTTTTCCGGTCGCGAAGTGATGGCCGAATTCCGCCGCGCCACCGGCCTGCCGACCGCGACCAACATGATCGCCACCGACTGGCGGCAGATGGCGCACGCGCTCTCGCTGCAGTCGGTGGACATCCCGCTGGCCGACCCCCACTTCTGGACCATGGCCGGCTCGGTGCGCGTCGCCCAGACCTGCCGCGACTGGGGGCTCACCTGGGGCTCGCACTCCAACAACCACTTCGACGTGTCGCTCGCGATGTTCACCCACGTCGGGGCCGCGGCGCCGGGCCGCGTGACCGCCATCGACACCCACTGGATCTGGCAGGACGGCCAGCGCCTCACGAAGGAACCGCTGCGCATCGAGGGCGGCATGGTGCAGGTGCCGAAGAAGCCCGGCCTGGGCATCGAACTCGACATGGCCGAAGTCGAGAAGGCGCATCAGCTTTACAGGCAGCACGGCCTCGGTTCGCGCGATGATGCGGTTGCGATGCAGTGCCTGATCCCCGGCTGGAAGTTCGACCCCAAGCGTCCGGCCTTCGATCGCTGAGCCTGCCGACCGCTCGACGACACCACAAGGAGACGACATGAGAGAAAACCGCCTGCGGACGCTCTGGAAATCGGGGGGCGCCGCGGTCAATGGCTGGCTCGCGATTCCCAACGGCTTTTCGGCCGAGACCATGGCTCACCAGGGCTGGGATTCACTCACCATCGACCTGCAGCACGGCGTCGTCGACTACCAGTCGATGATCCCGATGCTGCAGGCCATCTCCACCACCGACACGGTGCCCGTGGTGCGCGTCCCCTGGCTCGACCCGGCGGCGCTGATGAAGACGCTCGACGCCGGCGCCTACGGCGTCATCTGTCCGATGATCAACACGGCCGACGAGGCCGCGCGGCTCGTCGCCTACACGCACTACGCACCGCGCGGCACGCGCAGCTTCGGTCCGATCCGGGCCTTGCTCTATGGCGGCGCCGACTATCCGCAGCACGCGAACGACACCATCGTGACCTTCGCGATGATCGAGACGGCGCAGGCGCTCGAAAACCTCGACGCCATCATGTCGGTCGAAGGGCTCGACGCGGTCTATATCGGCCCCTCGGATCTTTCGCTGGCGCTCGGCTGCAGGCCGGTGTTCGACGATGTCGACCCGCCGGTGGCGCAGGCGATCGACCACATCCTCGAACGCGCGAAGGCGCACGGCCTCGTCGCAGGCATCCACAACGGCACGCCCGAAGGCGCGCTCGCCCGCATCGCCAAGGGCTTCCAGTTCGTCACCGTGAGCTCGGATGCGCGCCTCATGGCGGCAGGATCGCAGCAGGTGCTCGCCAAGATGCGCGCTGCGCAACCGGCCGCCGGCTCAACTTCTTACTGAAAGGACATTGATCATGAAGATCGGATTCATCGGACTCGGCATCATGGGCGCGCCGATGGCGCAGAACCTCCTTCAGGCCGGGCACGAGATGTTCGTGCGCACCCGCAGCAAGGTGCCCGAAGCACTCAAGGCAGCGACCGCCTGCGCAAGCAACGCCGACGTGGCGCGTGCGGCGGATGTCGTGATCCTGATGCTGCCCGACACACCGGACGTCGAGCAGGTCCTCTTCGGCGAGGACGGCGTCGCATCGGGCCTGTCGAAGGGCAAGACGGTGATCGACATGAGCTCGATCTCGCCGATCGACACCAAGCGCTTCGCCAAGAAGATCAACGAGCTTGGCTGCGATTACCTCGACGCGCCGGTCTCGGGCGGCGAAGTCGGCGCCAAGGCCGCGAGCCTCACGATCATGGTCGGCGGCGACGAAGCGGTGTTCGAGCGTGCCAGGCCGCTGTTCGAGAAGATGGGCAAGAACATCACGCTGGTCGGCGGCAATGGCGACGGACAGACCACCAAGGTGGCCAACCAGATCATCGTGGCGCTCAACATTGCGGCCGTGGGCGAAGCCTTGCTGTTCGCGAGCAAGGCGGGCGCCGATCCGGCCAAGGTGCGGCAGGCGCTCATGGGCGGCTTCGCGGCCAGCCGCATCCTCGAGGTGCACGGCGAGCGGATGATCAAGCGCACCTTCAATCCGGGCTTCCGCATCGGCCTGCATCAGAAGGACCTGAACCTTGCCCTCGCCGGCGCGAAGGCCATGTCCGTGGCCCTGCCCCAGACCGCGTCGGCCGCGCAGCTCATGCAGTCCTGTGCGGCCCATGGGTGGGACCAACTCGACCATTCGGCGCTGGTGAAGGCGCTGGAGCAGATGGCCGCGCACGAAGTCGCGAAGGACTGATTTCAGGCGGGCAGGCCGAGGCGGGCATAGACCGCCGATGCCTGTCGCAGCAATCGCCGCGATTCGGGCTGGCGATTGACCTGCTGTTGCAGGATTCCCTGCGCACCGGCGAGCGAGCCGCCCGTGCCGTTGCGGACGAGCGCATCGAGATAGACCTGCTCGAAGAGATCGCGCTGCGCGTGGCTGCCGCCGATCTCGATCAGGCGCGGCAGCGCCAGCCCCAGTTCCTCGATCGCGGTTGCGTGCTCCCCGCGCGCATGCGCGAGCAATGCGCGCGCGGCCGGTACGCACACCCGCTGCCATGCGCTGCGCGTCGATGGCGGTGCTTTCGGCGCGAAGTCTTCGATGCGCTGCAGCAGCGTGTCCGCCTCCGGTCGACCGGCGCGCGCGAGACCGTAGAGGTACTGCAGGTCGAGAAACGGCAGCACATGGTCGTCGAGCCGATGCGCAAGATAGCCGCCCACGTCCTGCCAGCGATCGCCCACGTCGATGCCCGCCAACTCGAACCGCGCCAGCAGCGACACGGCGCCGATCTGGTCCTGCGAGTACGCCTTGACCACGCCCCATACGTGGTTGTCGTAGACCGTGAGAGCGTCCGCGTCACGTCCCAGGTCGATCAGGAAGAGCGCGACGTGCCACCAGTTGTGCGTGACCATGAAGGAGTTGAGTCCGACCCAGGTGTCGCTCACCCCCTGCATGAAGTCGAGGCCTTCGCCGAGCCGGCCTTCGGTGAGCATCACGTGGGCGAGCGCGTGATGCGCCCAGGGCTCCTTGCGCTCCATGGCGATCGCTCGGCGAGCACTGGCTTCAGCCTCGCGCATCCGGTGGCATTGCTCGTGGCCGAATGCGGCCATGCCGTGCAGATAGGGAACGTCGCCGGCATGTGGCAGTGCGGTCAACGCCAGGCGCAGCATGCCCGGGCAGTCGCCGACGTTGAAGCAGTGGTATTGGCCGAGCTTCAGCGAAGCCAGGTCGCGCGGATGCTCCTTTGCCTGCTCCTCGTGCAGCGCGATGGCGCGTGTGATGTCGCCTTCGGCCCACGCGGCGATGGCTGCGATATAGCGCTGTTCGCGTGAAGTTGCGCGGGCGGATGCGGCTTGCGCGCGATCGATGAAGGGACGCGCGTTCGCGGCCGCATCGCCCGATTCCGCGAACAGATGCAGCGTTGCGCAATACGCCTGCACGATGGGGCTGGGGTCGTGCGCGGCAGCCAGCACATCCACCGCGCGCGCCTCGCACGAGATGAAGCCTTCGACGAAGTCATTGACCGCGCGCAGGCTCGTCGGGTCGTCGAGGCTGAGCGGATTGCCGAGGCTGTCGCAAAGACGGGGCGCTGAACTCAAGGCGGCTCCTGGCGTGGGATCGGGGAAGCAGCCATGTTGCCACGCCCGGCGTTCAAACGCCGGCTTGCTGGTGTCGATATTCCTGGGTTCGTCCCCCATAGCCGTAGGCGGCAGCACGCGCGTCGATCAGGTGCACATACGAGACTTCGTGCAGGTTGCTCCTCAATGCGGCCATCGCTGCATGCACCTCGCGCACGTAGCGAGCCTTCTCCGCCTTCGTGTTGGTCTCGTCGGTGATGCTGATGTCGAGATGGAAGGCGGACTTTCCCTGCTCGGCGAGTGATTGGCCGCCGATGAACCAGGCATCGGATGCGATGTATTGCACGGTGATGGCGATCACCGGCAGCTTCTTGTCGAGCACGGTCTGCGTCAGTTCCGCGACCTTGTCGACCACGCGCCGCGTGAGGGTCGTGTCGGGATTGCCGGACAGATGGATGACGATGTGGGGCATGGCGATGTCCTTTCTGCGTTGGGTGCAGTGAATTCTGAAAGTCGCCGTGTCATCTGAAAAGCGGGAGGATATGATGGATATCATCGGAATTTCGGATGAATAGATCCATGCAGGCCTTCGACATCGAACAGCTCAGGACCTTCGTCGAAGTCATCGAGGCCGGCAGCCTGACCGCCGCGGCCCCGAGGGTCTTCCTGTCGCAGTCGGCCGTGAGCGAACAGATTCGCAAGCTCGAAGAACGGGCTGGGCAAGCGCTGCTCACGCGCAGCAAGGCGGGTGTGGCGCCCACCGGCGCCGGCTTGCGGCTCGCCGGCCACGCACGGCGCATCCTTGCGCTGAGCGACGAAGCCCTTCGCGATCTGCGCGGCGAAACCCTGCACGGCGAACTTCGCCTCGCGGTGACCGACTACTTCCGGCCGCGCGATCTCGCGGGGATGCTGAGCCGCCTTGGCGAAAGCTATCCGCAGGTCCGCTTGCGCGTGAACATCCTCAAGAGCGGCGCGATCGAAGCCGGCTATGCGCAGGGTGATTTCGACGTCGGCCTGTCGATGCGCATCACGGGCGCCACCGCCTCAGGCAATGCGCCCGAGCGCGCGCAGGTGCTGCGGCGCGAAGCGCTGATCTGGATGGGCGCTGTCGGCATGCGGCTCGTCCGCCGCGAGCCGCTGCGGCTGCTCGTGCTGCCCGACACGTGCTCGCTGCACCAGTACACCGTCAAGCTGCTGGATCAGCGCCGCATCCCCTACGAGGTGGCGCATGTGGCGTCGGGCGTCGCGGGACTTCAGTCGGCGCTCGCGGCGGGCCTGGGCGTGGCCTGCCTCAACGAATCGGCGCTGACAGACGGTGTTGCGCCGCTCGCCGCGCCGCACGGTTTGCCAGCGTTGCCGCGTGCGGCCTTTCACTTTCTGCCCGCACGACGTGGAGAAAGCGACTTCGTCAGCCGCGCCCGTGAGCTGCTGGCGACGCACTTCGCCTGAGTTGCGTCGTCAGGCCGCCGGCGGTTGCGGCCAGGGCCGCTGCGGTTCGCGAATGAGCTCGAATGCACGCGAGACCTTGAGTACGCCCAGATCGTCGAAGCGCTTTCCGGCGATCTGCATGCCGATCGGCAGGCTGTTCTTTGCATATCCGCAGTTGATCGACGCGGCCGGTTGCTCCGACATGTTGAATGGCACGGTGAAGCCGATGTGCTCCAGCGGTCGCAACGGGTCGTTGGTCGGCGAAGGGGCCTCCGCGGCCGCCGGCATGTTCGGCGCGGTGGGCGAAATCACGTAGTCGTATTTCGCGCACGCGGCAACGGCCGCGAGGCGCGTCGCATGGAACTGGCTGAACGCGCGGAAGACGTATTCGCCGCCGAAGCCCTCGGCGCTCTCGGCCCAGGCGCGGATGTAGGGCAGGACCTTCGCGCGTTGCTCGGGACGGAGTGCCTTCATGTCCACCAGCGAACGCATCCGCCAGAAGTGGTCCATGCCGTCGAGCATGGCTTGCGACATGAAGGGCCGCATCGGCTCGACGATGGCGCCGGCGCGCTCGAAGAGCCGCGCAGCGTGCTCGACCGCCTGCTGGATCTCGGGATCGACCGCGAGGCCGCAGCCGGCGTCCAGCAGCAGGCCGATGCGCAGGCCGCGCAGGTCGTCGACGGTGGTGTCGAAAGCATCCCAGTCGATGGTCTGCGCAGGCAGGCTCATGCTGTCGCGCGCATCGGGCTGCGCGAGCGTCTGCATCATCAGCGCGGCGTCGGACACGGTGCGCGTCATCGGCCCGGCGGCGCGGCCCATGTAGGGCGGATCGATCGGAATGCGGCCCAGGCTGGGCTTGAGCGTGAAGATGCCGCACCAGCCGGCCGGCAGGCGCAGCGAGCCGCCGATGTCGGTGCCGATATGCAGCGGCCCGTAGCCCGCAGCGGCCGCGGCACCGGCGCCTGCGCTGGAACCGCCGGGCGTTCTCGACAGATCCCACGGATTGCGCGCGAGCGTATGAAAGCTCGACAAGCCGGACGACAGCATGCCGTAGTCCGGCATCGTCGTCTTGCTGAAGATGACCGCGCCGGCTTCCTTCAGCCGCGCGGCAGGTGGCGCATCGGCGCTGGCCGGGAGGAGGGTGACCGCCGCGGTGCCCGCGGGCATCGGATCGCCGCGCGTCGCGATGTTTTCCTTGATGGTGGTGGGGACGCCGTCCAGCGGGCCGAGGGGCTCGCCGCGCCGCCAACGCGCTTCGGATGCGCGCGCCTGTTCGAGTGCGGACTCGGGCCGGAGCAGCCACGTCGCCTGCAGGTGCGGCTCCCAGCGCTCCACATGAGCGAGCACCGCCTGCGTCACCTCGACCGGCGACAGGTCTGCCTTGCGGTACGCGGTGACGAGTTCCCGTGCGCTCAGCTCATGGCGTGGTCCGCTCACCACGACAGCGTCGACAGGTCGTTGACGAAGATCGGCATGTCCTTCCACAGACCCTTCACGCCCTTCTTGGCGACGGTGGGCCACTGCGGCTGGAACAGGAAGACGTTGGCCGCGTCGTTGGCCAGGATGCGCTGCGCATCGCCCAGCAGCTTGTTGCGTTCGGCCGCGTTGCCGGTCGTCTTGATCTTGTCGTACACCGCGTTGAAGTCCTTCGACTGGTACTGCCAGTAGTAGTCCGTCTTGGCGTAGTTCCCGAGGTCGAAGGGCTCGACGTGCGAGACGATGCTGAGGTCGTAGTCCTTGTTGCCGTAGGTGCCGCTGAGCCACTGCGCCCATTCGACGTTCTGGATCTTCACGTTGATGCCGATCTTGGCCAGCTGCGCGGCGATCACCTCGCCGCCCTGGCGGGCGTAGGGCGGCGGGGGCAGCGTCATCGTGAGTTCGAGCGGCGTCTTCACGCCGGCTTCGGCCAGCAGCTGCTTGGCCTTCTCGATGTTGAACGGGTTGACGCCAGTCGTGTCGACGTAGCCCGGCGCGCCCGGCACGTAGTGGCTGCCGATCGGCACGCCGAAGCCGTCCACCGCGCCTTCGATCACGGCCTTGCGATCGATGGCCGCGGAGATCGCGCGGCGCACGCGCACGTCGTCGAGCGGCTTGCGCTTGTTGTTGATCGACAGGATGGTCTTCGCGCGCGAACCGCTCAGGATCACCTGGAACTGCGGGTTGGCCTTGAACTGCGGCACCACGCGGGTCGCGATGCGAGGGAAGGCATCGACGTCGCCGGCCAGCATCGCCGCGGCCTGCGCGGCCGGGTCGGAGATGAAGCGGAAGGTGACCTTGTTGAGCTTGATCGAACCCGCGTTGCGGAAGCCCTCCCACTTGCTCACCACCACCGAGCTGCCCTTGTTCCAGGCGTCGAGCTTGTAGGGGCCCGTGCCCACGGGCTTCGTGGCGTTGGCGTCGGCGCTCTTGGGTTCGACGATCACCGCCGTCGCCTGGCCGAGGAGGAAGGGCAGGTCGGGGTCGATCTCCTTGTTGATGAGCACCACCGTGGCGTCGTCGACTACCTGGGTGCTGAGGTTCGCGAAGGTGCGCTTGTCCTTGTTGGTACTCTTTTCCGCGCCCGCGCGGTCGAACGAGAACTTCACGGTTTGCGCACTGAACGGTTCTCCGTTCTGGAACTTGACGCCGCGGCGCAGCTTGAAGGTGTAGGTGCGCAGGTCCGGCGAGACTTCCCAGCTCTCGGCGAGCAAGGGCGTGACGCTGCCGTCCGGGTTGATCTTGGTGAGCGTCTCGAGGATGTTGTACTGGACGATCTCGGCGATTGCCGACGCCGCGCCCGCCGTCGGGTCGAGCCCCGGCGGTTCGAGCGCCATGCCGATCACCATCGAGTCCTTGCGCCCTTGCGCCAGCGCCATCTGCGGCAGCGAGAGCGGCACGGTGGCGAGTGCGGCGGTGGTCAGGAGGGTGCGGCGTTTCAACATGGTTTCGGGACTCCAGAGAAAGCTGTGGTGTTGGGAAACAAACGTTACATCATGGCGGCCCGCAACCGGCTCGGCAAGTGTTTGCTCATGACGCGATGACCGGTTCGGCGCGCGGCACCGCGGCCAGCAGGGCCTGCGTGTAGGGATGTTCCGCATGCGCGAACAGATGCTGCGGCTCGCCGCGTTCGACGACGAGGCCACGATGCAGCACGCAGACTTCGTCGCACAGGTGGTTGACCACCGCGAGATCGTGGCTGATGAGGAGGTAGCTGATGCCGTACTGCTGCTGCAGGTCCTGCATCAGGTTGAGCACCTGCGCCTGCACCGAGACGTCGAGCGCACTCACCGGTTCGTCGGCCACGATGAGCTTCGGCCGCGTGATGAGCGCGCGCGCGATCGCGATGCGCTGCCGCTGCCCGCCGGAGAACTCGTGCGGGTACTTGTGCAGGTCGGCGAGGCGCAGGCCGACGGCGACGAGCGATTCGCCGGCCAGCTCGCGCTGCTGCGCACGCGTGGTTTCGCCGAGCGCTTCGAGCGGTTCGGCCACGATGCGCTCGACCGTCTGGCGCGGATCGAGTGAACCGTAGGGGTCCTGGAAGACCATCTGGAAATTGCGGCGGGCCTTGCGCAGCGCGTCCTTGGGCAAGGCATGCAGGTCTTCGCCGAGCAGCCTGATGACGCCGGAGGTCGGCTTGTCGAGCGCCATCACGAGCCGCGCGATGGTCGATTTGCCGGAGCCCGATTCGCCGACGATGCCGAGGCTGCGGCCCGGTCGGACGCTGAAGCTCACGCCATTGAGCGCCTTGACCATCGGCGGTGTGCCGAAGAGGCGCTCGCGCGGCAGCGCGTAATGGCGCACGAGGTCGGTGACTTCGAGCAAGGGAGTGTTGGCCGGTGTGTTCGTCATGCGGCGATGCTTTCCTCGGCCGCGATTTCGCCCAGCCGGATGCACCGCACCAGGTGCTCATGCGGCAATTGCACCTCCGGGGGGCACGTCGCGTGGCAGGCATCGACCGTGTAGCGGCAGCGGCCCGCGAAGGGGCAGCCCTTTGGCAGGTCGACCAGCTCGGGCACGCTGCCCTTGATCGTCGCGAGCCTCGCGCCGCGTGGCGTGCCGAGTTCAGGCCGCGCCGCGAACAGGCCGCGCGTGTAGGGATGTGCGCGTTCGGCGAAGACGGACGACGTGGGGCCGCTTTCGACCACGCTGCCGCCGTACATCACGAGCATCTTCGAGACGTTCTGCGCGATCACGCCGAGGTCGTGCGAGATCAGGATCAGCGCCATGCCGCGCTCCGCGACGAGACCGCGGATCAGGTCGAGGATCTGCTTCTGGATGGTGACGTCGAGTGCGGTGGTCGGCTCGTCGGCGATCAGCAGGTCCGGACCGCAGGCGAGCGCCATCGCGATACCGATGCGCTGGCGCTGGCCGCCGGAGAACTGGTGCGGATAGGCATCGAGGCGCGACGCGGCATCGGGAATGCCGACACGGTCGAGCAGCGCGAGCACTTCCTTGCGCGCCTCGGCGGCGGAGAGGCCACGATGCAGCCGAAGCGGCTCGCCGACCTGCCGCGCGACGGTGTGGACCGGATTCAGCGCCGTCATCGGCTCCTGGAAGATCATGCCGATGCGGTCGCCGCGGATCTTGCACATCGCGCGCTCCGGGAGGCCGACCAGCTCGGTGCCGTCGAAGCGGATGCTTCCGCTGACCTTCGCGGTCGAGGGAAGAAGACCCATCAGCGATTGCACCGTGATCGACTTGCCGCAGCCCGATTCGCCGACGATGCCGAGGGTTTCGCCGCGCTCCAGCGTGAAGTCGATGCCGCGCACCGCTTCGGCCGGGCCGCGTTGAGTCTGCAACTGGACGTGGAGATCTTTGACTTCGAGAAGTGGCATATCGGGCTCAGCGGGCACGGGCAAGTCGCGGGTCCAGCAGGTCGCGCAGACCGTCGCCGAGAAGGTTCAGCCCCAGCACGGCAAGCGCGATCGCCACGCCCGGGAAGACCGCGAGCAAAGGCGCCTGGAACATCATCGTCTGGGCCTCGCTCAGCATGCGGCCCCACGACGGCTGCGGCGGCTGCGTGCCGAGGCCGAGATAGGAGAGGGCGGCCTCGGCGAGGATCGCGATCGCGAAGCGGATGGTGATCTGCACGATCAGCACCGCCGAGATGTTGGGCAGCACATGCTGCATGGTGATCGCGAACGAGCCCTTGCCGCAGGCGCGCGCCGCCGCGATGTATTCGCGCGACCAGATCGCGTTGGCCGAGGCCCGCGTGATGCGCGCGAAGGTCGGGATGTTGTAGATGCCGATCGCGATGATCGCGTTGACGATGCCCGCGCCGAAGACGGCGGTCATCATGATGGCCGACAGGATCGCGGGGAAGGCCATGGAGAAGTCGGCGAAGCGCATGATCGCTTCCTCGACCCATCCGCGGCGGGCCGCCGCCAGCAGGCCGAGCGCCGTGCCGACCGTCAGGCCGATGCCGACCGCGATGACGCCGACGAGGATCGATGCGCGCGCGCCGACGAGCAGCAGCGAAGCCACATCCCGCCCGAAGGTGTCCGTGCCCAGCCAATGCGCCGCGCTGGGCTTCTGCAACTTGCTCGCGATGTCCATCTCGTAGGGCGACCACGGGGTCCACGCCAGCGACACCGTGGCGGCCAGCACGAGCAGCAGCGTGAGCACGCCGCCGATCACGAAGCTGCGGTGGTGCATCGCGCGGCGCCAGAAGCCGGAGGTCTGACCAGGCGCGGTGCCGGGCACCGCTGCAGGAACGGCGCTCATATGTCGTGGGCCTTGATGCGCGGGTCGATCACGGCGTAGAGCACGTCGACCACGAAATTGACGATGACCACCATGGCCGCCAGCAGCATCACGCAGTTGCGCACCACGATCAGGTCCCGGTTGCTGATGGCCTGGAAGATCAGGCGGCCGAGCCCCGGCAGGTAGAAGACGTTCTCGACCACGATCGTGCCAGCCAGCAACTCGGAGAACTGCATGCCCATCACCGTGATGACCGGGATCAGCGCATTGCGAAGCACATGGCGCCAAAGCACCGCGCGCTGCGAGACGCCCTTGGCACGCGCGGTGCGCACGAAGTCCTCGCGCATCACTTCGAGCACCGCGGAGCGTGTGATGCGGGCAAGGATCGCGGCCTGGACCACCGCGAGCGACAGCGCGGGGAGCAACAGGGATTTCAGGCCGGCAAGGACGCCTTCGTCCCAGCCTTCGAAGCCGCCCGCGGAGAACCACTGGAGCTGCACCGAGAAGACCAGGATCAGCAGGATCGCGAACCAGAAATTCGGAATCGCGATGCCGATCTGCGTGAGGCCCATCAGACCCACGTCGCCCAGCTTGTTGTGGCGCGCCGCCGCCGTCACGCCGACGAGGAGCGCGAGCACGGTGGTGAAGGTCATGGCCAGGAGCGCCAGTGGAATGGTCAGCGCGAGGCGTTCGAGGATGAGGTCGATGACCGGCGAGCTGTAGGCGTAGCTGTCACCGAGGTTCCCCGTCAGCAGACCGCCGATCCAGTGCCAGTAGCGCGTCCAGGCCGGCTGGTCGAGCCCGAGCTTGGCCGCGAGTGCCGCCACCGCATCGGGTGCCGCATCCGGACCCATCAGGATCTGCGCCGCGTTGCCCGGAAGGATCTCGAGCACGAGGAAAACGATGATGGAGGCGCCGATCAGTGTCGCGATCAGCGTCACGAAGCGCTTGAACAGGAACAAACTCATAAGGCGGGGCGCAGCATAACCGCAGTCATGCAACGAACATGCCCGTGCTTGCCTGGGGCGGCGCGCTTTTCACCGGCTGTGGGGGCATCCGGCAGTGACGGGCGGGAGACGCCCGCCGGGTCGATAATCACGCGATGGCTCTCATGATCACCGACGAATGCATCAACTGCGATGTCTGCGAGCCGGAGTGCCCCAACGACGCGATCTTCATGGGCGACGAGATCTACGAGATCGACCCGCACAAGTGCACCGAATGCGTCGGCCACTTCGACGAACCGCAGTGCGTGCAGATCTGCCCGGTTGCCTGCATTCCGGTCAATCCGGCGCACGTGGAATCGCGTGAGACCCTGTGGCAGAAGTTCCAGCGACTCACGGCCGCCAAGGAAGCGGGCCAGGCGGGCCCTGCCGGCGCCGCCTCGATCTCCTGAATCCGGCTAGTCGCCGGATTTTTTCTTTTTCGCCTTCTTCGTCTTTTTCGTGGACTCGGCGTCCTGCCCGGTCTGCATGCTCGTGTAGAGCACGTCCTTCTTGCCCTTGCGAAGTTTTTCGGGCGCGCTCTTCCGCTCGGCGCCATCTCGTCCGGGACTGTTGTCGATGAGGATCGGCCGGTTGCGAGCGCCTGCCGCTTCGAGGCGCCGGCGGTCGCCTTCCATGCGGTTGGCCGCTGCGTGCGCGTCGCGGATGGTCTCGTCGGCCGCGCGCCTATGGCTGGGGTCGCGCGCGTCATCGACCTCGACCAGCCTGCCGTTCCTGCAGGGTTGGTCGGTGTAGGTGTTGCCGCAGCGCCAGGTGCCGCCGCCTTCGGCCGCGACGGCGCTCCAGGGGATGCACGTCGCCATGAGCAGCGCTGCGCATCGCGCAGTGGTCTTCGGGGTATGTGACAGCTTCATTCTTGTAACTCCCTTCCTTCCCTCTTCTTCCGCTAGCCCGCGGCGGGTTCGCCCCCGCCGTCGGGCTCTCGCCTCGGCGGTTTGGGGCGGGGCGGCTTGCTCGTGTGGATGAGCAAGGTCGCCTTGTCCATCTCGCCGGCCACCAGGGCCGGGAACGCATGGAGCGTCCGGACGATCGCGTCGTCGATCGCCTCCCTCTGTTCCTTGAGCGGCTTCTTCAGCACCCAGTTGACCACTTCGGACTTCACGCCGGGATGGCCGATGCCGAGGCGCAGGCGCCAGTAGTCTCCGGTGCCGAGCTGCGCGTGGATGTCGCGCAGACCGTTGTGGCCGGCATGGCTGCCTCCCAGCTTCAGCTTGGCCTGGCCCGGCACCACGTCGAGTTCGTCGTGGACCACCAGGATTTCCTTCGGCTCGATCTTGAAGAAGCGGGCCAGCGCAGCGACCGATTTGCCCGAGACATTCATGAAGGTTTGCGGCTCCAGGAGCCAGAGCGGCTTGCCGTTCACCTGCGTGCGGGCCACGAGGCCGTGGTACGAGCGCTCGGGCGAGAGCGTGAGCTTCAGGTCGCGTGCGAGCGCATCGATCCACCAGAAGCCGGCGTTGTGGCGTGTGGCTTCGTATTCCGGGCCGGGATTCCCAAGGCCGACGAACAACTTGATCATGCGGGGATTATCTGGGTTGGGTGGTTCCCAAAACAAAATGGCCCGCACGAGGCGGGCCATCGAAAGCGCACGGGATGCGCGAGTTACTTCTTCTTGGCGGGGGCCTTGGCGTCTGCCTTGGCTGCAGCCGGAGCGCCTTCAGCAGGCGCGCCTTCGGCAGGCGCTTCTTCCGCGACCACCGGCGACACGGCGGACACCACGACCGGGTTGCCCTTGCCGTGGGCCACGAACTTCAGGCCCTTCGGCAGCTTGATGTCCTTGACCGTGACCGTCGCGTTCTTGGTCAGACCCGAGAGGTCGATCTCGATGAACTCGGGCAGGTCGGCCGGCAGGCAGCTGACTTCGATTTCGGTCATCACGTGGTTCACGAGGTTGTGATCGAGCTTGACGGCGGTGGACTCTTCTTCACCCTTGAAGTGCAGCGGCACCTTGACGGTCATGCGGGTGCGGGCATCGACGCGCTGGAAGTCGACGTGCTGTACGAGCGGACGGAACGGGTGGTACTGCACGTCACGCAGCAGGACCTTCGCGACCTGGCCGCCGAGTTCCATCTCGAGGATCGACGAGTGGAAGGCTTCCTTTTTGAGGGCGTGCCACAGCGCGTTGTGATCGAGTTCGATAAGTTGCGGCTGGCCTTCACCACCGTAGACGATGCCGGGCGTCTTGCCCGAGATGCGCAGACGGCGGCTCGCACCCGTACCCTGCTTGGCGCGCTCAAAAGCGACGAATTTCATAACTGGCTCCTGTGGAAGTCGACCGCGACCAGTGCGACTCCGGTTTAAAAAGGGCTTCCCGAAGGAAGCCCGGCTTTTTGCTCGGATCAGGATCTCAGAAGAGATTTTCCTGGTCGGAGAACAAACTCATGACCGACTCGCCCTTGGCGATGCGCTGGATCGTCTCGGCGATCAGCGGCGCCACGGAGAGCTGGCGAATCTTGGTGCAGCCGGTTGCGCCGGCGGAGAGCGGGATCGTGTTGGTCACCACCACTTCGTCGAGCGCGGTGCCCTTGGCGATGCGCTCGATGGCCGGACCCGAGAAGATCGGGTGCGTGCAATACGCGTAGACCTTCTTGGCGCCGCGTTCCTTCAGCACTTCGGCCGCTTTGACCAGCGTGCCGGCCGTGTCGATCATGTCGTCCATGATCACGCAGTTGCGGCCGTCGATCTCGCCGATCACGTGCATGACTTCGCTCACGTTGGCACGCGGACGGCGCTTGTCGATGATCGCGAGGTCGCAATTCAGTTGCTTGGCCAGCGCACGGGCGCGGACCACGCCGCCGACGTCGGGCGACACGACGATCAGGTCTTCGTAGTTCTTCTGGCGCAGGTCGCCCAGAAGCACCGGCGACGCGTAGATGTTGTCGACCGGGATGTCGAAGAAGCCCTGGATCTGGTCGGCATGCAGGTCCATGGTCAGCACGCGCGCCACGCCCACGGTTTCGAGCAGGTTGGCGACCACCTTGGCCGAGATCGGCACGCGGCTGGAACGCGGACGGCGGTCCTGTCGGGCGTAGCCGAAATAGGGGATCACGGCACTGATGCGCTCGGCCGAAGCGCGCTTGAGCGCGTCGACCATGATGAGCAGTTCCATCAGGTTTTCGTTGGTGGGTGCGCAAGTCGACTGGACGACGAAGACATCGCGCGCCCGGACGTTCTGGTTGATCTCGACGGTGACTTCGCCATCGGAGAAGCGGCCGACACGCGCGGCGCCCAGCGAAGTACCGAGGTGCTGAGAAATTTCAGCGGCAAGCCCAGGATTGGCATTGCCGGTGAAAACCATGAAATCAGGGTTATGTGCCTGCATGAGCGTCCCGGCGAATTGCATCCGGCAATGCGAAATGGCTCTTGAAGGAGCCGCCAACAATCTTGTGAATGAAGATTTGGCAGGGGAGAAAGGATTCGAACCTTTGCATGCTGGAATCAAAATCCAGTGCCTTAACCAGCTTGGCGACTCCCCTACACAGGTCAATGGCCAATGCCATTCACCGATATATGTCGCATCAGACCGCAGAGCGCTCTGATTTCTAGACCGCCCACCCCACCAGAGGATGAACTGCCAGATTGCTGCACTTGCGAACCTGCCAGCCCTGAGGGGCCTCGGCCAATTCTGCATCATGCCGCATTGCTGCGAACACCGAACTTCCCGAGCCAGTCATGCGCGCCTCCAACCCTTGAGATCCAAGCCACTCAATGGCCTGGGTGACTGCGGGGCAGAGCCTCTGCGCTACCGGCTGCAGGTCGTTATGACCGAAGTCAAAGCGAAAACTGTCTGCTTCCGCTTCACTGTATGCAGCAAAGCCAGAGAGTATAGCAGCAGGAGTTTCACGTTGGAGGTCCGGCGCAGAAAAAATTTCTCGCGTATCAAGGCCTTGGTCAGGCTTGACGACGGCGAAGCGCCCCGATGGAAGCGAAACCGGCGTGATTTCCTCGCCGATCCCCTCGACCCACGCATTGTGTCCGCGGAGGAAGAAGGGCACGTCCGCGCCCAGGCCCAGGCCGATCTGTTCGAGTTTGGCGAGCGGCAGGTTCAGTTCCCAGAGTCGATTGAGCGCGAGCAGGCAGGTCGCCGCGTCGGACGACCCACCTCCCATGCCGGCCTGTGCCGGGACGTGCTTGGCGACGCCAATGTGCACGCCCCGCGCCGTCCGGGTGAACGCCTGAAGGGCCCGGGCAGCGCGGACGACGAGATCGTCCGCGGGCAGGGGCGTGGTCAGGTCCTCGCGCGTGACCTTGCCATCGTCTCGACGCTCGAAATGCAGCGCATCGCTCCAGTCGATGAGCATGAAAACCGACTGCAGCAGGTGGTAGCCATCCGCGCGCCGGCCGGTGACGTGCAGGAAGAGATTGAGCTTGGCCGGAGCGGGGAGATCGTAGAGGGCCTTCATGCGCGTTCAAACACGATGCGCAGGTCGGCGCGCGGCTCGGGTGATTCGCGCGTCGCCTGCAACTTGCCGGCGTTGACCTGCGACAGGTCCGGCCGCCAGCCGGGTACGTGGTCGTCGCGGCCCGCGAGCCATCCGAAAAGCGCGGCGACCGGAATGGCCGCGCCCGTCGCTGCCTCGATCAGCGCATCGACCGAGTCGTATCGCCGCGATTCCTTGCCGTTCATCAGCAGCGCCTCGCCCGGGGCCCAGTGAAGCTGCGCCAGCGTGTTGCCGATCGGGCTCGTGAGCGTAAGGGTGCCGGCCTGCGGAGCGCCTCGCAGCTCGAACAGTGCCGCGAAGGTCTGGACGGGCTGACTGTCGATCCGCAGCGAGAGGCGACCGCTCCATGCCTCGATCGTTCCGGCCTGCCTCGATGCGCCCGGCGTCGCGCAGCCCGCGGCCACCAGCGCTCCGGCACAAGCGGCCAGCAGCATGGTGCGGCGATTCAAAGCTTCACGCGCAGGCGCTTGAGCGTTTCCTGCAACGTCTCGTTGTCGGCATCGGCAAGGTTCGCTTCCTTCCAGATGCTGAGCGCCCGGTCGCGCTGGCCCGTGGTCCACAGGACTTCGCCGAGGTGCGCGCCGATCTCCGGATCGGGACGGCGCTTGTAGGCGTCTTCGAGGATGCGCATGGCCTCCGTCGTGTTGCCGAGACGGAACTCGACCCAGCCGAGGCTGTCGGCGATGAAAGGATCATCGGGCGCCAACTGAACGGCCTTCTGGATCAAGGTCCTCGCCTCTTCGAGACGCACCTTGCGATCCGCGAGCGAGTAGCCGAGCGCGTTGTATGCGTTCTGGTTCTCGGGCTTGAGCTCGATCAGCCGGCGCAGCAGCCGCTCCATGTCGTCGAGGCGATTCAGCTTCTCGGCGACCATGGCCTGGTCATAGATGAGATCGGTGTCGGTGGGCGAAGAAGCGCTCGCCTGGCCCAGCATGTCATAGGCGGCCTGGTACTGCTTCGCGTCACGCAGCAACTGAACTTCGGCGAGGAACTTCTCGCGCTTCTCTTCGGCGGTGCGCTCCGGCAGGCTGCGCACGAGCTCCCGAGCCTGCGGCAGCTTGCCCTGTCGAGCGAGCAGCGAAGCACGACGGACCTGCGCGCCAAGCAGGTCGTCCGAGTTGTCGATGCGCGCCAGCCAGTTGTCGGCAGCGGCGAAGTCCTTGCGCCGCTCGGACAACTGGGCCATCAGCAGGTAGGCCTGGGTCAGGCCCCTGTCCTTGGCGTCCTGGTCGCGCTGCGTTTCGGCCAGCGACATGTACTTGCGCAGAGAGGCTTCGGCCGCTGCGTTCTGCCGTGCCTGCGCCTGAAGGCTGCCAAGCAGCAGCCAAGGCTCGGGGAGTTCGGGCTTGGCCGCAGTGAGTTTCGTGAGCTCCGCGGTCGCATCGGCATAGCGCCGGCCTTCGACCAGCACGCGCGCATAGGCGATGCGCATCTCAGGCTGTGCTTTCGCACCGTCGAGATAGCGCTTGACGATCGGCTCCGCCTGCGGCTGTGAGGGGTCCATCAGTTCGAGCGCCAGCAGCGCCGGACCTTCCGAAGACGGGTCCATCTCCTGGCCCTTGATCGCCGCTTCGAGCGCACCAGCGCTGTCGCCGGCTGCGAGCTTGAGTCGGCCCACCGTGGCCCAGGCTGCGCCACCGGTGGCAGGGTTCTTCAGCTCGTCGGTGAGCGCCTGTTCGACGACCGAGGCGGCAAGCTTCTTGTCCGTGGCGCGGCTGTAGTTGCGTGCGATCACCGCCATCAGGAAGGGGCGCTCGATCTGCGGCGTGGCCGCGATCTCCGCGCGAAGCGGCTCGACCGTCTCGCCGATGCGATTCAGCGCGATCAGGATCTGGAGCTCGAAGCGCCGGGCGTCGCGCGATTGCGGAATGGATTCCTTCCAGGCCCGGGCCGCGGCGAGCGCTGCGTCCCCGGAACGGGATTGCAGCGCGATCTCGACCGCGCGCTGGAAGAGCTTGTCGTCGCGCGAACGTCGCGCCGCGTCGAGGATCAGGCTGTAGCCGCCACCCGGGTCGCCGCCGCGCGCGTTGAGCTCGCCCATCAGCACCTCGTAGAAGAGATCCGCAGTCAGCGCGGAAGGCTGCACTTCCGGCTTGTCCGTCGCGGGCGCAGAGGCGGTCGCAGCCGGCGTGACCGCGGGTTCGGCGGGCTCGATGATCGGTGCGGGGCTGGTGGGCGCGGCGGGTGCCGGCGGTTCTGTCTGTGCCTGCGCGGCAAGGGCGACAAGTGCCGTAAATGCGGCCGCCGCGAGGCGGGATCTGCGGAGCGGAAAATTCATCGAACCATAATAATCCACGCTTCTTAAACGAGAGCCACCAGCGCCGGATGCGGCGTGAATTGCGTCAGGCTTTCCCGTCATGCCCGAACTACCCGAAGTCGAAGTCACCCGCCGCGGTTTTGCGGATCGCATCGCCGGCGCCCGCATCGAGGCCATACGCGTCGGCAAGCCGCTGCGGTGGGCCCTGTCCGTTGATCCGGGATTGCTCGTCGGACGCACGGTCAGGGGCGTGCGCCGTCGCGGCAAGTATCTGCTGGTGGACCTCGACCTGGGCCTTTTGCTGCTGCACCTGGGCATGTCCGGCAGCCTTCGCTTCGATGCCTCGCTGCCGGCCGCCGGCGCTCATGACCACTTCGATCTCGTGACCAGCCAAGGCACGCTTCGGCTCAACGATCCGCGGCGCTTCGGCGCGGTGGTCTATGTAGAAGACGAAGCATCGCCGCTCGCCGGGAAGCTCCTGGGGGGACTGGGCATGGAGCCGCTTGGCGACAGCTTCGACTTCGAAGCCTTCCACGCGGGCTTGCGCCGGCGGCGTGCGCCTGTGAAGCAGGTGCTGCTTGCCGGCGACGTGGTGGTGGGCGTCGGCAACATCTATGCGTCCGAGGCGCTTTTCCTGGCGGGTATCCGGCCCACCCTTGCGGCTTCCCGCATCAGCAGGCCACGGGCGCTGCGTCTGCATGGGGCCATCCGCGAAATCCTCGCGCGTGCCGTCGACCGCGGAGGCAGCACGCTTCGCGACTTTTCGAACGTCGATGGCCAGAGTGGCTACTTCCAGCTCGAAGCCACGGTCTACGGGCGCGCCGGCGAGCCATGCCGGATTTGCGCAACGCCCATACGGCAGTTGCGGCAGGGGCAGCGCTCCACGTATTTCTGTCCGATGTGTCAAAAGTCATGAGACCATTCGTCGGGCGTGGCTTCTGGAGTACCTGTCGGTGATCGGCCCGGTGCTACCATCTTTGTAAATTGTTTTTACATTTACGCCGTTGACCGCTTCTTTCACTCAGCAGTTCGACCAGCACGGCACCTGGCGGCGAAATTTCGCGCACCGGTTGAAGTGGTTGACGCGCTGGCTGAACGAGAACGAGCTTCTGAACCAGAGCGTCGCTGAACGGCTTCACGACGTCGAATCTCAACTGCGCACCAGCAGGGTCATGGTCGCATTCGTTGCCGAGTTCTCGCGTGGCAAGTCGGAGCTCATCAACGCGATCTTCTTCGCGGGATACGGGCGCCGCATCATGCCGGCGAGCGCCGGGCGCACGACGATGTGTCCGACCGAGCTGGGATACGACCCGGCGCACCCGCCGAGCCTGCGCCTGCTGCCGATCGAGACACGGCTCGAGCCCTACTCCCTGGTGCATTGGCGTGAGGAGCCTGCGCGCTGGACTCACGTCGACATCGACGTCGACGACGCCGAACTGCTTTCGCAGGCGATGAGCAAAGTCGCGGAGGTGCGCTGGGTCCCGGTGGACGAGGCCAAGGCGCTGGGATTCTGGAGCGACGACAACCTCGACGACAACCCTGTACCGGATTCCGACGGCCGCGTCGAAATCCCGCGCTGGCGGCATGCGGTGCTGAACATGCCGCATCCGTTGCTGGAGCAGGGGCTGGTGATTCTCGACACGCCGGGCCTCAACGCGATCGGCGCGGAGCCGGAGCTCACCGTCAGCCTGATTCCGCAGGCGCATGCCGTGGTCTTCATCCTCGGCGCCGACACCGGCGTCACGCGATCCGATCTCGCGATCTGGCGCGAGCACCTGGTCACCGAGGGGGATGCGAGCGAAACGCGCATCGTGGTCCTGAACAAGATCGACACGATGTGGGACATCCTGAGCACCCCGGCCCAGGTCGATGCGCAGATCCAGCGACAGCGCAAGGGCGCCGCCGACGTGCTCGGTGTGCCGCTGACGCAGGTGCTTCCCGTTTCCGCTCAGAAAGGCCTGCAAGCCAAGATCCGGCGTGACGTGCCGCTGTTGCAGGCGAGCCGCCTGCCCGCACTCGAAGCCATTCTGGGCGAGGGGCTGCTCGGCAAGCGTGAAACGATGTTGCGGCTTGCCGTGGATGCAAGCATCGCCGCTTTGCGGACCGAGGCCTCCCGCATCCTGAACGTGCGCCAGCGCGACCTGTCGGAGCAGGCGCTGGAGCTGCAGGGGCTGCGGGGCAAGAACAGCTCCGTCATCCGGCACATGCGCACCCGCATCGAGCAGGAGCAGTCGGAATTCGAAGGCAGCAACACCCGCATCCTTGCCTTGCGTTCGGTGCAGGGCAAGCTGCTGCGCGAGGTCTATGCGGTGCTCGGGAGCACAGCGCTCAAGGCGGACATGGGCCGTCTGGCGACGGCGCTGAAGCGGCGCGGCATCAAGTTCAATGTGCGCAAGGTCTACGGCGAGACCTTCGATGCGCTGCGCAACAACCTGCGCGAGGTCCAGGCGACCACGGCCGAGATCCAGTCGATGTTGCACGCAACGTTCCGGCAGCTCAATGCAGAGCACGGCTTCACGCTGCAGGCGCCGCCCGAGCCGGACCTGACCGACTTCGAACAGCAGCTCTCGCAAATCGAGCAGAGCCATGTTCACTACCTCGGCGTGGGCAACCTGCTGAAGCTCGCGCAGCCTGATTTCTGCGACAAGCTGGTTCGCGCGCTTGCGAGCCGCCTGCGCGTGGTCAACGAGGCGGCCATGACCGAGGTCGAGCGCTGGAGCAAGGGTGCAGGCGCGCAGCTCGATGCCCAGCTCAAGGAGCGTCGCCGTACGTTCACCAAGCGGATCGAGGCCGTCGAGCGCATTCAGGGCGCGGCGGGCAATCTCGACGAGCGATTGGCCGAGCTCGCCGCGCAGGAGCGCGATCTTTCCGACCTGCACCATCGGCTGGACGAACTCACCGCAGTGCTCCTGAACCACGAGGCGCCGAACTCCTCTTCCTACCGCAGCGAACTCAGTGCCGCCTGAAGACCTGCGGTCCGGCGCGCAACGCATCGCGCCGACCTTTGCCGACAATGTCGTCGCATGGCAGCAGAGCCATGGGCGCAGCGAGTTGCCGTGGCAGAACACGCAGGACCCTTATCGCGTCTGGCTGTCCGAGGTGATGCTTCAGCAGACCCAGGTATCGACGGTGCTGGGGTACTTCGCGCGATTCCTCGATCGCTTTCCGACGGTGCAGTCGCTCGCCGCGGGGACGGAAGACGAGGTGTTCGGGCTTTGGAGCGGGCTCGGCTACTACAGCCGCGCCCGCAACATGCATCGATGCGCGCAAGAGGTGGTGTCGCGCTTCGGCGGTGAATTCCCGCGGACAGCGGCGGAGCTGCAGACGCTGCCCGGCATCGGTCGTTCGACGGCAGCGGCGGTCGCCGCCTTCTGCTTCGGCGAGCGCGTAGCGATTCTCGACGGCAATGTGAAGCGGCTGCTCTCGCGCGTTCTCGGCTTCGGCGGCGATCTCGCATCCGCGGCGCAGGAGCGTGCCCTCTGGAACGAGGCGACCGAACTCCTGCCTCCGGCCTCCGCACCTCGGGCGATCGGCCGCTACACCCAGGGCTTGATGGACCTGGGCGCCACGGTCTGTTTGCCGCGCAAGCCGAGCTGCATCATCTGTCCGGTCGCCGAGATGTGCGTCGCCCGGGAAGAGGGGACGCCCGAGAAGTACCCCGTCAAGACCCGCAAGCTGCGCCGGACCGCGCAGTCGCTCTGGATGTTGAACGCCCGGGATCCCCAAGGGCGCGTATGGCTCGAAAAGCGCCCGGCGCGCGGCATCTGGGCTGGGCTGTATTGCCTTCCCGTCTTTGAAAGCCGGTCTGCATTGCTCGACGAACTGGCACCCGCGGATCGCCGGACCGCGCGCGACGAAGCGGGGTTCGTGCATGTGCTGACGCACAAGGACCTTCACCTGCACCCGATCTCGGTCCTGTGCCGCGAGTCGCGTGCCGACACCTCGGAAGGCGGCTGGTTCGACGACCGCGAATGGGCGGCTCTCGGTATGCCGGCCCCTGTGCGCAAGCTATTGACCAGCGGCGGTTGAGCGCGCTCCCTGCGCGACGGCTCAGGCTCAGCCTCCGTCGAGCTCGCGGTGCCGCTTGAGGGCGCCCCACTTCACGCCGAAAGCGCGAGCCAACTGCTCCACGAGGAAGACCGAGCGATGCTGGCCGCCGGTGCAGCCGATCGCGACGGTGACATAGCTTCGGTGATCCCTGGCGAGCGCGTCCAGCCAGCGCTCGAGGAACTGCTCGATGTCGGCATACATGCGCGCGACGTTGTCATGTTCGCGGAGCCAGTCGATCACCGGCTCGTCGCGACCGGTCAATGGCCGAAGCGTAGAGACGTAGTGCGGATTCGGCAGCATGCGCACGTCGAACACGAAGTCCGCATCCAGCGGCACCCCGCGCTTGAAGGCAAAGGATTCGAACACCAGCGTGAGCGTGCTCTCCGGCGCGGAGACCAGCGTCTTGATGTAGCTCTGCAACTGGGCGGGCCGGATGATGCTGGTGTCGATCACGTCGGCGCCATCGCGCAGGTCCGCGAGCAGTTCGCGTTCGAGTTCGATGGCCTGTGTCAGCACGCGCTGCTGATCCGGCACGTCGGTACGGCCTTCCTGGCGCGACAGCGGATGTCGCCGCCGGGTCTCGGAGAACCGGCGCAGCAGCGCGTCGGTGGTCGAGTCGAGGAACAGCGAGCGCAGCGAGACCCCTTCGCGGCGCAGACCGTCCAGCTGCTGGGGGACGAGCGGCAGCGACACGCCGCTTCGCACGTCCATGGCAATGGCCACCCGTGCGGTCTGCTGTTGCCGCTGCAACGCAACGAAGGGCGTGAGCAGCTCGGGCGGAAGGTTGTCGACGCAGTAGTAGCCCGCGTCTTCGAGTGCGTGAAGCGCGACGGACTTGCCGGAACCGGACATCCCGGTGATCAGGACGAGGTCGAGGCTCACGAAGATGCCTCCGCCGTCTTCGTGCCCAGCATCTCGCGCGCATGCGCGAGCGAGGTCTGCGAGACGCGCTCGCCGCCGAGCATGCGAGCGATCTCCCGCGTGCGGCCTTCGGCGTCCAATGCCGACACGCTGCTTTCGGTGCGCGTTCCTTCCTGGCCCTTGGCACTCGTCAGCCGCTTGGCCACCACGAGATGGTGATCCGCGCACGCAGCCACCTGGGGCAGGTGCGTGACCGCGAGCACCTGCCGGTCGCGGCCGAGCTGCTTCATGAGCCGGCCCACGGTTTCGGCCACCGCGCCGCCGACGCCGGCATCGACCTCGTCGAAGATGAGCGTCTGCGCCGCGCCGAGTTCGCTGGTCGTCACTGCAATCGCAAGCGCGATCCGCGACAGCTCGCCACCGGAGGCCACCTTGCCGATCGATCGCGGCGTGCTCCCGGCATGTCCGCTGACGAGGAACGAGATGTCCTCGAGGCCGGAGCGGGCGGGCTGCGCGAGCGGCTGAAGCGCGACTTCGAAGCGTCCGCCCTTCATGCCGAGTTCCTGCATGGCTTGCGTCACGGCCTGTGCCAGCTTGGGCGCGGCCTGCTTGCGAGCCTTTCCGAGCGCCTTGGCTTCCTTCATGTAGGCCTGTTGTGCGGCCTGCTCCGCACGCTCCAGTGCCTGGAGGTCGCTCTGGGCGTCCAGTGCCTGCAACTCTGCTTGCCAGCCGGCGAGCAGGGCGGGCAGTTCGGCGGGTTGGCGCCGATAGCGCCGGGCGAGCGACATCCACAAGCCCATCCGTTCGTCGAGTTCGGCGAGCTTTTCAGGATCGGTGTCGGCCTGCCTCAGGTAGCCGTGCAGCGAATGAGCAGCATCGGCCGCCTGTGCCACGCTCGACGCGAGGACCTCGCCGAGCGCCTTGAATTCGGGTTCGATGTGCTCACAGTTCTGCAGCAGAGCGACCGCACGACTCAGCGCCGCGAGCGCGCCGTTGTCATCGTCCTCGAGCGCGCTGGAGGCGCCTTCCGCCGCGTCGATCAGGGCCTGGGCGTTGGAGATTCTCGAGTGGGCGGCCGAAAGCTCTTCCCACTCGTCGGCGCCCGGCGCGAGTTTCATGACTTCGGCGACTTGCCACTGGAGCCGCTCGCGCTCGCGCTGCAGCGTGTCTTGCGCGGAGCGTGCGCCTTCGAGTGCCGAGATGGCGCGACGCCACTCCTGCCAGGCCCCGCCGAGCACGTCGGTGCTGGCGCCGGCATAGGCATCGAGCAGACCGCGCACGGCGTCCGGCCTCGTGAGACTTTGCCATGCATGCTGGCCGTGGATGTCCAGGAGGCGATCGCCGAGTTCGCGCAACTGCGCGGCGGTGGCCGGGCTACCGTTGATCCAGCCACGGCTGCGGCCCTGGAGATCGACGGTCCGCCGCAAGAGCAGACCATCGGCCGCCTCGAAGCCGCCTTCGTCGAGCCAGCCGGTCAGCGCCGGATCGCCGTCGAATTCGGCGCTCACGTCGAGCCGTTCGGCGCCCTCGCGGATGGAGCCGGCATCGGCTCGGTTGCCGAGCGCCAGTTGCAGCGCATCGATGAGGATGGATTTGCCGGCGCCGGTCTCGCCGGTCAGGACGGTAAAGCCGGTGGACAGGTCGAGTTCCAATGTGCGCACGATCACGAAGTCGCGCATGGCGATGCGGCGCAATGCCATCTCAGGAACCTCCTTCGTTCCAATGCAGTTTCTTGCGCAGGGTGTCGAAATAGCTCCAGCCGCGCGGATGGAGGAAGCGGACGCGGTAGTCCGATCGGCGCACCACCACGCGGTCGCCGATGGCCAGCGAGGCGAGGGATTGCATGTCGAAATTGGCGCTGGCGTCGCGCCCGCCGACGAGTTCGATCGAGACTTCTTCGGCGTCTGGCAACACGATCGGGCGGTTGGAGAGCGTATGCGGCGCGATCGGCACCAGCACCCATCCTGGAAGCGCGGGATGCAGCAGCGGTCCGCCTGCAGAGAGCGAGTAGGCCGTGGAGCCCGTTGACGAAGCGATGATCATCCCGTCGGCACGCTGGTTGGCCACGAAATGGCGGCCCACCGTCACGCGCAGTTCCACCATGCCCGAGGTGCCGCCGCGATTGACCACCACGTCATTCATGGCCAGCGCGTCGAAGACGGAGACGCCATTGCGCATCACCTGCGCGTGCATGAGATTGCGGTGGTCTTCCTCGTATTCGCCTGCCAGCATCGGGACCAGCGTCGCCTGGTAGTCGTCGAGCGCGATGTCCGTGATGAAGCCGAGCCGCCCGCGGTTGATGCCGATCAGCGGAACGCCGTAGGGCGCCAGTTGCCGCCCGATGCCGAGCATGGTGCCGTCGCCGCCGACGACGAGGCCCAGATCGCATTCCTCGCCGATCTCTTCGACCGTGAGCGCCTTGTATCGCCCGACCGGGACGCCGTCGGCCTGAGATTCCTCGACGAACACGGTGCAGCCCTGCGCTTCGAGAAAGGCGGCGATGTCTTCCATGACGACATCGAGCGCGCCGCTCTGTGCCCGCCCACCCGAAGCCTGGTATTTCCCAATGAGTGCGACGTGACGAAAGCGAGAGCTCATAAACAAATTACAACATTAAAATTGCCCGATGCTGGACGACCGCGCCAAGTTGCTGTTAAAGACACTCGTCGAGCGCTATATCGCCGAAGGCCAGCCCGTCGGATCGCGCACGCTGTCCCGCGCTTCCGGGCTGGATCTTTCGCCCGCGACCATCCGGAACGTGATGTCCGACCTGGAAGGCCTGGGTCTGATCGCGAGTCCGCATACCTCAGCAGGGCGCGTTCCCACCGCCCGAGGCTATCGCCTCTTCGTTGACACCATGTTGACTGCGCAGCGGGAGCAATTTGCCGCACCCAGTCTTGCGCCCGATCAACCGCAGAAAGTCATCGCCAATGCGGCGAATCTGCTGTCCAACCTGTCGCAGTTCGTGGGCGTGGTCATGGCACCCCGTCGTGCTTCGGTCTTCCGGCAGATCGAGTTCCTTCGCCTGTCGGATCGCCGCTTGCTGGTCATCATCGTGTCGCCTGACGGGGATGTTCAGAACAGGGTGATCTTCCCGGAGTCCGACTACTCGCAGTCGCAACTGGTCGAGGCGTCCAACTACATCAACGCGAACTATGCGGGCCTCTCCATCGAGCAGGTGCGCGATCGGCTTCAGTCGGAAATGGAGCAACTGCGCGGCGAGATCGCGGCACTGATGCAGGCCGCCGTGAAGGTGAGCTCCGAAGTGCTTACCGAAGCGCAGGAAGAAGTGGTGATCGCGGGCGAGCGCAATCTCCTGTCGGTGAGCGACTTCTCCAGCGACATGGGTCATCTGCGCAGAGCTTTCGATCTCTTCGAACAGAAGGCGCAGCTGATGCGTCTGCTCGATGTCTCCAGCCAAGCCGATGGGGTGCGCATCTTCATTGGCGGCGAAAGCCAGATCGTTCCGTTCGACGATCTCTCCATCGTGAGCGCGAACTACGAAGTCGACGGCCAGGTGGTTGGAACGCTCGGCGTCATCGGGCCGACGCGCATGCCGTACGACCGCATGATCCAGATCGTGGACATCACCTCGAAGCTCGTCACCAACGCGCTGAGTCATCGCAAGTGACTTGTGCACGGACTTGGGCCACTAAAATCCGGAGCGCGTGGGCCGTTAGCTCAGTTGGTTAGAGCAGCGGACTCATAATCCGTTGGTCGCTGGTTCAAGCCCAGCACGGCCTACCACCGAATCCGGAATGCAGGCTTGCTTGCAAGAGAGGTTCAACAAAGTTCAAAGCTTCGGCGAATGGCTCCATTTTGGATGCTATACTTGCAAGCTGTGCGGCTGTAGCTCAGTTGGATAGAGTACTTGGCTACGAACCAAGGGGTCGTGGGTTCGAATCCTGCCAGCCGCACCACTTCACAAAGGGTTGGTCCATCGCGGACCAACCCTTTTTCTTTGGCGCGTTCACGGATCGAGCCTCATGCAGGACTCGCGCGCGGCAGGCCCGAAAACGAAAAAGCCCGCCGGAGCGGGCTAAGGACCTTGGAGTCCAGAGGAGAGCCTTCATTGTGAACCACTTCTCGGCACGATGAAAGGAACTACGTCACATGCTGCAACATCGCGCGGCGTTTGACACTATCGCTTTCAGGGCTGTGGATGCGGTTCCGCCTCCTCCCAAGCAATAATGAAGGCAGCGGCAAGCCAGTGCCGTGCGGAACGCTCCCGCTTCCGACCACCCGGCCTGGGCCGGACGCATCCATCTTCTGGCGCTCATGCATGGGGACGACCGAGATGAATTCATTGCAGATGTTCTTGCCCGCCTCAGAGCCGGCGCGCAGCGAGGCGTTGGCCAAGCTCCAGCGCAGTCACCACCTGCCGCGTCATCTCGTCAAAGGGATCGCACGAGGTGAGCCGGGGCGGCGCGCGGTCCTCGCAGCCGGAGTTCCGCAAAGTCAGCAGTCGTTACCCGATCCGGATTTGACTGCGCCTGACCAGCAATCGGGTTGAACCGGACAGCCGAGATCGGCCCGGACCGAAGGCCGCATCCTCGGTCACTTCTTCGCCGTGTGATACAACCACCGCCCGACCTTGCGGGTCGGCAGTTGTAGAAATGAGCAAGGCTTTCACGAAGGAAAACGAGGCCGACGATGATGATGGCGACGGCGGCGGATTGCCGCCCCTGCCCGTCGGCGGCAAGAACTACATCACGCCCACGGGGTATGCGCGGCTGCGGTCGGAATTGCTTGGTCTGATGGACGTCGAGCGCCCCAAGGTCGTCGAGGCGGTGCACTGGGCCGCCAAGAACGGAGATCGCTCCGAGAATGGCGACTACCTCTACGGCAAGAAGCGGCTGCGCGAAATCGATCGGCGGATCCGCTTCCTCACCAAGCGCCTCGAAATCGCCGAGGTCACCGATCCGTCGGTGCATCACGGCAGCGATCAGATATTTTTTGGCTCGACGGTCCGCTACGCCGACGAGAACGGCGACGAGCGCGAGGTCACGATTCTCGGGATCGATGAAGCGAACAGCGCGCACGCGCAGGTGAGCTGGATCTCCCCGATCGCGCGGGCGCTGCTCAAGGCGCGGGAGGGCGACGTCGTCAAGCTCGCCACGCCGGGCGGCGTGCATGACATCGAAATTCTGGCGGTCAGCTATCCAGTGCCTTCGTCCGAACTCAACTGACGGGCAGGACTTTCAGGGGACGGGAATCATCCGTGCGGCGGCGAGCACGGACGAGGTGCGGCGCACGGCCCGCAGCACGGCTTCGAGATGCGTGCGATCGCGCACCGCGATCACGAAGCGAAGGTCCGTCGAATCCTGCGGCGTTTCGTCGGCCATTTCGACGTGCGTGATGTCAGCTTCGGCATCGGCGAGCGCGGCCGCGACACGTGCGAGCACGCCCTTGTCGTTTCGCACGGTGATCACGACTCCGGCCTCAAACGTGCGAACCGGATCGTCGGCCCATTCGACCGCAAAGAACCGCTCGCTGTCCTTGTAGCGAAGCCGCTGTCCGACGCCGCATTCCTCTGTGTGAACCACGAGCCCTTCGCCGTGGCCCAGATAGCCGACGATGGGATCACCGGGGATCGGTCGGCAGCAGAGCGCGAACCGCACGGATGAATTCTCGCTGCCGTCCAGCGTCACCGCCCCTTGCGACACCCCATCGCTGGCCGCGAACCGCTCGCGGCTCAACATGAGCGCGTCGGGTTTCGCGCCCCGTTCGGCGAGCAGCGCCATGAGCCGCTTCGCCACGATGCTGGCGATGCGTTTGCCCAGGCCGATGTCGGTGAGCAGTTCGGATCGCGTGCGGTTGCCGGTGAAGCGCAGCAGCTTTTCCCAGGTCTGCTGGTGCTCGGCGTCGTCTTCGGGCAGCTTGCCCAATCCTTCGGCGCGCAGAGCCTGCGCGAGGAGCTTTTCGCCGAGACCTTCGGATTCCGCGTGGGCAAGCGTCTTCAGGTAGTGGCGAATCTTCGACCGCGCGCGCCCTGTGCGAACGAAACCGAGCCATGCAGGGTTCGGCGTGGAAACAGGGGCAGTGATGATCTCGACCACGTCGCCATTCTTGAGTTCGGTCCGCAGAGGCACCTGGTCGCCGTTGATGCGCGCAGCAGATGTGTGATCGCCGATGTTGCTGTGGATGGCATACGCGAAGTCGACCACGGTTGCACCGCGAGGAAGCGCCATGATCTGGCTCTTCGGAGTGAAGACGTAGACGGCATCGGGAAAGAGGTCGACCTTGACGTGATCCCAGAACTCCGCCGCGTCGCGCGTCTCATCCTGGATATCGAGCAGCGACTGGAGCCATTTCGCGCCTAGCCGGTCGCTGGTCGCCACCGTCGCCGGATCGGCCGCCTTGTACAGCCAGTGCGCAGCCACGCCGGATTCGGCCACCACGTGCATGGCTTCGGTGCGAAGCTGGAATTCGATGTTGACGCCCGCCGGGCCGACGAGCGTCGTGTGCAGCGACTGGTAGCCGTTGAGCTTGGCAATCGCGATGTGGTCCTTGAACTTGCCGGGCAGCGGCTTGTACATCTGGTGCAGGATGCCGAGCCCCGTGTAGCACGAGATCACCGTCGGCACGATCAGACGGAAGCCGTAGATGTCGGTGACCTGCGCAAAGCTCAGATGCTTCTCGACCATCTTGCGGTAGATGGAGTAGAGCGTCTTTTCCCGGCCCGCGATGCGCACGCTCATGTCCGAGGCGGCGAATGCGTTCTCGACTTCCTGCTGGACCTTCTGAATCAGGTCGCGTCGCCGTCCGCGCGCCTTGGCCACGGCCTTGGCGAGCACTGCGTAGCGCCAGGGCCGAAGATGCCGAAAGGAAAGATCCTGCAGTTCACGGTAAGTCTGGTTCAGGCCCAGTCGGTGCGCGATCGGGGCATAGATTTCGAGGGTCTCGCGCGAGATGCGTGCCCATTTTTCGCGCGGCGCGTCGTCGAGCGTGCGCATGTTGTGCGTCCGGTCGGCGAGCTTGACGAGGATCACGCGCACGTCGCGCGCCATCGCCAGAAGCATCTTGCGAAACGACTCCGCCTGATTCTCCTCGCGGGTGTTGAAGCGGAGCTTGTCGAGCTTGGTGAGGCCATCGACCAGTTCAGCCACCGGAGCGCCGAAACGCTCGATCAGTTCGGACTTCGTGACACCGCAGTCTTCGATCGCATCGTGCAGCAAGGCAGCCATCAAGGCCTGTGCGTCGAGCTTCCATTCCGCGCACTGAGCGGCCACTGCGATCGGATGCGTGATGTACGGCTCGCCGCTGTTGCGCAATTGACCCAGGTGGGCCTCATCCGCGAAACGATAGGCGCGCCGGACCAAGTCGACATCTTCGGTGCCCAGATAGTCGAGGCGATCGGTCAATGCGGCGAAACTGGCGGCGGCCGCGTTCAATGCCGCAGGGCTGGGCTGCGGACTTCTGCGTGCTTCTGACTGAGGCTTGACAACCGCGCTCATGAGCACCACTTTAGCGTGGCTGCGCCTAAGACGCATTCAGGCATAAAAAAAGCACCGCGTGCGGTGCTTCCTTGTTGCACGGCTACGTCAATTAGCCGGGAACCTTCTTGAGCATTTCGAGACCGATCTTGCCCTCTGCAATTTCGCGAAGTGCAGTAACGCCGGGTTTGTTCTTGCTCTCGATCTTGGGGGCATGACCTTGGCTCAGCATGCGCGCGCGATAGGTGGCGGCGAGTACGAGCTGGAAGCGGTTCGGGATTTGTTGCAGGCAATCTTCGACGGTGATGCGGGCCATGATGATCTTTCGGCAGTGTGCGGGACGTTGGGCGGATCAGGGGATGTTCAGTGCGGCAAAGGTGCCAGCACGTGCGCGGCGCTGTGCTGAGTAGCGAAGCCGCTGAGCGTGGACGATCGCCTTCAGGTCGAAAAGTGCGCGCTCAAATACCTCGTTGATTATAACGAAATCGAACGCCGACGCCTGCGCCATCTCTTCTGCGGCGTTCCGCAGGCGAAGTTCGATGACCTCCGGGCTGTCTTCTCCGCGGCGCTCGAGCCGGGAACGCAGTTCTTCCCAACTGGGGGGCAGGATGAAGATCATCACTGCGTTGGCAAACGCCTTGCGGATCTGCAGTGCGCCCTGGAAGTCGATTTCGAGAACGACGTCCGCTCCTTGCGCAATACGCTCTTCGATCGCCTTCTTCGATGTGCCGTAGCGCCGGCCGTGGACGTGCGCCCACTCCACGAATCCGTCGGCCGCCACCATGACGTCGAATTCGGGCTCGGATACGAAGAAATACTCGCGCCCATGCTTTTCCTGGCCACGCGGCGCCCGGGTGGTATGCGAGACCGAAGGCTGGACGGCGGAGTCGAGTTCCATCAGCGCCTTGACCAGGCTCGATTTGCCCGCGCCGCTGGGCGCTGCGACCACGAAGATGTTGCCGGGGTAATCCATGGATTCCGTTTCTATTCGATGTTCTGGACCTGCTCGCGCATCTGCTCGATGAGGACCTTCATGTCCACGCCGATGCGGGTCAGCTCGAGCGTGGCGGATTTCGAGCCGAGGGTGTTGGCCTCGCGGTGAAGTTCCTGGATCAGGAAGTCGAGTCGCTTGCCGATCTCGCCGCCTTTCTTCACGAGCCGTTCGATCTCGTCGAGGTGGGAGTTCAGTCGGGTCAGTTCCTCCGCGACATCGATCCGGATCGCGAACGCGGTGGCTTCGGTCAGGGCGCGGTCCTGGGCGGCTTCGGGCGGCGTGCCGCCGCTCAGGCCCATCGCTTCCTGCCAGCGTTCGAGAAATCGTGTGCGCTGCTGCTCCACCAGTTGCGGGACCAGCGGCAAGGCCTGGGTGGCAAGCGCACGAAGTTGCGCGAGATGGTCCTGCAGCATGCGGGCAAGGCGTCCCCCTTCGCGTTCGCGTGCAGAGAGCAGGTCCTTGAGGGCCTTTTCGGTGACGTCGGTCAGGTCCGCAGCCCAGTCGCCCTTGGCGACGCTGTCGCCGGCCGCGAGCCGCAGCACGTCGGCCACGCTGAGGTCGCGCGCATCCGGCAGCCAGGCCTTGATGTGGTCCTGGACGGCATTGAGGCGCTGAAGCAGCTTCGTGGACGGATCGCCGATACCGGACGCTGCCCCGCTGTCGATCGCGGCGCGCAGCTCGACCTTGCCCCGTTTCAGCTTCGCCGTGAGCATTTCGCGCAAGGCGGGTTCGTGCTGCCGCAGCTCTTCGGGCAGCTTGAAGGTCAGGTCGAGAAATCGGCTGTTGACCGAGCGTATTTCGACACCGAGCCGAGGGGTGGCATGAGCCCGTGGTTCGGCTTCAGGGTGGCTGCCGGCGGGGCTGTTCTGCCCGCTGGCGTAGCCGGTCATGCTGTAAACTGGCATCGCGCCTCGCTGTGATCTGTTGTTGCACCGTGGCGTCGGCACAGCGTTCGCTTGCCGCACCTTCGCCTTCGGGCGAAACTCCCGGATTATGTCAAAGGTCAAACCTTCGCCTCTGCTGCCCGACACGGTGATCGGTGGCTACCGAATCGTGCGCCGGCTTTCCGCCGGCGGCTTCGGGGTCGTCTATCTGGCCGTCGACCAAAGCGGGCAGCAGGTCGCCATCAAGGAATATCTGCCTTCGTCCCTGGCAACGCGGGGAACGGGGGAATTGGCGCCGCAGGTTCCGCCCGAGAAGCTGTCGCTCTATCGGCTCGGGCTGAAGAGTTTTTTCGAGGAAGGCCGGTCGCTCGCACAGATTTCGCACGCCTCGGTGGTGAGCGTGCTCAATTTCTTCCGCGAGAACGAAACCGTCTACATGGTCATGAACTACTTGGAGGGCGCGACCCTGCAGGACTTCGTCGTCACCGCGCGCGACCTGAAGAAGCAGAAGGTATTCCGCGAATCGACGATTCGATCGCTCTTCGACGAGATTCTTCGGGGCCTGCGCATCGTCCACCAGCACAAGATGCTGCACCTGGACATCAAGCCGGCCAACATCTTCGTCACCGACGACGACAGGGCGGTGATGATCGATTTCGGCGCCGCGCGCGAGGTGCTGTCGAAGGAAGGCAACTTCATCCGGCCGATGTACACCCCCGGCTTCGCGGCGCCCGAGATGTACCGTCGCGATTCCTCGATGGGACCGTGGACCGACATCTACGCCATCGGCGCCTGCATCTACGCCTGCATGCAGGGTTATCCCCCCAACGACGCGCCGCAGCGTATCGAGAAGGACCGCCTCGGGCTTTCGCTCTCCCGGCTGCGCGGCATCTATTCGGACAATCTGATCGAGGTTGTCGAATGGTGCATGTCGCTCGATCCGCTTTCGCGCCCGCAGTCGGTGTTTGCGCTGCAAAAGGAACTGAGCCGCGAAGGCGAGCGCCGCTACACCAAGCTCACGGTGGGCGAGAAGGTCCGCCTGTCCATCGACAACATGCGTTCCCCTGAAAAGAAAGGGCTGCCGAAGGCGGCGGCTCCCACCACACGTCCCGCATGACCCCCCAAGCTCATCACTTCGTGTATTCGCTGCCCCCCCGGGGGGGGCTCAGTGCCCTTCGGGCGGCCGGGCAGGCACTGTGAAGTTCTCCGTCTTCCAGGTCAGTCGCAAGGGCGGTCGTCTCAAGAACGAAGACCGCATGGGCTATTGCTACACGCGCGAATCGGGCCTGTTCGTGCTGGCCGATGGCATGGGCGGGCACCCCGAGGGCGAAGTCGCGGCCCAACTCGCGCTGCAGACCATCGCGGCGCTCTACCAGCGCGAGGCGAGGCCGGTCGTCAAGGACGTGAAGGCGTTCCTCACGGCTTCCGTGATGGCCGCGCATCAGCAGATCATGCGATATGCCGGCAACAAGGGCATGCTCGACACGCCGCGCACCACGGTGGTCTCGGCAGTCATTCAAGACAACACGGCGACCTGGATTCATTGCGGCGATTCCCGGCTCTACGTGGTTCGCGACGGCGCCTTGCTGATGCGCACCCGCGACCATTCGCATGCCGAGCGGCCGCGCGTCGGTGGCGGGCCGGAGCCGGTCAACCGCAACCTGCTGCTCACCTGCCTGGGTTCGCCGACGCCGCCGCTCTTCGACGTCTCGGCGCCGCTGCAGCTGCAGCGCGGCGACCGCATCATGCTGTGCTCCGACGGCGTCTGGGGCGTCCTCGACGACAGCGTGATCATCCATGTGCTCTCGTCCGGCAAGCCGGTGTCGGATGCCGCGCCCGACCTGGCCGAAATGGCGCTGCGCAACGGCGGCACCCACAGCGACAACGTGACCCTGATCGCGCTCGAATGGGAAACGCCCGACGCCCCGGGGCAGAAGCGCGGCGTTTCCACCGACAGCATCAGCGATGGCGTGTTCGCGTCCACCATCCAGGCCGGCATGCCTTCGGACAGCGAGCTCGACGATCTCGACGAGGACGCCATCGAGCGGTCGATCGCCGAGATCAACGAAGCGATCAAGCGATCCGCCGCGCGCAAGGGCTAGGCCTTTCTTTTCTTTTCCGTTCATCACCATGACTGATTTCGTACGAAGCGGCGCCCGTGCCGCAGACCAGCTGCGCCCGGTTCGCATCACCCGTGGCTTCACCATCCATGCCGAAGGTTCGGTGCTGATCGAGTTCGGCCAGACGCGCGTGCTCTGCACCGCCTCGGTCGAAGAGAAGGTGCCGCCGCACAAGCGCGGCAGCGGTGAGGGCTGGGTCACGGCCGAGTACGGCATGCTCCCGCGCGCCACGCACACCCGCAGCGACCGCGAAGCCGCACGCGGCAAGCAGAGCGGCCGGACGCAGGAGATCCAGCGTCTCATCGGCCGCTCGATGCGCGCGGTCTTCGACCTGGCCGCGCTCGGCGAGCGCACCATCCACCTCGACTGCGACGTGCTCCAGGCCGATGGCGGCACCCGCACCGCGGCGATCACCGGGGCCTTCGTGGCGGCGCAGGACGCGGTCAACAAGCTGCTCGACGAAGGCCGGATCGCCGCCTCGCCGATCCGCGGCCATGTGGCGGCCATTTCGGTCGGCATCGTGCAGGGCACGCCGCTGCTCGACCTCGAATACACCGAGGATTCGGCCTGCGACACCGACATGAACGTGGTGATGACCGGCGCCGGCCACTTCGTGGAAGTACAGGGCACCGCCGAGGGCGCCGCCTTCTCCCGAGAGGAGATGAACCAGCTGCTCGCGCTGGCCGAGAAGGGCATCACCGAGCTGATCGGCCTGCAGACCCAGGCGCTCGCAGGCTGAAGGCCCCCGACACGGAAGCCGTGATGAAACTGGTCCTCGCATCCAACAACGCCGGCAAGCTCGCTGAATTGCAGGCCTTGTTCGCGCCGCTCGACGTGACTCTGGTTCGCCAGTCGGAGCTCGGTGTCGGCGAGGCCGAGGAGCCCTTCCGCACCTTCGTCGAGAACGCGCTGGCCAAGGCGCGCCATGCGTCCGCGCACACCGGCCTGCCCGCCATCGCGGACGATGCCGGCCTTTGCGTGGAAGCCTTCGGCGGCCTGCCGGGCGTGGACACCGCGTTCTATGCGACGAAGTTCGGCTACGAGAAGGGCGACGCGAACAACGTGCGCGCGTTGCTTGAACAACTGGCTGGCCAGTCCGACCGCCGCGCTGCGCTGGTCAGCACGCTGGTCGCGCTGCGCGGCGCGGACGACCCCGAGCCGCTGATCGCCGTCGGACGGGTGGCAGGCCTGATTGCGAAGGAGCCGGTGGGCGACAACGGCTTCGGCTTCGATCCGGTGATGTTCCTGCCGCAGTTCGGCAAGACCTTCGCCCAGCTCTCCGCCGACGTGAAGAACGCGAACAGCCATCGCGGACAGGCGGCGCGTGCGATGCTGGCGCTGATGCGCGAGCGCTGGTCGTGAGCGAGATCATCCCGATCGTTGCCAACCGCGACAGCGCGCCCGACGGCGCTGCCGGCGCGAACGATGCGCTGCACCAGATGCGACCGGGCCCGCTCCAGCTGTCGGCGCTGCCGCCGCTGTCGCTGTACGTCCATCTTCCGTGGTGCCTTCGCAAGTGCCCCTACTGCGACTTCAATTCCCACGAGTGGCGAAACGATGCGGGCGAGCTGCCCGAGCAGCGCTACCTGGATGCGCTGGTGGCCGACCTGGATGCGGCGCTGCCGCTGGTCTGGGGCCGAACGGTCCACACCATTTTCATCGGCGGTGGCACGCCGAGCCTGTTCTCGCCCGCCGCCATCGACCGGCTGATCGGCGATCTGCGCGCGCGGCTCAAGCTCGCGCCCGATTGCGAGATCACGCTCGAGGCCAATCCGGGCACCTTCGAGCGCGACCGTTTCCGCGCCTACCGTGCGGCGGGCGTGACCCGGCTGTCGGTGGGGGTGCAGTCCTTCAACGATGACCATCTGAAGGCGCTCGGGCGCGTTCACGATCGCGCCCAGGCCATCGCGGCAGTGGAAGAGGCCGCGGCCACATTCGACACCTTCAACCTCGACCTGATGTACGCGTTGCCGGGCCAGACGCTGGAGCAACTCGACGCCGACCTTTCTCAGGCGCTTGCGCTGGCGCCGCCGCACCTGTCGGTCTACCACCTGACGATCGAGCCGAACACCTACTTTGCCAAGTACCCGCCCAAAGTGCCCGAAGACGATGCCGCCTACGCGATGCTCGACCGGATCACCGAGCGCACCTTGGCGGCAGGCCTCGGGCGCTACGAGATCTCCGCCTATGCACGCGCCGGCCACCAGTGCGCGCACAATTTGAACTATTGGCAGTTCGGGGACTATCTTGGTATCGGCGCCGGTGCGCACGGCAAGCTCAGCTTTGCGCATCGCGTGGTGCGGCAGGTGCGTTTCCGCGAGCCCGGGCTCTACATGGACAAGGCGCTCGCGGGCCATGCCGTCGCGCAGAGCGACGATGTCGGCATTGCCGCACTGCCGTTCGAGTTCATGCTCAATGCGCTGCGGCTGAGGGAAGGGTTTACGCTTGCGCAGTTCGGGGAGCGGACGGGGATGGCCATCACGGCCATCCAGCGCGGCCTGGAGGAGGCCGAGCGCAAAGGGTTGATCGGGCGCGACCTGGCGCGCGTTTGGCCGACGACGCGCGGATTCGATTTCCTGAGCGATCTTCAGGCGATCTTTCTGCCGGACACATAAGAAGGGACACTGCCATGGACAACAACATCGAATCTCCTGAGGTCAAGCGCCGGTCACGCGGAAGACCCAGCCCGGAGCAGGCGATCGCGCTGCGCGAATCCTTCCTTGCGGCAGCGCTCGAATCCTTCTTGGAAAAGGGCTACGCGGCCACCAGCATCGAGGCGATCGCCCGGGAGGCCGGCGTCGCCAAGATCACGATCTATCGTCAGTTCGACAACAAGGAAGCCCTGTTCCGCGAGGTGGTGCACCGCGCCGTGACGGGGGCCCGCGAGACCATGCAGTCCACGCTGGTGCAGCACGGTCAGGACCAGCGGCAGGTGCTGCTCGACCTCATCGAGCGCATGTACCTGAGCGCCACCGAGCCGAAGACGCTTGCGCTGTTGCGCCTCGTGATCGCCGAGGCAGTCCGTTTTCCCGAACTCGCCAAGTCGCTCTATGCCGAAAACAGCTATGTGCTCGCGCCGGTGGTCGAGTACCTCGCCGAGGCTCATCGCGCGGGAACACTGCACGTGCCCCAGCCCGAACTTGCCGCGGTGCAGCTGTCGACGCTGGCTTTCGGCGGCGTTCGCTTCTTCATTTCCAAGCCGCTGGCCGGGCCCGAAGAGCGCCGCGTCTGGGCCGAGGGCATTGCCGACATGGTCCTGCAAGGCTGGGCGCCGAGAAGCCCGCAGCGCAGCGACTAAAATCCCGCTCCTGCTCGTATGCAACGCAAGGGCAGTCCAGGAGAGTTGGGTGAGTGGTTTAAACCAGCAGTCTTGAAAACTGCCGACGAGCAATCGTCCGTGAGTTCGAATCTCACACTCTCCGCCAGCGATCGGCGTCTCTCAGGGTGGCTCGGGCCGATCGACACGCGGCCCCATCCTTTTGCCCATTCGCCGGCGGTGCGACGGCGGTGTTTCGGTGTGAGTTGGTATTGCTAGCTCGCCCGGTTATCGAGGTGCGAAGGCAGCCAGCCCACTACAACCACTTGACCTTCTTCGTCCCAGAAGAAGTAGAGGCGGAAGCCGAACCGGCGGTCTCTCGAATTCCTACCTTTGAGATGACGGTTCATCGGACAACGCTTTCCACGGGAGCGTGGGCAAGGTGGTGGACACCTGCGGCGGTGCGCCATGCAGAGAGAACCTATGCCCTTGAAGACGAAAGTCTGAAGACATGAACGGAAGGCGAGACACGCCTTCCGTTTGCAAAAGTCCTTGAGCAACTCGCCGTCATTGGGCCCGCCTCCCCCAAACGAAAGACTTGGCAAACCTTGTGGACGGAGCCAAACTCCGCGCCTTCTCAACTCGCAAGGAGAAGCCCGTGAAATCCATCTATCACATCGCATCCAGGGCTTTGATCGCAGGGGGTGCGGTGATGGTGGCGGCAAGTGCCTTCGCTCAGGCCACCGTCACTTGCGAAGATCCGCGCGTCGACCGGACCGCCTGCTACCGCGAAGCGGCGGCAGCGCAAGAGGCCAAGCGACAAGGCCGTCTGAACAGCCCGGGCGGCTACGACGAAAACGCGCTGAAGCGTTGCCAGCGCCAGCCCGCCGGCCACGCGCGCACGGCTTGCGAGAAACGTGTGACCGGTGCCGGCAACACCACGATGCACGGCAGCGTGCAAGGCGGAGGCAAGATCCGTCGCAACGAGATGCCGGTTGAGCCGAAGAAGTAACTGCCCCTGGCGAGGGTGCCCATGCCGCGAGTCTTCGTCCGGCCGGTGTTCGTCGCCGCATCGCTGCTGCTGCCGCTGTGTGCAATGGCGTTCACGACGGCGACCACGCGGGCGCTCAACGTGCGCGCCGGGCCGGGGACTTCGTTCCGCGTCGTCACGGTCCTTCCGGCGCGCACGCAGTTGCGGGTGAACAGTTGCATGCCCGGCTGGCGCTGGTGCGACATCGCAGCGCGGCGCCATCAAGGCTGGGTGGACTCCCGCTACCTCCAGCATTCGGTGCGCGGACGGGTTCCAATCGTGAACGACCGAAGGCGGCCGCCGGGGCCTTCGCAGCCGACTCCCTGGCCGCAACGGCCGTCTGGCTAGATCGATCTTGACGCCTCGAAGGCCGCCGCGTGCGGCCTTTTTCACGAAGCGCGTGACCATAACGAAGAATCCGCGGGCGGGTTGAACGATGTCGTTAACATGTCGTAACAACTCAGAAGGCGCGATACATGCCATCCAAGGTTCTGCACGTTTTCCAGGCCGCGCTCGTGATGGCGATCGGCATCACGAGCGTTTCCGCCTCGGCCGAGATCCACCGCTGCAAGGATGACAAGGGACAGACTGTCCTGTCGGACCGGCCCTGCGGCGCGGCATTCACCGGCGACACGCTGCGTTCGTCGTCCCCCGGAACCGGCGCCGATCGCGTGACCGCAGCCCAGATGCGCACCGGCCGCACCGGCGACGTCGCCGCGCAGTATTCCTTCATGGCGGACCATGCTTCGAGGTCCTCCAGGAAGACCTCGGAGAGGTAGTCCGGAAGGGCCGCATTCGCGCTGCCCTATACTCCGCGCCGCTTGCAGCTTGTCTCGAATGCTGCGCCGCCATCGGCAACATGGCGTTATTCAATCAAAGGAAATTCTCGTGAACCGTATCGAACTGGTCGAAAAGATCGCAACCGCCCACAACGTCAGCAAGGCAGAAGCCGCCCGCATCCTGGAAACGGTGACGGGTTCCATCATTGCCGCAGTGAAGAAGGGTGACCCGGTTCAGCTCATCGGCTTCGGCACCTTCAAGCAAGTGGCCCGCGCCGCTCGTACCGGCTTCAACCCGCAAGCCGGCGCCAAGATCAAGATCGCAGCGCAGAAGGTGCCGAAGTTCGTGCCGGGCGCAGCGTTCAAGGCTGCGATCGACCCGAAGGCCGCCAAGCGCAAGGCCGAGAAGGCTGCGGCCAAGCCCGCGGCCAAGAAGGCAGCACCCGCCAAGAAGGCGAAGAAATAATTCGCCGCAGCCCTGGGGCTGCACGCGACGACAACGGCCCTTCGGGGCCGTTTTCTTTTTCAGCGCGCAACGCCGCGCAGCAGTCGCAGGCCGTTGCCGACCACCAGCAGGCTCGCGCCCATGTCCGCGAACACGGCCATCCACATCGTCGCGCTGCCGAACACCGCCAGCACGAAGAACACCACCTTGATCGCGAGCGCGAGGCTGATGTTCTGCCAGAGCACCGCATGCGTGCGGCGCGACAGCCTGATCGTCTCCGCGATGCGGCCGAGGCGGTCGTTCATGATCACCACGTCGGCCGCTTCCATGGCGGTATCGGTGCCGGCCGCGCCCATGGCGAATCCGATGTCGGCCTGCGCCAGCGCGGGCGCGTCGTTGATGCCGTCGCCGGCCATCGCCGTGGCGCCGTAGCGCGTGCGCATCTCGCGGATCACATCGAGCTTGTCCTGCGGCAGCAGCCCGCCTCGCGCATCGGTGATGCCGGCGTCGCGCGCCACGGCCTGCGCGGTGGCCTGGTTGTCGCCGGACAGCATGACGGGCGTGACGCCCAGCGCCCGGAGCTGCGCGATGGCATTCGCCGCATCCGACCGGAGCGTGTCGGCGATCGCGAAGACGCCGAGCACGCCGCGTTCGCTCGCCAGCAGCGTCACGGTGCGGCCGAGCGCTTCGTGCGTGGCGAGTTCCGCCTCGAGCCTCGCATCCGATTGGCCGCGTTCCCTGATGAGCCGGTGGTTGCCCAGAACCAGCGCCTCCGCGCCCACCGTGCCGGCGACTCCGCGGCCGGGCAGCGCGGCGAAGCCATCGACCTCGACGACATCGACGTCCAGCCCCTGCGCAATGGCTTTCGAGACTGGATGGTCCGACCTCGCGGCCAGCGATTTCGCGAGCCGGGAGACGGTGACTTCGTCTGCCTGCATGCCGCCCCACGCGCTGAATGCCACGAGCTTCGGCGCGCCTTCGGTGAGGGTGCCGGTCTTGTCCAGCGCGACCGCCTTGATGAGCCGCGCATCTTCGAGGTACGTGCCGCCCTTGATCAGGATGCCCCGCCGCGCGGCGGCCGCGAGGCCGCTGACGATCGTCACCGGCGTCGAGATCACCAGTGCGCAGGGGCAGGCGATGACCAGCAGCACCAGCGCCTTGTAGATCGACGCCAGCCATGCCCAGCCGAGAAACAGCGGCGGAAGGACCGCAACCGCAACGGCCAACGCGAAGACCACCGGCGTGTAGACGGCCGCGAAGCGGTCCACGAAGCGTTGCGTCGGGGCGCGCGAGCCCTGCGCCTCCTCGACGGCGTGGATGATGCGTGCGAGCGTGGTGTCGCTGGCCGCAGCCGTCACGCGGAACTCGATCTCGCCGTGCCCGTTGACCGTGCCCGCGAAGACGGCATCGCCGGGTTCCTTGTCGACCGGGATGCTTTCGCCGGTGACGGGCGACTGGTCGATGCTGCTGCTGCCTCGCACCACGATGCCGTCGAGCGCGAGCCGCTCCCCGGGCTTCACGCGCGCGATGGCACCGATCGCGACGGCCGTGGCCGGCATGCGCAGCCAGGTGCCATCCGCCTGCCGCACCTCGGCATCGCTCGGCGCGAGATCGACCAGTGCCTTGATCGCATTGCGCGCACGGTCCACCGAGCGCGCCTCGATCAGCTCGGCGATCGCATACAGCGCCATCACCATTGCCGCTTCTGGCCATTGGCCAATGACGAATGCGCCCGTCACCGCCACCGACATCAGCGCGTTGATGTTGAGCCGGGCCTGCCGCAGTGCGTTCAGGCCCTTGACGTAGGTTTCGAGGCCGGCGAGTCCGATCGCGATGGCGGCGATCGCCATGCCCAAGACTTTCCAAGCCGTGGCGTCGGGCGCGAAGTAGGCGACGCCTTCGGCCGCGAATGCCAGCGCGAGCGCGGCAGCGAGGCGCCGATAGCCGCCGGCCTGTTCGTGATCGTGCGCATGCGTGTTTTCGCCGCCGGTGTGCGTCGACGGCGCGCCCAGGGGCGAGGGCGCATAGCCGGCCTTCCGGATCGCATCGAGCGCCAGCGTCACGGCGCCCGGGGTGCCGTCGATCCGGAGCGTGCGCTGGCCGAGTTGGAAGTGCAGCCCGCGGATGCCGTCGATAGGCTCGACCGCGCGGCGGATGTCGGATTCTTCCGCGCTGCAATCCATGGTGGGAATGTGAAAGGTGTTGTCCGCGACGGGCCCGATCGGGGCGGCGGCTTCGGGTGCGTGGTCGGCGGCGCAGCAGTGGTCATGTGCGCCATGGGCGCCGTGCAGGCTGCCGACAGGTGTTTCCGGGGAGCTTCTTGCCATGTCCGCATTGGAAACCCTGAAGTGACTACAAGGTCAAGTCATGGTGCGCACCGTCCCCCGATGGTGCGGGGCGGCGTCAGAAATCGGCGCTGTGCAGGCAGATGGCTTCGTTCGGATTGGCGCGGTAGCGCTCCATCGCGAGCGCATCGATCGAGTCGGAGTTCTGCGCGTAGGCCTGCACGAGCTTTTCCTGGCCCTGCGGAGCATGGAAGCGCTTGTGGAGCGCCTCCTCGTCGATACGCGCAATGATGCGCGCACCGTCGTAGCCATCCGGGTAGATGGCGAACTGAACGCTGGCGGCCGCGGGGAGGAAGATTGCTTCGGAAGCCATGATGGATCTCGACTGCTGACTCGTTTCAAAGAGTGTCTGACGTAACTGCAACGTCGAAAATAGGTCCTTTGTCCTATAACCCCTCAGCAAGTTGCGGACCATTTCACGGTCCGCCCGGCCAACATGTTTCAGTGCGCGGTGAGCATGCCGCGGTCCTCGATGAAGGCGACCACATCGGCGAGGCCGGACAGCGTCTTGAGATTGGTCATGACGAAGGGGCGCTGCTTGCGCATGCGTTTCGTGTCGGCTTCCATCACGCCGAGATCCGCACCGACGTGGGGCGCGAGATCGGTCTTGTTGATCACGAAAAGATCGCTCTTGGTGATGCCGGGCCCGCCCTTGCGCGGGATCTTCTCGCCGGCGGCGACGTCGATGACGTAGATCGTGAGGTCCGACAGCTCGGGGCTGAAGGTCGCGGCGAGGTTGTCGCCTCCCGACTCGACGAACACCACGTCGGCGTCGGGAAACTGGGCCAGCATCCGGTCGATGGCTTCGAGATTGATCGATGCGTCCTCGCGGATCGCGGTGTGCGGACAGCCGCCGGTCTCCACGCCCATGATGCGTTCGGCCGGCAGGGCCCCGGCGACGGTCAGCAGGCGCTGGTCCTCCTTGGTGTAGATGTCGTTGGTGATCGCGACGAGGTCGTACTTGTCGCGCATCGCCTTGCAGAGCATTTCCAGCAGCGTCGTCTTGCCCGAACCGACCGGGCCCCCGATGCCGACGCGCAGCGGCGGCAGTTTCTTGGTGCGATGGGGAATGTGGTGAAGGGCGGAGGACATGGGTTATGCCTCGCGACGAGCCGCCTCTAGCGAGGCATGCGTCCCCTCGGGGGGCAGCGAGTACACGAAGTGAGGAGCGTGGGGGTTCATGGTCTTAGCTTCTGAAGAGTCGCGAGTATTGGGATTCGTGCCGTGACGAGAGCACCGCCAGCATGGGCGAAAAGGCCTGCCGGTCGTCATCCGAGAGTTGGAGCGCATGCCGGACGGCCATAGGGATTTCCGATGCGAGCCGCGCCAGCATGCGCTGCCCGGCGCTCTGGCCGAGCGGGACCGCCTTGACCGCCGCGGCAGTCATGTTCTCGGCCCAGCCGAAGGCGAAGGCGAGGCAGGCGTCGTGCGCGCTGGCGTCGGTGCGGCTGGCAGCGAACGCGAAGGCGACGGGGTAGCTCGCGGGCAGCTTGTCGAAGACCTGCGCGGCGTCGTCGTGGTGCAGCTTCAGCCATTCGACGAAGGAGCGGCCCATCTGCTGGGTCTGCAACAGGAACTCGGACGACTCGCGGGTCTGGAAGACCCAGTCGTTGAGCGTGCCGATGCGCGACAGATCGCCGCTGCGCCACGCCGGGACCGCCTGCGCCACGATCGCGAGATCCGCTCGCGCGAGGCTCAGGTGCAGTTGGTCGGCCAGCCAGTCGGCCGCCTGCTTCTCGTTGCCGATCCCGGCCCATTCGATGCCCGCCTCCAGCCCCTCGGAATAGGAGAACCCGCCGACGGGAAGCGCCGGCGACGCCAGCCAGATCAGTTGCAGCAGGCTTGCGGCGGAGAGGGCAGCCGGCGCGTGGTCCATCAGTGCGAATGGCCGTGGCCGCGGTGTTCGTGCCCGTGATCGTGGTCGTGGTCGTGATGCGCATGCGTGCCGGAATAGGCATCGGGATGCAGCACCGGCCCCACGGGCGCGGTTCCGTGCGAATGGCCGTGGCTCGCACCGTGCGCCCCGTACGCGCCGCCTTCCGGCTCGAAGGCCTCTTCGCCTTCGCGCACGATGAGATGCATCGACCGCAGCATTCCCGCCAGCACGTGATCCGGCTCGATCTTCAGGTGATCGGGCTTCAGCTCGATCGGCACGTGCCGGTTGCCGAGGTGATAGGCGGCGCGCGTCAGATCGAACGGCGTGCCGTGTTCCGTGCAGTGCGTGATGACGAGGACCGGCTGCGGCGCCGCGATCACACGGATCAGCGAGCCGTCTTCCGCGATCAGCACGTCGCCGCCGCGCACCGCGGTGCCGCGCGGCAGGAAGACGCCGATCTGGCGGCCTTGCGAATCGGTGATGTCGAAGCGGCTCTTCTGGCGCACGTCCCAGTCGAGTTCGACGGTGGCGGCGCGCTTGAGCAGGACAGGCGCGAGGCCGCCGCCCTGGGGCATGAGTTTGTTGGCTGTGAGCATGGCAGGAGAAAAGTGTCGGATGAGGCGGATTGTCGATCCGCGCGCCATCCGCACCCGCAGAGAGGGCTAGAACAGGAAGTAGCGCTGCGTCATCGGCAGGGAAACCGCCGGATCGCAGGTCAGCAACTGCCCGTCCGCGCGCACGGCGTAGGTCTGCGGGTCCACCTCCATCTTCGGCGTGTACGCGTTGTGCACCATGTGCTGCTTGCGCACCCCGCGGATGTTCTTCACCGCGCTCAGTTGCTTCGCGAGCCCATAGCGCTGTCCGATGCCCGCTGCAAGTCCCGCTTGCGAGACGAAGGTCAGCGAACTCTTCGCGAGCGATCCACCGAAGGCGCCGAACATCGGCCGGTAGTGCACCGGCTGGGGCGTCGGGATCGATGCGTTCGGATCGCCCATCGCCGCCATCGCGATGGTGCCGCCCTTGAGGATCGCGAACGGCTTCACGCCGAAGAAGGCGGGCTTCCAGACCACGAGGTCGGCCCATTTGCCGACTTCGATGCTGCCTACTTCGTGCGAGATGCCGTGCGAGATCGCCGGGTTGATCGTGTACTTGGCCACGTAGCGCTTGGCGCGGAAGTTGTCGTTGCGCTCAGCGTCCTCGGGCAGCTTGCCGCGCTGCGCCTTCATCTTGTGGGCGGTCTGCCAGCAGCGAATGATCACCTCGCCGACGCGGCCCATGGCCTGGCTGTCGGAGCTGAACATGCTGATCGCACCCATGTCGTGCAGGATGTCCTCGGCCGCGATGGTCTCCTTGCGGATGCGGCTTTCGGCGAAGGCGAGGTCTTCGGCGATGCCCGCGTCGAGGTGATGGCACACCATGAGCATGTCGACGTGCTCGTCGAGCGTGTTCACCGTGTAGGGCATCGTCGGGTTGGTGGAGGAGGGCAGGAAGTTCGCCTCGCCCACCACCCGCAGGATGTCCGGCGCATGCCCGCCGCCCGCACCCTCGGTATGAAAGGCGCAGATCGCGCGGCCCTTCACCGCCGCGATGGTGTTCTCGACGAAGCCCGATTCATTGAGCGTGTCGCTGTGGATCGCCACCTGCGTGTCGGTCGCATCGGCCACGTCCAGGCAGTTGCTGATCGCGGCCGGCGTGGTGCCCCAGTCCTCGTGCAGCTTGAGGCCGATCACGCCCGCGTCGACCTGCTCGTGCAGCGAAGCGGGCAGGCTCGCGTTGCCCTTGCCGAGAAAGCCGAGGTTCATCGGAAAGGCATCGGCGGCCTGCAGCATGCGCTCGATGTGCCACGGGCCCGGCGTCGCGGTGGTCGCGAAGGTGCCGGTGGCGGGCCCGGTGCCGCCGCCCAGCATGGTCGTCACGCCCGAGGCCAGCGCCTCCTCGATCTGCTGCGGGCAGATGAAGTGGATGTGGCTGTCGATGCCGCCGGCGGTGACGATGTTGCCTTCGCAGCTGATCACCTCGGTGCCGGCGCCGATGACGATGTCCACGCCGGGCTGCACGTCCGGATTGCCGGCCTTGCCGATGGCGACGATGCGGCCGTCCTTCAGGCCGATGTCGGCCTTCACGATGCCCCAGTGGTCGAGGATCAGCGCGTTGGTCATCACGGTGTCGACCGTGCCTTCGGCGCGCGTGCGCTGGCCTTGCGCCATGCCGTCGCGGATGGTCTTGCCGCCGCCGAACTTGACCTCTTCGCCGTAGCCGCCGGCGTGCAGGGTGTAGTCCTCCTCGACCTCGATCACGAGGTCGGTGTCGGCGAGGCGAATGCGGTCGCCCACCGTGGGGCCGAAGATTTCGGCGTAGGCACGCCTTCCAATCGTTGCCATCAGAGCTTCCCTTGAACGAGTCCGCGGAATCCGTAGACCACGCGGTCGCCGGCGAAATCGACCAACTCGACGGTGCGCTGCTGGCCGGGCTCGAAACGCACCGCGGTTCCCGATGCGATGTTCAGCCGCATGCCGCGCGCGGCTTCGCGGTCGAAGCCCAAAGCGCCGTTGGTCTCGGCGAAGTGGTAGTGCGAGCCGACCTGGATCGGGCGGTCCGCGGTGTTCTGCACGACCAACGTGATCGTGCGGCGGCCGGGGTTCAGGACGTGGTCGCCTTCGTCGGTGATGAGTTCGCCGGGAATCATCGGAACCGCCTCAGGCCAGACCGCCGAGCAGCGCGACGCCAAAGGCGGCCACGCCCGCACCTGCCAGTCGAGGCGCCCAGCGATGGCCGTGGCGTAGCGACCAGCCGGCGGCAATGCCCACCACATGCAGCAGCACGGTCGCGGCCAGCATGCCGGCCAGGGTCAGCGCTGCGCCGGACTCGCTGGCGAGTTCCTGTCCGTGTGCCACGCCGTGGAAAACCGCGAACACACCCACCAGCGACGCGGCCGCAAGCGCGGGCAGGCGCCGCTGCGTGACGACCAGCAGCCCGAGCACGAGCAGCGACGCGGCGATCATCGGCTCCACGGCCGGCAGGTGGATGCTCGCCAGTCCGGCCAGCGCGCCGGCCAGCAGCATCACGGCGAATCCCGTGGGCGCCCACAGCAGGTCGGGCCACGCGCGGCGCGCCGTCAATGCACTCCAGAGTCCGACGGCCACCATCGCCGCCAGATGATCCGCGCCGGTCAGCGGATGAAAAAAGCCGGTCGCGAAGCCGTGATGGATTCCGCCGTCGACACCCGTGTGCGCGCTGGCAGCCAGCGGCAGGGCGATGAGGAAGGCGAGGGCGGATGAGCGATGGAATGAACGCATGGATGAGGGTCCTTTTTTGTTGTTCAGGGCGCTTCAGACAATCGGCTGGTGCACGGTGACCAGCTTGGTCCCGTCGGGAAATGTGGCTTCGACCTGGATGTCCGGGATCATCTCCGGCACCCCCTCCATGACGTCGGCGCGGGTCAGCACCGCGCGGCCTTCGCTCATGAGCGCGGCCACGCTCTTGCCGTCGCGCGCGCCTTCCATGACCGCGGCGGAAATCATGGCCACCGCTTCCGGATAGTTGAGCTTGAGGCCGCGCGCGCGGCGCCGCTCGGCCAGCAGTGCGGCGGTGAAGATGAGGAGCTTGTCTTTTTCTCTGGGTGTCAGTTCCATGGGCGGGCCTTCGCGCTTTTTTCTGCGCGGCCATTATGGGCAGGCCCATCGCTTTGCAACAGTCGTGCCGTGGCACGACTGTTGCACCGTTTCCCCGTGCACCCGACCGCCGTTCCCCACGCCCCGAGCGACGACGCGCCGCAGCGCATCGTCAAGGTGAGACGCGACTACAACAAATGGGTCGCCCGGGAAACGCTCGAGGACTACGCGCTGCGATTCACCCCGCAGCGCTTTCGCCGCATGCCCGAATGGCGCGTGGCGAGCACCGCCTTCGGCGGCGCGGCGTCCTTCCTGATCCTCGAAGCGGTCGGCGCCACGCTGCTGGTGCAGTACGGCTTCGTCAACGCCTTCTGGTCCATCCTCGTCACCGGGCTCATCATCTTCCTGGCGGGCCTGCCGATCAGCGTCTACGCGGCGCGCTACGGCGTGGACATGGACCTGCTCACGCGCGGCGCGGGCTTCGGCTACATCGGTTCGACGCTGACCTCGCTGATCTACGCCTGCTTCACCTTCATCTTCTTCGCGCTCGAAGCGGCGGTGATGGCCTATGCGCTGGAGCTGGCGCTCGGCATCCCGCCGGTGTGGGGCTACCTCATCTGCGCGCTGGTTGTCATCCCGCTGGTGACGCACGGCATCTCGGCCATCAGCCGCCTTCAGGTCTGGACACAGCCCATCTGGCTGCTGATGCTGGTGGTGCCCTTCGGCTATGTGCTGGCGCGCGATCCTGGTGCGTTCTCCGGCATTGCGCACTATGTTGGCGTGAAGTCGTCCTCGATCGGGTTCGACCTGCACCTCTTCGGTGCCGCTCTCACCGTCGGCATTGCGCTCATCACGCAGATGGGCGAGCAGGCGGACTACCTGCGCTTCATGCCGGCCTGCACGCCGGCGAACCGCGCGCGCTGGTGGGCCGGCGTGCTGGCCGGCGGACCGGGCTGGGTGGTGCTCGGCGTGCTCAAGATGCTCGGCGGCGCGCTGCTCGCCTACCTCGCGATCAGCCACATGGTGCCGCCCGAGCGCGCGATCGATCCGAACCAGATGTACCTCGCCGCCTACGAGTACGTCTTCCCGAACTACGGCTGGGCGGTGATCGCGACCGCGGTGTTCGTCGTGATCTCGCAGCTCAAGATCAACGTCACCAATGCCTACGCGGGCTCGCTCGCGTGGAGCAACTTCTTCTCGCGCGTCACGCACAGCCACCCCGGGCGCGTCGTGTGGGTGGTGTTCAACGCGCTCATCGCCTTCATGCTGATGGAGATGAACGTGTTCGAGGCGCTCGGCGACGTGCTCGGTCTCTACGCGAACATCGCCATTGCCTGGATGATGGCGGTGGTGGCCGACCTCGTGATCAACAAGCCGCTCGGACTGTCGCCGCCGGGCATCGAGTTCAAGCGCGCACATCTGTGGGACATCAATCCGGTCGGCGTCGGCGCGATGGCGCTGGCGTCGGTGGTGTCGATCACCGCGCATCTCGGCGTGTTCGGGCCGCTCGCGCAGGCGTTCTCGGCATTGATCGCGCTGGGCACCGCCTTCGTGGCTTCGCCCGTCATCGCATGGGCGACGCGCGGCAAGTACTACATCGCGCGGCCCGCCGTGGACGCCGTGCACTGGGCGCGCGTCGAGAACGATGCCGGCAGCTACCAGCGGCTCGCCGTGCAGCGCTGTGCCATCTGCGAGCGCGACTACGAAGGCCCGGACATGGCGCACTGCCCGGCCTACCAGGGCCCGATCTGCTCGCTGTGCTGCACGCTCGATGCGCGCTGCGGCGACCTGTGCAAGCCGCAGGCGAGCCTTTCGGCGCAGTGGTCCGGCGCGCTGCGCTGGTTGCTGCCGCGCCGCGTGTGGCCCTATCTCGACACAGGGCTCGGGCACTTCCTGCTGCTCATGCTGATCCTCGTGCCGCTGCTCGCCGCGGTGTTCGGCGTGCTTTACCAGCAGGAGCTGCGAGCGCTGGCCGAAGGCGCGCTGACGGAGAGCGCGATGCTCGACATGCAGCCCGCCGCGCTGCGCTCCGGCTTCCTCAAGGCCTACATGGCGCTGCTGCTGATCGCCGGCATCATCGCGTGGTGGCTGGTGCTCGCGCACCAGAGCCGCAAGGTGGCGCAGGAAGAATCCAATCGCCAGACCCATCTGCTGATGCGCGAGATCGAACTGCACCGCGAGACCGATCGCGCGCTGCAGGAAGCTAAGCGCACCGCCGACCAGGCCAACCAGGCCAAGAGCCGCTACATCAGCGCGATCAGCCACGAGCTTCGCACGCCGCTCAACAGCATCCTCGGCTATGCGCAGCTGATGGGCGAGGACAGCGCGGTGCCGCCGCATCGGCGGCAGGCGGTCGCAGTCATCAAGCGCGGCGGCGAGCACCTGCTGTCGCTGATCGAGGGCACGCTCGACATCGCGCACATCGAGGCCGGCAAGCTCACGCTCGTCGCGAAGCCGATGCAGTTCGCCGAAGTCATGCGCGAGCTGGCGGACATGTTCGAGCTGCAGGCGCTCGAAAAGGGTTTGGCGTTCCGGTTCGAGCCGACCGGCACCTTGCCGGAGGTGGTGCGCGCCGACGAGAAGCGCGTGCGGCAGATCCTCATCAACCTGCTCGGCAATGCGATCAAGTTCACCGCGGCCGGCGAAGTCACGCTGCGCGTGCGCTATGCGCGCGAATTCGCCGCGATCGAGATCGAGGACACCGGCACGGGCATGTCGCCCGAGGAGCTGGGCCGCATCTTCGAGCCCTTTGCACGCGGATCGACCGCGGTGGGCGCGGCGTCGGGTGCGGGGCTCGGCCTCACGATCGCGAAGATGCTGATCGATCTCATGGGCGGCGAGATGAGCGTGCAGAGCACCCTGGGCGTGGGCTCGGTCTTCCGCGTGCGCCTGTTCCTGCCGCATGTGCACGAAGCGCCCGTGGCGAGTGCGCGCCGCGCGCGAGCGCCTCGCGCGCGCAGGGGCTACGAAGGCAAGCGCCGGCGCCTGCTCGTGGTCGACAACGAGGAGGCCGATCGCGACCTGCTGGTGCATGTGCTCGCGCCGCTCGGCTTCGAGCTGCGCACCGCTGCGAGCGGCCACGATGCGCTCGACCTGATCGCGGCAGGCTGGCGCCCCGATGCGATGTTCGTCGACCTGGCGATGCCGGGCATCGACGGATGGGAAACCATCCGCCGCTCGCGCGCGCTCGGGCTCGCCGACGCCGCGGTGGCGATCGTCTCGGCCAATGCCTTCGACAAGCGGCTGGAGAACGACGTCGGCATCTCACCCGAGGACTTCTTCGTCAAGCCGGTGCGGCACAGCGAGCTGCTCGACTGGCTCGAGCGCCGACTGGCCCTGCAGTGGACCGACGCCGCCGCAGCGCCACCCGCCCCCGCGCCCCAGGCGCCGCGCACCGCCGTCCCTACGCCGGAGCGCCTTCGCGCGCTCGAGGAGGCGGTGAGCCTCGGCTACTTTCGTGGAATCATGAACCAGCTCGATGACATCGACGCAGCGCAGCCTGAATGCACGGCGTGGACTTCCGTCCAGCGCGGATTGGCCCGCCGGTTCCAATTCGAAGCCATGACCCGCGCGTTGAATGCGGCGGCAGGTGCGGCGTGAATTCGACCCCGTCCACCCCGCCGCTCGTGCAGTCGCTCCGCGAAGGCGACGGCAGCACCGATCTCGTGCTCATCGTCGATGACGTGCCCGACAACCTCGCGGTGCTGCACGATGCGCTCGACGAATCCGGCTACACCGTCCTCGTCGCCACCAGCGGCGAGCAGGCCTTGCAGCGCGCCGCGCAGGCCAAGCCCGACATCGTCCTGCTCGACGCGATGATGCCGGGCATCGACGGCTTCGAAGTCGCGCGCCGGCTCAAGGCCGATGCAGCGACCGCACACATCCCGATCGTCTTCATGACCGGCCTCACCGAGACCGAGCACCTTGTCGCCGCGCTGGAGGCCGGCGGCGTCGACTATGTCACCAAGCCGATCAAGCCCAAGGAAGTGCTCGCGCGCATGAACGTGCATCTGCAGGGCGCGCGCCGTGCGCGGCAGGATGCGCGGCAGGCCGGCCAGGCGCGCAATGCGCTCGATGCCTTCGGCTATGCGAGCTTCACGGTGCGGATGCCCGAGGGCCGGCTGATCTGGCAGACCGTGCTCGCGCGCGAACTGCTGCTGCGCTATTGCGGCACCAGCGCGCCGGCGACGCCGCCGGCAGTGATCGAGTGGCTGCAGCGCCATCTGCCCGATGCGCTGGAGCGGCAGGTCGAGCCGCCGGTGTTGTCGATCGCACAGGGAGCTGCCAGTCTCAACCTGCGCCTGCACCAGCAGACCGGCCACGACGACGGCGGCGACGAGTGGCTCATCATCATGCGCGAGGTCTCGGGCACCGCAGTGATCGAGGCCATGAGCCTGAGCCTGAAACTCACCCTGCGCGAGGCCGAGGTGCTGTACTGGGTCGTCAAGGGCAAGACCAACAGGGACATCGGCGAGATCCTGGGCAGCAGCCCGGCCACCGCCAAGAAGCACCTGGAGCGCGTCTACGTCAAGCTTGGCGTGGAGACGCGCACCGCCGCGGCCGGCGTGGCGATGAAGCGCATTCGCGAATTGCAGCCGCAGTTCGAGATCTGAGGCCGCACCCCCGCCTGGCGAAGCGCGTTCGGCCGCGAACTCGCTCGCCTGGGTCGCGCCGACGCACGCGGCGACGCGCCCAGGATCTTCTTTCTGAACCCCCCTCGAATTTTCGCGTTCCACAGATCAGCGGCAATTCTTTTGCAGGCTTTTTGCACAGATCAGGTCGGCGCCAAATGATCCTTGTGTGTCAACTATTTCACGCATTCATTTTGACGAGGCCCGAAAAACCTGCATCTGGGCAGCAGGCCTGAGGGATTCGGAGTTTTCTCATACGTTTTTGGTTCGTTGCTCGATACAGTCCCCCGGCTTCAATGGGGTGGGGTCATTCCATGAATTCCGATTCGATCGGAATGATCTTTCGAAGAATTTTGGTTTATCAATTTAATTATTCGCGAGCAATCGATGGCTTCTAAGAAAACGGCTTTGGTGATCAATAAGGGCGGCAGAAATACGAGCGAGGCGATGGCCTTGAATGCCGAGGCGCCCATCAGAATCAAGGCGCAGGCAGGTTCCAAATACCTTCTCAAATTGAATGGGGAGGCCGCGCCCGAGAACGCCACCCTCGCGCGCGTCGGCAACGACCTGCACCTGACGCTCGAGGGCGACACCCAGCCGGCCGCGATTCTCGAGGGCTACTTCCTCCTGCCCGACCCGCCCGGCCTGTACGGCCAGGCCGAGGATGGCCAGCTCTATCGCTTCGGTCGCACCGATGGCGGCGAGATCTTCTCCCTGGCCGACGGCGAGATGTCTGCAGTGGCTTTGGCGGGCGACCCTGTCCCCGCCGATGGCAACGATGACGGTGGCGTCTTCTGGCCGCTGCTGATGTTGGGTGGCCTGGCTGCCGGTGGCCTCGTGGCGACGAGCGGCGGCGGTTCGTCATCGGCGTTGTGGATCGAGCCGGCAAAATCCGAGCCCCCGACGAAGACCGTGCCGACCCCGGGCCGGGCTGGCGCCACCGACCACTTCGGGCCGATCCAAGGACCGATCGAGAACCACGGCGTCACCGACGACCCACGCCCGGAAATCACCGGCACCGGCAGCCCGGGCGACACCATCACCATCTACGACAACGGCACGGTCATCGGCAAGACCGTCGTCGACGGCGACGGCAACTGGCAGTTCACCCCCGACGTCGACCTGTCCGAGGGACCTCACTCGATCACCACGACGGAAACCGACTCGGAGGGCAACACGAGCTCTCCGTCGGAGCCGTTGGAATTTGGCGTGGACCGCACGCCGCCAGGGAAGCCAAGCCTTGGCGAAGGCCTCGGCCCCATCATCGATGACTACGGCAGCATCACCGGACCGATTGCCAAGGGTGGGGTCACCGATGACGCTCGTCCCGAGTTCACCGGCAAGGGCGAGCCGGGCAACACCATCACCATCTACGACAACGGTAGTGAGATCGGCCAAGCCACGGTCGACGACCAAGGCAACTGGCACTTCACGCCGCCCGTCGACCTGGGCGAGGGCCCACACGCCATCACCATCACCGAAACCGACCCGGCGGGGAACGAGAGCGAGCCTTCCGACCCGTTCGACTTCGGCGTCGACACCGTGGCCTCGATTCCCAGTGCAAAGGTCGATGGCGCGGTGGACGAATCCGGACTGACCGGCTCCAGCCAGCCAACGCTGAGCGGCACCGGCGAGCCCGGCGACAGGATCACCGTCACCTACCCGGACGGCCAGGTCACCGAAACGGTGGTCAAGCCGGACGGCACCTGGACCGCTCCGGCACCGGCCGAGCCGCTGCCCGATGGCAGTGGCTCGATCCTCGTCACCGAGACCGACGAGGCCGGCAACAGCAAGACGGTGCTGGTGCCGGTGTCCATCGACACCGAGGCGCCTGCGGCGCCCGAGATCGGCTCGGTGGTGGACAACGTCGCTCCCGTCGAGGGTCCGCTCACGAGCGGCCAATCCACCAACGACGACACTCCGACGCTCAGCGGCACCGCCGAGCCGGGCAGCAAGGTGACCATCACCGACAACGGCGAGGTCATCGGCGTCGTCGACACCGATCCGGACACCGGCGCCTGGACCTTCACGCCGGACACGCCGCTCACCGAAGGCAATCACGTCCTCGAAGTGACCGCTACCGACCCGGCGGGCAACACCGGCCCGGGCACCGGGTTCGTGATCGAAGTGGACACCGGCAAGCCCGCCAAGCCTGAACTGGGCAAGAATCTCGAGAGCGTGATCGACAACGTCGGCGAGATCACCGGACCGATCGCCAAGGGCGGCGTCACCGATGACACCCGTCCCGAGTTCACCGGCAAGGGCGAGCCCGGCGGCACCATCACCATCTACGACAACGGCAAGGTCATCGGCGAGGCTGTCGTCGAAGGCGGCGGCAACTGGAAGTTCACGCCGCCCATCGATCTGGGGGAGGGCGCGCATTCCATCACCATCACTCAGACCGACAAGGCCGGCAACGTCAGCGATCGTTCGGACCCGTTCGACTTCGCCATCGACACCGTGGCCTCGATTCCCAGCGCGAAGATCGATGGCGCGGTGGACGAATCCGGCCTGACCAGCACCGACCAGCCAACGCTGAGCGGCACCGGCGAGCCCGGCGACAGGATCACCATCACCTATCCGGACGGCCAGGTCACCGAAACGGTGGTCAAGCCGGACGGCACCTGGACCGCCCCGGCACCGGCCGAGCCGCTGCCCGATGGCGGGGGCTCGATCCTCGTCACCGAGACCGACGAGGCTGGTAACAGCGCGACTGTGACCGTGCCCGTGCATGTCGATACCGAGGCGCCTGCGGCGCCCGAGATCGGCTCGGTGGTGGACAACGTCGCTCCCGTCGAGGGTCCGCTCACGAGCGGCCAATCCACCAACGACGACACCCCGACGCTCAGCGGCACCGCGGAGCCAGGCAGCAAGGTGACCATCACCGACAACGGCGAGGTCATCGGCGTCGTCGACACCGATCCGGACACCGGCGTCTGGACCTTCACGCCGGACACGCCGCTCACCGAAGGCAATCACGTCCTCGAAGTGACCGCCACCGACCCGGCGGGCAACACCGGCCCGGGCACCGAGTTCGTGATCGAAGTGGACACGGTCAAGCCTGACAAGCCTGATCTGGGCCAGACTCTGGAGGACGTCTACGACGACCAGCCGGCGATCATCGGTTCAGTCAAGCCGGGTGACACCACCAACGACAGCAAACCCGAGTTCTCCGGCGTGGGTACGCCCGGGGACACGATCACCCTGTACGACGAAACGCCCGCCGGCCCGGTTGCCATCGGCAGCGGCGTGGTGGATGGCGACGGCAGTTGGACGATCACCCCGGATCAGGAGCTCAAGGACGGCGACCACAGCATCCGCATCACGGTCACGGATCCGGCGGGCAATGAGAGCGACCCGTCAGACCCGTTCGAATTCAGCGTGGATGCGACCGCGCCGGCCAAGCCCGACTTGGGCGACGGCCTCAAGAGCGTGATCGACAACGTCGGCGAGGTCACCGGACCGATCGCCAAGGGCGGCGTCACCGATGATGCGCAGCCTGAATTCAACGGCCGCGGCGAAGCCGGCGGCACGATCACCGTCTACGACAACGGCGTCGAGATCGGCAGCGTGGTGGTCGACGACAAGGGCAACTGGTCGCTGACGCCGGAGCAAGGCCTGGACGAAGGTCAGCACTCGATCACCATCACCGAGACCGACAAGGCCGGGAACGCCAGCGATCATTCGGACCCGTTCGAGTTCAGCGTCGATCTGACCGCGCCGGATGCGAGCAAGCTCGCCATCACGGGCGTGGAAGACGACGTGGGCCTGGTCACCGGCAACGTGGCCAGCGGTGCGACCACCGACGACAGCCGTCCGGTGATTCATGGCACGGGCACGGCCGGCGACACCATCATCGTGATGGTGAAGGACGCGAGCGGCAGCCACGACCTGGGCCGTGCGACCGTGGACGCCAACGGCAACTGGAGCCTGGAAGTGACGACGCCGCTGGCGTCGGGCTCGAACGAGTTCACCGCCATCGAGATGGATCCTGCGGGCAACAAGACCGCCCCGAGCGCGGGCTACACGGTCGTGGTCGACACGGGCCGCCCGGAGGTGCCGGTGATCGAGAACATCCAGGACGACGTGGGCGCCGTGCACATGCTGCAAAAGGGCGAAGTCACCGACGATGCCCGGCCCACCATCCTCGGCACGGGCACGGCGGGCAACACCATCAAGGTGTACGACGGCGCGACGCTGCTCGGACAGGCGCAGGTCGATGCGAACGGCAAGTGGAGCTTCACGCCGGGCACGAACCTGACCGACGGTGCGCACAACATCACGGCCACGGCCACCAACCCGGTGGGCCAGACCAGCGATGCGACGGGCGTGTGGAACTTCGTGGTCGACACGAAGGCGCCGGAGCCGGTCAGCGGCCTGGTGGTGACGGACGACGTGGGCGCCAAGCAGGGTCCGCTGTCCAACGGAGATACCACCGATGACAGCCGTCCGACCTTCAGTGGCAAGGCCGAGCCTGGCAGCACGGTGACGGTGTACGACGGCGGGGCCAAGCTCGGCGAGGTGCCGGTGGACGGCAGCGGCAACTGGAGCTTCACGCCGAGCACCGACCTGGCTGATGGCTCGCACAGCTTCACGACGGTGGTGACCGATCCGGCCGGCAACACGAGCGCGCCGAGCGCGCCTGTGAACGTGTCGCTGGACACCTCGAAAGTCGAAGTGTCGATCAGCGCGCTGGTAGACGACCAGGGCGCGATCAAGGGCAACATTGCGCCCAACGGCGTGACCGACGACACCCGTCCGGAGATCACCGGCAAGGGCAAGGCCGGCAGCACGGTCACCGTGTACGAC